>JAGZOA010000009.1:0-75944 GCA_018363335.1 Parahaemophilus parainfluenzae | reverse complement strand
AAAAGTGGTGGGCGATACCGGTCTCGAACCAGTGACCCCCTCCTTGTAAGGGAGGTGCTCTCCCAACTGAGCTAATCGCCCGCTTGGTCAAACTTCTACAACATTAAAGCCAACTTTGGAAAAAGTGGTGGGCGATACCGGTCTCGAACCAGTGACCCCCTCCTTGTAAGGGAGGTGCTCTCCCAACTGAGCTAATCGCCCTTAATGTTGTGGATTGGCATTATAAGTATAATGAGATTTCAGTCAATATATTTTTATGAAAAAGCGTCTAGTTGTTGCAAAAATAGGCATAAAATCAGATTTTTTATTTAGAAGTCACGCAAGTCGTAGTAAAATAAAGGTAATTTTTGTAAATGAATAGGTTATTAAGAAAATGAAAATTGATCCTCCTTTTGAATTAGATCCGAATGTCAAAGTACGTACGCGTTTTGCCCCAAGCCCGACAGGTTATTTGCACGTGGGCGGTGCACGTACAGCCCTTTATTCTTGGTTATTTGCAAAACATAACAACGGTGAATTTGTATTACGTATTGAAGATACCGATTTAGAGCGTTCTACACCGGAAGCAACAGCGGCAATCATTGAAGGGATGGAGTGGTTAAACCTTGCTTGGGAGCATGGTCCTTATTATCAAACCAAACGCTTTGATCGTTACAATCAAGTGATTGATGAAATGATTGAACAAGGCTTGGCTTATCGTTGCTATTGCTCTAAAGAGCGCCTAGAAGAATTACGTCATACACAAGAGCAAAACAAAGAAAAACCACGTTATGACCGTCATTGTTTACATGATCACAATCATGCAGCCGATGAGCCACATGTTGTACGTTTTAAAAACCCAACAGAGGGTTCAGTCGTATTTGATGATGCCGTGCGTGGTCGTATTGAAATCAGCAACAGCGAATTAGATGATTTAATTATTCGTCGTACAGACGGTTCACCAACCTACAACTTTTGTGTGGTAGTGGATGACTGGGATATGGGAATTACTCACGTTGTGCGTGGTGAAGACCATATTAACAACACCCCTCGTCAAATTAATATCTTAAAAGCGTTAGGTGCACCAATTCCAGTATATGCGCACGTTTCTATGATTAACGGTGATGATGGCCAAAAACTCTCAAAACGTCATGGTGCGGTAAGTGTGATGCAATATCGTGATGACGGTTATTTACCTGAAGCCTTAATTAACTATCTTGTTCGTTTAGGTTGGGGTCATGGTGACCAAGAGATCTTTACACGTGAAGAAATGATTAAATTCTTCGAATTAGATCACGTGAGTAAATCTGCAAGTGCATTTAACACAGAAAAATTATTGTGGTTAAATCATCATTACATTCGTGAATTACCACCTGAATATGTGGCCAAACACCTTGCATGGCACTATAAAGATCAAGGTATTGATACTTCAAATGGTCCAGCGTTAACAGAAATCGTGACGATGCTTGCAGAACGTTGCAAAACCTTAAAAGAAATGGCCTCAGCAAGCCGTTATTTCTTCGAAGAGTTTGAAAGTTTTGATGAAGCTGCGGTGAAAAAACACTTTAAAGCAGCAGCGATTGAACCACTTGAAAAAGTAAAAGAAAAATTGACCGCACTTTCTAGCTGGGATTTACATTCTACTCATGAAGCGATTGAACAAACCGCTGCTGAATTAGAAGTGGGGATGGGTAAAGTCGGGATGCCATTACGTGTGGCTGTAACTGGCTCAGGTCAATCACCTTCTATGGACGTGACATTAGTGGGTATTGGCCGTGAACGTGTGTTAGCGCGTATCCAACGTGCCATTGATTTTATTAAATCTCAAAACGCTTAATATTTAGGCTGATAAGCGGGATTTGATTATTTCAATATTGACAGTTTATCAGCCGAAATTTATCATAGCTTGCGTTATTTGGGGATATAGCTCAGTTGGGAGAGCGCTTGAATGGCATTCAAGAGGTCGTCGGTTCGATCCCGATTATCTCCACCAAATTTAAAACCTTGAAACTTAAAGTGAGTTTCAAGGTTTTTTCTTTATAACGAATCTACATTTCTTTTAGATAATTCAAGCCTAATCCATTCATTTGTCGCATAATCCAACTTTGTTTTTTACGAACTAACGCACTAGGCTTATTTACTTTATAGATGATAGGGTTTGGTAAAACCGCTGCGAGTAATGCCGCTTCTGATTGAGTTAAATTTTTTGCTGATTTTTTGAAGTAATAGCGACTAGCTGCTTCTACACCAAAAATGCCATTACCAAATTCTGCGATGTTTAAATACACTTCTAAAATGCGTTCTTTGGACCAAAAGATTTCCATTAATGCCGTTGTGGGAACTTCTAATCCTTTGCGAAACCAACTTTGTCCATGCCAGAGAACGAGGTTTTTCGCGGTTTGTTGAGAAATCGTTGAGGCGCCTCGGATTCGGCGAGATTTTTCATTAAATTTAAAGGCCTTTTGAATCGCCTCAAAATCAAAGCCCCAATGGTTTGGAAATTTTTGATCTTCAGCGGCAATCACTGCAAGTTGCATATTTGGTGAGATTTCATCAAGGCTCACCCAATCGTATTTGATTGAATAGCTGAAATCCAACTGTAATAAGTGCCCAATTTTTTGCTGTGCCATATAGGCAGAGAAGGGAACAGGGATAAAGCGGAAGCAAATGAAAAATGCCAGGATTGCGAGAGAAAAACGCCACGCAACCCGTTGCCAATTTTTTTTCCACCAAGATGGGTGAAAAAGAGGTAAAAGTGCGGTCAAAATTCGCTTAGTTTTTTGCAGCTTGCTCATCGAGTTGGCTTTTCACCCAGTTTATAAAATCCGGATCCATTGTTTTGAGCATATTAGAACCACGCGTAATGGTTGCCGCACTGGTATTGAGATTTTGTTGAATCTCTCGTTGTGAGAGGTTTTTATCCAATAACTGCGCCACGATTTGTAAACGTAACCCCACCGCATCGCGCTCATCAGGTGTGAGTAGGAGCGTTAAGAAATCTTGTGCTTTGCCTTGCTCAAACGCGGTTTGCAAGGTCGCGAGGAAAGCATTCCATTGTTCTAAATTGCGACTAATATACATATCAACAATCCTATACTATTAAACTAGTGCGACTAGTATAGCCGATCGTATTCCTCTTTGCTAAAGGTTTGTAATTTTTCTTTATCTTGTAGGTGTTGATAGTAAAAATCATAAGTTAATACGTTTTGAACATAACCTCGAGTTTCAAAGAACGGAATGGATGCGATAAATTCATCCATAGCCAATTTGCCATTTGATCTCGCAAGCCATTTTTCTACACGGCTTGCTCCCGCATTATAGGCAGAGGCGATCAAAATGCGATTATTTGGATATTTGGCATTCAGCTCATTTAAGTGAGCCGTACCGAGTAAAATATTATTAAGCGGTTTGAATAAATCTAACTCACCGTTATAAGGAAGTTGCTGATTTTCTGCCGTTTTTTGCGCAGTGCTCGGTAATAACTGCATTAATCCTCGAGCATTTGCGGAAGATTGTGCCATTGGATTCCAAGCACTTTCTTGGCGAGCAATGGCCATGGCAAAAGTTTTGGTGACACGATTATCTACAATGGCTTGTGGTTCCGTCGCGCTGAGGTTCACATTACTGAGGGCAATATCAAAATATTGACTGTAAGCATTTGGTAAACGTAATCCGATATAATCCCATGCTTTCGCAATAATTGAGCCATCCACGCCTAATTCAAACCAATTTTGTTCATTCGCATATTGGCTTAAAGCAATCTGTAGTTGTTCTTCTTGCGATAATTTTTCTAATAGAAAACGCCAACGTTGTTTGGCTGCGCCTAATCGATCCAATTGTCGTAATTCAGCAATTTCTGCGAGAGCTGGCTGAAATTTTTTATATTCATGTTCCCAGTAAGGATCTGAAATACTTCTCGCGATAAATACTTCTAATCCTGGTTGACCGAAATCATATCCCGTGCCACGATCTTCAGGATATAATTTAGCTGTCGCTAACATTGGGTAGAATCCGCGTTCGTTGCTTAATTCAGAGAATATTTCTTTGGATTTTGTGATATTCTCTTTTTCGAGTGTTTTCCCCATCCAATAACGCCATTCTTGTTTTTGTTTGCTTTCATTAGAAAGCGCATTTAACCAGGCGAGTAAATCTGTTTGTTGCCAAATAGCCGTACGTAAACGACGTTCAATGAGGTTATCTGCATTGAGTTTAAGAATTTCCTGATCGCGCCATTGCACAAAATTAGGACTTTCATTATCAAAGAAACGGCTAATAAAGGCGATTTTCCAATCACGTAATTCAGTTTCGTTTAATTGCCAAGTCTTCGCCCATTGCTCGTAAGGGGTGAAGGTTGGCTCATCCATATTTTCCGGAATGGTTCGCAAATAACGAGTAAAACCTAGCACTACGACAAATTTATTGATGATTTTATTCGTGTTACCATCAATTAATGGCAGCCTCTCAGCGAGTGTTTTCAAATTTGCTGGATTTTTTAATAGGTCCTGATAGAGCGCTAAATGAGCACCTACTTGCTCATCTTCTTTAGCATTCTCAATTTTTTCTAACTCTTTAGCGAGTATTTCGAGACCTTTCGCGTCATTTTTACTAAAAAGCATTTCCGCTTTTTGATAGATCTTCTCTTCAGTGCGTCCACCTTGTGAATACCAAGCTAACCATAGCTGAGCATCATTAGGAAGCTCAGCGTTGTTGAGCCAAAGTTGTTCATACTCAGATAAAATAGCCGATTTATTCTTGTCATTTGATTGGTTTTCTGCCGTTTGATTAGTATTGGCTGCTTCTATTTGATATTTAGCCGTGAGCACGGCAATTTGTGTTTCCAAATTATTAGGCGTGAGTTTGGCGAGAGCTTGAGTATCTTCAGCATTGATGAACAAGGTAAAAATACTTTGTTCTAATTTTCCACGTAGAAAATGAGAGGAATGTTGCTGAATAAATTGTTCAATGTCTGTTCTCAATGCATTTACTTCTTCACGAGGCGTATCGCGATTAACGGTTTTTACACGCGCATCCAAATAAGCCACTATAGCATCAGTTTGCAATGGATAACCTTTTAAAGAATCAATAAGCCCAAGAAATAATTTGGCATTATTAGAAACATGATTATTTTTGACCGCACTTTTTAGGAGCGATTCTAATTGCAGAAAAGTCGCGCGTTGTTCAATCAACTTTAATTCATGAGCGTGCTGTTGCTGTGCCCATTTGGCTTGTTCTTCTGCAAGGTTAGTTTGTGGCACCGTTTCATTTTTGCTTTTATGGGCATGCTGATTAGCCAAAGCTGAGCCTGAAAGTGCGGTTAAAATTAATAACGAAATTGTCGTGTGTTTAAGTGCTCGCATAGGAGATTCCATATAAAGAGAAAGACGGATATTTAGATCCGTCTTTGAGTGTAGAGTTCGTTTTATTTAGAAAACTTTTTTGAAAGGCTTCACAATCACATCACCGTAAACGCCAGCTTCAACATAAGGATCTTGTGCCGCCCAGTCTTTTGCTGCAGACAGGCTTTCGAATTGAGCAATCACAGTCGAGCCTGTAAAGCCAGCTTCACCTGGATTTTCATCATCAATGGCCGGATTAGGACCTGCGGTTAATAAACGACCTTCTTCTTGTAATTGTTTTAAACGAGCAAGATGTTGTTCACGTACAGCAAGACGTTTTTCTAAGGTGCCGGGAATGTCTTGGGCAAAAATTACATAGTACATAGCTTCTCCTATTAGCAACTTAAGTGCAATTCTTCAATCGTTTTTAAGGCTTGTTCTAATTCATGGTTGCCTTCACGTGGGATGCTGCGAGATTTTCCGTCAGCATCCACTGCAACGAAGGTAAATACCGCATCGGTGACACAATAGCGTTCACCAATGGGTTCGCTAGAGACTTTTTTTACCCAGACTTCTACTTTAATTTTAATAGAAGAACGACCCACTTTAAGACATTGTCCGTAGCAGCAAACCACATCCCCTACCGAGATAGGCTTAATGAAGTTCATACTTTCAACTGCAACGGTGACGACACGGCCGTGGGCAATTTCTTTCGCTAAAATTGCGCCGCCCATATCCATTTGTGACATAATCCAGCCACCGAAAATATCACCGTTCGCATTGGTATCTGAAGGCATCGCTAAGGTGCGTAATAATAATACGCCTTTAGATTGACGACCGTTTTTATCAGTAAGATTTGTAACCATTATTTATCCCCATCATTTTTTTGATCATCTTTAGGTAAGTAACGGTAAATATAAGCACCGCTGATGATTGTTGCAACAAAGGTCATACCAAGTAAACCGAAAGATTTAAAATCAACCCAAGCATCTTCAGACATATTTTGACTGATATAAATATTTACGAGCATGCACAGAATGAAAAATCCTGCCCAGCCTATATTTAATTTGTTCCACACATTATCCGGTAATTGGATTTCTTTGCCTAATAACTTTTTCACCAGTGGCGTATTAAATTGAAATTGTGCAACCAATAAAACAATGGCGAAGAGGGCATTAATAATCGTGACCTTCCATTGTAGGTATTTGATTTCATTGAAATAGGCAGTGAGCAAACCAAAAAAAACGACAGCAATCGCCATGATTTTTTGTTGTTTCTCAATCACGCCATATTTCAGTTTTAATACAACCATCTGAATGATGGTCGCAATTACTAAGACAATAGCTGCCTCACGCACACCAAACATTTTGTAGGTGATAAAAAAGAGAACAAGCGGAATAAATTCAAGAAGTTGTTTCATATTATGCCTTCATAAATAAGCTGTAAAAACGGTAAGTAAATACCAAAATAAACATTTGAAATAATGCAGCCAAGATGCCAAAAATCACACTTAGAAATGATGTACCTAGGATTGCACCAACACTATTCACTAATAAAGGTAGAAGTAAATAAGTGATCAAAGCATAAATAATCAATATGCCATTACGTTTAACACCCGCACGCCACACTTGTAAAGCACTTTGCCCGATAGATTGATTGGATGCAATGTAATGCACAGGCGATAAGCATAGGCGAACAAAGAAAAATAAACCAAATACCATTGAAACAAAGGCTAGGGGAGAGAGCGCATTTTGGCTTAAAGGAGAGAGCTCATCTTTGCTTAAAGATGAGCTCATGACATCAGCAAGGCCAAATAAAAGTGGCAAACTCATAAAAATATCTAAAACCACCACACCTAAAAAACGACGCAATGTCAGCATGAGCCCTTGATTAATCGGATTTTGATTTTGCTGACTGATATGATGAATAGTTGCAATACCGAAGGTTGCAATAAAAGACATTAACAATTGTTGGAATAAAAAAGATCCAATCAGTGCAGTTGGCTCCACTTTGCTCAATGCATTAATAATATCCTGTTGCGATGGATCAGGATTATTACCTAAACTCGGCATTGGGACACTGACTAATGCATTGATAAATTGTGATGCAATGAAAACCCCAACGAAAAGCAGCACGGTTTTTCGCTGATTACGCATAAAGTTGAGGCTATCTTGAAAAATCTGAGTAAAGTTAATTGGCATATTATATCCCACAATAATAAAATCCCGATTATACAGGGTTTATTGTTTTTTTCATAAAATCAGGTTGTTTAATGGTGATTTAAGTCACTCTTTTCAAGAGCGTATATCGCTTTACTCATTAGCGTAACCATTCTGTGGCAACGGTTTGCTGTCTAAATAGGCTTGATTTTCAATGAGTTTTAATCGATCTTCGACAAACCATTTAATCACTAAAGGATAAATGTGATATTCCTGTTCACGAGTTCGAAGCTCAATATCCTCGACAGTATCGCCAGGAAAAATAGGCACTTTGGCTTGTAATACAATGGCACCACCATCGATCTCTTCATTGACAAAATGCACAGTTGTACCGTGTTCACTCTCGCCATTCTCAAGTGCTCTTTGATAAGTATGCAACCCAGGATATTTTGGCAGAAGGGAAGGATGAATATTTAAAATTTTCCCCACAAAACGTTGTGTGAATGGTTTGGTTAAGATTTTCATGTAACCAGCTAACACAATGAGATCAACATTGAGATCGTCTAAATAATCACCGATAGCTTTATCCATATCGAGATTAGAGGCAAAATCTTGGCGCAAAAAAACTCGGCTAGGAATACCCGCACTTTTAGCGCGTTCTAAGCCAAATGAATCGATTTTATTACTGATGACAGTCACAATCTTTCCTGGAATAAAGCCTGCTTGACAAGCCTCAATTATCGCTTGAAGATTCGATCCTTGCCCTGAAATTAGGACGGCAATTTTTTTCATATTATTCAACATAAAAGAAGGGCGAACCTTTCATTCTGAAATTTTCGCCCTGAGATGGAAAAGAGATATCATTTAATGATAACTTGTGGTTCGTCATCTGTCGCACTTTCGATATGACCGATTAACCAGGCATTTTCACCTGATTGCTTTAAAATCGCTAAAGCGGTTTCTACTTCTGATTGTGGTAATGCAATCACCATGCCCACGCCACAGTTAAATGTACGGTACATTTCATAGGTTTCAATGTTGCCTTTTTCTTGTAACCATTTGAACACCGGTTGCCATTCCCAGCTACTTTCATCAATGACCGCTTTAGTATTTTTCGGTAATACACGAGGGATATTTTCCCAGAAACCGCCACCCGTTAAGTGTGCGATAGCATGGACTTCCGTTTGTTTGATTAAAGCGAGAACAGATTTCACATAGATTTTTGTCGGTGCAAGTACTTGTTCACTTAATGGACGACCATTTAATTGCTCAGTAGCAGGGTTGACGCTAGCAACATCAATGACTTTACGAATTAAAGAATAACCGTTTGAATGTGGGCCACTTGAACCTAGTGCAATTAAAGCATCACCGACTTTAACTTGGCTACCATCAATGATTTCTGATTTTTCGACCACTCCCACACAGAAACCTGCAAGGTCATAATCACCTGCGTGGTACATACCCGGCATTTCAGCAGTTTCACCGCCGACTAATGCACAACCCGATTGCACACAGCCTTCTGCAATGCCTTTTACTACGTCAGAGGCAACATCGACTTCAAGTTTTCCAGTCGCATAGTAATCTAAGAAGAATAGTGGTTCTGCACCTTGTACGACTAAATCGTTAACACACATTGCAACCAAATCAATACCGATGGTATCGTGTTTTTTTAAGTCAATGGCTAAACGTAATTTGGTGCCTACACCGTCTGTACCGGAAACAAGGATAGGTTCTTTATATTTGTTCGGAATGGCACATAGTGCACCAAACCCACCTAATCCGCCGATGACTTCAGGACGAGTGGTTCGTTTCACATGTGGTTTAATACGTTCAACTAATTCATTACCGGCATTAATATCCACGCCTGCATCTTTATAACTTAATGATGGTTTGCTCACAATGTTATCCTATATTTTTAGGTTAAATGATAAAACGGCGTGATTGTATCAGATTGAGCAAACGTTTGCGATAGTGATTTAATTGGGTTTTAACTAAAAAAATAACCGCACTTTATTTTAAAGGATAAAGTGCGGTTATTTTTTTAATGTGTTTTTAGCGATTCGCTAATTCAAAAATCATCGCTTCAGCTTGGCAGCTAAATGTAAAGCGAGCTGTTAAATTTGCGCCATTTTCAGTTTCAGTGATTTCACTTTTAATGTCGCAAGGATCGCTTTCTGTTTTGCGTGCTTTTTCAATGAAACGATTAAGTGCCGCTTCAGCTTCAGCTTTATTCGCATAGGTTTGATGAATATCAACAGAGCAATCTGAACCGTCAATAATCGTACCCACATCAACACAACTACAAGTGAGAGATTCTTCTGCTTTGCATGTTACTGTCATAGGATTTCCTTATTTTAAAATTAAGATTGATTATATTTTAGCACTTTTGAGCCACCTGCAAAAGTAACTACATTTTTTTAATTTAAATATCATTTGTTTATCACTGGTCGGAACACTTACAAATTAGTATGAAATAATTTGCACTCCATTTATTGGAGTTTTAGAATCTCGCGGATTTTTTCATTATTATTAATAACAAAGGTTCCAAATGACAAAATTTAATAAAACGCTATTAGCAATGGCGATGTTATCCGCTGCAAGCGGTGCAAATGCAGCAGCATTCCAATTAGCAGAAATTTCTACCTCAGGCCTAGGAATGGCTTATGCAGGAAATGCAGCTGTTGCTGATAATGCTTCAGTAGTTGCAACTAACCCAGCATTAATGACTGAGTTTAAAAAAGCAGAGTTGTCTGCTGGTGGTGTTTTTGTTGATGCTGATGTTGATGTCACTGGTTCTATTGGTGGAGTACCAGCTAATCATAAAAACGTTATTCCTACTGCAATCATACCTAATATGTATGTGGTTGTGCCTGTAAATGATCGCTTCGCATTGGGCGGCGGTATGAACGTTAATTATGGTTTAAAATCTGAATATAACGATACATACGCTGCTGGTGTATATGGTGGTCGAACAGAATTAAAAGCATTAAATTTTAATTTAAGTGGTGCATATGATTTAGGCTACGGCTTTAGTTTTGGTGTTGGTGTAAATACAATTTATTCTGATGCAGAAGTTCAACGTCATTTAGGTATCGGTGGTAAAGCAATTGCTCAGCAATTAGGTGCAATGGCGACAAAATTAAGTGCAGCTGGCCAGGTTGCTCAAGCAACACAGTTATCTGCAGTAGCTAACCAGTTAGCAAATGCACCTGCAAATACATCTGTATCAAAAATTAAAGGTGATAAATGGAGTCTTGGATGGAATGCGGGTTTAACTTATAAACTCAATGAAAATCACCGTTGGGGCTTAGCGTATCACTCCGCAGTAAACGTTAAATTTAAAGGCAATTATTCAAATGAATTTCCTGTAGCATATAACGCGTTATTATCCCAGTTAGCAAATACTGGCGTTGCCTTGCCAATTACTCAGGCAACCGGAGGAGAGAACATTCCTGGTAGTTTAACCTTACACTTGCCAGCTTATTGGGAGTTTTCTGGATTCCATAAATTAACGGATAAATTAGCGGTTCAATATAGCTATAAATATACTGAATGGAAACGTTTGAAAAGCTTAACTGCATATGGTGAAAGCGGAAATGTTTTATTCCACAAAGATGAAAAATTCAGTAATTCTTCACGTTATGCATTAGGTTTCTCTTATGATGCAACCGAAGCGTTAACAGTGAGAGCAGGTGTTGCTTATGATAAGAATGCAAGTATCAATCATCCATCAATTTCAATTCCAGACACAGATCGTATGTGGTATAGCTTAGGGGCAACCTATCGTTTTACTCCAAACTTATCAGCTGATTTTGGATACGCACACTTACATGGTAAGAAAAATAGCTTTAAAGAAGGTTTATCAGGTCAATTTAAAGTTAAATCAAGTGCTAACCTTTACGGTTTAAACTTAAACTACAGTTTCTAATTTGTAAAAAATTTAGCATAATACGTAGCACACCGAATGTATGTTCGGTGTGCTTTTTTCTTATATGACTTCATAAAAACGAGAGAAAAATGACCGTACTTTTTTATGCTTATATGGATTCACCAATTGGTCGGTTATTAATGCTTTCTGATGGTGAACATTTAACAAATTTAGATTGTGAATTAGAACAAACCACGCCGAATCCAAATTGGATTTTGAGAGAGGATTTACCGCTTTTTGAAAAAGTGCGGTGTGCTTTAAGGCGTTATTTTAATGGCGAGCCAGAAAGTTTCTCCGATATTCCTTTATCGCCTAAAGGGACCGCATTTCAACAAGCAATTTGGAATGCATTATGTCAAATTCCTTATGGTAAAACAGCCAGTTATGGTGGATTAGCCGAAAGCATCAATAACCCTAAGGCGGTGCGAGCAGTTGGCGGCGCAGTAGGGAGTAATCCTATTAGTATTATTATTCCATGTCATCGTGTATTAGGGAAAAAATGTGAAATTACCGGTTTTGGTGGTGGATTGCCGGCAAAACGCTTTTTATTGAAACTAGAAAATATTCCTTACATCGACAAAGGCGTAGAATACGTTAAACCGAAATTATTGAAGAAATACCACGAATGATCCCACAAACCGAACAAGCCTTATTAGAAAAAGCACAATCTATTGCGGGGTTAACCTTTGGCGAACTTGCAGATGAATTAAATATACCCGTTCCGCCTGATTTAAAACGCGATAAAGGTTGGGTTGGAATGTTGCTTGAAACCGCATTAGGAGCGACTGCCGGCAGTAAAGCAGAGCAGGACTTTTCCCATTTAGGCATCGAATTAAAAACCTTACCCATCAATGCCGAAGGTTTTCCGTTGGAAACCACGTTTGTGAGCCTTGCGCCCTTGGTTCAAAATGCCGGAGTAAATTGGGAAAATTCGCACGTTCGTCATAAATTATCAAAAGTTTTGTGGATTCCTATTGAAGGTAGTCGAGATATTCCTTTGCGTGAGCGTCATATTGGTCAGCCTATCTTATGGCAACCTTCGATTGAGCAAGAACATCAATTACGCCAAGATTGGGAAGAGTTGATGGATTATATTGTGCTCGGAAAGTTAGATCAGATTACGGCACGTATTGGTGAAGTTATGCAACTGCGTCCAAAAGGTGCAAACAGTAAAGCCATTACGAAAGGCATTGGTAAAAATGGGGAAGTGATTGATACCTTGCCGCTGGGGTTTTATTTACGGAAAGAATTTACAGCAGGCATTTTAAACGCTTTTCTTAATCATAAAAATGGGTGAATCATCACCCATTTTTTATTTTTCTTCATTTTGAAAAACACGGAAAAATCCCACCGCACTTTGTAAAGTCTCACCATAAAAAATGAGAGGAATACGATTTCGTTGCCAAGGCGGAACGCCGAGCTCTTGCCAAATTTTTTTCATGGTTTCGGCAGGGCGATTATGCTGTCGTTTCACTTTGCCAGTATAAGCAAATCGTATTTGAATCGGCTCTTGTGTATCAGCAAGTTGAACCTGTTTGTCATTCCAATGCACTAAAATGCCTTTCGTATTGTGGGCAGCATAAATTGTTCCAAGATTATCAGGCAAGGTAATCTGTTGATTTAACGGCATATCAAGACAAGTTTGCGACAAATCAGCGAATTTTCCCGTTAAATAAAGACATTCCTGATAACGACGAATAATATGTTCCCCAAGTTGGAATTGCGGGGAGGCATCCGCTTTAGCCTGAATAACATCATCAATAATATGCATTAATTGAATCCGCGTTGGCATGGCAATCTGATTTTTAGCTAACCACATTCGCAAAAGTGCGGTTTGTTTTGGCGATGAATAGTCTAGAAAGTTTATGAGCGAAAATTGTTTTTGATCCTCAAGAATGTGCTGCTTAAAACAATCTTGTAATAATTCATTAATCAGTTGCTGTTGCTCAAAACAATGTTGTGCGGCACGCTGAACAGCATGATCAAAATGCCCCCAACGTTGGCGTAATTCAGGCAAAATTTGGTTGCGTAAAAAATTGCGATCGTAATGATTATTTTGATTGCTTTCGTCTTCGACCCAAGACAGATTTTCTTGCTGAACGTAATCTTCTAATTCATTTCGGCTAAAAGAAAGGAGTGGGCGTAGAATAGGCATCCCAAATAATTGACTTTCTTTTTGCATGGCACCTAAACCCTGTAACCCGGCACCTCGTTTTAATGCAAGGAAAAAGGTTTCAGTTTGATCATTTAAATGATGCGCTGTGACCAGATATTCATCAGGCTGAATATGTGTTGAAATAGCCCGATAACGGGCTTCTCTTGCGCCAGCCTCAATACCATCGTGCATTTCCACTTTGACTTTTTCAATAATAAGTGGAATCGCAAATTGTTCACAGAGTTGTTGGCAATGAGCCGTCCAAGTATCCGAATTCGGGCTTAATCCGTGATGGATATGAATAGCTCGCAGGCTTAAGTGCGGTCGTTTTTCGCTGAGTTTTTTAACTAAAGAAAGCAGTGCAGTTGAATCCAAACCACCGCTAAAAGCGATGAGCAGCTTATTGGCGGTGGTGGGAATTTGTGCTTGGAATAATGAAAAAAGATCCATTAGGCAACTTTAACAGCTTTGTAGTTTGTGCTTGGATTTAAGATTTCAAAACGAGCAGCAATCGGTTGGAGTTCATAAGATTTCAAATCAAACGTGGTTTTCATCACACCAGCCACGGCATTATTCATTTTTTCAAAAGCTTCAACATCGTTGCCACAGTTTAAGTAATGCGCCAAGAAAGTCCCAGCAATTAAATCACCCACACCAACTGGTTCAAAGTTAAATTTATAAAGCGGACGACTTAAATGCCATACGCCTTCAGGTGTCGCCATAATGATTTCAAAGGTATCAGGATCATTTAACTTACCTACTTTTCCTAAGTGTTTGACCAACACTTTTTTCACACCTTTAGCCACTAATGCATTGGCGGCTTTGAGCACATCGTCAAAGGTGTTAATAGGGAAGTCAGAAAGTGTACGAAGTTCGGAAAGATTTGGGGTCATGATGTCCGCACGTGGAATGGCTTTTTCAATTAAGCGTTCACGTACACCATCGGCTACCACGCAGACTTTTTCGGCATTTGGCATCACTGGATCGCACAAGTAAAGTGCATTGGGGTTACGAGCTTTAATTTTCTCTAAAGCATAGATAATTTGGTCAACTTGTTCAGCTGAACCTAAATAGCCAGAAAGTAACGCATCACATTCTTGCAGTTTTCCAATGGCATCTAAACCGTTGGCAATTTCACCAATTTGTTCTTGTGGAATCACCATGCCCGTCCATTTGCCATATTGGGTATGGTTAGAGAATTGAACGGTATTAAGTGCCCATACATCCACGCCTAATAGCTGCATTGGGAAGGTAGCAGATTTATTACCGGCAAATCCATAAACCACGTGAGATTGAATTGCTAATACATTTTTCATTTTGAGTTCTCCTTTTATATTATTTTAGGCATTGATGCATTTTCTGGCATCCATGTATTATTCTTTAAACACAAAAAAGAGCGGTTAAATTAACCGCTCTTTTTATATATTATTAACAATAGCCATAAGACATTAAACGTTCGTAACGTCTTTCTAATAAGCCATCTTTGTCGAAAGTATCTAATTCGTTTAGTTCTTCAACAAGACATTGTTTTAAATTGCGTGCCATTTCATGATAATTACGATGTGCACCACCTAATGGCTCTGGAACAATATTATCAATTAAACCTAACTCTTTTAAACGAGTTGCGGTTAAGCCCATGACTTCTGCTGCGGTAGAGGCTTTTTCTGCACTCTTCCATAAGATTGACGCACAACCTTCTGGTGAAATAACGGAATAAGTTGAATATTGCAACATATTCACTTTGTCACCGACACCAATGGCTAATGCACCACCAGAACCACCTTCACCGATTACCGTACAGATAACAGGTACTTTTAAGGTAGACATTTCACGTAAGTTACGAGCAATGGCTTCAGATTGACCACGTTCTTCCGCACCGATGCCCGGGTAAGCCCCAGGTGTGTCGATAAAGGTAATAATAGGTAAGTTAAAACGCTCAGCCATTTGCATTAAACGTAATGCTTTACGATAGCCTTCAGGTGCTGGCATACCAAAGTTACGTGTTACTTTATCTTTTACTGTACGACCTTTTTGGTGACCGATAATCATTACTGCGCGACCATCTAAACGAGCAAGACCACCTACGATTGCTTTATCATCTGCAAAGGCACGATCGCCTGCAAGTTCTTGGAAATCAGTGAAAATATGTTCGATATAATCAAGCGTGTATGGACGATTTGGGTGACGCGCCATACGAGAAACCTGCCATGCATCAAGATTTGCAAAGGTTTTTTTGGTTAATTCATCGCTTTTCTTTTGTAAGCGTTTAATTTCATCGTGTAAATCAATTTTGTCATCAGATGCTGAACGTAGCGCTTCAATTTTGGCTTCAAGTTCAGCAATAGGTAATTCAAAATCTAAATATTCTTGGCTCATTTCTTATCCTAAAATATCGTCAAAAGTTGCCCGCACTTTATCAAGATTTAAGGTGCGGTGCAAATGGTTTTCACTGGTTGGAGCGGATTATAAATATTCCTTTTTTAGTAATGATAACAAAAACAAAAATGCGGAACAAATCACGACAGAAGGACCTGCCGCTGTATCATAAAAGGCAGAAAGGAATAACCCGCCAATGACGGAAAGCATACTGATTAAAATCGCAATAAATACCATTTGTTCAGGCGTTTTAGCAAAACGTCTTGCTGTTGCGGCGGGAATAATTAAGAGCGATGTAATAATTAGGGCTCCTACAAACTTCATACTTAATGCAATGGTAAGTGCGGTCAAAATCATTAAGATAAATCGCATTTTTTTAATGTTAATGCCTTCTACTTGAGCCAGTTCAGGTGAAACTGTGGTGGAGAGTAAGGCTTGCCAGAAGTAAAGCAGTGTGCCTAATACAATAACAACACCCGCGCCAATATAAGGTAAATCGTTAAAATTAATGGCAAGCAAATCCCCAAAAAGATAACTCATTAAATCTACGCGAACATTTTTAAGCAAGCCAACCGTAACCACACCAAGGGAAAGACAACTGTGTGCGATAATGCCTAAAAGGGTATCCACTGAAAATTGCGTGTTACTTTCGAGCCAAACCATTAATACGGCGAGAATAATCGTCAAAATTACAATGGCAACATAAGGGTTAATTTGTAAGAAAATCCCTAACGCCACACCAAGCAAGGCTGAGTGGGAAAGGGTATCACCAAAATAAGCCATTTTACGCCACACCACAAAAGCACCCAGTGGTGCGGTAATTAAGGAAAGCAGTAAGCCTGTAAGCAAGGCGGGAAATAAAATCTCAAACATGATTTTTCCTTATTGTTGGCATTCAGATGGATTGGCACTGCAACTACAAACATCACCGTGCATATTATGATGATTATGATGGTGCGTATAAAAGCCCACATTTTGTGAGATTTGGTTGCCCCAAAGGCGTATAAATGTTGGATCATTCGATAAACTTTCGGGTGTGCCGGCACAGCGAATATGTTGATTGATGCACAACACTTCTTTACTGTCCGCCATCACGATATGCAAATCATGGGAAACCATTAAAACCGCACAATTTAAGGCTTGTTGAGTACGGTGAATCAGCTGATAAAGTTCAGCTTGACCATTAATATCGACCCCTTGAGTTGGTTCATCTAGCACCAGTAAATTGGGTTTGTTCAAAATCGCACGAGCCAATAACACGCGTTGCATTTCCCCACCTGAGAGTTTTTGCATATTATTTTTTCTCAAATGAGTGATAGAGAGTTGCTCAAGTGCGGTTGATATTTCTTGCGTTTTAACCCCTTTTTTGAGTGCCAGAAAACGCTCAACCGTCATTGGTAAGCTGTGATCGAGGTGAATTTTTTGTGGGACATAGCCAATTCTGACATTGGTGCTATAAATCACCTCACCGGATGTCGGCGGTTGTAATTTTAATAAGGTTTTCAAGAGGGTCGATTTCCCCCCACCATTTGGGCCTACAATGGTGATAATTGAATTAGGATAAATGCTGAAATTAATATCCCGTAATGCTGTCTTTTGTTCAAAGACCACATTGATATTTTTCAGCGTAATTAATGGTGTTGGTTGGGCTGGTTGAATGGCGTGAATCTGCATAATCCCCCCTTTAAAAATGGCTCACTAAAATAGCTCATTTCCTTGTTTTTCTCAAGAAATTCTGACTATGCCTAATATTTAGGCATAAGATTTGACATTTTTAGGGTAAAATGAATTTTTTTTAGAGTTTGTAGTCTGAAAAACGAAAATCTTTTTTATTCATTTTAAAGGTATCAAATGGTCCAACACGTTAAATTAGCCAGAGATAGACGGAAACGAAAATCCCGCATAAAAGCGGCGATTTTTTTTGCCGCACTTTTGCTTATTTTAACGGGTATTTTCCTCGCCTTTAAAGATACCGCTGATTATGATCCTTCTCTGCAAAGTAATCTTGAGCCAGAGATGGTGGATAACGTTCAATATCAATCTCTTACACCTGAAAAAACAGAATCGGGCAATCCTCAATCTCAAGAAGGTGAACATCCTGAAGCAAAACAACAGGCTAACACGGAAGATGCAACTTCTTATGATGATGAACTTCAAGCCAAAGATGATGAAGTGGATGAAATCAAACCACAGTTTGACGATCTTAATGATTTACCAAAAGACGCTCAAGATGCGCTCAGTGGTATTTTAGATGTCGCCGATCAGGCATTACGTATTACCGATCAATTTAGTCATACCGTGGTGCGTGGCGATTCATTAAAAGACGTGTTAGAGCTTTCAGGTTTAGAAGATGATACGGCGAAGAATTTAATTGCCGAATATCCTGAGTTAAAAACCTTGCGTGCAGGCCAGCAGTTCTATTGGATTTTAGATAAAGAAGATCAACTGGAATATTTAAACTGGTTGGTGTCTGAAAAAGAAGAACGCATTTATGAACGCACGGAAGACGGTAAGTTTAAACGCCAAATTCTAGAGAAGAAAAGTATCTGGAAGAAAGAGGTGATAAAAGGCACGATTAACGGATCTTTTGCATCAAGTTTGCGTGATTTAGGTTTGGATGGTCGTCAAATCAGCCAGTTAAGCTCTGCGTTACAGTGGCAGGTAAGTCTTCAAAAACTCAGTAAAGGCACCAAATTTGCGATTTTGGTATCACGTGAATATTTAGGTGATAAATTAACCGGTCAAGGTAACGTTGAAGCCATTCACATTATGGCAGATGGTAAGAGCTATTATGGTATTCAAGCAGCGAATGGTCGCTACTACGATAAGCAAGGGGAAACCCTTGGCAAAGGTTTTGCGCGTTATCCATTACAACGCCAAGCACGTATTTCGTCACCATTTAACCCAAATCGCCGCCATCCGGTAACGGGACGTGTTCGTCCGCATAAAGGGGTAGACTTTGCTGTTTCACCAGGTACGCCAGTTATTGCGCCAGCAGAAGGTGTGGTGGAAAAAGTGGCTTATCAAGCCGGTGGTGCAGGACGTTATGTGGTGATACGCCATGGTCGTGAATATCAAACGGTGTATATGCATTTAAGTCGTGCTTTAGTGCGTGCGGGCCAAACAGTGAAGAAAGGGGAGCGCATTGCATTAACAGGGAATACGGGTATCTCAACGGGGCCACACTTGCACTATGAGTTCCATATTAATGATCGTGCAGTAAACCCGCTTACAGTGAAATTGCCAGGTACCAGCAGCGGTATGGCAACTGCAGAGCGTAAGCAATTCTTAGTCCGAGCAAAAGAAGTTGAAAGAACATTAAAATTATAGTGAATAAAATGCGGTCAAATTTGACCGCATTTTTATAGGCCTAAAAAATTAGCTGAAAACTGACCGCACTTCATCTTTTCTCTTTTTCCTCAATATGCTATTCTCTTTGCATTTTAGAATTATTCTCATTTTTATGATTAAGCGACGTTATTTGATTTTTCTTTTGATCGTGCTTTCCTTTGTTTCACTTTTTCTCGGGGTAAGTACCGTTAATTTGCAAGGGTTACTGAATTTTGAAGGTAATCAATGGCAGATTTTTTTAATTAGTCGCGTGCCTCGCTTAATCAGTATCTTGATTGCTGGTGCATCCTTGAGTATTTGTGGTTTAGTGATGCAGCAACTCAGTCGAAACCGATTTGTTTCTCCCACCACGGCGGGCACAATGGACAGCGCACGATTAGGGATTTTAATGGCGATGCTGTTTTTCCCAACAGCTTCAATGTTGTTAAAAACCACTATTGCAGTCATCGTGTCTTTCCTGGGCACATTGTTATTTATGACGATTCTGTCCCGTTTGAAATTTAAGGACACGATTTTTGTGCCCTTAGTGGGGATTATGTTCGGTAATATCATCAGTTCAATTACTGCCTTTATCGCTTACAAAGAAGATTTATTGCAAAACTTATCCGGGTGGCTACAAGGGGATTTTTCTCTTGTGATGTCAGGCCGTTACGAATTGTTGTATTTCAGTATTCCTACACTCATCGTGGCTTATTTATTTGCACATCGTTTTTCTATTGTTGGGATGGGGAAAGATTTTGCGGTTAATCTAGGTCTAAATTACAACCAAGTACTTTATCTCGGTCTGCTCATTGTGGCGGTCGTATCTTCGATTATTATCGTGTCTGTTGGCGTGATCCCTTTCTTGGGGTTAATTATCCCGAATATCGTCACACTTTATTTGGGTGATAACTTGAAGAAAGTACTCTCTCATACCGCTTTATTGGGAGCTGTATTTGTCTTGTTCTGCGATATTTTAGGTCGAAGTGTGATTTATCCTTATGAGATTTCCATTAATGCCGTGGTTGGCGTATTTGGCAGTGGTATCTTCTTATTTTTATTATTAAAGCGGTATAGAAATGGCTAAGAAATCTTCTTCTCAACTGATTGTATTGTCGTTGTTAGCCATTGTTTCTCTTGCACTTTATTTAGGCTACAACTTACCGAACCGTTGGCAATATGCCTTGGAAAATCGTGCCTTATCCTTAATTGCGATTGTGATTACAGGCGCGGCAATTGCACTCGCTACGATGATTTTCCAAACCGTCGTGAATAACCGAATTCTCACACCGAGTATTTTAGGTTTAGATTCACTGTATTTGCTGATTCAAACAACGATTATTTTCCTTTTCGGTTCGAGCACATTGCTTTCCATGAATTCGATTGCATTGTTTGTCTTGTGTACGGGATTAATGATGGCGTTTTCATTAGTGCTTTATCATTTCCTGTTTAAGAAAGAAAACCAAAATATTTTCTTCTTGTTGCTTGTCGGGATTATTTTCGGCACCTTCTTTGGTAGCTTAACGACGTTTATGGAAGTGTTGATTGACCCAAATGAATTCCAGATCGCTCAAGATATTGGCTTTGCCAGTTTCAACCGAATCAATACACAAATCTTGTGGGTCGCATTAGCCATTTTAGTGTCGACGATTGTTTTCAGTTTGAAATATTGGCATTGCTTTGATGTGTTGGCGTTAGGGCGAGAAAATGCCATTAACTTAGGTATCGATTATCAAAAGACCTTAAAAGTCTTATTAATTCTCGTGGCAATTTTAACGTCAGTGTCGACCGCACTTGTCGGCCCACTTACGTTCCTCGGGCTATTGGTGATGAATGTGACCTTTGAATTTGTTCGTGATTATCGTCACAAGGTACTCATCCCTGCCGCGATGTTAATTTCCATTATAACCTTGGTTTTAGGGCAATTATTAGTGACCCATATTTTTACGTTCCGCACGACATTAAGCATCATCGTTAATTTTGTCGGCGGTGTGTACTTTATTTATTTGTTATTAAGAGCAAACAAAAAATGGCAATAGAAATTCGCAATATTACTAAAAGTTACGGAAGCAAAAAGGTGGTGGATAATGTGTCCCTTACCATTCCTACGGGGAAAATTACGTCTTTTATCGGGCCGAATGGCGCGGGGAAGAGTACGGTATTGTCTATTATTAGCCGTTTGTTAAGTGCTGATAGTGGAGATGTATATCTCAACGGTGAATTGCTCAATCGCAAAAAAAGTTGCGATATTGCTAAACAGCTTGCGATCTTAAAGCAAACGAACAACATTAATCTGCGTTTAACTATTGAAGATTTAGTCGCTTTTGGGCGTTTCCCTTATAGCAAAGGAAACTTAACCCAAACTGACCGCACTTTTATTGATAATGCCATTGCCTATATGAATTTAGATGATATTCGTCATCAATACATCGATAACTTAAGTGGTGGGCAGCGACAACGTGCTTATATTGCGATGACACTTGCACAAGATACCGATTATATTTTGTTGGATGAACCATTAAATAATCTGGATATGAAGCATTCTGTGCAGATCATGCAAGTTTTGCGTAAATTAGCGACAGAACTCAACAAAACCGTGGTGATTGTGATTCATGATATTAATTTCGCCTCCTGTTATTCCGACTACATTGTTGCCATGAAAAATGGAAAATTAGTCCAACAAGGTGAAGTTAACCACATTATGCAATCAACCGTATTACAAGATATTTATGACATGGCGATTCCGATTCAGGATATCGACGACCATAAAATTGCCGTTTATTTTAGATAAATAAGGAAATCTTTATGAAAAAAACATTATCAACTTTAGCACTTTCACTCGTCGCACTTTCTGGTGTTGTACAAGCTGCGGATATTACGGTGGAAAATTCCGTTGGAAAACAAGTAGTGCCACAAAATCCGCAACGTGTGGTGGTTCTCGATTTTGGTGCTGCTGATACGCTTCGTGCATTAGGTGTACAAGATAAAGTCGTAGGTTTTCCTCAAAGTAGCAAAATCCCTGCTTATCTTGCAGAATTTGCAGACAAAAAATATAAGAATGTTGGTGATTTGAAAGAGCAATCATTAGAGCAAATTAATGAGCTCAATCCGGATTTGATCATTGCTTCTAAACGTCAAGAAAAAATGCTCGACAAGTTTAAGGAAATTGCACCCGTGTTGAATGTGGATTATGACTACACCAATTATTATCCAAGTTTTCAACAAAATGTGACCGCACTTGGTCAGATTTTTGGTAAAGAAAGTGTCGCGAAAGAAAAACTTTCAGCATTGGAAAGCAAGGTTGACCAAGTCGCAAAAGATGTGAAAGACAAAACAGCTTTGTTGGTATTGGTTAATGAAAGTAAAATCAGTGCCTTTGGTGACGGTTCTCGCTATGGCATGGTGTATCAAAAATTTGGTTTTAAACCGATTGATAACAGCATCAAATCGTCTACGCATGGACAAAGCGTTGGTTTTGAATATATCTTAGAAAAAAATCCAGACTTTTTACTTGTCGTGGATCGTACAGCGGCCATTACAAAAAAAGCCAACAATGCACAAAAAGTATTGGATAACGATATCATCAAACAAACCAAAGCCTATAAAGATGGACACATTGTGTACCTTGATGCAGCCAATTGGTATCTTGCGTTTGGTGGTTTAGAAAGCATGGAAATCATTGCACAAGAACTTGATCGTGCAGTGAAAAAATAATACGAAAAATCATCTAAAAGGGCAGTCAAGGATTGCCCTTTTTATATGTAAATTAATCTTTACACATATCAATAAACTTCCTATCATATCGGCATCATTTAATAAAACAGAGCTTATTTTATGCTGACATTTAATCCACAAGATCCGTTCTCTTGCTTTGTCACTCAAAGCCTTTCCATGAAAAGTGCGGTCGAAAATGCACAACGTTTTGCGATGTTTGATGTGCCGCTTTTAATTCAAGGTGAAACGGGCACAGGTAAAGATTTATTAGCAAAAGCTTGCCATTTTGCGAGCTTGCGTCGTGAGAAAAAATTCATTGCAGTAAACTGTGCAGGCCTGCCGGATGAAGATGCGGAAAGCGAAATGTTTGGGCGTAAAGTGGGTGACAGTGAAACCATCGGTTTTTTTGAATATGCTAACGAAGGCACGGTGTTACTGGATGGCATTGCCGAGCTTTCATTAAGTTTACAGGCAAAATTACTGCGTTTTTTAACCGATGGTTCTTTCCGTCGAGTGGGGGAAGAAAAAGAACATCATGCAAATGTTCGGGTGATTTGTACGTCACAAGAACCGATGGAAAAGCTGTTAGAACAAGGGAAATTGCGCAGTGATTTATTCCATCGCTTAAATGTCTTAGCACTAAATGTACCGCCCTTGCGTGAGCGAGTTGAAGATATTCAGCCTTTAACGGACGGTTTTTTACAAGAAATTAGCACGCAGCTTAAGATTCCCATGCCGCAATATGATGCTGATTTTTTGAATTATTTGAAAGGGCAGCCTTGGCAAGGTAATGTGCGAGAGCTTTACAATGTCTTGTATCGTGCCTGTTCCTTAGCGAAAAATAATCAGCTTGATATTGAAAGTTTAAATTTAAAACCTATACAAAGTTCGGTCATTTCTGTGGATGATTTTGGTGAGCAAACGCTTGATGAGATCATGGGACAATATGAGGCGAGTGTATTGCGCGCGTTTTATGCCCAGTATCCAAGTACGCGAAAATTGGCACAACGATTAGGCGTATCACACACGGCGATCGCCAATAAATTAAAACAATACGGTATTAGTAAATAATTTCTGACAGTTTAGGGAATTGTTTACAAAGTTTGAGCCATTCGACTTTATTAATTTGTACATTGAGGATAAATTCACCTTCATCCGAAATTTGTTCGTGGCGAATGCTATCTAATTGATAGAGCGCATGGCGAATTTTGCCCTCTTGTGGGAGCAGAGTGAGGGTGAAAGAAAGTATCTCATTTTTCAACCGCACTTTAATGGCTTCAAGTAGCAGATCTAATCCTTCACCTGAATGCGCAGAAAGATAAACGGCAACAGGCTTATTCTCGTCATCATATTCAATATGGGGCGTCACATTTTCCAATAAATCAATTTTGTTATACACCAACAATGCAGGCACTTTATCTGCTTTAATTTCTTCCAATACTAAATTCACGGCTTCAATATTTTCGATCTTTCGTGCGTCTGCTGCATCAATGACATGCAATAACAAACTGGCTTCTACCGTTTCTTGTAAGGTAGATTTAAAAGCGGACACTAAATCATGGGGGAGTTGGCGAACAAAACCAACGGTATCGGCGAGAATCGCCGTACCAACATCTTGAATTTGTAAACGTCTTAATGTGGGATCAAGGGTGGCGAAAAGCTGATCCGCCGCATAGACATTGGCTTGTGTGATGAAATTGAATAGTGTCGATTTTCCCGCATTGGTATAACCCACTAAGGAAATGGTCGGAATATCCGCTTTTTGTCGGGTTTGGCGATTTTGGTTGCGTTGTTTTTCGACTTTCGCTAAACGATTTTGCAACTGCGCAATACGCACCTTGATTAAACGGCGATCCGTTTCTAATTGCGTTTCCCCTGGACCACGTAA
This sequence comes from Parahaemophilus parainfluenzae, assembly GCA_018363335.1. GTDB lineage: Bacteria > Pseudomonadota > Gammaproteobacteria > Enterobacterales > Pasteurellaceae > Haemophilus_D > Haemophilus_D parainfluenzae_Y. Next base: position 51,079 of record JAGZOA010000009.1, on the reverse strand, counting down.
TCCAACCGCACCTTTTTGCTGATCTAAACCTGTTTTTCGGCGGACTAATCGAGTGGATAAATGCTTAAGCTGAGCTAATTCAACTTGTAATTTTCCTTCGTGCGAGCGGGCTCGTTGAGCAAAGATATCTAAAATCACCCCAGTGCGATCCACTACGCGGCATTGGAAGATGCTTTCTAAATTACGGGTTTGTGCAGGGGTTAATTGATGATTCACCAAAACAACATCGGCATCTAAGGCTTTTACTGCATCCGCAATTTCTTGTGCTTTCCCCTCACCGATAAAATATTTTGCTTGTGGTGTCGCTCGGCTTGTGGTGATGATTTGTAAAATCTCAACATTAGCAGATTCCGCTAAAAGTTGGAATTCTTGCAGATCTTCAATGTTTTTATTTTGAGAAAAGAAAACATGCACGACAACCGCTTTATCTTTTGCCGATGGGCTATTGTCGCCTGTTTTAGATGACGAAAGTGCGGTTGAAACTTCAGGTGAATTTTCAACCGCACTTAAATTGATGAAATCATTCATTGAACAGAATTATTCTGCTTGTGTTTCTACTTCCGCTGCAGCGTCAGGAGTTTGTGCTGCATGATGGCCGCCGTTACTATTGTGGTGAGAAACAGAACGCGCTGGAACCACAGTTGAAATCGCGTGTTTGTACACCATTTGATTAACCGTGTTTTTTAATAAAATCACGAATTGGTCGAATGATTCGATTTGACCCTGTAATTTAATCCCATTAACGAGATAAATCGAAACAGGAATACGTTCACGGCGTAACGCATTCAAATAAGGATCTTGTAATGATTGTCCTTTTGCCATTTTGCTATCCTTTGTTGTTATATGTTAATTAATGATAGAAACGAGTTGTCTCCGTCATCAAATATAGCAATAAACATTTTTCTTGTCTATGGGTTTATCTCTTTGCTTTCACGCAGTTTTTTCAGAATTGCTTTCATTTTTTCGTCTAGTTGAGCATTGAGACGTAATGTTTCGCCCGTTTTAGGGTGCTCAAAGCGAATAGAAAACGCATGTAAAAACAAACGATTGAGCCCGAGTTCTTGCATATATTTATCGAATTCTTTATCACCGTATTTATCATCCAGCGCAATCGGGTGACCAGCATATTGAGTATGAACTCGGATCTGATGGGTTCTTCCTGTTACAGGTGACGCTTTTACTAAGGTCGCATTTTGATAGCGTTCTTCAATAGCAAATCGCGTTTCTGAAGGTTTGCCTTGTTCACTGACTTTAACGATGCGTTCACCACTGGCCAGCTCATTTTTTAATAGAGGCGCTTGTACGACTTTTACATGAGATTGCCATTGTCCACGTACGAGTGCGAGATAATCTTTTTGTACCGTTTTAACACGAAGTTGTTCGTGTAAGTTGCGTAAGGCAGAGCGTTTCTTCGCCACCAATAAAATGCCTGATGTATCTCTGTCTAAACGGTGAACTAATTCTAAAAAACGGGCTTCAGGACGTAATGCACGCAAGGCTTCAATCACGCCAAAATTCAGACCACTCCCTCCATGAACCGCAATGCCAGAAGGTTTGTTCAATACTAATAAACAATCATCTTCAAAAATAATATGGCTTTCAAGGGAGGCGACTTTATTCAAGTTTTTAGAAATTGGGGCAGTATTTTTTTCAGAAACACGAACTGGAGGCACTCGCACCACATCGCCATTTTGCAATTTATATTCAGGTTTGATTCGTCCTTTGTTTACACGTACTTCGCCTTTACGCAGAATGCGATAAATCAAACTTTTTGGCACACCTTTTAATTTTGCCAATAAATAATTATCAATGCGTTGCCCTGCTTCATCCTCAGAAATGGTGAGCATTTTGACGGATTGATTGATGATTTTTTCTTGTTTTTCAGTCATTGAATCTGTCCTTTAAAAATTGGGCTGAATCATATCACAATATCCCTGGTGATAATAGCAAGAATGCCTTGCTAATTTAGCCCCGAATGTGGATAATAGAGCGTCTTTCTGCGCCTAAAATTTGGCATTTAGAAAGCGATTTTGTATGTTGGTCAAAACTCAATGCAGCAAATGGCATAAGACATTGATAATCAACATGTTTTTCTTGAGGATTGACGCTTCCTTGCAATGCGTAATTAACACATCGTATTGTTTTACGAAAATTGTCTTAGATAACAATTGAGTATGCTATCAATGCACCCAGCAACACACAGTCGTGAGATTGACTGTTCGCGAGAAACACGAGGTCGATGGCTAAGGTCAGTAAATCTGTAAAGTGCGGTTAATTTTCAAGGTATTTTAGATAATTCAAATGAGAAATTGACAATGAAAAGAATGTTAATCAATGCGACTCAAAAAGAAGAGTTGCGCGTTGCGTTGGTCGATGGCCAACGTTTATTCGACTTGGATATTGAAAGTCCGGGTCATGAACAGAAAAAAGCGAATATTTACAAAGGAAAAATCACTCGCGTAGAGCCGAGTTTAGAAGCTGCCTTTGTAGATTATGGTGCAGAGCGCCATGGCTTCCTTCCTTTAAAAGAAATTGCCCGCGAGTATTTCCCTGCTGATTATGTGTTCCAAGGTCGTCCAAATATCCGTGATATTTTGACTGAAGGCCAAGAAGTGATCGTTCAGGTGAACAAGGAAGAACGCGGCAATAAAGGCGCAGCCTTAACCACTTTTGTTTCCCTTGCAGGTAGTTATTTGGTGATTATGCCAAACAATCCGCGTGCAGGTGGTATCTCTCGCCGTATCGAAGGCGATGAACGTATCGAATTAAAAGAAGCATTGAGTTCTTTAGATGTACCAGAAGGCGTTGGCCTTATCGTGCGTACAGCGGGTGTGGGTAAATCACCAGAAGAATTACAATGGGACTTAAAAGTACTTTTACATCATTGGGAAGCGATCAAACAAGCTTCACAAAGTCGTCCGGCGCCGTTCTTAATTCACCAAGAAAGTGATGTCATCGTTCGTGCGATCCGTGATTACTTGCGTCGTGATATCGGTGAGATCTTAATTGATAGCCCGAAAGTATTTGAAAAAGCGAAAGCACACATCAAGCTTGTACGCCCAGATTTCATCAATCGTGTGAAACTGTATCAAGGCGAAGTGCCGCTATTTAGCCACTATCAAATTGAGTCACAAATTGAATCCGCCTTCCAGCGTGAAGTGCGTTTACCTTCAGGTGGTTCAATTGTCATTGATGTGACAGAAGCGTTAACGGCGATCGATATCAACTCGGCGCGTTCAACTCGTGGTGGTGATATTGAAGAAACCGCATTAAATACCAACCTTGAAGCAGCGGATGAAATTGCTCGTCAATTACGTTTACGTGACTTAGGTGGTTTAGTGGTCATCGATTTCATCGATATGACACCAGTTCGTCACCAACGTGAAGTTGAAAACCGTATTCGTGATGCGGTACGTCAAGACCGTGCGCGTATTCAAATCAGCCGTATTTCTCGCTTCGGCTTATTGGAAATGTCGCGTCAGCGTTTAAGCCCGTCATTAGGTGAGTCTTCTCACCATGTTTGCCCACGCTGTCAAGGTACGGGTAAAGTACGTGATAACGAAAGTTTATCTCTTTCTATCTTACGTTTAATCGAAGAAGAAGCGTTAAAAGAAAACACCAAACAAGTACACACTATCGTGCCTGTACAAATTGCGTCTTACTTACTTAACGAAAAACGTAAAGCCGTTCATAGCATCGAAAAACGTCATGATGTTGATATTATCGTCGTGCCAAATGAAGCAATGGAAACCCCGCATTTCAGCGTATTCCGTGTTCGTGAAGGCGAAGAGCTTAACGAATTAAGCTATAACTTAACCAAATTCCATGATGCACAAGACGATACATTTGTACCAGAAGAGTCTCTTGTTTCTCGCAATATCGAAACGGCAGCAGTGACATCTGAGCAAGTGATGGAAAGTGCAGCAGTATCTCTATCGATTCCAACGGCTGCACCAGCACCAGTTGAGCGTAAATCAGAAGAACCGTCATTGTTTGCAAAAATTGTTGCCGCAATTAAAGGTTTATTTGCTTCTGAACCAAAAGAAGAAGAGAAAAACCAAAATAACCGCAACAATCGTAATAGCAATCGTAATAATCGTCGTAATCAAGATCGTCGTAATAATCGCCGTTCTCGCAATAACGAAAACAACGATAATGCGAAAAATACAGATGAAGAAAATGCGCGTCCAACTCGCGAGCGTGTAAATAATCGTCGCAATCGTCGTAACGCGAATGAAGAAGTGACATCTGAAAGTGCGGTTAATTTTGCTAATGTTTCTGATGATAATCGTCAAGAGGAAAAAGCAGAGAAACCGGTAGCAGAGCGTCGTCAACGTCGTGATTTACGTAAACGTGTTCGTATTGATGACAATGCAACTGATGTAAACGAGAATGTTATTGAAGCGGTTGAAGTACCCGTTGTTGAGACTGTTCAAAATGAAGTGGTTGAAAACAATGTTGCTGATAATGCTGAAGATAAACCACGTCAAGAACGTCAGCGTCGTACTCCACGTCATTTACGTACATCGAATAATCAACGTCGTCGTCGTAATGAAGTGAAGTCACCAATGCCATTATTTGCGGCAGTTGCTTCACCTGAATTAGCAAGCGGTAAAGTATGCATCGATTATTCTGCTGTGAATGCAGCGAAAGAAAGCAATTTCTTATCTGTGGATGAATTGCTTGAGCAAGAAAAAACGAAAAAAGGTGTAATTACCCCGGCAACAGGTATTGTCGTGGAAGAGAAATCAGTTGAAGCACAACCAGCGTTAGATTTCATTACTCAACCGGCAAATGAGGCTGTGCAACAGAAAGTGCAAGAATCATTAGAACGCTTGCATCATAAATCAGAGCCTGTTGTTCAAGTCGAAACAGCTGAAGTTGAACCACAAGAGAAAACAGAGTTTGTTCGCTCTTATGTGTTCACTGGTCGTGCAGGTACCATTTCAGCGGTACAACACACTAAAGCAGCGATGACATTAGCTAAAGCACCAGATGAAGAGTCTAAACCATTCCCAATTGTAGAATGGACGGAGTCTCGCTATTACTTTAACGGTAAAGGCGCCGCAGGCCATCATAGTGCAATTAGTCATATTTATTCTGAAGCGACACAAGCGAAAGCAGAGTAATATCTCAATAATAAAGACGGAGCCAGTAGGTTCCGTTTTTTATTTTGTGTATTTTTAAAACATTGTGATTTAAAAGTAGTCAGTCAGATAATTTTTTTATTTTCTTGCTTGACGGGGTGGGGGAAAAAACGTATTATTCACCTCGCTTAAATCACGGAGGAATGGTCGAGTGGTTGAAGGCACCGGTCTTGAAAACCGGCGAGGGTTTACGCCCTCCGTGAGTTCGAATCTCACTTCCTCCGCCATCAAATTCAAAAAATCCCTAAATCGAAAGATTTAGGGATTTTTACTTTTCAGTCTATTAAAAAATATCTTATTTTTTGACCGCACTTTCTTGGGCCTCTTTAAAGGCAAGGTATTCTTCTAAGGTCTCAATCGCTTCTAAACATTTTTGACGACGCGTTAAATAAATTGAGGCTGTTTGCTTATGCATATCTCGTTGAATATCTGTTTGAGCCGTATTAGCTTGTGCTTTGGCTTCTTCGTATTTTTCCGTGAGTTGCTGCAAGGCTTCATAATACTTTTCTAGACGCTCTCTAGGAGGGAGACGATGAATGCTATGTTGTGATTTACTACTTGCAACTTGTGGCTCTGCTATTTTAGGTTGAATGGGCTTTTTATGCTTGCGATTCATGGCTTCAGTCAAGACGGTACATTGCCCTAAAAGATGTTCTGCCATAAATACAATTTGCTCTTCATTTTGATGGAGGATATTAGATAGCTTAGTTAAGCTCTGCTGGATTTCTTTGAGATAAAAACCGACGGTTTCAAAATCTTCGGTAAATAAAGTGCGGTTAAATTTCGCGTTGATTTTTTTATCAGAGTCAGTTTGATAGGCTTGAGTCAGTTGCTGTACTTTTTGCTCGAGCGTATTGAGTAATGATTGAATAGACATAAAAAATCCCCGCATAATGTATGCAGGGATTATAACGATTAAAGGGTCATGGCTGCAATCCAACCGAACGCTAATAATGGGATATTGTAGTGAATAAAGGTTGGCACAACAGAATCCCAAATGTGGTCGTGTTTACCATCTATATTCAAACCGGATGTCGGCCCAAGTGTTGAGTCAGAAGCCGGTGAACCCGCATCTCCTAATGCTGCTGCTACACCTACGATAGCCACTGTCGCAAGTGGTGAGAAGCCAAAAGAGAGACAAAGTGGTACATAAATTGAGGTGATAATTGGTACAGTAGAGAAAGAAGAACCAATACCCATGGTAATCAATAACCCAACAAGTAACATTAAGAATGCCGCAACGCCTTTACTTTGAATTGCACCGGTTGAAAGTGCATCAACTAACTCTTTCACACCGCTTGTGGTATTAATCACATTAGCGAAACCAGAGGCAGCAATCATAACAAAGCCGATCATTGCCATTAAACGTAAGCCTTGTTGGAAAATATCGTTACTTTCCTTGAGTTTGAAGATACCGAATACACCGAAAATTGCTAAACCAACTAAACCACCAATAATTGTAGAGCTTGTGAAAAGCTGTGTAGCAAAAGTCGCGACAATGGCGATCACACTTGCGGTAATTTGAATAGGTTTAATGTTTGCAATGTGTTGTTCAATTTCAGCTGTAGTTGGTTCTGCCGTTGTCACCACATACTCGCGCGGTTTGCGATAGGTAACAAATACAGCGGTGAGTAAACCAAGAATCATACCAATCACAGGGATAAGCATAGCAAAAGAAACTTCACCTACACTGGTTTGTAAACCGAGTGATGCACCAGCAAGATTGATATTTTTTACTAAAACGCTTTCGATAAAGATTTTCCCGAAACCAACCGGTAAGATCATATAGGTTGCCGTTAAACCGAAGGTAATAATACAAGCGACTGCACGACGGTCGATTTTTAAACGGTTAAAAATAGAAAGTAGCGGTGGCACAACAATCGGGATAAACGCAATGTGCACTGGGAGTAAGTTTTGGGATGAAATGGCGAATAAAAGTAAAATACTAAGTAGCGTATATTTAAACCAAGCTAAATTTTTGCCGGTTGGTGTTTTATTCATTCGGGTAATGATTTTGTAGGCAAGCAAATCAGTGATGCCAGATTTTGAAATCGCAATGGCAAATGCGCCTAACATGGCGTAGTTCATCGCTACTTCAGCACCACCACCTAAACCACCTGTAAAGGCTTCAATGGTTTTACTTAAACCTAAGTCACCACATAAGCCTGCAGTTAGAGCGGAAATCACAAGTGCGATAACCACGTTTACGCGCAGCAAGCTTAACGCCAGTAGCACGACAATTGAAATAACAACGGGATTCGATAACATATTGTTGTTCCTTATTGATTAATTAAAAGAAAAAGGTCGCGTAAAAGAAAATTGATTTAAGATTAAATGTCGCATAGTAATAAACTCCTGTAAATTAATAATAAAACAAAACCCCTCGAAAGTTGCCTTCCGAGGGGTAAGATTTTTTTGATCTTTATCTTGTCAGCTCGGAAGAAATCTTCCAAGCACGCCAACAGCCTGAAAGATTATTCAGTTGAATGGCGATGATGGTGACGAAGGATAAAGTTCATTTGAAACTCTCTTATTTAGATAACTAAATTGAATTACTTTTTAAAATACGGTAAACCGGAAATGATTGCAAGTTTTTTTCTAAAAAATTTTAAAAATTAAAGTGCGGTCTGATTTTCATCTGTTTTTTCCGTTTCATCTGTTTGAGCAATATGTGGGAATCCCCCGAGATTTTTTAAATGATTGACCATATAGCAAAATAATTCTGCGGTACGTTCAGTATCATATAGTGCGGAGTGTGCTTGTTTGCCATCAAAAGGAATTTTTGCCGCTTGGCACGCCTTGACGAGCACCGTTTGCCCAAACATAAAACCTGCAAGTGTTGCCGTATCAAACATTCCAAAAGGGTGGAATGGATTGCGTTTTACACCCGTACGTTCAGCCGCAGCCATCACGAAGCTTTGGTCAAAAGCCGCATTATGTGCCACGATGATAGAACGCTGACATTCTGCATCTTTTTGTCCACGACGCACCATTTGGAACAATCCCGTGATCGCATCTAATTCAGATACGGCACCACGCAATGGATTGTGAATATCAATCCCATTAAATTTGAGAGATTCGGGATTAATATTCGCCCCCTCAAATGGTTCAATATGAAAATGGCATTTTTGGTCAGGTTGTAAATTGCCATTCTCATCCATTTTTAAGGTGATTGCCGCAAGCTCTAAAAGCGCATCTTTTTTTGCATCAAATCCCGCTGTTTCCACATCAATAATGACAGGAAAGTAGCCGCGAAAACGATTTTTTAATTGGTGGTGATAAGGAATTTCTTGAGAATTGGACATATTGTATCCTTTAAAATAAATAACGCAGGTAACCCTGCGTTATAAAAGAGCGAAAAAATCAACCGCACTTTTAATTAATTGCCTAGACCAGATTTTGAGCTTTTATTTTCGATAAATTCAATTTTATAGCCATCTGGATCTTCAACGAAAGCAATAACGGTTGTACCACCTTTAACAGGGCCTGGTTCGCGAGTCACTTTACCACCACTTGCACGAACTGCTTCACAAATAGCATAAATATCATCAACGCCGATAGCAATATGTCCATATGCTGTACCTTGTTCATATTTATCTACGCCCCAGTTGTATGTTAATTCAATTTCTGCAGCGCTTGCGCCATCTTCGTAACCTAAAAAAGCAAGCGTATATTTATATTCTGGGTTTTCACTCGTACGCAATAAACGCATACCTAAAACATCTTGATAAAACTTAATAGAGCGGTCTAAATCACCTACTCGAAGCATTGTGTGTAAAATTTGCATTTTGTTATCCCCTATATATCTTCAGACTGAAAATTCTACCATAAAATGCGATGTGGCGCGAATTAATCTTCGAAACTCGGGTAAATCACATTACATTTTTTAAGTTATTTATTTACCTTACTATTATGCTAAGATAATACGGATCTTTTTATAAAAAGGAAAAAATGAATGAATACAACAGGCCTTTTTAATCTTTCTTGGCAACGTTATTTAAATTTACTGTTTTTATTATTAACCGTCGGATTTTTAACGAGTGGAGTAGTCACGTTAATTGCAGCTAATTTAGATTATTTTTCTGATTTAGCCAAAATTTATGGCTTACAAACATTGCTTGTGGTGACAGTGGTATTAGGTATTTATTGCTTTATTCGAGAGAGTCGTCGACAAGCCAAAGAAAAATTAAAGTGGAAGACATATAGCCTCTTTTTTGTTGTTTCTGTCTTGATTGGCGGTTTATTTGCCTTAGTCGGCCAAACCTATCAAACAGGGGCCGATGTATGGCAGTTATTTGCTGTTTGGACACTTTGCCAACTTCCACTTTTATTATTATTTCCGAATGTGGCCTCTGCATTATTATTTGCCGCCACCGCCAATGTTGCGTTTTATTTATTTAATGAACAAAACTCGCATAACTCAATGTGTTATGCCGTGTTGATTAATGCTGGATTACTTGTGATATCGGAATTATTCAGTAAAACTTTTCATGATCAACATTGGCGTATTTTACCCAAAGTATTTCTAGTACTGACTTTTGCCAGTTTATTCGGTTTAATAGTAATTTATGATGTGTACTTTTATGCTTATGCTTGGGGTGAGCTTGGTCGTTCATCACTCAGTTCTTTGCTAATTGCTATTCCTGCCTTAATCGCACTTTATGTATATCACAAATATCGCTTTGATTTTATTAATTTAATTATTTCAGTCATAGCCTTACTTGGCGCTTATTGCTTTTTGGCATCTCTTTTGATTCGTGGTGTAGAAGAGGGGGTGGTTTTAGGATTGATTGGCTTTATTTTCACAGTCATGGCAATCAAGTGGTTAGTGAAACGCTATAAACAAGAATATCCAAATAATAAGAAATTCCATTGGGCGATTTCAATACTATGGATGATAGCTTTATTGACAGCGCTAGTGACGATAGGCGTTTGGTTATTTTTTTCTTTAGGTTTAGATAAGTCTAGTACATTCATTGTTGGTATTCTTTTATTTGGTATAGCTTGGTCGATTACCTTAAATGAAGATAAAAAGGAATACACTACAATTTTAGCAGGTTTATTTTTTCTGATCGCAAATAGTTTTTTAGGGTTCTATTTGCTTGTTAAATTTAATGATTTTTTTCTTTTATTCGGATATGAATATAGAGAAGGTTCAAATTTCGCTATCTTTATCTCCACACTGATTTTTACAGCCATTATTATCGTTAGCTACAAATTGATGCCGAATTCTTTGGTGAGAATTTTATTGGTTGTCCAGCTTCTCGTTTATTGGCAAGTTTCCTATAATCTATATTTCCATAATTACAGCTTGAATGACATATGGTTTAATAACGCATGGTTTAATAAAATTCAGCTACTGATTTCGATTGCACTCTTTTATTGGGTCATGCGACCTAATCAATCAGCGCGAATTCATTTAAAGCCTATTGCTTGGGGAACCGTATTATTCTCTCTATGGATCTCTATGCCGTCGTATATGGCGCTTCCTTGGGTAGATTATGGTCTTATTGATACAGATGTTTCAAGTGATGTCATGTCAGCAGACACGATGAATCTTGATAATGTATTGCAAGTTTTAAGTAGACAATTTTGGACACACTTTCAGTTTGATGTTAGCCATATCTTATATCTGCTTATCTGTGCATTACCGTTAATTGTCTATGCACTAATGAATAAGCATAGTGAATCCAAACACACGGAAGCAGTGCTAATTTTATTGGCATTAAGCTTGTTTGCATTAGGCTTTGTTGGAATACCCGCCATTTTATATTTAACAGCATTATTATTGCTCGTTTATTGGACAGACAGTCGTGCGTTCTTCGGTCTTTTGGTATTTGCCTTTGTTGTTTATTTAGGTGGGTTCTATTACCAATTGAGCATCCCATTGCTCTATAAAGGAGCATTGTTAGTGAGCTTTGCCGTTATTTTTGCGATTGTTACTTTATTCTTGCATGCTCGTTATAAAACGCCTTCACAAAGTGCGGTCGAAAACCATTCTGTTTTTAAAGCACCGATTTGGCTTGTTGGTGTCTTTGTGATTGCCTTATTGGGGGCGGTGAACTATAAAGTACAGCAATTTGAAGATGTGCTAGCTACCGGTAAGCCTGTTGTCTTAAAAATCGCCCCTGTGGATCCTCGTTCATTGATGCAAGGCGATTATATGGTATTGAATTACGCTATTTTATCTGAGTTTCAGCAAAGTCAGGTTTTATCTGAATCGAATGAATCCCTTGATAGCAATGAACCTATTGATACTGTTGAATCTAATGAAACCACTGGTATAGATGAATCAAGTCCTTCGGGAAAAAAAGCGTATATCCTTGTTCATCTTGATAAAAATCATGTTGCGACATTTTGTGAGGCGCAATCAGAGATACCAACAGATTTTAAACATTGCACACCAAATGTTTATTTGCCAATTCGTTATAAAGGTTGGCTTCCTGAATTACCAAGCCAAGATTATTTCTTTGCAGAAGGGAAAGGTGAATATTATGCACAAGCAGAATATGCAGAGTATCGCTTTAAAGACGGTATTTTGTTGCTAGCTCGTTTATTAGATAAGGATTTAAAAGGGCTATAAAGCATTGGTGACAAATAAGGGCGTATTTGATACGCCCTTATTTTTTAGATTATTGATTGGATTATGATTATTTCACTGCAATCATTGAGCCAAAATTAAAACATTGGAACCATAATTCGACGTGTGAAAATCCGATGTTTTTTAACCGCTCTTTGTGGATGTCAATCGAGTCAGTACGCATTACATTTTCAAGTGCGGTGCGTTTTTGGCTCACTTCAAGCTCACTGTAACCGTTAGCACGTTTGAATTGGTGGTGGAGGTCAATAAGCAACTCATTCACTTTTTCATCTTCAAAACGGAATTTTTCAGAGAGCACTAATACACCATTTGGGCTTAAACCTTGGTAGATTTTGGTGAGCAAGGCTACACGATCTTCTGGTGGTAAAAATTGCAATGTGAAGTTGAGCACCACCATTGACGCATTCTTAATTTCAATTTGACGAATATCATCGCAAAGAATTTCTATGGGGACATCACTATGATAAGCCGCAACGTGCTGACGGCAGCGTTCCACCATTGGCAGAGAATTATCGACACCGATAATTTTCACATTCGGTTGTTTAATATTACGGCGCATAGAAAGGGCTGCTGCACCGCGTGAACAGCCTAAATCATAGACTTGGCTGTCAGCCGTCACAAAACGTTCAGCCAACATACCAATCGCCGTGATAATGTTGGAGTAGCCAGGAATCGAGCGTTGAATCATATCGGGGAAAACTTCCGCCACGCTTTCATCAAAAGTAAAATCGCCCAGTTTTTCGATCGGGGCTGCAAAAATTGTATCTTTCATCATGATTGAATTCTGTTGTTGTATTGAGAAGGCATTTATTTAGATAAAATGCAAAAAACTGCGGTCATTTTAGTGAAAGTTTTTAAAGGATCAAATAAATTTCGCTTTTCAATTTAAAAGACATGTCTTTTTCCGTATAATCAACGCGTTAATTATCCATTTTTAGAAAAATGAAAGGAATATAGAAATGATGCGTACACATTATTGCGGTGCATTAAACCGCAACCATATTGGACAAGAAGTAACATTAAGCGGTTGGGTTCACCGTCGTCGCGATTTAGGTGGTTTAATTTTTATTGATATGCGTGATCGTGATGGTGTCGTACAAGTTTGTTTTGACCCGAAATATCAAGAAGCGTTAACTGCAGCTTCGAGCTTACGTAATGAATTTTGTATTCAAATTAAAGGTGAAGTAATCGCGCGTCCTGACAATCAAGTCAATAAAAATATGGCGACAGGCGAAGTGGAAGTGTTAGCGAAAGAATTACGCATCTACAACGCTTCTGACGTTTTACCATTAGACTTCAACCAAAATAACACCGAAGAACAACGTTTAAAATACCGTTATTTAGATTTACGTCGTCCAGAAATGGCACAACGTTTGAAAACCCGTGCAAAAATTACCAGCTTTGTGCGTCGTTTTATGGATGATAATGGTTTCCTTGATATTGAAACCCCAATGCTTACCAAAGCAACGCCAGAAGGTGCGCGTGACTATTTAGTGCCAAGTCGTGTACATAAAGGCAAATTCTATGCATTGCCACAATCACCACAGCTTTTCAAACAGCTTTTAATGATGTCTGGTTTTGATCGTTATTATCAAATTGTGAAATGTTTCCGTGATGAAGACTTACGTGCAGATCGTCAACCTGAATTTACTCAAATCGATGTGGAAACTTCTTTCTTAACAGCACCAGAAGTGCGTGAGATTATGGAACGCATGGTACACGGTTTATGGCAAAACATCATTGGTGTGGATTTAGGTAAATTCCCGCAAATGACCTGGCAAGAAGCGATGACTCGTTTTGGCTCAGATAAACCAGATTTGCGTAACCCGCTTGAATTAGTCGATGTGGCAGACATCGTTAAAGATGTTGAATTTAAAGTATTTAATGAGCCTGCAAACAATCCAAACGGCCGTGTGGCAGTCATTCGTGTACCAAATGGTACAGAAATCACTCGTAAACAAATTGATGAATATACACAATTTGTAGGCATCTACGGTGCGAAAGGTTTGGCTTGGGCGAAAGTGAATGACATTAATGCAGGCCTTGAAGGCGTACAAAGCCCGATCGCGAAATTCTTAAATGAAGAGGTATGGAAAGCATTAGCTGAACGTGTGAAAGCTCAAACTGGCGATATCTTATTCTTCGGTGCGGACAAATGGCAAACTACCACTGATGCAATGGGCGCATTACGTTTGAAATTAGGTCGTGATCTTGGCTTAACTCGTTTAGACGAATGGCAACCACTTTGGGTAATTGATTTCCCAATGTTTGAACGTGACGATGAAGGTAATCTTGCAGCAATGCATCACCCATTCACTTCACCAAAAGATTTTACGCCAGAACAATTAGAAGCGAATCCAACCGATGCGGTAGCAAATGCTTACGATATGGTGATCAATGGCTATGAAGTAGGTGGTGGTTCTGTTCGTATTTTCGATCCGAAAATGCAACAAACCGTATTCCGCATTCTTGGTATCAATGAACAAGAACAACGTGAAAAATTTGGTTTCTTGTTAGATGCATTAAAATTCGGTACACCGCCACATGCTGGTTTAGCATTTGGTTTAGACCGTTTAACCATGCTTTTAACAGGCACTGAAAATATCCGTGATGTGATTGCATTCCCGAAAACAACAGCAGCAGCTTGTTTAATGACAGAGGCGCCAAGTTTTGCAAATCCACAGGCATTAGCTGAGCTGAGTATCGCAGTGACTAAAGCCGAGTAGTTTCTGTTTTTAAAATCGACCGTAGTTTTACGGTCGATTTTTTGGTTTATTAAGTTATAGGTGTTATTGCAAGGTATAAAATGGAACGCCCAATATCTGTAAGTGTGATTGCTTGGTTATACATACTGGGGGGAGCTAGTGGTTGCTTTTCCCTACTTTTTTCATTATTTGAAGAAACATTTAGTTTAAGTTTCGATCAGATTTTGAGACTATACCTAATAAATTTTGTTCTGGGTGTATTAATTTTTCTTACAGGTATTAAATTACTTGAAGGGCAAAATAGTGGTCGGATCTTATTTATAATATCAGCTCTTTTATATATTGTGTGGAGCTGGATTAGCTACGGTCTTGACTCAACTTTATTTATTGGCTCAGTCGTTCGCTTAATTGTGTTTGGATTAATTCTCTATCGACCAAGTGTAAATAAATATTTTACTCAAACTTCAAAAGTGTCAGAGTAGAGGGGACTTGTTTCTCATGACTATTCTAGTTTTTAGTATCTAGTATGAGCTAATGCGATATAAGTGCGGTTAAAAATTCAACTGATTTTGACCGCACTTTCTTTTTATTGAAAAAATTTTATTCACTTAAATACATCACTTTTTTGGTATGAATATGATGTAGTTTTATTTGTTTTGAAGTTATATCCTGAAATTTCAAAATAATTAGATTTTTACTCTTTTATTATTCTTTAAATGGAACTTTATTTACTTTACTCAAGGATAAAATTCTATTATAAATAAGACCTTTTTCGATTTATGATTAATTTATAAGAGAACATTTTATGAGTGAAGTTTCAACTCCAGTAGAAAAATCAACGTGGGCGAGTAAATTCTCTGCCTTAGGCCCTGGCATCGTGATGGCATCAGCAGCTGTTGGTGGTTCGCATATTATTGCATCCACTCAAGCCGGTGCGATCTATGGTTGGGAATTAGTGAGTATTGTTATTCTTGCTAACTTATTTAAATATCCTTTCTTTCGTTTCGGTGTTCAATATACCCTAGATACGGGTAATACCTTGTTAGAAGGTTACCGTCAAAAAGGGAAGTTCTACCTTTGGTTATTCCTTGCTTTAAACGTTTTTGCCACAGTAATTAATACTGCTGCAGTGGGATTATTAACAGCCGCAATTTTAACCTTCATTACGCCAATTCCTCTACCAATGCCAGTATTAAGCTCATTAGTGATTCTTGTGACAACCGGCATTTTATTGTTGGGTAAATATCGTTTATTAGATAGTTTATCGAAAATCATCATGATTGCTTTAACGGTAACAACCGTGAGCGCTGTCGTGATTGCTTTTATGCGTAATGGTATCAATGGCGTAGCCACACCTGATTTTGTAGCGCCTTCTCCATGGGAATTAAGTAAATTAGCGTTTTTAGTGGCCTTAATGGGCTGGATGCCTGCACCAATTGAAATTTCTGCTGTTAACTCTATGTGGGTGGTGGCAAAACGTCGTCTAACGAAAGTATCTTATGAAGATGGTTTATTTGACTTCAACGTGGGTTATATCGGTACAGCCATTTTAGCTGTCGTATTTTTAGCGCTTGGTGCATTGGTGCAATATGGTTCTCCTGAAACCGTAGAGATGGTAGGTGGAAAATATATCGCACAACTTATCAATATGTATGCAAGTACTATCGGTGAATGGTCTCGCTTATTAATTGCAGTCATTGCGTTCATGTGTATGTTTGGTACAACAATTACAGTAATTGATGGTTACTCTCGTACCAATGTTGAATCTTTGCGTATCTTATTCGGTAAACAGGAAAGCTCTGTGAGAATTCTTAATATCGGTATGATTTTTGCGGCGTTATCTGGTTTAGCGATTATTTTCTACTTTAATAATGCTGTAGGTCCGATGTTGAAGTTCGCGATGATTGCTTCATTTGTTTCTGCACCAATCTTTGCTTGGTTGAATTTATCTCTGACTAAGCACGCGAAACACAGTGTAAAAGGCGGCTTATTGTGGTTATCTCTTATCGGTTTATTCTACTTAACAGCCTTTGCAGGGTTATTTATCGCCCAACAAGCTGGCTGGTTAAACTAAAATAATTAAGATAATTACCGCACTTTAGTTTTAAAGTGCGGTAATTTTTTTGAAAGTTTTTAGTAGAAAAGGTATGATGCTGCCCATCCTCAATTATGTAGATGACGAGCTTGAAATATAAAAATAATCAATCGGTTCTCGTGGTAATTTATGCGGAAAGCACGCACCGTGTTCTTATGCTTCAGCGCCAAGATGATCCTAGCTTTTGGCAATCCGTCACGGGGACATTGGAAACTAACGAAACACCAAGAGAAACAGCAATTCGAGAAGTTTGGGAAGAAGTAGGATTAAAAATAGAAGAAAATTCGACCGCACTTTTTGATTGTAAAGAGAGTATAGAGTTTGAAATTTTCCCGCATTTCCGCTATAAATACGCACCGAATGTGACTCACTGTCATGAACATTGGTTTTTATTGGCAGTTGAGCAGGAATTTAAACCGATATTAAGTGAGCATTTGGCGTATCAATGGGTTTCACCAGAACATGCGATCCAAATGACGAAATCGCCGAATAATGCCGAGGCCATCAAAAAATATTTGATGAACGGCTTTCCTCTATAGAAAAGAGGATTTAATTTAAAAACGTTTTTAAGATAAGAAGGAAAACAATATGGCAGGCCATAGTAAGTGGGCAAATATTAAACACCGTAAAGCAGCACAAGATGCGCAACGCGGTAAAATTTTTACAAAATTAATTCGTGAATTAGTAACTGCTGCAAAAATTGGTGGCGGTGATGTAAGTGCGAACCCGCGTTTACGTGCGGCAGTAGATAAAGCCTTATCGAGCAACATGACTCGCGACACCATTAACCGTGCGATTGAACGCGGTGTGGGTGGTGGTGATGACACCAATATGGAAACAAGAATTTACGAAGGTTATGGTCCGGGTGGAACTGCTGTGATGGTTGAGTGTCTAAGTGACAACGCAAACCGAACCATCTCACAGGTTCGCCCAAGTTTCACTAAATGTGGTGGTAACTTAGGGACTGAGGGTTCTGTGGGCTACTTATTCAGCAAAAAAGGCTTGATTTTAATTAGCCAAGGTGAAGAAGATGCGTTAATGGAGGCGGCAATTGAAGCCGGTGCGGATGATGTTCAACCACAAGATGATGGATCATTTGAAATCTATACTGCGTGGGAAGATTTAGGTTCTGTGCGCGATGCAATCGAAGCAGCAGGATTTAAAATTGATAACGCAGAAGTGACAATGATTCCATCAACAACAGTTGATCTTGATCTTGAAACTGCGCCTAAATTGTTGCGTTTAATTGACATGTTAGAAGACTGTGATGATGTACAAAACGTATATCATAACGGTGAAATTAGTGATGAAGTTGCAGCTCAGCTGTAATTTTAAGGAGATTTAGAATGAAATTAGCTAAAGTATTACCAGCAATGGCCGCTCTTGTTGTTTTATCTGCGTGTGCAAGCGATGCACCAAAAATGGAAAACAAAGCGGAACAAATGGCAACCCCTACTGTAACGGATAAAACTGTAGTTTATACTTGTAACAAGAAAACGGTAACTGCAGTTTATCAATTTGAAAACCAAGAGCCAACAGCAGCAATGGTGATGGTGGGTAACAAAGTTATCGCGAAAGATTTTGCTCGTGATGCAGCTCAAAAAGACTTTACTTCATTTACTTCAGGCAAATATGTTTGGAACGTAGACAGTGGTTTAACTTTAGATAAATTTGATTCTGTTGTGCCAGTAAATCTTTTAATTAAAGGCAAAAAAGCAGACAAAATTGTTGTGAAAAACTGTGATGTAGATGCAAAAGCAACTGCAAAAGCAAACCAATAATTAACGCTAAAAACGGCCGGCATTGACCGGCCGTTTATTTTTGAGAAGTTATGAGTATTATTTTAGGCATTGACCCAGGTTCTCGTGTAACGGGTTATGGTGTGATTAGACAAAATGGCCGTCATTTGGAATATCTCGGCAGTGGAGCAATCCGCACACAGGTAGAAGATTTACCTACACGCTTAAAACGAATTTATGCTGGCGTGACAGAAATCATCACGCAATTTCAGCCCGATATGTTTGCTATTGAACAAGTGTTTATGGCTAAAAATGCGGATTCAGCTTTAAAACTGGGGCAAGCACGTGGTACGGCGATTGTGGCAGCCGTCAACCACGATTTACCTGTATTTGAATATGCGGCTCGTTTGGTGAAACAGACTGTCGTTGGGATTGGTTCTGCAGATAAAGTTCAAGTACAAGATATGGTGACACGAATTTTGAAGCTCTCAGATAAACCTCAGGCAGATGCGGCAGATGCTTTAGCTATTGCGATTACCCATGCCCACACCATTCAACATTCTTTGCATATTGCTGGCTCGGTCAAAACCACAGAAACACACGAAAAAATGACCGCACTTTTAAAAACGAGGTACAGTCGAGGTCGATTTAGACTAAAAATTTAACTGGATTAATATCCAGTTTTATTTTATTCTATGCAAAATTTTTTTACATGGAAATCTTATGATCGGTCGTTTAAAAGGCATCTTATTAGAAAAACAACCTCCTGAAATTTTGCTTGATGTACAAGGCGTAGGTTACGAATTATTGTTACCAATGACCAGTTTTTATGACTTACCTGAAATCGGGCAAGAAACTACTTTATTTACCCATCTTGTTGTGCGTGAAGATGCTCATCTTCTTTTTGGATTTGCCCAAAAAACTGACCGCACTTTATTCCGTGAATTAATTAAAACCAATGGTGTTGGACCTAAATTGGCACTCGCGATTTTATCTGCAATGTCGGTAGAGCAGTTTGCTTACGCTATTGAGCGAGAAGAACTGTCAAAATTAGTTAAAATTCCTGGTGTGGGCAAGAAAACGGCTGAACGCTTATTAGTAGAGTTAAAAGGGAAGTTTAAAGATGTTCGCCAAAGTGATTTCTTTGTGGAGAGCAAGCATATTCCTTCAACTTCAGAATTGCGCCAAGCTGAAAGCTCTACAGATGAAGCGGTTGCTGCATTGGTTGCATTAGGTTATAAAACAACCGATGCTGAAAAAATGGTGAAAAAAGTCGCTAAAGCGGATTTAAGCAGTGAGCAATTAATTCGCGAAGCCTTAAAAGCCGCATTATAAAGATTAAACAGATATGATCGAAGCAGATAGAATTATTAGCAGTCAGGCAAAGATGGATGAAGATGTCATCGATCGTGCGATTCGTCCAAAGCTTTTAGCGGACTATGTGGGACAGCCACAAGTGCGAGAGCAGATGGATATTTTCATTAAGGCAGCGAAATTGCGTCAAGATGCCTTAGATCATCTTTTGATCTTTGGTCCTCCAGGTTTAGGAAAAACAACGCTAGCTAATATTGTGGCAAATGAAATGGGCGTGAATATTCGCACAACATCAGGTCCTGTTCTTGAAAAAGCTGGAGATTTAGCGGCAATGCTGACAAATCTTGAACCCCATGATGTGTTGTTTATTGATGAAATTCATCGTCTTTCCCCTGCGATTGAAGAAGTGCTTTATCCAGCAATGGAAGATTATCAGTTGGATATTATGATCGGTGAAGGCCCTGCTGCACGCTCAATTAAATTAGACTTGCCACCTTTCACATTAATTGGTGCAACGACTCGAGCGGGTTCTTTAACTTCGCCACTACGAGATCGTTTCGGTATTGTTCAGCGTTTAGAATTTTATTCCGTCGAAGATTTAACTTCTATTGTGACAAGAAGTGCCTCTTGCTTAAATCTAAAATTAGAAGATAAAGCGGCTTTTGAAGTGGCGCGTCGTTCGCGTGGCACGCCTCGCATTGCAAACCGTTTATTGCGTCGCGTTCGAGATTTTGCTGATGTGCGTAATAATGGCATTATTTCGACAGATATTGCGAAACAAGCACTTTCAATGTTAGATGTAGATGATGTGGGCTTTGATTACTTAGATAGAAAATTGCTTACCGCTGTGATTGAACGTTTTGATGGTGGGCCAGTTGGATTAGATAACTTAGCCGCTGCAATAGGTGAAGAACGAGATACTATCGAGGATGTTTTAGAACCTTATTTGATTCAACAAGGCTTTTTACAGCGTACGCCTCGAGGACGAATTGCGACTTCGTTAACTTATCGACACTTCGGACTTCAGAAGCCGTCAGAATAAGAGATAGAAAAAAAGGACATATTGATATCAATCTGTCCTTTCTTTTTGAAACCTGCTTAGTTAGTTCCTTCAGTTCCTTCAGTATAGCTCTTCATACTATTTAATCTTGCTAAACCCACATCACAGCTTTTTTGTTGAGTCGCTAATTCCATTTCAAGAATTTGCTGTTTGCTTTGATTTAGTTTGCTTTTGATTTTACCTACTTGAGTATGAGTACCCGGCTGTTTTTCTGCTTGGGCAATCAAATTTTCTGTTTCTTTAAATAACTGTGTACATTGTTGTGGAAGAGCAGCTTTGTTTTCTGTAAGAGGTGCTGCGGCGGCAGATAATGCCATAGAACCGAAAAGTGCGGTCAAAATTACGCAAATTTTTTTCATTGTAAATCCCTACAAATCTCTCCAAATATTATTAGGCTAAAAAATAGCAAAATCTTGCAGCCCTGTCTAGTGATTATTTTGTCCATTTTTTTTTAAATAAAGTTTCCTTGTGATAGATAAATTTTTCCATTTTGAGCAAAAAATACAGAATTTGATGTGGATCAATTTTGTCATTGTTATGCAAAATAGGGTATTTTGTAACTTATATCAAAAAATGTGATCAAGATAACGGTTTTTTCTGTTTTTTATCCTCATAAATAGTAGTAGAATATGGCAAAATTTTGAATGTTTATATTGTAATCGGTTACCGCATTCTGTTTTGCGAATAGAAAAGGCAATTATTACGTAAATAATTCAATGTTTCTTAACGATTTTTGTTGAGTAGTTTGGGGTGATTATTTGGGATTATCCTTGGTAATCATAAAGTGAAAATCTTGTAGATTTATACAAGGAGTTGAGATGTTAGACGTTGTTGATCTCTCACGCTTGCAGTTTGCATTAACTGCGTTATATCACTTCATTTTTGTACCATTAACATTAGGTTTATCTTTCGTTCTTGTGATCATGGAAACCATTTATGTTAAAACGGGCAAAGAAGTATATAAAGATATGACAAAATTCTGGGGTAAGTTATTTGGTATTAACTTTGCTCTAGGGGTGACGACCGGTATTATCATGGAGTTCCAATTCGGGACAAACTGGTCTTATTATTCTCACTATGTAGGTGATATTTTCGGTGCGCCATTAGCAATCGAAGCATTACTTGCGTTCTTCTTAGAGTCCACTTTCGTGGGTCTATTCTTCTTCGGTTGGGATCGTTTAACTAAAGGTAAACACTTACTCGCAACTTACTGCGTAGCCTTTGGTTCAAACCTTTCTGCGATGTGGATTTTAGTGGCGAATGGTTGGATGCAACATCCGGTAGCGGCAGAGTTTAACTTTGAAACCATTCGTATGGAAATGACCAGCTTCTTAGATCTTTGGTTAAATCCAGTTGCGCAAGGTAAATTCTTACACACATTAACAGCAGGTTATACAACCGGTGCAATGTTTGTATTAGGTATCAGTGCATTCTATTTATTAAAAGGCCGCGATATTGGTTTTGCTAAACGTTCATTCTCTGTAGCGGCAACTTTTGGTTTTATCGCTGCATCAGCTGTATTAATTATGGGGGATGAATCAGGTTATGAAATTGGTAAAGCACAACCTGTGAAATTGGCTGCAATGGAAGCTGAGTTTGATACCCATCCTGCGCCAGCGCCATTCCATCCAGTTGCGATTCCAAATACCGCTGAAATGAAAAATGATTTTGCGATTGAAATCCCTTACTTAGGTGGTTTAATTGCAACGCGTTCTTTAGACACTGAAATTGTTGGTTTGAAAGAAATTCAAGCGAAAAATGAAGGTCGTGTTCGTAACGGTATGGTTGCTTATGATTTATTCACGCAATTAAAAGCAGAGAAAAAATCAGCAGGCCAAGTAAATCCTGAAACTAAAGCAAAATTTGATGAAGTCAAAGGTGATTTAGGTTTCGGTTTATTATTAAAACGTTACACAGATAAAGTTGTTGATGCAACGGATGAACAAATTAAACAAGCAGCACGTGATACTATTCCAAATGTCGGTCCTAACTTCTGGGCATTCCGTGGTATGTTAGCCGCAGGTGGTTTAATTATTTTACTGACCTTTGGTGCATTTGTTCAAAATTTACGTAACAAAGTGACTTCTTCTCGCTTATTACTTAAAGCATTGCTTTGGGGTATTCCATTGCCATTCTTAGCGATTGAATTTGGTTGGTTCTTAGCTGAATTTGGTCGTCAACCATGGGCGATTTATGAAGTATTACCGGTGGGTGTGTCTGCCTCTAACTTGAGTGTAGGTGACTTATGGTTCTCTATCGGTTTAATTTGTGTACTTTACTTCTTCTTCATCATTGCGGAAATGTATTTGATGTTTAAATATGCACGTTTAGGTCCAAGTGCATTGAAAACCGGCAAATACTATTTTGAGCAATCATCTAAATAAGCAGGAGATGGATTATGCTTGATTATGAAATTCTACGTATTATTTGGTGGGTGCTAGTTGTTGTATTGCTTATCGGTTTCTCTGTAACAGATGGATTCGATATGGGCGTGACCGCACTTTTACCCGTAGCAGGTAAGAAAGAAGTAGAAAGACGTATTATGATTAACTCTATTGCTCCACACTGGGATGGTAACCAAGTTTGGTTATTAAGTGCTGGTGGTGCAATCTTCGCGGCATGGCCGATTGTTTATTCTGTAGCGTTTTCAGGCTTCTATATTGCCTTATTCCTCGTGTTAGCTGCGTTATTCTTCCGTCCAATTGGTTTTGAATATCGTGCGAAAATTGATAACCCAACATGGCGTGCTATGTGGGATTGGGGCTTGTTTGCGGGTGGTTTTGTACCTGCATTAGTATTCGGTGTAGCATTTGGTAATTTATTACAAGGTGTACCATTTGAATTAAATGAGCTTTCACAAGCAACTTACACAGGTTCGTTCTTTGCATTATTAAACCCATTCGCATTACTTTGCGGTGTGTTAAGCCTTGCAATGTTAGTGACTCACGGTGCGAACTGGTTACAAATGAAAACCACTGCAGCATTGCGTGATCGCGCAAGAGCAATTACACAAATTGGTGCATTAGTGACATTAATTACTTTTGTACTTGCAGGTGTATGGCTTTCTTTCAAAGACGGTTATGTGGTGACTAGCGTGATTGATCACTTTGCAGCATCAGCGCCAGCTTCAGGTAAACAAGTGGCAGTTGAAGCAGGTGCATGGTTCAAAAACTTCAATGAAAATCCAGCTTTATGGGCATTCCCAGCATTAGTAGTAGTTGGTGCATTATTGAATGTGGTTGCATCTAAAGCAAATCGTTGCGGTTTCGCGTTCTTATTCTCAGTATTAACCATGGCTGGTGTGATTATCACTGCGGCAGTATCAATGTTCCCATTTGTAATGCCTTCAAGTACTCATCCAGAACAAAGCTTGTTAATATGGGATGCAACATCAAGTCAATTAACATTAAACTTAATGTTCTACTTGGCATTAGTATTCGTTACCATCTCATTGCTTTACACCACTTGGTCATACTACAAAATGTTTGGTCGCTTGGATGAAAGCTTTGTTAAAGACAACAAAAACTCATTATACTAAGGAGAAACAATATGTTATATGCAATTTGGGTAGTGGGTGTGTTGGCTGCAGTTATGGTGAGTGCTAAATTAACCATTGGTAAAGAAAAGTCAGGTAAATTTGACGAGTAATGATGATTAATTCACTCTATCAATTAAGTAATAAGGGTTCCTTGCGAACCCTTTCGTTTATTTTAGCGTTATTTTTAACTGCGGCTTTCTTTCTAAATTTAAGTCAATTTTCGACCGCACTTCGAACTGCTCATCCTGCTTGGATTCTCGCAATCTTTTGGGGATTGATTAATTTATGGATCCACGGCATTGGATTTGATATTCGACGGGCAATATGGCAGCTTGTTTTCTTGCCATTTATTGGTTATTTCACCACAATAATCGCTATTGTTCAGCATTGGTTATTATAAGAACGATAGACAAATATTATTATTTGGCGCTTGCACATCTAATGAACAGGTTCTAAAATAAGCGGCTTGTTATGGCTGATAATTTGAGCATTATTTTGAATAACCAATGTTTTACCTTTCCGGTTCGTGTCTATTATGAGGACACGGATGCTGGCGGAGTAGTGTATCACGCACGTTACTTACATTTCTTTGAGCGTGCGCGAACTGAATATTTAAGAACGCTTAATTTTTCCCAACAATCATTATTGCAGGAACAACAAGTCGCTTTTGTGGTCAAAACCATGTCTATTGACTATTGTATTCCGGCAAAATTGGATGATTATCTTATTGTCGAAACTGAAATAACGGCAGTGAAAGGGGCAACAATCCTCTTTGAACAGCGGTTAGTTCGTGAGACGGTGGTGTTATCAAAGGCTACTGTAAAGGTAGCCTGTGTTGATCTAGGCAAAATGAAACCTGTCGCAATTCCTGAAGAATTAAAAGCGGCATTTTTAAAGTAAATAACTTTTCGGAGTATGCAATGACTGCAGAATTGAACTTTTTAGATCTTTTTCTAAAAGCGAGTATCGTTGTTCAACTTGTAATTGTGATCTTAATTTCGTTCTCAATTATTTCTTGGGCAATCATCATTCAACGTAGCCGTATTTTGACGAGCGCGTTAAAAGAAGCGAACACTTTTGAAGATCGTTTTTGGTCTGGTGAAGATTTAAATAAACTTTATGATGGTTTATCTAATCGTCGTGAAGTATTAACAGGTAGCGAACAAATTTTCTTTGTCGGATTTAAAGAATTCTCTCGCTTAAAACAAGTGAATGCGAATGCACCAGAAGCAATTATCAAAGGTACGACTCGTGCGATGAACCTTGCGATGAATCGTGAAGTAGAAGCGCTTGAAAGTCGTGTGCCTTTCTTAGCAACAGTTGCTTCTGTAAGTCCATATATCGGTTTATTTGGTACCGTTTGGGGGATCATGCACGCATTTATGGCATTAAGTGGTGCGAAACAAGCAACATTACAAATGGTTGCTCCCGGTATCGCAGAAGCCTTGATCGCAACAGCAATCGGTTTGTTTGCGGCGATTCCAGCTGTAATGGCGTATAACCGTTTAAGCTTACGTGTAAATGCGATTGAACAAAATTATGGTAACTTCATTGATGAATTCACCACAATTTTACATCGTCAAGCTTTTGGTAAAGCGCCCCATTAAAAATAAATGAAAAATTGACCGCACTTAATAAATAAAACGAAAGTGCGGTGGATTTTAGCGAAGTTTTAGAGGAAATTATGGCTCGTCGTCAGCGTAAAGACATTAAATCTGAAATTAACATCGTGCCATTTCTCGATGTTCTTTTAGTTTTAGTGTTAATTTTTATGGCAACCGCGCCGATTATCAGTCAGAGCGTTCAAGTAGAACTCCCTGATTCGGTGCAAAGTCAAAATGTATCAAATGAAGATAAAACACCGGTTATTTTAGAAGTAGCAGGTATTGGGCAGTATTCGATTTCGATTGGTGGTCAACGCCAAGAAGGCCTTAACGAAGAAATGGTAACCCAATTATCAAAACAAGAATTTGATAAAGACAATAACACAATGTTCTTAGTGGGCGGAGCAAAAGATGTACCTTATGAAGAAGTGATTAAAGCACTGAATTTACTACATCTTGCCGGCATTAAGTCTGTGGGTTTAATGACCAACCCAATTTAAGAATAAGTAGGTAAAACCGTGCAGAATAATCGACGAAAAAAACGTGCAAATGAGTTTGTCATCTCTATTGCGATGCACCTTGCATTGTTTGGTTTGTTGATTTGGAGCTCTCTTTATCAAACCGTTGAAATAATGGGTGGTGGAGAAGGTGAAGGTGATGCCATGGGAGCTGTGATGGTCGATACTGGCAGCGCAGCACAGGAATGGGGACGTATTCAACAACAGAAAAAAGGTCAAACTGATAAACAGAAGAAACCTGAGCCTGTAGTTGAAGAGAAAAAACCAGAGCCTGAACCTGAACCAAATCAGCAAGAAATTGCGAAACAAGAAGAGATTAAGCGTCAGCAGGAAATTCAACGTCAAAAAGAACTTGAAAAACAAAAGCAGCAAGAAATTGAAAAGCAAAAACAGCAGCAAGAGCTTGCTCGTCAAGAGGCGTTAGAAAAACAGAAACAAGCTGAAGAAGCAAAAGCAAAACAAGCTGCAGAGGCAGCGAAGTTGAAAGCTGAAGCTGAGGCAAAACGTTTAGCGGCAGCCGCTAAACAGGCTGAAGAAGAGGCAAAAGCGAAGGCGCAAGCAGAAGCTCAAAAAGCGAAAGAAAAGGCAGAAGCAGATGCTAAAGCTAAGGCTGAGGCGAAAGCGAAAGCAGAGGCTGAAGCAAAAGCGAAGGCAAAAGCTGAGGCAGACGCCAAAGCGAAAGCAGAAGCAGAGGCTAAGGCAAAAGCTAAAGCAGAAGCTGATGCAAAAGCGAAAGCAGAGGCTGAAGCAAAAGCGAAGGCCGAGGCAAAAGCTAAAGCGGATGCAGAAGCTAAAGCGAAGGCTGATGCGAAAGCCAAAGCAGATGCAGCAAAACGTAAAGCGGATCAAGCTGCTTTAGATGATTTCATGAACGGTGGTGACATCGGTGGTGGTAGCGCATCTAAAGGCGGTAATGCGAATAAAGGCGGTACACAAGGTAGTGGTGCAGGACTTGGTGCTGGAGATGGTGGCAAAGTAGGTGACCAATATGCGGGTGTAATTAAGCGTGAAATTCAACGCCGCTTCTTAAAAGATCCAAGTTTTGCCGGTAAAGTTTGCCGCATTAAAATTCAACTCGGTCGAGATGGTACTATTTTAGCTTACCAACGAGTTTCTGGACCTGATGATATCTGTACTGCAGCATTAAGTGCGGTGGCAAGAACGAAAAAAGTTCCAGCAGCACCATCTGATGCAGTGTATGAGAAATATAAAGCGCCGGCTATCGATTTTGATATCAATGCTCGATAATTGGTTTTAGGAAAATAACAACGTTAAAATAAGGTGATTAAATGAAATTGATCAAACGTGTTATGGGGCTATTTGTGGTGATGTTTGCATTTGCAGGCACAGCAATGGCAGAAGATGAAGTACGAATTGTGATCGATGAAGGGGTTGATGGGGCTCGTCCTATCGCAGTTGTTCCTTTCGCAGGTTCTGCACCTGAAAATATTGGTCAAATTGTTGCGGATGACTTACGTAATAGTGGTAAATTTAATCCAATTCCAGTAAGCCAAATGCCACAACAACCAACAACCGCAGCAGAAGTGAAACCAGAGGCTTGGACTGCTTTAGGTATTGATGCTGTTGTGGTAGGTCAAGTGACTTCAACGGGTAGTGGTTATAACATTTCTTATCAGTTAGTTGATACTGTGGGTGCATCAGGTACGCCAGGTGCAGTACTTGCGCAAAATAGCTATACCGTGACAAACAAATGGTTACGTTATGGTGCACATACCGTGAGTGATGAAGTATTTGAAAAATTAACTGGTATTCGTGGTGCATTCAGAACACGTATTGCTTATGTAGTGCAAAAAAATGGTGGTTCGCAACCTTATGAAGTTCGTGTAGCAGATTATGATGGTTACAATCAATTCATCGTAAATCGTAGCTCACAACCAATTATGTCTCCAGCATGGTCTCCAGATGGTAAACGCTTAGCGTATGTATCTTTTGAGAACAAAAAATCACAACTTGTTGTACAAGACTTAGGTTCAGGTTCTCGTAAAGTTGTTGCTTCTTTCCCTGGTCATAACGGTGCACCAGCGTTCTCTCCAGACGGTTCTAAACTTGCGTTTGCTTCTTCACAAGATGGTTTATTAAACATCTATGTAATGAGCTCAAATGGAGGAAAACCTACTCAATTAACTAGCGGTGCGGGTAATAATACAGAACCGTCATGGTCTCCAGATGGTAGCTCAATTCTCTTTACTTCAGATAGAAGCGGTTCACCACAAGTTTATCGTATGAGTGCAAGCGGTGGTGGCGCGTCACCAGTAGGCGGTCGCGGTAGTGCGCAAAT
This sequence comes from Parahaemophilus parainfluenzae, assembly GCA_018363335.1. Lineage (GTDB taxonomy): Bacteria > Pseudomonadota > Gammaproteobacteria > Enterobacterales > Pasteurellaceae > Haemophilus_D > Haemophilus_D parainfluenzae_Y. Next base: position 22,459 of record JAGZOA010000009.1, on the reverse strand, counting down.
CAGTAGTGATGGTAAAACACTTGTGATGATTAATGGTAATAACAACGTGGTGAAACAAGATCTCACAACTGGTAGCTCTGAAGTATTAAGTACATCTTTCTTAGGTGAAAGCCCAAGCATTTCGCCTAACGGTATCATGATTATTTACAGCTCTACACAAGGGTTAGGAAAGGTGTTACAATTAGTTTCTGCAGATGGTCGCTTTAAGGCGAGTCTTCCAGGAAGTAATGGCCAAGTGAAATTTCCTGCTTGGTCACCATATTTGACTAAATAAAAGAACTCATTGAGGAGAAATCTAATGAACAAATTTGTTAAATCATTATTAGTTGCTGGTTCAGTAGCTGCATTAGCAGCATGTAGCTCATCAAACAACGATGCAGCAGGCAACGGTGCTAACAACAACGGCCAAACTTTCGGTGGTTACTCTGTTGAAGATCTTCAACAACGTTACAACACCGTTTACTTCGGTTTCGACAAATTCAACATCGAAGGTGAATACGTTCAAATCTTAGATGCTCACGCTGCATACTTAAATGCAACGCCAGCTTCTAAAGTTGTTGTTGAAGGTAACACTGACGAACGTGGTACTCCAGAGTACAACATCGCTTTAGGTCAACGTCGTGCTGACGCAGTTAAAGGTTTCTTAGCTGGTAAAGGTGTTGACGCAGGTAAAGTATCAACTGTTTCTTACGGTGAAGAAAAACCTGCAGTGTTAGGTCACGATGAAGCAGCATACTCTAAAAACCGTCGTGCAGTGTTAGCATACTAATTTTTAGAGAATCTTGATTCTTATAAAACGGAGAGCAATATGCTCTCCGTTTTTCTTTATCTAAAATTTTATTAAAAATTGACGAGTATTCACGCAATTAGCATAATTTCTTCAGATTTTTCTTGCGTCAGAAAATAAAATCGGTATTATACGCACCTGTTACGAAATGACGTGGGTCGTTAGCTCAGTCGGTAGAGCAGCGGACTTTTAATCCGTTGGTCGAAGGTTCGAATCCTTCACGACCCACCACTTTTATTTTTAAGCATTCCCTGATGGGTCGTTAGCTCAGTCGGTAGAGCAGCGGACTTTTAATCCGTTGGTCGAAGGTTCGAATCCTTCACGACCCACCATCCATTTATCAAATCATTTTTAACCGGTTGGGTTGTTAGCTCAGTTGGTAGAGCAGCGGACTCTTAATCCGTCGGTCGAGAGTTCGAGCCTCTCACAGCCCACCAGTCAACATCTTATTTCTCCTGTTTGTTAAAAATTTACAAAAAATTAAAATATTTTCAAAATTCTTGACTATATTTGGCGGTTATTATGGTAGAATATCCACAACTTTAAGTCGGGCATAAAAATGTTACAAAATATTCGTATTATTTTGGTTGAAACATCACACAGTGGGAACATCGGTTCTGCTGCACGTGCGATGAAAACGATGGGATTATCCAATCTCTATTTAGTATCACCAAAATCGGTGGATGAACAATCTATTGCATTAGCCGCTGGCGCAGATGACCTCGTGCGAAATGCCCAAATTGTCGATAGTTTTGAGCAAGCAATAGAAGATTGCTCTTTGGTAATTGGTACCAGTGCGAGATTGCGTCATTTACAGAGTACGTTGATTGAACCTAGAGAATGTGCAGAGAAAGCCTGTGCTTATCAAGGCCAAGTCGCGATTGTGTTCGGTCGTGAGCGTGTTGGGCTCACAAATGAAGAATTACTTAAATGTCATTATCATTTAAATATTCCCGCTAACCCTGAATATTCCTCGCTAAATCTAGCGATGGCCGTACAGTTAGTGAGTTATGAAATGCGAATGGCATTTTTAGCTAAAGAAAGAACGGAAAGTACACTTTCAACGATAGAAGATATCTATCCAACAGCACAAGAAATGGAGTATTTTTTTGCGCATACGGAACAGGTATATCAATCACTTGGTTTTATTCAAAATCAAGGTGTTATACAAAAGTTAAGACGGCTTTATAACCGTTCTTCTCTCGAAAAAAATGAATTAAATATTTTGCGTGGAATGTTAAGTGCGGTTGAAAAACGCCTTGAACTGCAAAAAGAGTAAAATTGACTATCATAGTCAGATATGTAAACTATCTAAATGACGATTAATAGGGATGCTTTATGAAGCTTACATCTAAAGGACGATATGCGGTTACCGCAATTTTAGATATCGCATTACATGCTGGAACCGATCCGGTTTGTTTGGCAGATATTTCAGAACGTCAAAGTATTTCACTTTCGTATCTTGAGCAATTATTTGCAAAATTGCGCCGAGGTGGATTAGTAAAAAGCGTTCGAGGCCCAGGTGGTGGCTATCGTTTAGCATTGCCAGCCGATCAAATTTCTATCGGTATGGTGATCTCTGCAGTCAATGAGAACATTAATGTCACAAGATGTCTTGGAAAAGGAAATTGTAAAGGTGGTGTTGAATGTTTAACTCATTCTTTATGGCAAGATTTGAGTGATCGAATTTCTGATTTTTTAGATGAGATTACATTAGCTGAGCTTGTGGAGAAAAAATCAGGAAAACATAAAGCTCACAAAGATTTTGATGATTTGGTTGTAGTCAACCAATAATAGGAAAGTAGATCAAAGTGCGGTCAAAATGATGGCATTTTTGGTAGTTATTTAGGAGTGAAAATGAAATTACCAATTTATTTAGATTATGCAGCAACATGTCCGGTTGATGAACGTGTGGCTAAAAAAATGATGGAATATTTAACCATTGATGGTGTATTCGGTAATCCAGCATCTCGTTCACATAAATTTGGCTGGCAAGCTGAAGAAGCCGTTGATATTGCACGTAATCAAATTGCTGATTTGATTGGCGCAGACTCACGTGAGATCGTGTTTACTTCTGGCGCAACAGAAGCAGATAACCTTGCAATTAAAGGCGCAGCGCACTTTTATCAAACAAAAGGTAAGCACATTATCACTTGCAAAACAGAACACAAAGCCGTATTGGATACTTGTCGTCAGTTAGAGCGTGAAGGCTTTGAAGTCACTTATTTAGATCCTGAAGAAGATGGTTTAATCGATCTTGAGAAATTTAAAGCAGCATTGCGTCCAGATACAATTGTTGTGTCAATTATGCATGTGAATAATGAGATTGGCGTGATTCAAGATATTAAAGCAATTGGTGAGCTTTGCCGTGCAAACAAAACCATTTTCCACGTAGATGCAACACAAAGTGTAGGTAAAGTCGAAATCAATCTTGCGGAATTACAGGTTGATTTAATGTCAATGTCTAGCCACAAATTGTACGGACCAAAAGGGATTGGTGCATTATATGTTTGCCGTAAACCGCGTGTTCGTTTAGAAGCGATTATCCATGGTGGTGGTCACGAGCGTGGCATGCGTTCAGGTACATTACCGGTACACCAAATCGTTGGTATGGGTGAAGCATATCGCATTGCAAAAGAAGAAATGGACACTGAAATTCCACGCATTCGAGCATTGCGCGATCGTTTATACAATGGTCTTAAAGACATTGAAGAAACCTATGTAAATGGTTCAATGGAACACCGCGTAGCGAATAATTTGAACATTAGCTTTAACTATGTTGAAGGTGAGTCATTAATGATGGCATTACGTGATATTGCAGTATCTTCTGGTTCCGCTTGTACGTCTGCAAGTTTAGAGCCATCTTATGTATTACGTGCATTAGGTCGTAATGATGAATTAGCGCATAGCTCAATTCGTTTCACTCTTGGTCGTTGGACCACTGAAGAAGAAATTGATTACACCATTAATTTAATGCATGGTGCAGTAGCGAAACTTCGTGAATTATCGCCACTTTGGGATATGTTCAAAGAAGGCATTGATTTAAACACTATTGAGTGGGCTGCCCACTAATTTTTAAGGCGGCTTGACCGCCTGATAGCAACTTATTTAGGAAAGGAAAAGAATATGGCATACAGCGAAAAAGTTATCGATCATTACGAAAATCCACGCAATGTTGGTTCAATGGACAAAAAAGATAATTCGGTGGGAACCGGCATGGTGGGTGCGCCAGCTTGTGGTGACGTTATGCAGTTACAAATCAAAGTAAATGACAGCGGCATTATTGAAGATGCAAAATTCAAAACTTATGGTTGTGGTTCTGCGATCGCTTCTAGCTCTTTAATTACCGAATGGGTAAAAGGCAAATCTTTAGATGAAGCAGGTGCAATAAAAAACAGCCAAATTGCGGAAGAACTTGAATTACCACCGGTAAAAGTTCATTGCTCAATCTTAGCAGAAGACGCAATTAAAGCCGCCATTGCTGACTACAAAAATAAACAAGGTAAGTAATCAAAAGTGCGGTCGAAAATGACCGCACTTTATACTTAATACATGAGCATCGAGAAATTAAGCTCTTAGAAAGGTGCAGTGGTCATGACGTTAGAGAAAAAAATTGCGATTGCTAGTGTGGCGTTATGTTTGCTTACATCACTTGCATTTTCCATTCATTTGGTCTTTGGAGATTCCTATTTGGTTGAAGAAGAAACTTCAGTTCGGATTCAGATATTTTTTCGTAACCTAGTAGCTTGGTTTTGGGCTCCAATGATCGCATCGTTTATTTTATATACGAGATTACGTAGTGCCGCTGTAACGGCTTCAGCTTTATTGGCTTTTGCTCTTCATGCATTACTTTCTTATTTACTTGCAAAAGATGGAGGCTTAGGTGGCGAATTTATCTGGCTTCTATATTCTGTTTGGGGGGCGGCTTGTTTTGTATTGTCAAGTTTAATTGTGCTCTTTAAGCCTGCAATTTTTATCCGCTCCGCAAAATCAGCATTTTTCTCAACACTCATTATCAACCTATTGGCAGTACCTTTAGCAATAATGATATTTAAAATTATGTAGGAATAGATCATGTCTATAACATTAACTGAAAAAGCGGCAGAACGAGTTCGTAATTTTCTTACAAACCGTGGAAAAGGCATCGGTTTGCGCTTAGGTGTAAAAACATCGGGTTGTTCGGGTTTAGGCTATGTGCTTGAATTCGTGGATGTGCTCAATGATGACGATCTTGTTTTTGAGCAGCATGGAGTGAAAGTAGTAGTCGATCCAAAAAGCTTGGTTTATTTAGATGGCATTGAGCTAGATTACGTTAAAGAAGGCTTGAATGAAGGCTTTAAATATAACAACCCGAACGTGAAAGAATCTTGTGGTTGTGGTGAGAGTTTCCACGTTTAAGGAATAGAAATGACAAATCCTTTTGCTATTTTTGATTTACCGGTTGCTTTCAATGTTGATCAAGCCCTTTTGTCTGAACGCTATTTAGCGCTTCAAAAGAGCTTGCACCCTGATAATTTTGTTACGGCAGATGCGCAAGAACAACGTATCGCAATGCAAAAATCCACAGAAGTTAATGATGCATTAAAAACCTTGAAAGACCCGATTTTACGTGCTGAAGCAATTATTGCGTTAAATACGGGAGAAACACAGGATTTAGAGCAAAAGAGTACACAAGATATGGCATTCTTAATGCAACAATTAGAATGGCGTGAAGAACTCGAAAATATTGAGCAAAGCCAGGATGAAAATGCATTAGAATCCTTTGTGAAACGCGTTAAAAAAGAAACAAAAGAAATGTTGACCGCACTTGAAGCGCAACTAAATGAGCAACAATGGTCAACTGCTGCACAGTTCTGTGATAAATTACGTTTTCTAAAAAAATTGGCGGATGAAATTAGCCAAGTAGAAGAACGTCTATTTGAATTATAATCTTGAGGGCGTTTAATACGCCCTTTTCGATATTGATAAATGGGCAATCGCCCTCATACTAATGAAACTCGATTATGCAAACTTTAGAACAACTGACTGATGCCTCAAAATCTGCTTGGGGAACTATTTCCCAATGGATTGATCATGCTCGTAATCATTGTGAAGTGATTAAAAAAGATCAACCTAGTGCAGAACGTGAGCTTTTCACCATGCAAATGCCCACTTCTTCTCCGATGGGCGCGGTAATTTATGAAACGGGTGGCATTTTAATTCATCATGGTTGGTTGCGTATATTGGGTTCCGGCAGTTTTAAATTACCACGTGGATTAATGGATTGGAATTTCAGCAAATCCTTTAATCAATCAGGTGATAAACCAAAATATTTGCTCGTTGCAGATGATGTCATTGGCGGTTATTTTGCCTTAAATGGTGGCTCTTTAGGTTCTAATCTCGGTAAGATTTATTATTTTTCACCAAAAGACTTAACTTGGCATGATTTAAATTTTACCTATACAGATTTCTTAGCTTGGACATTAAATGGTGACATTGAAGCATTTTACCAAAATCTGTTTTGGCAAAATTGGCAAGAAGATGTAAAACAACTTGATGGCAACCACATGATTGTTTTTACGCCAGAACTTTCGGAAGATAAAATAACTGATATTAATCAGCGTGAACGACGCGAAGTCAATATTGAAACCCATTACAACGCAAGTTTCACCGAACAAGATAAATTTGCACAAGCTTATTCAGTGGCATAATTAGCCCTTAACGAATTAATTATTAGAGATAAAAAGAGATATGGCATTACTCCAAATTGCAGAGCCAGGACAAACGGCCGCACCCCATCAACATCGTCTTGCGGTAGGGATTGATTTAGGTACAACAAACTCTTTAGTTGCTGCTGTACGTAGCGGTCAAGCAACCATTTTAAATGATGAACAAGACAGAAGCCTTGTCCCTTCGGTCGTTTATTATGGTGAAAATGAAAAACTTGTTGGTATAGAAGCGTTCGCAAAAGCGACGGTCGATCCTAAGAATACGATTATTTCCGTAAAACGTCTGATTGGACGTAGTCTTGGTGATGTGCAAGCTCGTTATACCAATTTGCCGTATGAATTTGTAGCAAGTGAAAATGGGTTGCCATTATTGATCACGCATCAAGGCAAAAAAAGCCCGATTGAAGTCTCTGCGGATATTTTATCTCGTTTAAATCATATTGCAGAACAACGCCTTGCAGGTGAGCTTTCTGGCGTGGTGATTACCGTACCTGCTTATTTTGATGATGCTCAACGCCAAAGTACAAAAGATGCAGCACGTCTTGCAGGGTTGAATGTATTACGTTTATTAAATGAACCTACTGCTGCAGCAGTGGCGTATGGCTTAGATAGCGGAAAAGAAGGCGTCATCGCTGTTTATGATTTAGGTGGCGGTACCTTTGATATCTCAATTTTACGCTTATCTAAAGGCGTGTTTGAAGTGTTAGCAACAGGTGGGGATACTGCCTTAGGTGGTGATGATTTTGACCATTTAATTGCCGATTGGATTGTTGAACAAGCGGGTATTAAACCACAAAATGTGAATGAGCAACGTGAGCTTTTAAGCTTAGCAACTCAGACTAAAATTGCCTTAACAAGTGCACAAAGTGCGGTCATTTCTTGGTGCGGATTTGAAGGTGAGTTAAGTCGTGAGCAATTCAATGAATTAATCCACTCATTGGTAAAACGCTCTTTATTAACCTGTCGTCGTGCATTGAAAGATGCGCATGTTGAAGTTGAAGACGTACAAGAAGTGGTTATGGTTGGTGGTTCAACTCGCGTGCCTTACGTACGTGAGCAAGTGGGTGAATTCTTCGGTAAAACCCCATTAACATCGATTGATCCAGATAAAGTAGTTGCCTTAGGTGCGGCAATTCAAGCAGATATTTTAGTGGGCAACAAGAATGACAGTGATATGTTGTTACTCGATGTGGTGCCGCTTTCTTTAGGTATTGAAACCATGGGCGGTTTAGTGGAGAAAATTATTCCACGTAATACCACGATTCCAGTGGCTCGCGCACAAGAATTTACCACCTTTAAAGATGGTCAAACTGCAATGACGGTACATGTGGTTCAAGGGGAACGTGAGTTAGTAGATGATTGCCGTTCTTTAGGTCGTTTTACATTGCGTGGTATTCCACCAATGGTAGCAGGTGCCACACATATTCGTGTAACTTATCAAGTGGATGCGGATGGCTTATTAAGTGTGACCGCCATGGAAAAATCCACAAAAGTCCAAGCATCGATTCAAATTAAGCCTTCTTATGGTTTAACAGATGAAGAAGTAACGGCAATGATTAAAGCTTCTTTTGATAATGCACAAGATGATATGCAAGCCCGTGAATTAGCCGAGCAACGTGTTGAAGCTGATCGTGTGATTGAAAGCGTGATTGTGGCATTACAACAAGATGGGGCGGAATTATTAACCGAAGCTGAATTCCACCAAATTGAAAATGCATTGAAACAGTTAATGGATGTAAAAGAAGGCACAGATCGTCATGCTATCGTTCAGGGAATCAAAGCCCTTGATGTTGCGACTCAAGAATTTGCAGCAAGACGAATGAATAAATCCATTAATCAAGCGCTGACAGGTAAATCTGTATCAGACATTGAGCAATAAAGTGCGGTTATAAATTAACGAGTTTTTATATTGAGGAAAGTAATATGCCAAAAGTGATTTTTTTACCGAATGAAGAATTCTGCCCAGAGGGTATGGTGGTTGATGCAGCTGCAGGCGACAACTTATTAGAAGTGGCACATAATGCGGGCGTTGAAATTCACCACGCTTGCGATGGTTCTTGTGCTTGTACAACATGCCATGTAGTTATTCGTGAAGGGTTTGATTCATTAAATGAAGCCAGCGATCAAGAAGAAGACATGTTGGATAAAGCATGGGGCTTAGAAATGGATAGCCGCCTTTCTTGCCAATGTGTCGTGGGCGATGAAGATTTAGTGGTGGAAATCCCTAAATATAATATTAACCATGCGAATGAGGCAGCCCACTAATGAAATGGACCGATGCCCAACTTATTGCAGAAGAACTTTATGATCGTAATCCAGATTTAGATCCTAAAACGGTACGTTTCACGGATTTGCATAAGTGGATTTGTGAACTAGACGGTTTTGATGATGATCCAATGAAATCTAACGAGAGTATTCTGGAAGCAATTTTGTTAAAATGGTTAGATGAATACGAATAAGCCTGATTACACAGGCTTATTATATTTTTAATTAGTTAATCTGATAGTTTTTGTATATAAAGTTGGTAAACTGGTAACATTTGTAAAACATGGAGTTTTTGCTGATAGATATTGACATAAGCATCAACAGCAGGTTTTACTAAGTGGTAGTAGTTTTGTTTTCCATTTTCTTCTGGGCTCCATAAATAGTCATCAAAAGCAATAATCCCATTATTTTTTACTAATTTATGGGCTAAAATAGCATCGAACAGTACATCTGGGGCTTCATGAGAACCATCTACATAGATAAAATCAAATTTTCCAGCTTCTCCTTTTGCTAATAGTTCAATCATTTTAGTATGGGAATATCCTTTATGTTTGATAATGTTAAGGGATTTTCCGCATTGTTTGGCATAAATCATTAATGTTTGAATATTCTCATTGAAAGATTGCTCAACAGAACCCATATCCCACTTTCCTTGATGCTCTAATCCACCTTCCCAAGAATCAATACAATGAATCTCTATTTCATTATGGTATTTAAGCATTTCCTCAGTAAAAAAATGAGTTGAACGCCCTTCAAATGAACCAATTTCTAAGATTCGTTGAGGTGTAAATTGTTCAAAAATATAGGATAGAGAAGGGATATTGTGAGTAAACCAGTCAGTACTAAAATTGACAGTTAAATTATCTTTATTTACGTTGTTTGACATTTTAAATCCTTATATTATATTAAATATAAACCGCACTTTATTACTAAAGTGCGGTTATTTTTATCGTTGTTTTTAATTATTTTTTCTTCGCGTATTTCAAGGAGTCAATAGCAACCGCAAGGATGATAATGCTACCTTTAATGATATATTGCCAGTAAGGATTTACACCGATGTAAGTTAAACCGTAGTTAATAACGGTGAAGATAATAACACCTGTGATTACGCCGATAACAGTACCCACACCACCAGCGAAAGATACACCACCTACTACGCAGGCAGCAATCGCATCTAATTCATACATGAAACCAAGGTTGTTGGTAGCACTACCGATACGACCAGCTTCTAACATACCACCGAATGCATAGAACATACCTGCAATCATGTAAATCACAACAAGGTTACGTGCTACGTTTACGCCCGATACTTTTGCTGCTTCAGGGTTACCACCGATAGCAAAGATATTTTTACCGAAGCGTGTTTTATTCCACATTACCCAAACTAAGAATGCACAAATCGCCGCATAAATAGTGATGTAGGATAATTTGAACGAACCAAGTCTGAAGAAGCCTTGTGCGAAGTTAGAGAAAGATTCACTGAAACCTGCAATTGGTGAGCCACCTACGCCATCATAGTAAAGTGAGTTGAAACCGTAAACGATGATCATGGTACCCATAGTTGCAATGAACGGGGTTACATTGAGATAAGCGATAACTAAACCATTCACTAAGCCGATTACAGCACCTACCGCACAAACAGTCAGGATAACTATTGGAATAGGAATTTCACCTAAATCTGGGAACACGCGGTTCATGTTTTCCATTGATTGTAAGAGGGTAGCAGAAATAACCGCTGCTAAACCTACTTGGCGACCAGCTGACAAGTCGGTACCTTGAGTGATAAGCAAGCCTGCAACACCTAGGGCGATAATAAGACGGACGGATGATTGAGTTAAAATGTTACTAAAGTTGCGAACATTCAAGAATGTTGGATCTTGTGCGATGATGATGCCAAGTAAAATCAACAACACAAAATAAATCGCATTTTGTTTTAAGAAATCGAATGATTTATTTTTTGGTAAGGCACTCATAATTTGTTCCTTTATGATTTATAAATATTTTGCGGCAAGTTGCAAAATTTCTTCTTGAGACGTTTTTGCTGTTTCAACGATGCCGGCAACACGACCATTACTCATGACCAAAATTCGGTCTGTTACGCCTAATAATTCCGGCATTTCTGATGAAATCATAATGATGCCTTTATCTTTTTTAGCGAGTTCTTGAATGAGCTGATAAATTTCAAATTTTGCCCCAATATCAATACCACGAGTTGGTTCGTCGAGCATTAAGATATCTGGTTGGGTTAAAAGCCAACGGCCGATAATGACTTTTTGTTGATTACCACCAGAAAGCGAGCCAATTGTTGTTTTGTGAGAAGGTGTTTTTACGTTCATCGCATCAATCACCCATTGTGTATCGCTCGCCATTTTTTTGTTGCTGAGCAATTTCCAAGGAGTGAGGTAAGATTTCATATTTGAAATCAAAGAGTTAAATTCAATACTTAGGTTTGAATAAATCCCGGTTGAACGACGTTCTTCAGTCACCAAAGCAAAACCGTGGTTAATCGCCTCAAGTGCGGTATGATTTTTCACGATTTTTCCGTTGAGCTTGATCGTCCCTTCTTTTAATTCGCGTACACCAAAAATGGCTTCCACAATATCGGTTCGTTTTGCACCAACAAGACCTGCGATACCTAAAATTTCACCTTTGCGTAAATTAAAGGAAACATCTTGAATAGAAGGTTGGTTCACCGCAGTTAAATGTTCCACTTCAAGCGTGACTTCTTTTGGTACGTTAGTTTTTTCAGGGAAACGTTGTGTTAATTCACGGCCAACCATCATTGAAACAATTTCTTCCATGGTGGTGCCTTTAACTTGAACGGTATTGATCCATTTACCATCACGAAGAATGGTGATTTCATCACAAATTTTGAAGATTTCATCCATTTTGTGTGAAATATAGATAATGCCACAACCGCGATCTTTTAATTTTTGAATAATTTTGAAAAGATGTTCCACTTCTTTTTCTGAAAGTGAGGATGTTGGCTCATCCATAATTACGATTTTAGCGTTATAAGAGAACGCTTTCGCAATTTCGATCATCTGCATTTGTGAAACGGAAAGTTTGGCCACTTTTTCTTTTGGATCAACATCAATATCCAATTCATCGAAAATCGCTTTGGTATCACGATACATTTTGGCGTGATCCACAAAAGGACCTTTAAGTGGGTAGCGACCTAACCATAAGTTATCCATTACACTAGTTTGACGCACCAAGTTAAGTTCTTGGTGAACCATTGAAATCCCATTTTCAAGGGCTTCTTTTGATGTTTTAAAATCAACAGGTTTGCCTAAGAATAAAATTTCACCTTCGTCTTTTGCATAAATTCCGAAGAGGCATTTTAATAATGTAGATTTACCCGCCCCGTTTTCGCCCATTAAGGCATGAACAGAGTGAGAACGAACTGTTAGATTGGCGTGATCAAGGGCTTTTACACCGGGAAAAGACTTACTGACATCCGTCATTGTCAGTAGTACATCACTGTCTTGGGTTTGAGTTGTCATATCCAACCTCATCAAAAAGGGGGAAAGGGAATTTGGGTTTCCTTTCCCCCTAAAATTAAAGAAAAGCAATAGATTTTCTTATTTTAAGAATTCACTTAGGTTATCTTTATCCACACCAACATAAGGGATACGTACCACACGGTTTTCTAATTTCCATTGTGTACCTTCTGTTGCTGCTTTACCGTTAGCAAGGTTTGCAGAAAGTTGAACAACTGCTTTACCTTGGTTAACACCATCGTTTAACACAGTACCAGCAATTTCGCCTTTCTTAATTAATTGAAGCACTTCTGGTAATGCATCCACACCAAAGATTGGTAATTTTTTACCGTGTGCTTTGGTTGCTTCTAATGCACCTAACGCCATACCATCATTGTTTGAAATGATCATTTCAATTTCGTTAGCTTTAGAGCTAGATAACCATGCATCCACTTTATCTTTAGCCATTGCTGCATCCCACATACCGGTATCAATAAATAATTGTTCGGTTTGGATACCTTTAGCATTTAATTGCTCAATTACATATTTAGTACGTGCTTCTGCGTCTGGGTGGCCTGGCTCACCTTTTAATAATACATATTGGATTTTACCATCTTTGTTTAAGTCTAAGGCTGGCATTGCTTTCCATTGTTTTGCAATTAAGTCACCTTGGATTAAACCAGATTCTTTCGGGTCTGTACCAACATAGTAAGCGTGATCGTAGCTACCAATTGCTTTTGCACCTGGGTCTTTATTGAAGAAAACAACAGGAATGTCATCTTGTTTAGCTTTCTTGATAACAGTTGAAGCTGCTGCTGGGTCTACTAAGTTAATCGCTAAAGCTTTTACACCTTTAGAAAGCAAACCATCCACTTGGTCATTTTGAATAGATTGTGCATTTTGAGAGTCATTCATTAATAACTCAATGCCGCCAAGCGCTTTCGCTTCTTTATCGATTTCTTTACGCATTAATGACATGAAGTTGTCATCATATTTATAAATGGTAACACCAATGCGGTTATCGGCTGCGAAACCTGAAGTTGCTGAACCTAAACCGATTGCTAAAGCGACTGCACTTAATACTGCTGTTTTTTTCATAAAAACGCTCCTATGTAGAGAAAGAGATTTTATTGTTGATTTTTTATATATCAAATAGAGGAATGTTGCGTACATCTATTGCAACTGAATCCATCATAACGAAATCAAAACTGTTAATCTGTGATCAAACTCACATAAATGAAAACGATTACATAGCAATGTTTAAATTTGTGATCTCCATCACGGTTTTATTGCATTTTCTACGGAAAAACGTCTCACCAAGGTTGGATTAAATTGAACAACAGTCGGTGTGACAATAGACGAATCAACTAAACTTAATGCCAGTTTTGCCGCATAATTTGCCATTAAATCAATTGGATATCTAATTGTAGTAAGTTTTGGGATTAAATATCGAGCAATTGGCATATCATCAAATCCCACAATGGAAAATTGTTTCGGGACTTTGATATTGTTTTCATTTAAAACAGAAATTGCACCCGCTGCCATCGTGTCGTTATAGGCTACTACAGCGGTTAAGTTGGAGTTGTAGCTTAATAAATCAATCATGGCCTTTTCACCACCTTCAAAATCAGGTGAATTATGCACAATGGCTTGTTCTACAATGGGGAAGTTATGCGCTTCTAAGGCCTCTAAGTAGCCTTCTTTACGTTCTGTTTCATCTAAGATGCCGTGATTGGAACCAATATAGGCGATTTGCTTATGGCCATAACGAATTAGCATTTCAGTGGCAAGATAGGTACCTTGGCGGTTATCAAGGCTGACGCAACGATTTTCATAGCCCGCAATCACACGGTTAATCACAACCATACCGGGTACATTTTCTAAATAATGCTGTAACTCTTCGTCAGAAAGGGCTTTGGAATGAACAACCAAGCAACTACAACGCTTGCGCAGCAAGGTATCAATGGCTTCACGCTCTTTTTCTGCATGATGGTATCCAATGCCGATCAAAATCGTTTTTTGATGCTCTTCAGCGACTTTATCGACTGATTTGACCAAGATAGCAAAGAACGGATCCGTTACATCGGTAACCACTACGCCAATGGTATCAGTATTTTGCACGGCCAGAGCTTGTGCATTTGCATTGGGTTGATAATTTAAGACTTCCATTGCACGTTGTACCGAGTAACGGGTTTTTTCACTCACAGATGGGGAGCGATTAATCACCCGGGAAACAGTGGCAACCGACACGCAAGCTAATTCAGCAACATCTCGAATTGTAGGCATAACTGGGCTCTCATTCATTTTTTCATACTAATTATCATAGTAAATTTGAATGAAATTGAAAGCGGTTACTTTCAAAAATGCTACATTCGTCACAAAAAACTGATTGGATGAGAGGCTTATTTCCTGATTTTGTGATAATGATCACGGTTTATTTTTTTTAATTTGTTATCTTATGAGAAAATTTTTTGTAATCGTTTACATTTTGGAGCAAAAATATGAGCGAAACCGTATTTGAACCGACAGATCATCCGCATCGTCGTTATAATCCGTTAATTGACCAATGGGTTTTAGTCTCACCACATCGTGCTAAACGTCCATGGCAGGGGCAACAAGAAAAAGTGAGTGAGGAACAAAAGCCAAGCCACGATCCAAATTGTTATCTTTGCCCGCGTAATAAACGTATCACTGGCGAACCTAATCCGGATTACCATAAACCTTATGTATTCAAAAATGATTTCTCGGCTTTATTAGAAGATACACCCGCGCCAGAGCAATCAACCGATCCTCTTTTCCAAATGAGCCAAGCGCGTGGTGAAAGCCGTGTTATTTGTTTTTCGCCAGATCACAGTAAAACATTACCATTATTGACCGCACTTGAAATTGAAGAAGTGATTAAAGTGTGGCAAGCGCAATTGCGTGAACTGGGGCAAAAATATCAGTGGGTTCAGATTTTCGAAAACAAAGGTGCGGCAATGGGATGCTCCAATCCACATCCGCACGGACAAATCTGGGCAAACAGCTTTTTGCCGAATGAAGTCGCGCGTGAAGATGTTGCTCAACGAAATTATTATGAAAAACAGGGTTCGGTACTTTTAGTGGATTACGTTCAAAAAGAATTAGAGAAAAAAGAACGTATTGTGGTGGAAACCGAGCATTGGGTTGCGGTGGTGCCTTATTGGGCGGTGTGGCCGTTTGAAACCCTGTTGTTGCCAAAAGTGCATGTAAAACGCTTAACAGAATTAACTGAAGCTCAAGCTAAAGATCTTGCCGTGATATTGAAAAAACTGGCAACAAAATACGATAACTTATTTGAAACGTCTTTCCCTTATTCAATGGGCTTCCATGCAGCACCATTTAATGGTGAAGATAACGAACATTGGCAACTTCATGCGCATTTTTATCCACCGTTGTTGCGTTCTGCTACGGTTCGCAAATTTATGGTGGGCTATGAAATGCTAGGTGAAAGCCAGCGAGACCTCACCGCTGAACAAGCAGCAGAAAGATTACGTGCGTTAAGCGAAGTACATTATAAAGAACGTTAAGAAACCCTTTCCCTCTTGAGTTAAGAGGGAGTGTGAAAGATAAAGGAAAATAATATGACTCCAGTCCAAAAATCCCAACACATTTTTACTCAAAAATATAACAAGCAACCAGAACTGACAGTATATGCGCCAGGTCGCGTGAACATTATCGGCGAACATACCGACTACAACGATGGCTTTGTGATGCCTTGTGCGATCAATTATGGTACAGCCATTGCGGGATCAAAACGTGCTGATCATATTTGGAATGTTTATGCCGCAGATCTTGATCTTGAGGATACCTTTTCTCTTAATGAAGATTTCCCTCAAAGTGAGCAAAAATGGGCGAATTATGTGCGCGGTGTCGTGAAATTTATTCAAGAGCGTTGCCCACACTTTAAGCAAGGCGCTGATTTGGTCATTTCAGGAAATGTGCCTCATTCTTCCGGTTTAAGCTCTTCTGCAGCGCTTGAAGTGGCGACGGGTAAGTTCTGCCAACAACTCAGTGATTTACCTTTAACACATACAGAAATTGCTTTAATTGGTCAAAAAGCTGAAAACAAATTTGTAGGCGCAAATTGCGGAAACATGGATCAATTAATTTCTGCTTTAGGACAAAAAGATCATCTCTTAATGATTGATTGCCGTAGCTTAGAAACACAGCCAACGCCTGTGCCGAAAGATGTCGCTGTTATTATTGTGAACTCAAATGTACCCCATGATTTGGTGACGGGTGAATACAATACACGCCGTTGGCAATGTGAAAAAGCTGCAGAATTCTTTGGTGTGAAAGCGTTGCGTGATGTGTCAGTAGAAGAATTCCAAAAAAGAGAAGCAGAATTGACCGCACTTAATTCTTTAGTGGCTAAACGTGCACGTCATGTGGTGACTGAAAACCAACGCGTACTTGATGCCGTTGAAGCCTTAAAACATAACGATTTAACAAAATTAGGCGAATTAATGGGGCAATCTCACGAGTCAATGCGTGATGATTTCGAGATTACCGTGCCGCAAATCGATTATCTTGTTGAACTTGCTCAATTAGTTATTGGTAAAACCGGTGGCGCGAGAATGACAGGTGGTGGTTTCGGTGGCTGTATTGTTGCCCTTGCGCCTCATGATAAAGTTGAAGAAGTGCGTAAAATTATTGCCGATAATTATGAGAAACAAACAGGTTTAAAAGAAGATTTCTACGTTTGCACAGCCTCACAAGGAGTGAGTCTATGCTAGAAAAAACGGCGTTCAATGCACCAGATGGACAGCCTTATCAACTTGTTCAACTCACCAATTCGAATGGCATGACCGTGCAATTTATGGATTGGGGAGCCACTTGGCTTTCTTGTAAAGTCCCCGTGAATGATGAGTTGCGAGAAGTTTTACTTGGCTGCAAAGTGGAAGATTATCCTCATCAAACTGCGTATTTGGGCGCAAGCGTAGGGCGCTATGCGAACCGTATTGCTAACGCCCAATTTGAATTAGGTGAGCGAACAATCCAGCTAGTCGCCAATCAAGGCAAACATCAATTACATGGTGGTAAAGAAGGCTTTGATAAACGTCGTTGGAAAGTGGAAGAGTGCGGTCAGAATTTTGTGCGTTTTTCCCTTGTGTCTCCCGATGGTGATCAAGGTTTTGAAGGAAATGTACAAGTCAATGTGATTTATACATTAACCGATGAAAATAGCGTAAAAATTGAATATGAAGCAGAAAGTGATAAAGATACCGCATTTAACTTAACGAACCACGCTTATTTCAATTTGGAAAATGCTGAGCAGGGTAGTGATGTGAGAAATCATACATTACGCCTCAATGCGGATTTCTATTTACCGGTTGATGGCGAAGGCATCCCAAATTCACCACTTAAGCATGTGGTGAATACCAGCTTTGATTTTCGTGTTGCAAAACCAATCGCACAAGATTTTCAGCAAGGCGATCAAGTGGTGACAAAAGGTTACGATCATTCTTTTATCGTCAATAAAGCATGGCAAAAGCCTTGTGTATTATTGACTTCCCCTAATGAAGATTTAAGCCTTGAAGTGCTCACATCCCAAGCAGCATTACAGGTATATACAGGAAACTATCTTGCCGGCACTCCAACTCGTGAAGGTAGCACTTATCAAGATTTCAGTGGCATCGCACTTGAAACTCAATGCCTACCCGATACCCCAAACCACCCCGAATGGCAAAATTATGGCGGTATTCAAAAAGCAGGTGAACGCTATTACCAGTGGACAGAGTTTAGGTTCAAATAATTAATCAGTTAATAAAAGTGCGGTTAAAAACTATTGTGTTTTTAATCGCACTTTGTTTATATGTAATTACATAAAATGTATAAAAAATACATTAATTGTATTTAATTCGTAATATTTTACTAGAGGTAAAAAATCACAAATGAAAAGCACCTTTGAAAAAACGATGCTTAAAATATCTAAAGGAAATAATGCGGGATTTTTTCCTGTTTATTTTGGATATGTTGATAATGATCAATGCCAAATATCCTTTGAATGTTTTGATATGAAAATTTGTATTGTAGAGGATAATTTTTGGGATTGTTTATCTAGATTAAAAAAACAATATCCTGATATATTGTTACATTGTAAAGGATATAAACGAAATGTTTATCCATCACGCATGCTACTACAGATGGGAAAGGCTATAAAAGTGTATGAATACAAACTTGGTAAACAAGCTACATTTGAAGATTTAGTTTTTATTTTTTCTCCTGAAGATAGTGAGCTGACTTATTCCGTAGATGAACAAATTGTGTTTTTTAAGAAATGGATTAATTCGTTAGACAACAAGTAAAATGTTCTAAGTATTTATCCTATAAGAGGACAATAATGAAAATTGAATTTGGATATGGATATGATTCTGAGGATGCTTATAAATAATTATAAGATCTAGATGCACCTTCTACATGAAGAAGAAACAATGGCTATAGTTAAAATTGAAAGTGCGGTTAAAAATTACCATGTTTTTAACCGCACTTTATTTTCAGCCATTTAGCTTAAGTTTTTTGCGATTTTTGTCAAAATATGCTACTTTTTACGCAGTCAATCCGACAGTAACACATTTAATTTTATGAACGAAGAACATTCGAGTAATCAAACTGAAACAACTAAAAAATCTTTTTTCCAATCACTTATTGGGCGCTTTTTCCAAGGTGAGTTGAAAAACCGTGAAGAACTCGTCGAAGTGATTCGCGATTCAGAACAAAACGATTTAATCGATCAAAACACTCGTGAGATGATTGAAGGGGTAATGGAAATCGCAGAGCTTCGCGTGCGCGATATCATGATTCCTCGCTCGCAAATTGTATTTATTGAATCGAATCAAGATCTCGATGCCTGCTTGAATACCATTATTGAATCTGCCCACTCTCGTTTTCCTGTGATTGCAGATACGGATGACCGCGATAATATTGAAGGTATTTTGCACGCAAAAGATTTGCTTAAGTTTTTACGTGAAGATGCGGAAGAATTCGAGCTTTCCAAGTTGTTACGTCCAGTTGTGATTGTGCCGGAAAGTAAACGTGTTGATCGTATGTTAAAAGATTTTCGCTCTGAGCGTTTCCATATGGCGATTGTGGTGGATGAGTTTGGTGCAGTATCAGGTTTGGTGACCATCGAAGACATTCTCGAACAAATTGTCGGTGATATTGAAGACGAATTTGATGAGGAAGATGTGGCGGATATTCGTCAGCTTTCTCGCCACACTTATGCCGTGCGTGCGCTAACGGATATTGATGATTTTAATGCACAATTTAATACGCATTTTGATGATGAAGAAGTGGATACCATTGGCGGTTTAATTATGCAAGCCTTTGGGTATCTGCCTAAACGTGGTGAAGAAATCACCTTAGAAAATATCCAGTTTAAAGTGACTTCTGCCGATAGTCGCCGTTTAATTCAGGTACGTGTAACCGTGCCGGATGAACATTTATCGGATATGGAAGGTGTAGAAGAACAAGCTGAGTAAGTTACTCAGTTTGACCGTATTCTTAGCCCCCTCTTTGCTAAAGAGGGGGAATGTTTTTTTGTAGTATTGATAAAATGAATAAATTAGTCGTTTATCTTATAGCCCTGATTTCTGGTGTGATTGGCGTATTTGCCTTTTCACCGTTTGATTATTGGGGATTAGCCTATGTATCCTTAGGCGGATTGCTTTTTGTGGCGAAAAATGCCAAAAAATCAACCGCACTTTTGGCCACCTTTTTGTGGTCGATGGGCTTTTTCTGTTTTGGTGTAAGTTGGTTAAATGTCAGCATTCATCAATTTGGTGGGGCATCCCTTGGCGTGAGCTATCTCTTGGTGGGCTTGCTTTCTGCTTACCTTGCACTTTATCCAATGCTTTTCACTTATTTAGTGCAGCGTTTTCAGGTGAAAAGTGCGGTCATTTTTGCCGCGATTTGGACATTGACTGAATTCTTGCGTGGATGGGTGTTTACCGGTTTTCCGTGGCTACAATTTGGTTATACCCAAATCGACAGTCCATTTTTCGGCATCGCCCCGATCTTTGGTGTCACGGGGCTAACATTTTTTACCGTTTGGGCAAGTGCGGTCATTTTTAATCTTGTTTTTTCACTATCGAAAAAACAATGGAATTTAGTCGGTGTGAATGTATTGCTATTATTGGTTGTGGGTGGATTAAGTGCTTATGCCGGTAAGGTGAATTTTGTTCAACCAAAAGGAGATAAAGGATTAACCGTCACCCTTGCACAAGGTAATATTGAGCAAAATTTAAAATGGGATCCTGAATATCTTTATGCCACAGTGGATATCTATCAAAAACAAATTTTGGGGCATTTAGGCACGTCTGATTTGATTATTTTGCCTGAGTCGGCATTGCCAACTTTGGAAAATGCCATTACGCCATTTTTTGAAGCTTTAGATAAAGTCGCGAAAGAGAAAAACACGGAAGTGATGATTGGCACCGTATACCGTGATGAGCAAAGCGGTAAATTATTAAATTCGATTGTGACGGCAGGGAATCCTGATTTCCCTTATGAATTAACGACAAAAAATCGTTACAGCAAACATCATCTCGTGCCATTTGGTGAGTACGTACCGTTAGAAAGTTTGTTACGTCCACTTAATTCCGTATTTAATTTGCCAATGTCTGCGTTCCAAAGTGGCGATGCGGTACAGCCATCTTTTATGGCAAAACAGCATGCTTTTGCACCGGCTATTTGTTATGAAATTATTTTTGGTGAGCAACTTCGTGAAAATCTGAAAAAAGAAACAGATTATTTGCTGACTATTTCTAATGATGCATGGTTTGGTGATAGTATTGGCCCTTGGCAGCATTTACAAATGGCTAGAATGCGCGCGCTCGAATTAGGTAAACCATTAATTCGTGCAACGAATACAGGGATTTCAGTGTTTATTGATGCAAAAGGCAACATTGAAGCGCAAGCGCCTCAATTTGAAGAAACAACGCTGACCCATAAAATGGTGCCAACAGAAGGCAAAACGCCTTATGCAGCATTAGGTAATTTACCTATTTATGTGTTGTCATTGATTTTTGTGTTATTACGTGGCTTCACGACGTTATTAAAACGTCGCTTGAACCTTTCACAAAAATAGCAGTCAAAACGACCGCACTTTTTTAACGTGAGAGAAAAATAAATTTCTTCTTGTAAAACCAATGAGATTTTAATGAATAAAAATCTAATCGAAGTCAAAAACCTGACCTTTAAACGAGGTGAGCGTGTGATTTACGATAACCTGAATTTGAAAGTCCAACAGGGCAAAATTACGGCCATTATGGGGCCATCAGGGATCGGGAAAACCACGTTACTGAAATTAATTGGCGGTCAGTTGCACCCTGAGCAAGGCGAGATTTTGTTTGATGGACAAGATATTTGTCGTCTTTCAAATCGTGAGCTTTACGAAGTGCGTAAACGCATGGGAATGTTATTCCAATCAGGTGCATTATTTACGGATATTTCAACGTTTGATAACGTGGCATTTCCGATTCGCGAGCATACGCGCTTGCCAGAAAGTCTAATTCGTCAAATTGTGTTGATGAAATTAGAAGCGGTGGGCTTACGCGGTGCGGCAGATTTGATGCCTTCAGAGCTTTCTGGGGGGATGGCGCGTCGTGCTGCATTAGCGCGTGCGATTGCACTTGACCCAGATTTAATCATGTTTGATGAGCCGTTTACGGGGCAAGATCCAATCAGCATGGGCGTAATCGTGAGCTTAATTAAACGCTTAAATGAGGCGCTAAACTTAACGTCTATTGTGGTTTCCCATGATGTGAATGAAATATTAAGTATTGCAGATTATGCCTATATTATTGCAGATAAGCATGTGATCGCTGAAGGAACATCAGAACAACTGCTTGCTAGCCAAGATCCTCAAGTGGTGCAGTTCTTAAAAGGCGAAGCGGATGGACCGGTGAGATTCCATTATCCAGCAAAAGATTATGTGGAGGAATTATTTAAATGATTGTTGATATGATTTCTTCACTTGGACGAAGCGTAATCAAATTTTTCCGTGCATTAGGCCGCTCAGGCTTTATGTTGTTTGGTGCGTTAGTCGGTAAGCCACAAATTCGTAAACATTTTCCTTTATTAGTGAAGCAGTTGTAAAGAACAATTTTTCTTTGCAATAAGTGAGTTGTTTTGTAAAAAATCTGTATTCTCATACAATACTTCGGTAAAAATTTACCGAAGTATTGGTTTAAAGA
>JAGZOA010000008.1:0-77320 GCA_018363335.1 Parahaemophilus parainfluenzae | reverse complement strand
GTGGTCCCACCTGACCCCATACCGAACTCAGAAGTGAAACGCCGATGCGCCGATGGTAGTGTGGGGCTTCCCCATGTGAGAGTAGGACACCGCCAGGTAGTGAATGTGAACCCCAAGCTGAAGAGCTTGGGGTTTTTTGTTTATGGATTTTTGTTAAAGATTACTTTGACAATATAAGTGCGGTAGAAAGTTAGGCTGTTTTTAGGTAGAGAATATATGAAAAGGAGTTTATCCCAAATATATTGGGATAGACTCCTTTAATTTTTTAAGAAAATAGCTTATTCCAAAAAGAACAAACAAATTCCCTTTCTTCTGTAAACGCCGAATCATCAACAATGACAGGATTCCCTAATAAGTTCAGGTGATGAATTTTATTACGCAATGTCACGTAACAGGATTTGAGCTTTTCACATTCTGTTAGAGAAATAATGTGATATTCTGCCATTGAATCAAAGATACGGACATTATCAGACCATTTGGTTAATATTGGATTAGCTGGGGCATTTGCGAGCATCAGATACTGGGCGATAAATTCAATATCGGTAATACCACCACGATCTGTTTTGATATTAAAAAAGCCTTCTTTTGTATGAGATAAATGGTCGTACATTTTTTCACGCATTTCTCTTACTTCAATTTTTAGCTGATTAATATCTCTTTGAGCAGAAAGTACATTACAGCGAATTTTTTCAAATTCTACTTTTAATTCAGTTTCACCAAAAATGGCACGACTGCGGACAAGCGCTTGCTTTTCCCAAGTCCATGCTTCATTGAGTTGATAGTTTTCAAATGCTTGAAGCGAACAGCCTAATAAGCCTGCATCGCCTGAAGGACGCAATCGCATATCAACATCATAAAGTACGCCTGCACTCGTATTCATGCTAAAAATGCTGACAATTTTTTGAGCCAATCTTAAATAGAATTGATTGCTATCAATGGATTTCTTCCCATCAACAGTCACTCCTTCAACAGCTTGGTATAAAAAGACTAAATCTAAATCAGATTTATAACCGAGTTCAATTCCGCCTAATTTACCGTAGCCAATGACTAAAAAGCCTTTTTCAGTTTTATCTACAAGATGTTCGGGGACTCCAAAGCGTTGACTGACTTGTTGCCAAGCAAAATTGACAACCACATCAATAATTGCTTCAGCTAGATAAGTGAGATGATCGCTCACTTTCATAACAGGCAATACGCCGAGAATATCGGCGGCTGCAACACGTAATAAAATAGACTGTTTAAATTGGCGTAAACCGTCAATAAATTGCTCTTCATCGTCTTGCGGTAATCGCAGCATATATTGCTTTAATTCGTCAGGATACTGTGTGAATGACAATGGATTACGCAGCGCTTCAGTATTTAATAATTCATCGAGTAGAATAGGGTGGCGAGCCACTTGTTCAGCGATCATCTGGGATTGCGCACATAGTTCAATGAGCTGCTCAATGGCTTGAGGATTTTCTAAGAGCAATTCCAAATACGTCGTTCTACTCGCAATTTTATCGACAATATTGAGGATGCGTGGCAATAAAGTGCGATAATTTTTTTGTTCAAATATTTGAGTGAAGATATTTGGCAATAAGTGAGCTAAAACTTCTCGACCACGAGAACCAATAACACGGCGCGCAAGCCCCTCTTTGAATTGAATAAGTTTATCTAAGATATCGGAAATTGCGTTATCATCAATGTGATTATCAACCAACATTTGTTCAATGTCATCAAGATCACTTTCTAGAAAATCAATCCACTGATTACTGTCATCGGTACGTTCATCTTTTTCTTCACCAATTAATGTATCAAAAACTGACCGCACTTTTTGTTGGTGTGCCTGTAATGTTTGATAGAAATCATCCCAGTTTTCAATTGGATAAGATTTTATCGTAGACTGATTGTTCTCATCTAAGTAAGTGTATTCTCGACAAGCGACCATTAATCTAAGGCGATTTTCTTCATCTGTTGGGAGAAGTTGCGTCTGTTGATCATCAATAGCTTGTAGCACGTTTTCAGTGCGACGAAGGAAGATATAAGCGTCTCTTAATTCATCATATTGTTGAGGCGTAATTAAACCAAGATCTCGTATTTCAGGGAGAAGTTTAAGCAATTCATGTTGTTGGAGCTTAATCTCGCGGCCACCACGAATCAGTTGAAAAACTTGCACAATAAATTCGATTTCTCGAATTCCGCCAGCACCTAGTTTAATATTGTCTTTTAAGCCACGGCGGCGTACTTCACGCTCGATTTTACCTTTCATTTCACGTAAAGCTTGAATCACACTAAAATCAATATAGCGTCGATACACAAAAGGACGAAGTAATTGTTGTAAGGTTTTTACATTGGGATCTTGCGCATCAGCGCCTAAAATACGCCCTTTGATCATGGCATAGCGTTCCCAGTCTCGCCCTTGATCTTGGTAATATTGCTCTATCGCAGAAAAACTTAAGGCAAGTGCACCACTATCGCCAAAAGGACGAAGGCGCATATCTGTACGATAGACAAAACCATCTGGCGTGAATTGATCTAAAGCATTGATCAGACGTTGACCTAAACGGGTAAAAAATTTAGCGTTATCAACGGCTCGTCTTGCACCAACGGTTTCTCCCTGTGAAGGATAGGTAAAAATTAAATCAATATCAGAGGAGAAATTTAGCTCAAAACCACCTAATTTTCCCATGCCAAGAATATAGAGTTGCTGAGGGTTGCCATTTTCATCACAAGGCGTGCCCATTTCTTCGCAAGCTTGTTTGTACAGCCAATCTCTTGCACCGATGATAAGACTTTCAGCAAGTTGAGAAAGACGAATAAAAATTTCTTCTACGGTAGCAAGATTCAAGCTTTGACAGAAACTGAGCTTTGCCATTTCTTGATTACGAAAATCTCGTAGTGTTTTGTAAAGCTGTTCTTCGTTTTGGATAGTGGAGAGTTGGTCAGCTAAACGGCTAGCATAATGTTGACAATCTGAAAATTGAGGAGGTGTTTGCCACCATTGGGCTAAAAAGTGCGGTTGTTTTTTTAAGACTTTTTCCAAGAAATCAGACAGACTGATGGCATAGTTTATTTGTCCGATTGGTGTCGTGAGATCTGTCGCGTCCCGCTCGATTTGTTGGGTTATTTCATCAAGATTCATTTCAGGGAAATGTTGGCAAAGCACTTCGCCAAGTTGAATGAGTTTTTCAGTCGAAAGCGGAAGTGAAAGCGCCATAATTTACCCCTTAAAATGTTCGTCAATCTTGCGTAGTACGATTTCTTTGGCTTGTTGCGGTTGCAGACTATCTAGCCAATTTAATGGTGTTTTCCAGCCTCGTAGCCAAGTGATTTGTCGTTTGGCTAATTGGCGAGTTGCACAAATACCACGGAAGACCATTTCTTCATGATCATAGTCACCTCGTAAATATTCCCACATTTGGCGATAGCCCACACAACGGATAGAAGGCAAATCAGGATGAAGATCTTCTCGTTGATAGAGTTTTTCTACTTCTTCTTGGAAGCCTAATTCGATCATTTTATGGAAGCGTTGTTCAATACGTTGATGTAATACCGCACGATCTTCTGGTGCAATCGCGAATTGTAAAAATTGATAAGGCAATTCTTCGCCTTTTTGTTCGGTTAATTCCGTTAATGATTTACCTGTTAAATAGAATACTTCTAATGCACGATTAATGCGCTGTGAATCATTTGGATTGATACGCTCAGCTGAAATAGGATCAATTTTTTGTAATTCTTGATGAAGTACTGGCCAGCCAAATTTTTGCGCTTTTTCTTCAATTTCTAAGCGTAAATTTTCATCAGCAGATGGAAGAGGAGAAAGTCCTTCAATCAATGCTTTGTAATACAACATCGTGCCGCCAACCAAAAGTGGAATTTTGCCTTGCGCGGTAATATCGGCCATTTCTCTGATCGCATCGTCACGAAAATTCATCGCAGAATAACTTTCAGCGGGATCTAAAATATCAATTAAGCGGTGAGGGGCAAGGACAAGTTCTTCTTTAGAAGGCTTTGCCGTACCAATATCCATGCCTTTATAAATTAATGCAGAATCGACACTGATCACTTCCACTGGCAGGCTTTGACGTAATTGAATAGCAAGATCTGTTTTTCCTGAGGCCGTCGGCCCCATCAGAAAAAGTGCGGTTGGTTTGGAGTCAGTTTTTTGTGTCATATTACAAATCAGTTAAAAAAGGCTGCCAGTTAATCGGTTTCAGTAATGTATTAAATTTTTCTTGATGAGCTTTATTCAGTAAGTGCTCCGTTTCACTTAATAAGCTTACCGCATCCGCTAATACTTGAATCGGCTTCATCTCTAGTGTTTGACAAAGTGTGGTCAGAAAATCAGGCATATTTTCTAGATGTTCAGCAAGTAGGCTTACCACACATTTTTGTAAATTTTGTGTACGTAAAACCGCAGGGACTTTGTTTAATGTAAGACGTAGCTGAGCTTCATTTTCAATAAATTCAAAACCACTTTGCTGAAAAAAGGCTTTTTGTTTTTTCCATTGTTCAAATTGTTTTTCATCTAAGCGAAAAATAATCGGAATGAGCAATGGCTGTTGTGGAATTTCACCTTGTTGTAAGGTTAATTCATAATTTAAGGTTTGCAATTTAGCTAATGACATCAAATAAAACTGCTGATTTTGTTGTAAAAGCAACGCTTTATTTTCAATTAATGCTAATGCGCGTAAATAGCCTGGTTCACTTGTCTGTGGGAGTTGTTCAACGACTGACTTTGTTAAAACTTGAGAATTTTCCACAGGACGTACTAATTCCCCATATAATCGTTGTTCCGTCTTTGTAGGTTGTTCACGATAACCATATGACGGAACGTAGTCACTACGGTTTGAAAAGTGCGGTCGATTTTCTGATTGTTTTTCGCGAGGTTGATGATAATTCGAAGCGAAAATATTGTGTCCCGCTGCCGCCCGATTGGGTTTCGGTTCATAGTTAGGTTTATATGAAGCCAAAGGCTCTCTAGCCTCATTTATCGCTGGCTCTAAATCCAATTCAGCTTGAGGAATGACATTGAGCGCATTTGTTACGCCTTGGCAGATAAAGTCATGAATTAAGCGAGCTTGATGGAAACGTACCTCGTGTTTTGTTGGGTGCACGTTGACATCGACATCATGTGGATTGAGGTCTATAAAGAGTACAAATGCAGGGTATTGCTCAGTATGTAAATGCTCCGCATAAGCTTGGCGAATTGCGTGGGTGATCACTTTATCACGCACCATTCGTCCATTGATATAGCAATAGCTCAAATCATTTTGAGAACGTGTAAATTCAGGTGTCGCCACCCAGCCAGAAAGATGCAGATCATCATGTTTCCAATCAATGCGTAAGGCATGTTGCACAAAATCATCGCCACAAATGGCAGCAACGCGTTTTAGTTGTTGTTCTTCATTTATTGCGGGACGATATTGTCGAACAATTTTGCCGTTATGTGTGAGCGTAAAAGCGATATTAAATTTTGCTAAAGCAATTCGGCGAATGACTTCATCAATATGAGCAAATTCCGTTTTATCGGTGCGTAAGAATTTACGACGAGCTGGTGTATTAAAAAAGAGATTCGCGACTTCAACTGTTGTGCCGATTGGATGAGATGCGGGTTTAATTGTGGTTTCCATCTCTCGTCCTTGTGCATAAACCTGCCACGCTTCATTTTGCTCAGCTGTGCGAGAGGTAAGTGTGAGGCGAGAAACCGAGCTGATACTAGCAAGGGCTTCACCGCGGAAACCTAAACTTAAGATGGCTTCGAGATCATCAAGATCGGCAATTTTACTAGTTGCGTGTCGAGCGAGTGCGAGACTTAATTCTTCTTTAGGAATACCGCTGCCATTATCTCGAATACGAATCAGGCTGGCGCCGCCGTTTTCGATATCAATATGAATTTTATTGGCACCGGCATCAAGGCTGTTTTCCACCAATTCTTTCACCACAGAAGCAGGGCGTTCGACCACTTCACCTGCGGCAATCTGATTAGCCAGCTGTGGAGAAAGAATTTTGATTGCCATAGGATTCCTTATTTTTCTTTAAGTTTGATTTTTTGCCCAGTTACGACTTTGCCGTTTTTCAATGTTGGGTTCAGTTTTAAAAGACGATTAACTGGTAAATTGTATTCACGAGAGATGGCATAGATAGTTTGATCGGCTTTCACCGTATGGTAAAGTGGGATTTCTTTCTTGCCATTATCTTTCTTCTCATTCCCTTTTGAAGAAGTGTCTTTTTTATCGTTGTCTTTTTTCTCAGGCTCTTTTTTACTTTCGGTTTTTTCTTGTTTTTTATCTTTTTTAGAAACCGCTTTTTCAGCTTCAACAATCTTGCTGTTTTTTCCTTTGTTATCGGCTTTGGCTTTATCATTCGATTTAGGTTTTTCTTCTACCTTTTTGCCTTTGCCGTTATCCGGAATTTTAATGGTTTCATTTAACCAGAGTTCTTTACGTTTCAGTTTATTTAACTCAATAATTTCACTGACTTTTACATCATATTTGTTCGCCAGGCTACCAATGCTTTCACCTGGTTTCACTTTATGACGTACGCCGCTGTCTTTGACATCGGAAGTGCGGTCAGATTTTTCGGTGCTTTTCTCTTCTTTTTTAGTTGGTTCTTCCGCTTTTTTGCCTTTGCCATTATCAGGAATCTTAATGGTTTCATTTAACCAAAGTTCTTTGCGTTTCAGTTTATTTAACTCAATGATTTCACTGACTTTGACATCATATTTATTCGCCAGGCTACCAATGCTTTCACCTGATTTCACTTTATGGCGAATACCGCTGTCTTTCACATCGGAAGTGCGGTCAGATTTTTCATTATTTTTGTCGTTTGATTTTGTAGATTTGCTCTCTTGCTCATCACTTGGAGGAACAGCAATCGCTTTTAAATTACCATTGCGATAAGCGACTAAGCCTTCATAAATCATATAAGCAATACGACGACGATAAGCAATGGTATTCAGTTTTTGTTCTTCTTCCATATTGGAAAGGAAACCTGTTTCCACCAGAACAGAAGGAATATCGGGTGAACGCAATACGCCAAGACTTGCATGTTGTGGCGTGCTACGACTTAATGAGGTCACGCGAGCAAAGCGACGTAAAATACTGTTGCCGAGTTCATAACCTGTGCGTTGGCTGTGACCAAATTGCAGGTCGAGTACAGTTTGATCTAAATATTTGTCATTGTTATTGGAAAGTACTTTCCCTGCGCCACCTAAAAGCTCAGAGCGTTTTTCATCATCTTCTAACCATTGACCCATTTCATCGTTGGCACGGCGATTGGATAGCACCCAAACAGATGCACCACGTTGGTCTGCATTAAGGGAGGAGTCAGCATGGATAGACACAAGAAAATTTGCTTTGTATTTACGTGCAATTTCAGAGCGTTCTGGCACAGAAATATAGTAATCGCTACTGCGTGTTAAAACACCTTTGAAATTAGGATCTTTATCTAATAAGGCTTTTAATTCTCGCGCAATAGAAAGGGTGACATTTTTTTCATAAATGCCGAGATTTTTTCCGATAGCACCAGGATCTTTACCGCCATGGCCGGGATCAATGGCAATTGTCCATTGTGGTGCGGCAAATACGGTAGTAGAAATTAGAGAAAATATTCCAAAAAGAAACGAAAATTTTGCTTTCATGTAAGTCAGTTTTATAGTTGTGCCAAAATATGCTCGCCTACTGAGTTTTGAGCAATTAGCGTAATGTTGCGAGCATCATCGTAATAATCAATATTCACCAATAAATCAGCCTCAGGCAAGATACCTTCACCTTTTTCTGCCCATTCGATTAAGCAGATACAATTTTGGCTGAAATAATCACGAATGCCCATAAATTCCAATTCTTCAGGATCGGCAAGACGATATAAATCAAAGTGATAAATCATTTTTCCTGCAATGCTATATTCTTCCACTAACGTATAAGTAGGACTTTTGACATTGCCTTGGTAGCCTAAACCTTGCACCATTCCACGAGTCAGGGTGGTTTTCCCTGCACCGAGATCGCCATTAAAATAAAGCACAATAGCGTTATCTTTCGGTTGTTTTACAAGCACTTCTGCGAGTTTTTTACCAAAACGGAGCATTGTGCCTTCATCAGGAATGTATTGGGTTAATTCGGTCATTCTTAGAGTGATTTTTTTAGGTTAAAGTTTCTGGGGAATTTTATCGTATTTTGAAGGGAATATGTAGGGAAAATACAATAAAAAAATCCGCTGCTTTTCAGCAACGGATTAAGAATTTGGAGCGGGAAACGAGGCTCGAACTCGCGACCCCGACCTTGGCAAGGTCGTGCTCTACCAACTGAGCTATTCCCGCAGGGCATTCATGTGAAAATTTGGAGCGGGAAACGAGACTCGAACTCGCGACCCCGACCTTGGCAAGGTCGTGCTCTACCAACTGAGCTATTCCCGCATTTCACATTGGTGAATGAGGCAACATTATACGAAAAAATTTATTCAACGCAAGCGCAGATTTCGCAAATCATTGAGTTTGCCTAAGTTTTCATCAACCTAGATTAATAAAGTGCTCACGGTAGTAAGCTAACTCTTTAATTGATTCACGAATATCATCAAGCGCTAAATGAGTATTGCCTTTTTTAAATCCATCTAAAATTTCTGGTTTCCAGCGAGAAGCCAATTCTTTTAATGTACTGACATCCACATGACGATAGTGGAAATAATCCGCTAAATCAGGCATATATTTATAAAGAAAGCGTTTATCTTGTGCGATGCTGTTGCCACAAATCGGTGAAGCACCTTTCGGTACCCAACGTTTTAAAAAATCTAATGTTTGTAATTCTGCTGCACGTTCGGTAAGTTTGCTCGCTTTAACACGGTCAACTAAGCCATTTGCTGTGTGGGTTTTTACGCACCATTCCGACATTTTGTTTAATAATTCATCACTTTGATGCACCGCGATCACAGGTCCTTCAGCTAAAATATTAAGATCTTTATCGGTCACAATAGTCGCAATTTCAATAATGCGTTCTTTTTCAGGATCCAATCCGGTCATTTCTAAATCGATCCAAATTAGATTTTGTTTATCTAATTGCATAATATAAGGTATCCTATAAACATTTTTAATCCCGTTTATTTTAACGAAAAACATCGGAAAAAACGACCGCACTTTATGAGCAAACGTAAACTAACGCAAAATCAAACTCGTCGCATTCAATCAAATAACGCGAAAGCCTTGCATCGCCACAAGAAGAAAGAAGTGGAATGGCAAGATGATATGCTAGGCGAAAGCCAAGATGGAGTAGTCGTTACGCGTTATTCGGTTCATGCAGATGTGGAAAATGCACAAGGCGAAATTTTCCGTTGTAATTTACGTCGTACACTTTCTAGTCTCGTGGTTGGAGACAAAGTGATTTGGCGACAAGGCAATGAACAGCTCCAAGGCGTGAGTGGGGTGATTGAAGCTATTCACCCAAGACAAAATGAAATTGCTCGTCCTGATTACTATGATGGGTTGAAACCGATTGCGGCCAATATCGATCGTATTATTATTGTTTCTGCGGTGGTGCCGGTACTTTCACTCAATATTATCGATCGTTATTTAGTGGTGTGTGAAAATGCGGGGATCGAACCTGTCATTGTGGTGAATAAAGGCGATTTACTGGATGCCGAGCAAGAGCAGGAAGTGGAAAGCCAATTACAGATTTACCGTGATATTGGTTATCAGACCATCATCATTTCAGCTGAAACCGGAAAAAATATGGAAAAATTAACCGCACTTTTAAGTGACGGCACATCCATTTTTGTGGGGCAGTCAGGGGTAGGCAAATCCAGTTTAATTAACCATATTTTACCAACGGTCAATGCGCAAGTCGGTGGCATCAGTGAAACCTCAGGCTTGGGACAACATACAACCACTTCTTCTCGTTTATATCATTTGCCACAAGGCGGCAATTTGATTGATTCACCAGGCATTCGCGAGTTTGGCTTATGGCATTTGGAGCCAGATCAGATTACGAAAGGCTATCGCGAGTTTCAATATGTCTTAGGTACGTGTAAATTCCGAGATTGTAAACATTTGAATGATCCTGGATGTGCATTACGCGAAGCGGTAGAGGCAGGTCGGATTTCACCAATACGCTATGAGAATTATCATCGCCTCATTGAAAGCTTGAGTGAGACGAAATCACAACGCCATTTTTCTGCGTAGTATATCTTTTACTCAAACTAGGTATTCAAACGTTTAATTTTTGTGATGTAGCTCAATTTTTTTTGTGTTTTGCCTTGATTATTGAGCATTTAATAGCGATACTACCAACGATTTATAGATTAAATTGCTTAAATTTTACTATTACTAAATAGAGGTAACATTATGTTCTCAAAAGATGTAGAAATTACAGCCCCTAATGGTTTACACACCCGTCCAGCGGCGCAATTTGTTAAAGAAGCGAAAGCGTTTGCTTCTGATGTAACAGTCACTTCTGGTGGAAAAAGTGCAAGTGCGAAAAGCTTATTTAAGCTACAAACCTTAGGTTTGACGCAAGGAACTGTAATCACCATCTCGGCGGAAGGTGAAGACGAACAACAAGCCGTTGAACATTTAGTAGCATTAATTCCTACTTTAGAATAATTGACGATAGCCACAGGATTCCTATTCTGTGGCTATTGTTTATTTAGCCTTTAATAAATTATTTCGGAATGTAAAATTATGATTACAGGTATCCCAGCATCGCCAGGTATCGTTTTTGGTAAAGCTTTAGTATTAAAAGAAGAAAAAATTGTTCTGGATTTCCAAAAAATTTCAGAAGATCAAATCGACGCAGAAGTCGCTCGTTTTTATGCGGGCCGTGAAGCTGCTGTTGAGCAACTTAATTCCATTCATCAACGCGCATTAAAATCTTTAGGGGAAGAAAAAGCGGCGATCTTTGAAGGTCATTTAATGATCCTTGAAGATGAAGAATTAGAAGAAGAAATACTTGATTATCTTCGTTCACATAAAGTGAATGCGAGTGTCGCTGCAAGTAAAATCATCGATCAACAAGTTGAAATGTTGTCTGAAATTGATGATGAATACTTAAAAGAACGTGCGGGGGATATCCGTGATATCGGTAATCGTTTAATCAAAAATATTTTAGGTATGCACATTGTCGATCTTGGTGATATTGCCGAAGAGTCTATCCTTGTGGCTTACGATTTAACTCCATCAGAAACTGCTCAATTAAACTTAGAAAAAGTATTAGGTTTTATCACGGATATTGGTGGTAGAACATCACATACCTCTATTATGGCTCGTTCACTTGAATTGCCGGCCATTGTTGGGACAAATGATGTCACAGCGCGAGTGAATACAGGTGATTATCTTATTTTAGATGCGGTAAACAACCGTGTTTACGTGAACCCAACTCAAGCTGAAATTGATGAATTAAAAACATTAGAAGCAAAACTCGCTGAAGAAAAAGCAGAATTAGCAAAATTAAAAGATTTACCAGCGGTGACCCTTGATGGTCATAAAGTCGATGTGGTAGCCAATATTGGTACGATTCGTGATTGCGAAGGTGCACATCGTAATGGTGCTGAAGGGGTAGGTTTATACCGTACAGAATTCCTCTTTATGGATCGTGATCAATTACCAAGCGAAGAAGAGCAATTCATTGCTTATAAAGAAGTGGTTGAAGCAATGGAAGGTCGTCTAGTGGTATTACGTACCATGGATATCGGTGGTGACAAAGAGCTTCCATATTTAAATTTACCAAAAGAAATGAATCCATTCTTAGGATGGCGTGCGGTGCGTATTGCCCTTGATCGTCGTGAGATTTTACACGCACAATTAAGAGCGGTATTACGTGCTTCTGCATTTGGTAAACTTGCCGTGATGTTCCCGATGATTATTTCAGTAGAAGAAATTCGCGAATTGAAATCTGTGCTTGAAACCTTAAAAGCAGAATTACGCGCAGAGGGTAAGGCTTTTGATGAAAACATCCAAGTGGGTGTCATGGTTGAAACCCCATCTGCAGCAGTCAATGCAAAATTCTTAGCGAAAGAAGTGGATTTCTTCAGTATTGGTACAAACGATCTAACGCAATATACCTTAGCCGTTGATCGTGGCAACGAATTAATTTCTCACTTATACAATCCAATGTCACCTTCAGTGCTAGGCTTGATTAAACAAGTGATTGATGCTTCTCATGCAGAAGGTAAATGGACTGGTATGTGTGGTGAGTTAGCCGGTGATGAACGTGCGACATTATTGTTACTCGGTATGGGCTTAGATGAGTTTAGTATGAGTGCCATTTCTGTACCACATATTAAAAAATTAGTGCGTAGTGTAAGTTATCAAGAAGCGAAAGCATTGGCTGATGAAGCACTGCAAAAACCAACAACAGCTGAAATTGAGCAATTAATTCAAGCTTTTTTAGCAGAAAAGTCGTTAAACTAGATACAAAAACAGAGTTTTACGTTAAAATATCAGCCATCTTTAATAGATAGGAGATTAAAATGGGCTTATTTGACAAATTATTTGGTTCAAAAGAAAACAAAGCAGTGGAAGTTGAAATTTATGCGCCACTTTCTGGTGAGATTGTGAACATCGAAGATGTACCAGATGTTGTTTTCTCTGAAAAAATCGTGGGTGATGGTATCGCAATTCGCCCAACAGGTAACAAAATCGTTGCGCCTGTTGATGGTGTAATTGGTAAAATTTTTGAAACCAACCACGCTTTTTCAATGGAATCAAAAGAGGGTGTTGAATTATTCGTTCACTTCGGTATTGATACCGTTGAATTAAAAGGTGAAGGATTCACTCGCATCGCACACGAAGGTCAAAGCGTAAAACGCGGCGACACAGTAATCGAATTTGATTTAGCAACATTAGAATCAAAAGCAAAATCAGTTTTAACACCAGTGGTTATCTCTAACATGGATGAAATTTCATCTATCGAGAAAAAATCGGGTGAAGTGATTGCTGGAGAATCTGTTGTTTTAAGTTTAATAAAATAAGATTCACTGATTAAAAGATCCGCTTTAAATAAGCGGATTTTTTTATACTCATTCTTTTCGAGGAAGGCAAAAATGATTTATCGATTAATTGGCCAAGTACAGCATTATGCATGGGGCGGAAGAAACTATATTACATCATTGATTGGATTAAATTCAGCGAAAGATCAACCTTGTGCTGAGTGGTGGTTAGGTGCACATCCATCAGCGCCTTCTGAGATTGAGAATACCAGTAACAAACAATCCCTTATTGAATTTTTATCGCAAAATCCGACCGCACTTGGGCAAGCAAGTCGCCAGCAATTTGGTGATGAACTCCCTTATTTGTTAAAGATTTTAGATGTTGAAAAACCGTTGTCGATTCAATTGCATCCGACTAAAGCTCAAGCTGAAAAGGGCTTTGAGGTTGAAAATGCAAAAGGCGTGGCATTAACAGACAGCACGCGGACTTATAAAGATAGAAATCATAAACCAGAAATGATGATTGCCTTATCTGATTTCTGGCTTTTACATGGTTTTAAAACAAAAGCTCAAATCCTTGCCACATTAAATGCACGCCCCTCTTTGCAACCTTTGGTTGAAAAACTAAGCACACAAAGCCTTGCTGAATTTTATGCAGATGTGATGTTGGCGGATCAATTCACGCTCGCAAATTGGTTATTACCCATTATTGAAGCCAACCAACAGCCTTATAAAAATGGCGAGTTAGCGTTAGATAACCCTGATTATTGGGTGCTTTATACGATGGAAGCCATGGCGATTTCGCCTGAAAAATTAGATTCAGGCTTAGTGTGTTTTTATCTCTTTAATATCGTGCATTTGGAAGAAGGGGAAGGTATTTTCCAAGATGCGGGTATTCCTCATGCTTACCTTCGCGGGCAAAACGTGGAGTTAATGGCATGTTCTGATAATGTGATTCGTGGTGGCTTAACACCAAAATATGTCGATATTGTCGAATTATTAAAAATTGTGGATTGTCGCGAAGTAACACCTCAAATTATCTCAGCCGCGCCTCAAAATCAGTCAGAATTTACTTATAAAACGCCAGTAAACGATTTTGCTTTAGCTCAAATTCGTGTCGAACCCGAAAAGCATACTAAAGTAAATCTTCAAAGTGCGGGTATTTTGTTGGTGATGCAAGGTGAGCTGAAAATACAAGAAAAATCAACCGCACTTACCTTGAAACAAGGTGAGTCAGCATTCATTACAGCGAATTCTAATGTTGAGATAATGAGTGAAAAAGGCGGTTATACCTTCTTGGCAAAATTACCATAAAAATTAATGTGATAAGTATCACGATTTGTGAACTTATCGGTAGATTAGTCGACGATTTTAGGTATAGTGGGCGTCATTCAGGCGCCCTTTTTTATGTGTCTAAATTGCATTGGGAGTTTTTATGTTGTTGCCTCGCTATTTTGAAGATCCGCAAACTTTACACGTGAATACCACACCACATCATGCTTATTTTATTCCTTTTTCTTCAGCAGAAAGTGCGGTCAAAAAGACACGAGAATTTTCCCCTTACTTTACCTTACTAAATGGTGAATGGGATTTTGCTTATTTTGAAAGCTATACTCACTTGCCTCAAGATTTCCTTCATTTTTCCTTTACGGATAAAATCCCTGTTCCTTCCAATTGGCAAAATCATGGTTATGATAATCATCAATATACCAACGTAAATTATCCTTTCCCTTTTGATCCCCCTTATGTGCCCATTGAAAATCCTTGTGGCTTGTATCATCGCGTTTTTAATGTTGAAATCAATGCCGAAAAACGCTATCTCTTAAATTTTGAAGGGGTAGACAGCTGCTTATTTGTCTATGTGAATCAACAATTTGTAGGCTACAGCCAAATTAGTCATTGCACGAGTGAATTTGATATCACTGACTTTTTACAACAAGGGGAAAATCATTTACATGTTTTAGTGCTGAAATGGTGTGATGGTAGTTATTTGGAAGACCAAGACAAATTCCGAATGTCTGGTATTTTTCGAGATGTTTATCTGTTAGAGAGAGAAAGAAATTACTTACAAGATTTCTTCATTCAAACACAATTTAATCAAGACCTTCCCAAGGCTCAATTGTATGTAGCCTGTCAGTTTGCAGAGCGCGAACAATCCATTTCTTGGCAATTATTTGATCCTCAAGGCGAATTGATAATTGAACAAAAAGGGCATGCATTTCATGCTGAAATTGAAAATACACAATTATGGCATGCGGAGAACCCTAGTTTATACACGTTGATTTTGCAATATGGATCAGAAGTGATTTGCCAAAAGGTCGGCCTGCGTCATATCGAAGTGAAGAATGGGGTAATGTTATTTAACGGACAAGCGATAAAGTTTAAAGGCGTTAATCGTCACGATAGTGATCCAAAAACAGGCTATGTCATTAGTCGAGAACAAGCGTTGCAAGATTTACGCTTAATGAAACAGCATAATTTTAATGCTATTCGTACCGCGCATTATCCTAATGCACCTTGGTTTACTGAATTATGTGATGAATATGGTTTTTATGTGATTGCGGAAAGTGATATTGAATCGCACGGTACGAATGCAGTCTATGTGGAGTCGCCAGAAACAAGCATTTTGTTAGGGGTAAAAACAGAGATTGATCATGAAGCAATTCGTCAAAAAACAATCGACAATTATTGCTATATGGCTCGAAGCCCTGAATTTAATCAAGCCATTTTAGACCGCACTTATGCCAATATTGAGCGAGATAAAAATCGGCCTTCTGTTGTGATTTGGTCATTAGGCAATGAGAGTGGTTATGGTGAGAATTTTGAGCAAGCGGCCACTTGGGTAAAACAACGCGATCCAAGTCGATTAGTGCATTATGAAAATGCGATCTTTCAACATTCAGCGCATCAAAATGACACATCTAATTTAGATTTTCATAGCGAAATGTACACCAGTACGGAAGAATTGGATGCTTATTTTGCCGATGCCCAAAATCAAAAGCCATATCTCTTTTGTGAGTATTTGCATGCGATGGGGAATTCTTGCGGAGATACAGAAGATTATTTCCAAGCTATGGAACGACATGCTGGTGCTTGTGGTGGCTTTGTATGGGAGTGGTGCAATCATTCGCCTTATTTGCCAAACTCAAGCAAGATGGGCTATGGCGGGGATTTTAATGACACACCGAATGACGGTAATTTTTGTGCCGATGGATTAGTCACGGCAGACCGCCAAATTCAAAGTAATTTGTTGGAATACAAAAATGTGTATCGTCCACTTCGAGCTACATTAAAAAATGGTCACATTGAACTCAAAAATTATTTAGATTTTACGGATGCGGAAGAGACCATTTCGATTCATTATCAAATCACCAAAGATTTTGCCGTTATACAAGAGGGCCAAATAGATGATTTAAAAATTGCGCCAAAATCAACCGCACTTTTGCCTTTAGTATTGCCAACAAGTAACGGTTCATTACAAATGTTGACCTTGACCTATCATCAAAAAACAGAAACAGGTTTAATTCCCCAAGGGCATTGTTTGGGATTTGAGCAGATTATTTTGTCAGAGCAATCACATTTATTCGCTGATGAGATCAAATCAAATATCCAATCAATTTCTGTTTCAGAATATGCCAATTTAATTTCAGTTAAAGTGGCAGATATTGAATACCAGTTTGATCAATATAAAGGCACTATTCAACAAATTCGCAAAGATGGCGAGCCTTGGTTAAATCAATCTACTGATTTCAATATTTGGCGAGCGCCTTTGGATAATGATAGTTTAATGAAAGCACATTGGCTTGCTGCGGGTTACGATCGTGCGACGAGTCGAGTCTATGATTACCGTTTAACCGAGCAGGAAAGTGCGGTTGAAATCACCTTCAAATTGGGGCTAGTCGCCGTATCAAAAGCGCGAATTCTGACATTGAATGTGGTGTATCGTATTGAACAAAATGGGTTACTTCACATCAATATTCATGCTGAAAAACAACCGCACTTGCCATTCTTACCACGTTTTGGCTTGCGTTTTTTCCTTAATCAAGGATTTAACCAAGTAGAGTATGTGGGCTATGGCCCAACGGAAAGTTATCTGGATAAACATCACGCCACGGCTTTTGGTCGTTATAAAACAACGCCAGAAAGTAATCATGTGCCTTATTTGAAACCGCAAGAAAATGGCAGTCACTATGGTTGTACTGAAGTGAAGGTGGCAAATTCGTCTGATTGCTTTAGCGTGCAAAGTCATACGCCTTTTAGTATGAATGTTTCCCCTTATTCTCAAGAAGAATTGTGCAGTAAAAAGCACGAATATGATTTGGAGAAAAGTGGCAGTACAATCTTGTGTGTGGATTATAAAATGAGTGGGGTAGGCTCCAATTCTTGTGGACCCGCATTAAAAGAACAATATCGTTTGAGTGAAACGGAATGGGATTGGTCGATCTCGTTACAAATTAACTAAGATGAAATAAAAAAGTGCGGTTGAAATTAACCGCACTTTTATTTTTTAGCAAAAATTAAGCAACAACGTTAAATTGTTCTTTCATTAATGCTTCGAAATCGGTACAACCGCCGATTGGTTTTTCATCGATAAAGATTTGTGGCACAGTTTCCACTTCTTTACCGACAGATTTTGATAAATCTGCTTTAGAAATGCCTTCAGCGATAATATCTACATAGCGATAATCGAAATCCGCTACTTCACCTTTTAATTTTTCAGCAAGGTTTTTTGCACGTACACAATAAGGGCAGCCTGGACGACCAAAAATAACTACGAACATAAAATTTTCCTTTTATTTAAACAAAATTCCTAATGATTTTACTCTATTTCCACAAAAGCAGAAATCATTTTTCAGGATTATTGTGATTGGTGTAATATATCAACTCCTCTTTTCCTAAGGATATAACTGAATGAAATTATTGATGCTTTGCCGTGAGCCTCGCCTTTATAGCTGCCAGCGTTTAAAAGAAGCAGCGGAAAGTTGCGGGCATCAAATAGATATTTTAGATCCTAATCGTTGTATTTTAAAACTCGACAAAAATCAACCGCACTTTTCTTTGTATTATCAACAAAATGCAGAAAGTGAACCCTATTTATTGCCTGATTATGATGCTGTGTTACCACGCTTTGGGACGACAAGCACTCAAATGGGCTGTGCGGTATTGCGACATTTCCAAGGAAAAGGCGTCTATTGCCTTAATAAAGAACAAGCATTTTTAGCCGCTCGCGATAAATGGCGCAGTTTGCAGATGTTATTAGAGCAAAGTATTGCAGTACCAAATTCAGTCTTATCAGGTTGTGAAATTGAGCCGAAACAAGCCATTAAGCAAACAACCGCTCCAATGATTATTAAAACCTTAAAAGGCTCACAAGGTATTGGGGTGATCTTGGCTGAACGTCCACAAAGTGCGGTCAGTATTTTAGAAACGTTAAAAGATGCGAATGTCCCCGTCTTGTTACAAGATTTTGTCGAAGAAGCAAAAGGGACAGATATTCGCTGTTTTGTGATCGGTGATAAAGTCGTCGCCACAATGCAGCGTATTGGACAGGATGGCGAGTTTCGCGCAAATTTTCACCGTGGTGGCACAGCAGAAAAAATTAAACTCACTGAAGACGAAAAATCCATCGCCATTCGTGCAACTAAAGCTTTAGGGCTTGCGGTAGCCGGTGTTGATTTGATTCGTTCAAAAGAAGGGTTATTGGTGCTTGAAGTAAATGCTAGCCCGGGGTTAGAAATGATTGAGAAGACCAGTGGCATTGATATTGCATTGCAGATGATCTTGTTTTTAGAACAGCAAGTGAAACAATAAAAGAAAAGGGCGAACCATATCATGTTCGCCCTTGTTATTTATCCTTTTGCATCTTGTTTGAAATCGTAATTTGGTGGTAATTCCGGCATCGTATTTTCTTCATCAAAAGGCTCGCTTGCTGGTTGATGTTGAAATTCTTTGCTATCGTGAGCCGGTTTTTCTTTACCTAATAATTGCGGTTGTAATTTGATAAAACTACTTTTATCTGAAAGCCACACATCAATAAACGCTTGTGTAAATTTTTGATCGAATTCGTGATCTAACACGGTATCATTCAACACAAAATAGCCTTT
The DNA here is from genome assembly GCA_018363335.1 of Parahaemophilus parainfluenzae. Classification (GTDB taxonomy): domain Bacteria; phylum Pseudomonadota; class Gammaproteobacteria; order Enterobacterales; family Pasteurellaceae; genus Haemophilus_D; species Haemophilus_D parainfluenzae_Y. The sequence continues at coordinate 58,322 of JAGZOA010000008.1, read as the reverse complement.
ATCCGATAAAGCAACAAAATTTAAAATGTCATTTGGTGAAAAATCAGGGAAGATTTCCTGCATTTTTTTGAGCCATGCCGTGGTGTCATCTTTACTTAAATTTTGTGATTCCATTTCTTTGGTTAAAGCAATGGCGAAGTTTTTTCCTTCTACTGGTTTTTCATATTTAATCGAAAACATTAATGGACGTTCATTGTTTTCATAGGAACCCGTTTCAGAATATAAGCCGACAGTATAAACATGGAATGGCCCCCATGTGTATTCAGCATTGCCAACCGGTTGCCATTGGGCAAAAAGTGCGGTGGAAAATAAGGCTGAAATGGCAGCAATAATAAATTTCAGTTTCATAGTTTTTTTCATGTCAAAAATATTGCCGTGATTATAACAAAAAAGCCCTTTAAAAAAACAAATAAAAAGGCAGGATATACCTGCCTTTGACACCAAATTATTGGCTGAGTTTATTTTAAGCTACCCACCATATCTTCTGGACGAACCCATTTGTCGAAATCTTCGGCTGAAACTAAGCCTAAGTTAATCGCTTCTTCACGTAGGGTTGTACCATTTTTGTGTGCAGTTTTCGCAATTTTCGCTGCATTTTCGTAACCGATGTGGGTATTAAGTGCGGTTACTAACATCAATGAATTTTCCAATTGTTGTTTAATGCGTGGGTAGTTCGGTTGAATACCGGTTGCGCAGTGTTCATCAAATGATACGCAAGCATCACCTAATAATTGTGCCGATTGTAAGAAATTCGCCACCATTACAGGGTTAAATACGTTTAATTGGAAGTGACCTTGTGAGCCAACAAATGCGATAGTGGTATCGTTACCGAATACTTGTGCACACACCATGGTTAACGCTTCACATTGAGTTGGGTTCACTTTACCTGGCATGATTGAAGAACCTGGTTCATTTTCAGGAATTAAGATTTCACCAATACCAGAGCGAGGGCCAGAGGCTAATAAACGAATGTCGTTTGCAATTTTGAATAAGCTCATCGCTAATTGTTTAATTGCACCGTGAGTTTCCACAATCGCATCGTGTGCAGCTAATGCTTCAAATTTGTTTTCCGCAGTTACGAATGGTAAGCCAGTGAATTTTGCAATGTAATCCGCTACTTTTACATCATAGCCTTTTGGTGTGTTCAAACCCGTACCCACTGCAGTACCACCAAGTGCTAATTGGCTTAAGTGTGGAAGAGTATTTCTCAGTGCACGTAAACCAAAATCTAATTGTGCTGCATAAGCAGAGAATTCTTGACCTAATGTTAATGGGGTTGCATCCATTAAGTGAGTACGGCCAATTTTTACCACATCTTTAAATTCCGCTGATTTTTTAGCGAAAGTTTTTTGTAAACGTTCTACACAAGGAATGGTGTGTTCAACCACTTTTTTGTATGCGGCAATGTGCATTGCAGTTGGGAAGGTATCATTTGAAGATTGTGATTTATTCACATCATCATTTGGGTGAACGAAAGATTTTTCACCTAATTTACCACCATGTAAAACGTGAGCGCGGTTTGCCACCACTTCGTTCACGTTCATGTTTGATTGTGTACCTGAACCGGTTTGCCAAATGACTAACGGGAATTGGTCATCTAATTTCCCTGCAAGGATTTCATCACAGGCAGTTGCGATCAAATCACGTTTTTCTGCAGGTAATACACCTAAATCACAGTTTGCGAAAGCAGCGGCTTTTTTCAAATAACCGAACGCTTCAATAATTTCGTGCGGCATAGAAGCTGCCGGACCAATTTTGAAGTTGTTGCGAGAACGTTCGGTTTGTGCTGCCCAGTATTTATCTGCAGGAACTTGAACTTCGCCCATAGTGTCTTTTTCAATACGAAATGCCATGTGATACTCCTATCATCGAAAATAAAAATAAATCTTGAAAATTCTAACACCTACTAGTTATGAATGGAATGTAACATAAAGGTTAAAAGTTACTTTTGTGATGTAGATCATAAAAGTGCGGTAAAAAATTTCCGTGTTTTTTCTATTTACTTTAATCACCTTGTAGATGATTTATTTTTTGCTGCTTTTTTGATAAAATCCGCCAGTTTACAAAACGATAAATGGAGAAGTCGCAATCATGGCAAAAAACGCACAATTTTATCTCTTAAATCCAGAAAAGAAGATAACAGTTGAGCAACTTGCCTGTGATCTTGCCGCTCAAGCGTGGCGTTTAGGCAAGCGAGTTCTAATCGCTTGTGAAACAGAAGAGCAAGCATTTTTAATTGATGAAGCATTATGGCAAAGGGATCCGAATGAGTTTGTTCCTCATAATCTTTCAGGCGAAGCAACACAATATGCACCGCCAATTGAGATTAGTTGGAAAGGCAAACGCAATGCCCAACGTCGTGATTTGCTGATCAATTTGCAAATGGAAGTGCCGGATTTTAGCCACAGCTTTACACAATTAATTGATTTTGTACCGGTAGAAGAAACACAAAAAGCTCAAGCGCGTGAACGTTATAAAATTCTCCGCTCGCAAGGCTGGGCGTTGAGCACGGAGCAGGTATAACGATATAAAAAACACCCCTCTTTAGAAAAGAGGGGCAGGGGGAGATTTGATAACAATCGTGAATTTCTTTATGAGGTTGATATAACTTCTGCCGAATCTCCCCTAACCCCTCTTTGCCAAAGAGGGGATGGTTACAAAAATACTTAAAAATTGACCGCACTTTATGAACGATATTACCTTTTATCAACGCTTCGAAGCCGACATTCTCGTCGGGCGTAAAACGATTACTATTCGGGATAAATCTGAAAGTCATTTTAAAGCAGGTGATATTTTACGTGTTGGTCGATTTGAAGATAATCAATATTTCTGCACGATTGAAGTGTTAAGTGTGTCGCCGATCATGCTTGATAATCTCACAGAACAGCACGCAGCTCAGGAAAATATGAGTTTATCGGAATTGCGAGAAGTGATTAAAACAATTTATCCCAATGAAAATGAGTTTTGGGTGATTGAGTTTGACCTAATTAAGTAACTAAGATATCCAAGGGTGTTTCTTATGATTATTGTATTGTCAGCTATATTAGCATTTATTTCTTTTCCTTTTTTGATGAGTTTTGCTTGTATGGATTCAGGCATGGGGCCTGGCGGTCTAGGCTGTCTTGGTGTTGGAATAGGTTATACCATTGTTGCGTTTATTGTTTTTGTTATTTTGGGTGTAATGCTGAATTCACGTTTTAAAAATAAAGAGCAACAAGAGAATGATGACAAATCTTTTGATTTAAGCCAAATTAAAGAAGATAAATATCACGATATTATTCGTTACTATACGGAATCTGATGAAGAGCATAAGGCTAGAAAATGAAAAAAATCGTTTTTATATTATTCAGTATGTTTCTCTATGGATGTGGAACTTTAACGACACTGAAAGATCCTTGCCCTTATATTGGAACTCGATACGATTACAATATGGTAGCTGGTAATTTTTACGATGGTGTTGGCTTTAAGCATATGACTAGACCATTATATTTTATCGATTGGCCTTTATCTGTTGTGGCTGATACAGCATTGTTACCGATCAATATTCCTCGTTACTATCTATCAGATGATGAAGCAAGAAAATCGTGTGGGCAATACGGTGACCCAAATAATAAACATCCTTGGATAAAAGAGAAGTAAATTAAATTTTTTGTGACCGCACTTTATGAACGATATTACCTTTTATCAACGCTTCGAAGCCGATATTCTCGCGGGGCGTAAAACCATCACGATTCGAGATAAATCGGAAAGCCATTTTAAAGCTGGCGATATTTTACGAGTTGGTCGATTTGAAGATAATCAATATTTCTGCACGATTGAAGTGTTAAGTATATCGCCGATTACTCTTGATGAACTAACAGAACAGCATGCTGCTCAGGCAAATATGGGATTGGCAGAGTTGAAAGAAGTTATTCGGGAGATTTATCCAGATGAGAATGGACTTTATATTTTAGAATTTAAATTGAATAAGAATAGGGTATTTATAGTTCCTATTGCTAATCTAACAATGGAATACCCTCTATTAATTTCTAAGTTTTCTTTAATATCATTTGAAGCATATCATTATCTTAATTATCGTATTGATGTTTCTGATTTTTCGACAGATGAGCATGAAAAGTATAAAATAGGGTATTTATATCTTGTTGAGGATAAGAGATTTTTTTTTAGAGATTGGGAACTTTATGAAATATATTTATTTAGAAATGTTGATGATGCTAAAAATACTACATATTGTATTTTTGAATTAACTGAAGATGATGATGTTAAGAAAATCTTAGACAAAACAAATAAATATGACTCTTCAGATATTATTGATTTGGATGTCAGTCATATCTGCAGTTACGTGCATCCTGTTTTAGACTTTATTATTCTTTATTCAACAATCGGTTTTCATGATAGAGCTCAATTACCACTGTTACCTGGATTGACTAATGATGGACATAAGAGATTCTATTATATTGAGAATAGAAACCCTAAACAGGTCATGTCAGATGAATATTACCATATTCCACAAAGGGGAATAGGGCTTAAGTTAGATGATCTTTCGGATGAAGATAATTATGGTGTAAGGTCAGATAATATATTCTTCGATATAATTTTTGGCGATAGAAATGACGAGGTCGCTTTGCTTTGTCAAAATGTGCTACATAAATTAAATGAAGTGTTGTATATGCCTAGTTTTGAAACTTCATTCATATTTTTAATGAGTGCTTTTGAGACTCTTGCTTCTAATAAATATATTAACTTTAAAAAGGCTAAGAGTAAGATTTTACCTTTTATATCATGTAGTAAAGATGAATATAATGAATTAAGTAAATTTTTTAAAACTATGTCTGAGAATTATCGAACAGAAGTTGTCCACAATGGAAAAAGCTTGTTTGAACTATATAAAGGACGAACTAATGATATAGAAAGAGAGCTTAATAAGATTAGATGTTTAATAATTGAAGCTGTAATAAACATATATGAAGCTGAATGTTATACGTATGATAGCTTAGATTCTTATAGAGAACAATTGAAAAGTGATTTAGGTATTGGTTGATTTTATTTAGAGAAAAAACAAATGACACAAAAATTCGAAATGGCAGACCGTTTTAATCCGTCTGCGGTAGAACAAGCCCTTTATCAACATTGGGAAGAGAGCGGTTATTTTAAACCGTCTGAAAATGAACATGCGCCGAGCTATTGCATCGCGATTCCGCCACCGAACGTCACAGGTTCCCTACACATGGGGCATGCTTTCCAACAAACCTTAATGGATACGTTAATCCGTTTCAATCGTATGGAAGGGCATAACACCTTATGGCAAGCGGGGACAGACCACGCAGGTATTGCAACCCAAATGGTGGTGGAACGTAAAATTGCGGCTGAAGAAGGCAAAACACGCCACGATTATGGTCGCGAAGCGTTCATCAACAAAATTTGGGATTGGAAAGCCTATTCAGGCGGCACAATTAGCCAACAAATGCGCCGTTTAGGTAACTCAATCGACTGGGAACGTGAGCGTTTCACGATGGACGATGGTTTATCCAATGCGGTAAAAGAAGTGTTTGTTCGCTTGCACGAAGAAGGGTTAATTTACCGTGGCAAACGCTTGGTGAACTGGGATCCAAAACTTCACACCGCAATTTCTGATTTAGAAGTGGAAAACAAAGAGAGCAAAGGTTCTCTTTGGCATTTCCGCTATCCGTTAGCTAACGGTGCAAAAACGGCAGATGGTAAAGATTATTTAGTGGTCGCAACCACCCGTCCGGAAACCATGTTGGGCGATACGGCGGTGGCGGTGCATCCGGAAGATGAGCGTTATCAATCTTTAATCGGAAAAACTGTGGTTCTGCCATTGGCAAACCGTGAAATTCCGATTATTGCCGATGAATATGTCGATCGTGAATTCGGTACTGGTGTAGTGAAAATTACTCCAGCGCACGACTTTAACGACTACGAAGTGGGTAAACGTCACAGCTTGCCGATGGTTAACGTATTAACCTTAAATGCAGATATTCGTGATGAAGCAGAAATTATCGGTACTGATGGTAAACCACTTGCAGGCTATGAAGCGACTATTCCTGAAGATTACCGTGGTTTAGAGCGTTTCGCTGCACGTAAGAAAATCGTGGCAGATTTTGAAGCGCTAGGTTTATTAGACGAAATCAAACCGCACGATTTGAAAGTGCCTTATGGCGACCGTGGTGGCGTGCCAATTGAGCCGATGTTAACCGACCAATGGTATGTGAGCGTGAAACCGCTTGCTGATGTGGCGATTAAAGCGGTGGAAGACGGCGAAATCCAATTCGTGCCGAAACAATACGAAAACCTTTACTTCTCTTGGATGCGTGATATTCAAGATTGGTGTATTTCCCGCCAACTTTGGTGGGGACACCGCATTCCTGCGTGGTATGACGCAGAAGGCAACGTATATGTTGCGCGTAACGAAGAAGAAGTGCGGTCAAAATATAACTTAGATTCTGCGGTTGAGTTAAAACAAGATGAAGATGTGTTAGATACGTGGTTCTCATCAGGCTTATGGACGTTCTCAACTTTAGGCTGGCCAGAGCAAACTAAAGAGCTCAAAATGTTCCACCCAACGGATGTGTTAATCACCGGCTTTGACATCATCTTCTTCTGGGTTGCGCGTATGATTATGTTTACGATGCACTTTGTAAAAGATGAAAACGGCAAACCACAAGTACCATTCAAAACTGTGTACGTAACAGGCTTAATCCGTGATGAGCAAGGCCAAAAAATGTCGAAATCGAAAGGTAACGTGCTTGACCCAATCGATATGATTGACGGCATTAGCCTTGACGATTTACTTGAAAAACGTACTGGCAACATGATGCAGCCGCAATTAGCAGAGAAAATTGCTAAAGCAACGCGCAAAGAGTTTGCAGAAGGTATTGCAGCTCATGGTACAGATGCATTGCGATTTACATTAGCTGCATTGGCTTCAAACGGTCGTGACATCAACTGGGATATGAAACGTTTAGAAGGCTACCGTAACTTCTGTAACAAATTGTGGAATGCAAGCCGTTTCGTCTTAACGAATGAGAAATTAGATTTAAGCGAAGGCGAGATCGAATTCTCATTAGCGGATCGTTGGATTCAATCAGAATTCAATCGCACAGTGGAAACTTTCCGTAATTCATTAAGCCAATATCGTTTCGACCTTTGTGCTAATGCGATTTATGAATTTACCTGGAACCAATTCTGCGACTGGTATTTAGAATTGACGAAACCAGTATTTGCAAATGGCAATGCAGCACAAATTCGTGCAACAAGCCAAACCTTGGTTCACGTGTTAGAAAAATTATTACGTTTAGCGCATCCGCTTATTCCATTTATTACCGAAGAAATTTGGCAAAAAGTAAAAGGATTTGTGGGTATTACTGCTGACAGCATTATGTTACAACCTTTCCCACAAGTGGAAGAAAACGGCTTTGATCCAGAAGCGGAAGCTGAAATTGAATGGTTAAAAGAAGTGATCGTTGCGGTGCGTAATATTCGTGCAGAAAGCAACATCGCACCAAGTAAAGGCTTAGATCTGTTATTCCGTAATTTAAGTGCAGAAAATGCAAAAATTCTTGAAAAACAGACCGCTCTTTTAAAAGCCATGGCGAAATTAGATAACGTTCAAGTGTTAGCGGCAAACGAAACCGCACCACTTGCGGTAGCGAAACTCGTTGGCAATGCGGAATTGCTCGTGCCAATGGCTGGCTTTATCAATAAAGAAGCAGAGCTTGCCCGTTTAACCAAAGAGATTGAAAAATATCAAAACGAAGTTAAACGTATCGAAAATAAACTTAGCAACGAAGCTTTCGTGGCTAAAGCACCAGAAGCAGTGATTGCGAAAGAACGCGAAAAACAAGCGGAATATCAATCTGGATTAGAAAAAATCCAAGAGCAGTATAAAGCGATTGAAGCGTTGTAGTTTTTAAATAAAGAAAGCGGTCAGATTTAAAATCTGGCCGCTTTTTTCTTTACAATACGCCAAAATTCTGTACAGCGTTTTATCTTATTTTCGTAAGAATAATTTTAAATACTTGATTGTTTAGCTCAAAAAACAATCTTTTTTACTCGAAAAATGTGATCTTGATCCAATTTTAGAAAATTGGTGCGCTTCCTCCCATTGACACTATAAGTTTATTTTGTAATATTTGCGGCGTCTATTTCGGAGATTGAACTTTTTTATGAAAAATTGCTTCAATCAAAAATCGTAGGTAACAACCAAAAGGAATAACAATTATGAAAAAGACACTAGCAGCATTAATCGTTTCTGCAGTTGCAGCTTCAGCAGCAAACGCAGCAGTAGTTTATGATAACGAAGGTACAAAAGTTGAATTAAACGGTTCTCTTCGTTTAATCTTAGAAAAAGCGGATGCTAAAAAGTATGACAAAGCAGGTAAGTCAACTAAAACTGCAAATTCCGCTTTACGTAACGCAGGTTCACGTTTCGGTATCACAGTAAAACACAACTTAGATAACGATTTCTATGCGTTAGGTCGTTTAGAATTCCGTTTCGATGATACAGATTCTCGTGACCAATTCGGTAGCCTTTATGCTAAACGTGCTTATGTAGGTTTAGGTAGCAAAGCAACTGGTGATATCACATTCGGTCGTCAACTAACTATCGCGGATGATTTAAGCCAAGCTAATGACTATGAATATGGTTTCATTCCAAAAGGTGCTTATATCCCAACTTCAGGTACAGGTGTAGTTCGTTACGACTATAAAGGTATTGAAGGCTTACAATTAAGTGCAAACTACAACTTCGGTCAACGTCATAACGATAAAGGTAACTTACTTAAAGTTGGTCTTAAAAATGCATATGGTTTAGGTGCATTATACACAGCAGGTGATTTAGATGCTCGTTTCGCTTATGGTCACACTAACCTTGAAACTAATGCAACATATAAACACCGTGTAGATGGTTTCTTAGCATCATTAGGCTATAAATTTGGTGATTTCAAATTAACAGGTGACTTTGGTTACGCACATGCTAAGAAAAATGATGACAAAACAAATAAATTCTATGTATCTCCAGGTTTTGCATATCAAGCTACCCCTATGTCTCAAGTGTATGGTAACTACCTATATGAACGCGTGAAAGGTGAATCTGATAAAGAGAAAACTCACGGTTTCTTACTTGGTGCAGACTACAAACTTCATAAACAAGTTGTATTATTTGTAGAAGGCAAATATGTGACTACTAAAGAGTACGTTAACGATTCTTACGATGGTAAAACTAAAGACAGAGCTATCGGTGTAGGTATGCGTGTATTCTTCTAATCTTTGATTAGATAAGAATCTTAAAAGGCGAATCGAAAGGTTCGCCTTTTTGTTTATTTTTTTAAATCTCCCCAAACCCCTCTTTACAAAAGAGGGGCTTTTTTATGATATTGCTTTTAGTGGTTTTATTGGGAATGTATTTGAGAGGGTTAAGAACGGAAAGCATTTATTTGCCAATAAAATCCCCCCCTCTTTCGTAAAGAGGGGGCAGGGGGGATATTTAACTATTCCAATTTATTTAAAATTAATCTCCCCAAACCCCTCTTTACAAAAGAGGGGCTTTTTTATGATGTTGCTTTTAGTGATTTTATTAGGAATATATTTGAGAGAGTTAAGAACGGAGAACGTTTATGGGCTATAGCTCCCCCTCTTTCGTAAAGAGGGGGCAGGAGGGAGATTTAACTATTCCAATTTATTTAAAATTAATCTCCCCAAACCCCTCTTTACAAAAGAGGGGCTTTTTTATGATGTTGCTTTTAGTGATTTTATTGGAAATGTATTTGAGAGAGATTAAGAACGGAGGACATTTATTTGCTATTAAGCTTCCCCCCCTCTTTCGCAAAGAGGGGGCTAGGGGGAGATTTTATGACTTCAACTTATCCAAAACCAATTTCCCCATCATTTCAATATGTGCTTTTTCAGCATTCAATGCGGGGATGTAGTGATAAGAGATACCACCATGATTTAAGAATGTTTCTTTATTTTCAACCTCAATTTCTTCTAAGGTTTCTAAGCAATCCACTGAAAAACCTGGGCAAATCACGGCTACTTTTTGAATCCCTTGAGAAGCCGCTTCTTCTAAAAAGTGATCGGTATAAGGTTGTAACCATTCTTCTCGGCCAAAGCGAGATTGGAAGGTCATATTCCATTGGTTTTCTGTGAGACCTAATTTATCCACAATGGCAATCGTGGTTTGTTTACAATGCTGACGATAATAATCGCCCATATTCTCATAACGTAATGGAATGCCATGATAAGAAAAAAGCAAAAACTCATCGGGTTTTAACCGCACTTTAATCGAATCCACCAACGCATTAATGTAGTTTTCATCAAGATGATAAGAATGAATAAATTCAAAAGGCACAATATTACGTTCTTGTGCAATGGTACGATTAAACGCATCGATTAATGCGCCTGTTGTGGTGCTGGAATATTGTGGATAAAGTGGCAACACAATCATGCGTTCTACATCATTTTTAAGTAAATTTTTGACCGCACTTTGCATTGAAGGATTGCCGTAAGTCATGGCAATTTCGACTTGTGCATTGATACCTTGTTCAGTCAAATAAGCTTGTAAATCCGCTTGTTGTTGTTTTGTAATGGCAAGCAGGGGAGAGCCTTGTTCTGTCCAAATAGATTGATAATTTCGTGCAATGCGTTTAGAACGCATCGGTAAAATAATGGCTTTTAAAAGGGGATACCATTTCCAACGAGGTAAATCTACCACGCGAGGATCCATTAAAAATTCCCACAAATAACGAGAGATCGCTGCGGGTTGAGGGGCATCTGGCGTACCAAGATTCGCTAAAATGATACCGATTTTTTTTGTTGTATTCATAAATGTTTGATAGAAAGCGTTAATCGAGAAACGCAACAGAGTTTATCTTGTTCATCGCGAATGTCAATTTGCCAAACATGGGTATTTTGACTTAAAGCAATTGGGGTTGCCTTTGCCGTCACAAAACCTTGTTTCACTGGGCGAAGATGATTGGCGTTGATATCTAATCCCAAGGCAATTTGGCCTTCTTCTATACTGAGAAATCCTGCCAATGAACCAATGGTTTCTGCCAAAGCAACAGAGACGCCACCATGTAATAAGCCGAAAGGCTGAGTGGTGCGATGATCAACCGGCATTTTTGCCTCAATCCAGTTTTCACCATAAGCCGAAATCTCAATGCCTAAATGCCCAACCGCACAATGTTTCCCCATTTCATTAAGCTGCTCAAGGGTAAAGTGTTTTTTCCAAATCATATATTCTTCCTAGGTCTAATTTAAAATCTCAAGCAATGCTTGAACAGGGTGTTTTAAGATGGCTTTTTCATATCGCTTCACTTGGCTACGGCAAGAATAGCCGGTTGCGAGACAATGATTCGGATCTTTACCTTGTAATTTTTTGCCCCATGATACGTCATAAATGTCTTTCGACATGGTTTGATTTTGAACCTCATGACCAAATACACCCGCCATACCACAGCAGCCAACTTTTTCTACCTTCAAGGTTTGTCCAAATTGGGTAAAAATATGTTGCCATTCTTTCGGGCTGTTTGGCATGAAGGTGGACTCTGTGCAATGAGGGAATAAATGCCACTCAAAAGTGCGGTCAGATTTTGCAATATTTTTCACTGCACTTTGTAATGTGTTACTTTCTAATTGATTGGTCAGCCATTCATGCGCTGTGAGTACATGGAAATCACCGCGAGAATCACCTAATGCTTCTTTATATTCATCACGATAAGAAAGCGCAATAGCTGGATCTACGCCGACTAAAGGTACATTTAATTTAGCGACGCGATTTAAAAACTCCGCTTGTGTTTTTGCGGTTTTACTAAAGCGAGCTAAAAAACCTTTAATATGCATGGCTTTGCCATTGGGTTTGAAAGGCAGAAGGATTGGTGAGAATCCTAATTTTTGTGTGAGAGCGACAAAGTCTCGCACCACTTTAGCATCGTAATAAGAGGTATAAGGATCTTGTACGATAAAGAGCATATTGGCTTTTTCTGTTGCACTGAGACCTTCCAACTCTTCTAATTTTTTGCCTTGGTAGCCAATTTCCACTAATTGCTGTTGAAGGTTTGGCTCTGAAAGGAGAGGCAAATCTGTCATGCCAAGCGTTTTTTCAACCACGCTTTGAGTAACTTTCAGTTTGGTAAAATAATTGAATAATGCCGGTTGTTTTGCCATATAAGGTGCTGCAACTTCTAAGTTCGCCACAATATGATCTTTGGCTGGGCGCAAATAACGACTGTGGTAGAAATGGAAAAATTTCGCACGGAAACTTGGTACGTCAATTTTAATCGGGCATTGGCTTGCACAAGCTTTACAAGCCAGACAAGTATCCATTGCCGCTTTTACTTCATGTGAGAAGTCATATTCACCACGCCATTTCTGCACGCTATTGCGGAAACGTTCCACAAGTGCGGTCAGTTTTACTTGCGTTTTATGAAAATCTAATTGATCAGGCGATACGTTTTCATTGGCCATTAATCGCAACCATTCACGCACCATAGCGGCTCGTCCTTTTGGCGAGAATACGCGATTTTTACTCACTTTCATGGAAGGACACATAATGCTGTGCTCATCAAAGTTAAAGCAAAGTCCGTTACCGTTACAATTCATCGCACCTTTGAATTCATCTCGCATTTGAATTGGAATTTGGCGATCATTGTCCGCACGCATCGGTGAGAGAATCGAATAGAGTTCCGCATCGCTATTAAGTGGTGTACAGATTTTGCCAGGGTTTAGACGATTGTTTGGATCAAATAAGAACTTCACATAACGCAACTCTTGCCAAAGTTCGGGAGTAAAGAATTTCTCGCCATAATGAGAACGTACGCCTTTTCCGTGTTCTCCCCATAACAAACCGCCGTATTTCACCGTGAGTTCTGCCACTTCATCTGAAATTTGTTTAAAGAGTTTGACTTGTTCTTTATCGCATAGGTCTAAAGCGGGGCGAACGTGCAATACGCCAGCGTCAACATGGCCAAACATCCCGTATTGCAGATTATGGCTATCTAATAAAGCTCTAAATTCTGCAATGTAATCCGCAAGATGTTCTGGTGGCACACAGGTATCTTCCACAAAAGGAATCGGTTTGGCTGCACCTTTCGCATTCCCCAATAGCCCCACCGCTTTTTTACGCATGGCGTAAATACGTTCAATAGAAGGCAGGTCAGAACAAAGTTGATAACCGATAATATGATCTTTGCCTTGTGCAATTTTTTCATCTAATTGCTGACAAAGTGCGGTCACTTGGCTGTCGATTTTGGCTTGATTGTTGCCCGCATATTCCACAATGTTTAAACCCAGAATTGGATTTTGTTCTTCTTCTGTTAAAAGCTCTTTCACTGAATGCCAAATGATATCTTGCTTAGCAAGGTTCAGCACTTTGGAATCGACGGTTTCAACGGAAAGGGCATTGGCTTTCACCATAAAAGGTGCGTTGCGAAGTGCTGCATCAAATGAGCTGTACTTCACATTAATTAAGGTGCGATATTTAGGAATCGGCAATAAATTGAGTTTGGCTTCGCAGATAAACGCAAGTGAACCTTCTGAGCCCGTTAAAATTCGGGTGAGGTTAAATTCACTTTCATCTTTATTAAAGACATTCTTAAGATCGTAACCGGTGAGAAAGCGATTGAGTTGGGGTAAATCTTGAATGATTGAGGCGCGCTTCTCTTTACAACGTTGGAAAATCGTTTGATGTAGCGTTTTTCCATTTTCTGCAAGTGGGTAGTTTTCTAAAACATCGTCGGATTTGACCGCACTTGTATCTAATATTTCACCATTCATCAAAACAGAACGTAATGCTAAAACGTGATCGGAGGTTTTACCATATTGTAATGAACCTTGACCGGAAGCATCGGTATTAATCATGCCACCGAGGGTCGCACGATTGCTAGTGGAGAGTTCTGGCGCAAAGAATAAACCATGAGATTTTAAAAATTGGTTTAATTGATCTTTTACTACGCCCGCCTGCACACGAACCCAATGTTCTTCTATATTAAGCTCTAAAATGCCCGTCATGTGGCGAGAGAGATCCACAATAATATTGTTATTAATAGATTGCCCATTTGTGCCCGTGCCACCACCGCGAGGTGTAAAGGTTAAGTGAAGGTATTTCTCTTTATTGGCTAATTTGGTAATGCGTACCACATCGGCAACAGATTTAGGGAATAAAATAGCCTGTGGAAGTTGTTGGTAGACGCTGTTATCCGTAGCGAGACTTAAACGGTCCGCATAATTTGAGGCAATATCACCTTCAAAATGCTGTTTTTGGAGTTCGCTAAGATAATCACTTACCACGTTATTAAGTTGTGGCACATTAGAAAGACGGGGCAACATAAAATCACTCACCTATATAATAGAGAAGAAAGTGAATTTGATGATATATGAAGCTCAAAAAAAAGTCGATTTCAACAAAAGATATTTTTTGTTAGAATAGAAATCGGGTTAAAAATTAACCCGATTTTTGTGAACGAATGTTCATTTTAGGGGTTGTTTGTCTATAAAATAACCAAAAAGGGCAAAAAAAGTTTGATCTTTGATGTTTTTATAGGATAATAACCATACTTTTGAACGTTCCTTTGGCTATGGCAAAGGAATTGAATTTGTCAAAAGGATAAGTTAGGGCAAATTCAAAACCCTAGTTAAGCAACGTTTAGAGTGTTTCTTTTTTATAAAGTTCACAATAAACAAGGAAACTTTTCTTATTAATAACGATGACTAAATAGAGGACATCAAAATGAAAAAAACTGCAATCGCATTAGTCGTTGCTGGTTTAGCAGCAGCTTCAGTAGCTCAAGCAGCTCCACAAGAAAATACTTTCTATGCAGGTGCTAAAGTTGGTCAAGCATCTTTTCATGATGGTATCAAAGACAACTTAGGTTCTTATCACCGTAACTCTGTTACTTACGGTGTGTTTGGTGGTTACCAAATCTTAAACCGTGATAACTTAGGTTTAGCGGTAGAATTAGGCTATGATGACTTTGGTCGTGTTAAAGGTCGTGATTTAGGTAAAACTGACTTCAAACACACTAACCACGGTGCTCACTTAAGCTTCAAAGGTAGCTACAATCTTGGTGGTTTAACTTCTGCTTTAGAAGGCTTAGATGTTTATGGTCGTGCAGGCGTAGCATTAGTTCGTTCAGACTACAAATTCTATGATGTAACAAACGGTGGTGCTCGTATCCACGATGCTGGTCGTCATAGTTTACGTACTTCTGGTATGTTCGCAGCAGGTGTTGAATATGCATTACCATCATTACCAGAGTTAGCATTACGTTTAGAATATCAATGGTTAACTCGCGTGGGTAAATTACGTACTGAAGATCGTCCAAATAGCTCAGTAGACTACAACCCATGGATCGGTTCTATCAACGCTGGTTTATCTTACCGTTTCGGTCAAGGTGCTGCTCCAGTTGTTGCACCTGAAGTTGTAAGCAAAACTTTCAACTTAAGCTCTGATGTAACTTTCGCGTTTGGTAAAGCTAACTTAAAACCACAAGCTAAAGCAACTTTAGACGGTATCTACGGTGAAATCGCTCAAGTTAATAACGCTAACGTAGCTGTTGCTGGTTATACTGACCGTATCGGTAAAGATGCACCAAACTTAAAATTATCACAACGTCGTGCAGACTCTGTAGCTAACTACTTAGTAGCTAAAGGTGTTCCAGCTCAAAGCATCTCTGCAGTTGGTCACGGTAAAGCTAACCCAGTTACAGGTTCTACTTGTGACGCGGTTAAAGGTCGTAAAGCGCTTATCGCTTGTTTAGCACCAGACCGTCGTGTTGAAATCGCAGTTAACGGTACTAAATAATTTTATTTAGTTATCCATTAACGGATTAACATTAGAAGACCTAAACTTCGGTTTAGGTCTTTTCTTATATAAATTAAACCTATAATTGAAGGAATTTTTGAATGAAAAAGTGGATTATCTTGATTATTATCGCCGTTGCTGCAGGTTTTGGCTTAATGTCTAGCTACAATGGCTTAGTAAAAGCAGAAACTGAAATTGATTCTGTTTGGGCAAATGTTGAATCATCTTATCAACGTCGTGCAGATTTAATTCCAAACTTAGTAAATACTGTAAAAGGTCAAGCAAACTTTGAACAACAAACATTAACCAATGTCATCGAAGCGCGTGCAAAAGCGACACAAACTAAAATTGATCCGTCTAATTTAACGGAAGAACAATTAAACGAATTCCAACAAAATCAAAATCAAGTGGGTTCAGCACTATCTCGCTTACTTGTTACGGTAGAACAATACCCACAATTAAAAGCTAATGAAGGCTTTATGAACTTACAAGCTCAACTTGAAGGTACTGAAAACCGTATCAATGTCGCTCGTAATAAATTTAATGAAGCAGCGCGTATTTATAATGAAAAAGTACGTCAATTCCCAACTAAATTAGCGGCAATGATTTTTGGTTTTAAAGCTAAACCTTACTTTAAATCAGCTGCAGGCGCTGAAAATGCACCAACTGTAAACTTTAACTAAGGTTTATCTATGCCATTCTTTTCCAGAATTCCGGTAGATAAAAAGCAAATCGAGGCGGCGATTAGTCGCCTCGAAAGCTTAAGTTCGGCTGAGTTACGTGTTTATATTGAACGCAAAGTACCAAAGGCTTCAGCACAATTGTCAGCAATGGAACGTGCTTTAGAAGTGTTTGATGAACTGGAAATGCATGAAACAGCGGCACAAAATGCCGTGTTGATTTATGTGGGATATAAAAATCATCTCTGTGCAATCGTAGGTGATAAAGGCATTCATCAATTTGTTGATGTGGCTTATTGGCAGTTACAATGTGATTTGATGATTGAGCAGTTTAAACAAAAAGCTTATACACAAGGCATTGTCGATGCGATTGATCGTATCAGTGATATTTTATCTCGCCATTTCCCTATTCAGCCTGATGATGTGAATGAATTATCTAATGAGGTAATTATTAATGGCTAAGCTTTTATCTTTTATGAAAAGTGCGGTTGTTTTTAGCCTTGTTTTTTTTGCTCAAATGGTTGTTGCGGCAGAATTTCCGCCTACACCAAATCCTTTCCATTACATAAACGATTACACCAACACACTTTCATCAGAACATAAGCAAATTTTAGAAAATAAACTGATTGCTTATAGTAAAGAAACGAGTTCACAAATCGCTGTTGTTTTGGTTCCGACAACCGGTGAATATGAAATCGCTGATTATACCTTTGCTTTAGGTGATAAATGGGGTATAGGACGTAAAAATCTGAACAATGGCGTGTTGATGTTGATTGCGAAAAATGATCGCAAAGTCTTTATTGCAACTGGACAAGGTTTAGAAGGCGTACTGCCGGATGCTTTTTTATCGCAAGTCATCCGTTCGGCCATTTTGCCACAATTTAAACAAGGTCAATATGCCCAAGGTATTAATGACGGCTTAAACCAAATTATTGCGGCAAGTAAAGGCGAGTTTGATGCAGCACAAGTTGAAGAAGATGCGTTCGATAAGTACATCCCATTCTTAATGGTATTGGCGTTTATTGCTATTGTATTATTTGGTGAATTCCAATATCACAAAGATGAAGTCTATATTAGCCCGAATCAACGTGATCAACTGAATAAAATCATACGTCAAAGTACGATTTCTCGTCGCCGTGGTGGCGGTTCCGGTTTTGGAGGCGGATTTGGTGGAGGATTCGGCGGAGGCGGTTCTTCCGGTGGTGGCTTCGGCGGCGGTGGCTTCGGCGGCGGTGGAGCTGGTGGAAGTTGGTAAGACCAAGTCTTTCACTCAGGTTCTATCTTATGTTAGAATAGCGCCCTATTCAGACTTATTTGAACAAGGAACATTATGGAAACGTTAGACAAAATCAAAAAACAAATCGCTGAAAACCCAATTTTAATTTACATGAAAGGTTCACCAAAATTACCTTCTTGTGGTTTCTCTGCGCGTGCATCTGAAGCATTAATGAATTGCAAAGTGCCTTTCGGCTATGTTGATATTCTTCAACACCCAGATATTCGTGCTGAATTACCGGCTTATGCAAACTGGCCAACTTTCCCTCAATTATGGGTAGAAGGTGAGTTAATTGGTGGTTGTGATATTATTTTAGAAATGTACCAAGCTGGCGAACTTCAAACTTTATTAAGCGAAGTAGCGGCTAAACATCAAGCTTAATTGACGATAGATTACCAAGATAAACCTGCTTTTTAGCAGGTTTTCTTTTGCTCAAAAAATGATAAACCTGTTATAAAAATGTGATCAGATTAACATTTTTAAGTTAAATAACTTGTTGATAAAATTCCCTTACGTTAGACTACATCGCACTTAGTCGGGGTGCCAATATTAATGGCTGAGAAACACCCGTGAACCTGAAACAGATAATGCTGGCGTAGGAAACTAATTATCTCATTATGCTGTTTCGTTATGCAAAAATAAGGAGAACGCATAATGAACAAAACGCTTCCCATTTTAACCGCACTTCTTACCGCTTCCGCTTTCGCACAAGCTGCACCTCAAACATTAGATGTTTATACTTATGATTCATTTAGTGCTGATTGGAGTGCAGGACCAAAAGTTAAAGCGGCTTTTGAACAACAATTCCCGCAATGTAAGCTGAATTATGTAGCTTTTGACAATAATGGCACTTTGTTTAACCGTGTTCGTCTAGAAGGTAAAAAAATTAAGGCGGATGTAGTGCTCGGTTTAGATAGTTATCAAATTGAGGATGCACAAAAACTCAATATTTTTGAGCCAAATAAAGTGGATTTAAGCCAGTTACGTTTACCAATTAAATGGGAAAATCACACGTTCTTACCATTCGATTATGCACAATACGCGTTTATTTATGATAAAAATAAACTGACTAATCCACCAAAGAGCTTAAAAGAATTAGTTGAGCGTCAAGATCTTAAAGTGTTATATCAAGATCCGCGTACAAGCAGTATTGGACGTGGTTTATTACTTTGGATGAATGTAGTGTATCCAGAAGCAGATGTCGCAAATGCCTGGAAGACCCTTTCTAAACATACGGTCACGGTCACCAAAGGTTGGACTGAGTCTTATGGGGCCTTCTTAAAAGGCGAAGGTGATCTGGTTTTAAGCGTAAATACTTCACCGATTTACCATATTCTTTCTGAACAAAAAGATAATTATGTGGCAACGGAATTTGCAGAGGGGAGCGTATTACAAGTTGAAGTCGCGGCAAAAGTCGCTAACCGCAATAATGCCTGTGCTGATGAATTTTTAGGATTCTTACTTTCACCGCAAGCTCAAGCGGATATTGCTAAAAATAATGTGATGTTACCCGTGGTAGAGACCAATATCGAAAGTCACATTGATGCGCTTAATTCTCGCGCAAAATCAATGCGTATTTTAGATACCACAACGATGACAAGTGAGCAGCTTAAAGGCTGGATCAATCAATGGCAAAAAGCTTTATCTAAGTAGTATTAATGAGCTTATTGCAACATCCGCATTTTCGTCCTCGCCATTATTTGGGCGGAAGTGCGGTCATTTTTTTCATTGTTTTACTCTATGGATTTTCACTTTCTGCTGTTTTTTCAGTTGGAAGTGATTATGCCTTATCTGATTTCTTAAAAGACGATTATTTGCATCAAGTTATCGCCTTTAGTTTCGGTCAGGCATTATTATCTGCCTTGCTTTCTAGCATAATTGGTATGTTATTTGCACGTGCGTTTTTCTATTTAGATTTCAAAGGCAAATCGCTCATTTTACGCATTTTTTCCCTCACATTTGTTTTGCCGGCATTACTGGCTATTTTCGGTTTGATTGGTATTTATGGCACAGCCGGTTGGCTAACACAACTGCTGCAAACCTTAGGTATTTCGTGGAAACCCTCCATTTATGGTTTAAGTGGCATTCTCATTGCCCATTTATTTTTTAATATTCCTTTAGCGGCACGAATGAGTTTGCAGGCTTTGCAAAGTGTACCAACCGAACAGCATCAACTTGCGGCACAATTGAATATCAAAGGTTTCACATTTTTCCGCTTAATTGAATGGCCTTATTTGAAAAGCCAAATCGTGTCTGCCTTTGTGCTGATTTTTATGTTGTGTTTCACCAGTTTTACGATTGTCTTGGCACTTGGTGGCGGGCCACAAAATAGCACACTAGAAGTCGCCATTTACCAAGCCATTTTCTTTGAATTTGATTTACCCAAAGCGGCACTTTTTGCGTTAGTGCAATTTGCGTTTTGTTTTGCGTTATTTTCGCTTTCACAATATTGGGCAAAAGCACCTGAAACCCAGATTTCGCAACGTTATCGATGGGTTTTACCTGTTTCAAGTGCGGTCAAATTTGCACATGTTTTTGTCTTATTCTCGGTGTGCTTATTTATTTTAAGTCCCTTATTCAATATTATTTTTCAAGGTTTATCTGCAACTCAATTATTTGGTTATTGGCAAAACCCACAATTATGGAAAGCACTTGCTTATTCATTAACCATGGCGCCGACCGCAGGGATTTTATCGGTATTATTTGGATTCTTCTTATTGTTACTTTCCCGTCAACTGCAATGGTTATATCACCCTAAATTAGCTCACTTGATTTTAACAGGTGGAATGATGATTTTAGCCATTCCGACGATCGTTTTAGCAGTCGGCTTATTCCTTTGGTTGCAAGATATTGATTTCTCGGCAGGGCATTTGTTTGTGGTAGTATCTGTTTGTAACGCCTTGGCTGCCTTGCCATTTGTGATCAAAATTCTTAATACACCAATGAATCAATCGATGCAATATTATGAAAAACTTTGTTTATCGCTGAATATTACAGGTTGGCAGCGTTTTCGTTTAATTGAATATCCACTGCTAAAAGCCCCGTTGAAATATGTCTTGGCGCTTGCAACGACCTTATCACTCGGCGATTTTACGGCGATAGCCTTATTTGGTAGTCCTGATTTTACTTCGTTGCCTCATTTGCTTTATCAACAAATCGGGCAATATCGAAGCCAAGAAGCGGCAGTGACGGCATTGATTTTATTGGGCTTATGTTTAGGTTTATTTATGTTTATTGAAGGGCAGAAGGAACAAAATGATTAAATTAAATAATGTGGTCTTCAATTATCAATCCATGCTGATGGTATTTGATTTACAGATTCAAGCCCAGGAAAAAATTGCTATTATTGGTGAAAGTGGCGCAGGAAAAAGTACCTTGCTGAACTTAATTGCTGGCTTTGAATATGCCGATAGTGGGGAGATTTGGCTCAATGGTGAAAATCATACCAAAACGGCACCTTTTGAACGCCCTGTTTCCATGCTATTTCAGGAAAATAATCTCTTTACTCATCTTTCCGTAGAAGAGAATATCGCTTTAGGTTTAAAACCGAATTTAGCCTTAAATGAAGAAGAAAAAGCACTTGTAGAACAAGCTGCAAGTGCGGTCAATTTACAGGATTTTTTAACGAGAAAACCGACCGCACTTTCAGGTGGACAAAAACAGCGAGTAGCGTTAGCGCGCTGTTTGCTACGAGATAAACCGATTTTATTATTGGATGAGCCTTTTTCAGCTCTTGATCCTAAATTACGCATTGAAATGCAGGATTTAATGGATCAATTATGTGAAGAGAAAAAGCTCACCATGTTATTGGTGACACATCAACCCAAAGAAATTGAACGGCATATTGATCGAGTGATTGAAATTCATCAAGGAAAAGTGATCTGATCTCTTTTTATCACATTGCAGAGTAATATGCTCAACTTAATAAAAGCTAAGTAGCTTAAACGAGGAAAATATAATGACCACAACAAATGTAGTACAGCTTTCATCTATTACACCCCATCCATCAGTAGAGTATTGGTCTGTTTGTAAAGTAGAAGCGTTGTTTGAAACACCTTTTTTAGAATTAGTCTATCGTGCGGCTCAAGTGCATCGAGAGCATTTCAACCCTGGTGCGATACAGTTATCGACGTTGATGTCGATTAAAACGGGTGGCTGTCCAGAGGATTGTGGTTATTGCCCACAATCAGCACGTTATCAAACAGGCGTACAAAATCAGCAGATCTTGGATATTGATGAAATTGTCGAAAAGGCCAAAATTGCAAAAGCACGTGGTGCAGGACGTTTTTGTATGGGGGCAGCATGGCGTGGTCCAAAACCGAAAGATATGGAAAAAGTGACGGCGATTATTCGTGCGGTAAAAGATATTGGCTTAGAAACTTGTGGGACCTTTGGGTTGTTGCAAGATGGTATGGCGGAAGAGTTAAAAGATGCAGGATTGGATTATTACAACCATAATATAGATACCGCGCCAGAGAATTATCACAATGTCATTGGAACACGCCGTTTTGATGATCGCTTAAGTACATTAGGAAAAGTGCGTCATGCCGGTTTGAAAGTGTGCTGTGGCGGTATTGTGGGTATGAATGAAACCCGTAAAGAGCGAGCAGGCCTCATTGCAAGTTTGGCAAATCTTGATCCGCAGCCGGAGTCCGTGCCAATTAACCAATTAGTAAAAGTGGACGGTACACCAATGGCTGATGCGGCTGATCTAGATTGGACAGAGTTTGTTCGTACCATTGCGGTTGCGCGTATTACCATGCCGAAAAGTTATGTTCGTCTTTCTGCTGGTCGTCAAGGAATGAGTGAAGAAATGCAAGCGATGTGCTTTATGGCGGGAGCGAATTCCATTTTCTATGGCGATAAATTATTAGTGACAGGCAACCCAGAAGAAGATGGCGATCAACTTCTTATGGCTAAATTGGATCTTGAGCCGGAAACGGAAGAAAATAGAAAGCCACTCGACAGAAATTAGTCATAAAAAAAGTGCGGTGAAATCTACCGCACTTTTTATTGAGTCTTACTTCACTTGTTCAGTTAGGCAAGGCTGAATTTTATTTAGCATTTCTTTTAAAATACGTGCTGGTGCAGCCACGATATTGCCTGAGCGTAAATAGCTGTGCCCCGCATTGAAATCACACACTAAACCGCCCGCTTCACGTACGATTAAATCACCCGCTGCACAATCCCAAGGTTTTAAGCCCATTTCGAAATAACCGTCAACGCGACCGGATGCCACATAGCAAAGGTCTAATGCGGCAGAACCCGTACGACGGAAATCTGCAGCTTCATTAATTAAGTTATTCATGATCGCAAATTGAGTTGGCATCAAGCTTGGTTGTTTGAATGGGAAACCGGTGGCTAAAATCGCCCCGTTAAGTTCATTTTGGCTATCTACACGTAAACGCACTTCATTTAATTTTGCGCCTTCACCACGTACAGCCGTGAATAATTCATTACGAATAGGATCGTAAACCACACCCACTTCGGTACGGTTTTTTACACGGATAGCAATAGAAACAGAGAAATGTGGCAAACCTTTCACGAAGTTGGTTGTGCCATCTAGTGGATCAATCACCCATTGAATATCACTGTCTTTGCCTTCTAATGCACCACGTTCTTCACTGATAATTGTATGATCAGGATAAGATTTTTGAATGATTTCAATGATCTCAGCTTCAGCGGCTTTATCGACGCTGGTCACATAATCATTAATACCTTTTTTACTTGTTTGGATGTCATCACGGCGCTCATAGTTTTTAGCAATCACGTTGCCCGCTCTTCGTGCCGCACGAATAGCGATATTTAACATTGGATTCATATTTCCACCAGATTTTAAAGAACAGATAAATAGGTCGCCTATTATAAGGGAGTTTTAGTAAATAGCCAGTTGAAAATGTTTAATTCACGGTTTTTCCCGTTTTTTAAAGGAAATTTGCGATCAGTATCGCAAAAATAAAGTAGCATATTTGGCTTTCTTCTAAAGGACTTTTAAAGTGCGGTCAAAAAGAAGGCATTTTATGTATAAAGGGATAACCTTATTAGAAACCTTGATTGTATTATTTATTTTAAGCTTAACGTTGGCGTTTGCATTGCCTAAATGGCAGAAAAACGATCCCAAATATTTTCTCGAAAAAGAGCAACAACAGCTTTATTTTTTCTTACGCAATATTCAAGCGAGGGCAGAAAATTCATCAGCGATTTGGTTTATTTTGGCTAATCAAGATAGAGCGAATCAACGTTGGTGTATTACTGCTCAAGTAAAAAACGATTATTTTTGTGATTGTTTTCATCCCCAGAATTGTCCTAAAAACCTTTATGCACATTTTTACTATCCTTATTTTGAAGGAAAAACGATGCTTATTGGCCCTAAATTATATCCGTCTGAAGTGGCGGTGAAATTTAATGGGGTAAGAAATACCATGGAAACAAATTGTTTTATGTTACAGGCGGAAGAGCATCGTACATTGTTCTCTTTTTTCAATGTCGGCAGTATTAAATTAAAGTCTGATCAAGCGGCGAGTGCATGTACAAGATGAAACCATTAAAAGGTGAAACATTGGTGAGTTTGTTGATTTCACTTGGCTTATCCGCTTTATTATTGTTATTGGTTGCACAATTTTATGCCCAAACTCAACAGCAAAATCAGCGTTTAATGTTACAACTCAAACTACAAGCAGAATTACAACGCACAATTCAACTCATCGGGAAAGATTTGCGTCGCGTAGGCTTTCGGGGCGCAAACCAAAAACTCATCGAGGATAATCTGGCTTTATTTGAATTGGATGAAAAGGGCACTGCAATAACCATTGCTCAAGCTGATAATGCCCCGTCAAATAGTTGTGTTTTGTTTTTTTATGATTTGAATAGCAATGGTTGTATTGGTGAAAAATACACAAAAAATACCTGCGTAAATGGCGTTAAAAATGTGGCGAAAAATATCGAAAAGGAGCTATTTGGTTACAAACTTAACGGAAAAATGATCGAAACCAAACAAACTTATAAAAATGCGGTAAATGCGGATTGTCGCTCAGCAGAGTGTCAGAGAGCCTTAGCGCAATCTACTTGTAACGCTGGTGGTGGATGGACTGATTTATTGGATGAAAAAGAGTTTGAGATTTCTCAATTACGTTTTGATTGGTTAAAGGCAGGGAAAGGGATTGAAATCAAACTCGCGGGAAATCTTGCAACACATAAGCATATTCAATATGAAACTTCGCTTGTGGTGCTTTTATTAAATCAAGAAGAATGATCATGAAAAAAGGGATTGTGACACTGACGGCACTGATTTTACTTTCGGGCTTATTAGCCTTGATCTTATTATTTGATGAACAGATCTTTGTGTTTTTTCGATCTCAAATGAGTCAGCGAAAATATTATGTAGAACAAAGCCTGTCGTTACAGAAAATCAGTCAGCAACAACAAACGCACATTTGCCAAAACTTGCCTTTAAATAGTTCTGAAAAAGTGAAACAGGTCTTTTTCGAGTCTTCAGGGGCAGAGGATAAAGTCGCCTATTCTGTTTGGTGTAAACGCGCTGAGTTATTTAAGAAATCACCCACAAAAGGCATTAATGAAAATATGCTGCGAGATTTTATTTCCAGCGAAAAACAAGCTGATTTTCAACCGCACTTTGTGAAAGTAGATACTACTTTAATTGCTCAAAAAACACCGCAAGTGTATTGGGTAACGCAAAGCCAATTAGAAATTAAAGGGAATGTGAGTGGTATTCTGCTAGCAGAAGGAGATTTAACTTTAACAGGCAAAGGACGAATTAGTGGTTCGGTGATTACAGGTGGTTCACTTAAGTTAGAGGAGGGCGTGACGGTGGCTTACGGTAAAGCCGTGGTAACAAAACTCGTACAAGAATATAGCCAATGGCGTTTGGTGGATAAAAGTTGGAGTGATTTAAGTGCGCAAGATCAACGTGAATAAAGGCATGTCGTTAATGTCCCTTTTATTAGCCTTATCGATTTTCAGCGGGTTATTTTTGATCTTTAATCGATGGACGAGTGAGCAACGGAAAAGTGCGGTCAGAATTTTTCAAGAATTTCAGGCAATTCAAATTGCTGAAAATCAGGCTCAACGTCAGTTTTTAGGCTTGTCTTGTGAAAATAGCGTAGAACAAAATGGCATTCAATTTGCAATTCAATGCAGTCATCATCAAGTGAATATACGCTATCCTCAAGGTGAATTTTTATTGAAAACCGAGTAAAATAACGCATTGTTTTTGCTTTCAAAAGGGCGTTACTTTGTTCGTTACTTATTATTCAAACCAACCAGAAATTCAAAAGGATATTTTAGTTTCGCTGTTGGAAAATTTACCTCAGCATGAGCCATTTCAATCAGACATTGTGTTGGTGCAAAGCCCTGGTATGGCACAATGGTTGCAAATGGAAATTGCTAAAAAACGCGGCGTTGCAGCGAATTTCCAATTCCCTATGCCTTCCAGTTTTATTTGGAAACTTTACGCCGATAATTTGCCGAATGTTTCCACGCAAAACCCTTTTGAAAAAGATTCAACGTTATGGCGATTAATGCGATTAATCCCTACCTTTTTACAGCAAAAAGAATTTGAACCATTAAAAAAATATTTAGCGTCCTCACCGGCATCAGAACAGCAAAAACTTTATCAATTAAGCCTAAAAGTTGCCGATTTATTTGACCAATATCTCGTCTATCGCCCCGAATGGATTGCTGCATGGGAAGAAAATAGCGATGAAAAAATCTTGGCACAAATTAATCAGCAAAAGCAGGGGCTTTCGGCATTAAATCCTACCTTTCTTTCTCAAATTAAAGGCAATATTCACTGGCAGGGAATTTTATGGCGAGCCTTGGTGGATGATGTCCAACGTGATTTCGGTGGAAAAGCAAAGCATCGTGCTGCACTCAATCAACAATTTTTAGCATTATGTTGTGATCCCAATGCGACGCTCAACTTACCAGAACGTATTTTTATTTTTGGTATCCCTGCATTGCCAACGGTTTATCTCAATATTTTCCAAGGTATTTCAGCTAAAACAGATGTGCATTTATTCTTCAATAATCCATGCCAAGAATATTGGGGCGATTTGCGAGATCTGAGTAAATCCTATTTATTAGAAAGACAGCGTTTTGTGCAAGAAAGTAATGATGTGAAGCCTTTAATTTCAGCCGAGCAAGTGTCATGGGAACCTGCTGACCTTGATTATACCAATCAACAAGAAGAATTGTTCAGTGGAAATCCGCTTTTAGCCTCTTGGGGAAAAATGGGACGGGATTTTCTCTACCAATTAGTGCGTGATGAAGAAAATATTCAAGCCATTTCCCGTGATTACTATGCAGAACTTCCCGAAAAAACGTTGTTAGGGCAGATCCAAAATCAAATTTTGACGTTAAGTCATGGTGCATTAAATGTCGCGAAAAATGACCGCTCTTTGGTCGTGAAATCTTGCCATAGCGCGATGCGAGAAGTTGAAGTGCTGCATGATTATTTGTTGGATTTATTCAATCAAAATCAGCATAAACCAAAAGAAGAACAGATTACACCAAAAGATGTGGTGGTCATGGTGGCCGATGTTAACCAATACACGCCTTATATTCAGGCTGTCTTTGGGGCGAATAGTGCGGACGCACCCGTTATTCCGTTCTCAATTTCTGACAGTAAATTATCTGAAAGTGATGTGATCGTGTCGAGCTATCTTTCCCTGTTAAATTTAAAAGAAAGTCAGTTTGGCGCGGAAGAGGTACTGGCTTTATTGGATATTCCCGCTATCCGTGAACGTTTTAATATTGCCCTTGCCGATCTCGAACAAATTCGCGAATGGGTGAAAGAGTCGGGTATTCGCTTTGGTTTAGAAAAATTGCAGAATACATTGAATTTTAACGCGTGGCAGGCGGGACTTGAACGTATGACCTTAGGTTATGCGATGCGTGAAGAGCAAGGTGTTTGGCAAGACAGTCTTGGACTTGATAGTAGCTATGGATTGAAAGGGCAGTTAGTTGGTGCAGTGAATCAATTTTTTACGCTCTTAAATAAATGGCATCAAGATTTGCAAAAGGCACACAATATTGAAAAATGGCGTGAAAAACTGACCGCACTTTTGACGGATTTCTTTGTGCAAAATGAAGAAACCGCGGATACCTTATTTTATATTCAAGATTGTATCAATGCCTTTGCCGATGATTTGCAGACCGTCAATTTTGAAGAAACCTTGCAAGCGGATGTCATTGCGGAAGTGATGTCTGCACGTTTAGAAGAAACGCCAAATAGCCTTCGTTTTTTAGCAGGAAAAGTGAATTTCTGCACACTTTTACCAATGCGTTCCATTCCTTTTAAAGTGGTGTGTTTGCTCGGAATGAATGAGGCGGATTACCCACGCAGTCATACGCCAAATAGTTTTGACTTGATGCAATATCATCATCAAAAAGGCGATCGTGTTCGTCGAGATGATGATCGTTACTTATTCCTCGAAGCCTTACTGGCCGCAAGATCCCATTTTTATGTGAGTTATGTGGGCTGTTCGATTATTGATAATCAACCCAAAGAGCCTTCAGTATTGGTGAGCCAGTTGCTTGATTATATTAATCATTATTCAGACGATGGCTTGAAGATTGAACAACATCCAATGACGGCGTTTAGTCCAAGCAATTTCCAAAATGAAGGGAAAATTAACCGTTCTTTTGCGAAAAAATGGTTGCCGATTGCTCAATTCCAAGAACGAAAATGTCATGAATTTGTTGTGCCGATGGGCGAAAATCAAGAGCCAATAACGGAAATTGAGCTCGATCGTTTTGTAAGTTTTGTTGAAAATCCAGTGAAATTCTTTTTTGAAAAGCAGCTTGGTGTGTATTTCCGAGATGAAGACGATCGTATTGAAGAAAGTGAAAACTTCACGTTAAATGGTTTGGATCATTATCGCATTAGTAATGAGTTATTGCATTTAGAGGAAGCGCAATTTAACGATTATTTTGCCAAACAGCGAGTGAAAGGCATCATGCCACGCGGCGAGTTTGCGGAAGTCTGCGCGCAATCCATTCGTGCTGATGTATTGGCTTTTAAAGAGAAAATTAAGGATTACTCTTCACCACACAGCGAGAGTGTCGATTTTATGGTGGAAACGGCACAAGGCAATATTCGCTTATTTGGCTATATGGAGCCATTATTTGGTGATGAAAATCAGATAATCGAATGGCGATTTGCAAAATATAAAGATCGTTATCGCATTCGTCCATGGCTTTATTATCTCATTCAACTAGCGACAAAAGAGAACGCTCAGCCACCACGCATTATCGCTAAAGATAAGGATTTAACATTAAAAACAATAGAAAAATCAACCGCACTTGAGAAACTGAAAATGTATGTCGAGGCTTATTTACAAAGCCAGCAACAAATTCAGCTCATTCCAACGGAAAATATAGCGAAGTTTATTGAAAAAGATGAAAGTGCGGTCAATTTTGACAATGTTTTAACGAATATTGAATCCCTTGCGAAAGATGATAACTATGGTTATAGAAAAGCCGATCCTTATTGGGCGAGGGTGTGGGGGCAAACAGAACAATTTAAATCGCAGGATGGTCTTTTACAATTGGTGAAACAAACCACCTCTTGGTTTGGAGAAATGTTGTCTTAAAGCAGATCTTCAGATCGAAAAGATCCTGGATTTTTGATAAGATACTGACTTAAGAATAATTTTGAAAAGGAGCTAAAATGCGTTGTCCGTTTTGTTCAACTGAAGAAACTAAGGTGATTGACAGCCGTTTGGTTTCTGATGGGTATCAAGTGCGTCGTCGTCGGGAATGCGGGAATTGTCATGAACGCTTTACCACCTTTGAAACGGCCGAATTAGTGGTGCCAAAAATTATTAAAAATGATGGGTCACGCGAACCGTTTAATGAAGATAAATTGCGTAGCGGTATTCAACATGCGTTAGAAAAACGTCCTGTAAGTTCGGATGATGTGGAAAAAGCCATTAGCCATATTATCATCCAATTACGTGCTACGGGTGAGCGCGAAGTGCCAAGTCATCTCGTGGGTAAATTAGCCATGAATGAGCTGAAAGAATTAGATAAAGTGGCGTATATCCGTTTTGCGTCCGTTTACCTGAGCTTTGATAATATCAATGAATTTACTAAAGAAATTGAAAGCTTAAAGGATTAATATGAGTGACACCTTTTCCCCTGATGACGTGAAATTTATGCAACTGGCTCTTGAGCTTGCGGCAAAAGGGCAGTACACCACTACACCTAATCCATCGGTGGGATGTGTGTTAGTTAAAAATGGTGAAATTGTCGGGAAAGGGTTTCATTTTAAAGCGGGTCAGCCTCATGCAGAACGTATAGCGTTGGCAGATGCCGGTGAGAAAGCGAAAGGCGCAACTGCTTATGTGACGCTTGAACCTTGTTCTCATTATGGACGTACACCGCCTTGTGCATTAGGTTTAATTGAAGCGGGGGTCAGTCGAGTTGTTGCCGCCATGGCAGATCCTAATCCGCAAGTAGCAGGCAAGGGCTTGAAAATGCTGGCTGATGCAGGCATTCCAAGTGCGGTCAATTTATTGAATGAACAAGCAGAAGCCTTAAATAAAGGTTTTCTCAAACGTATGCGAACCGGCAAGCCTTATGTGCAGCTGAAATTAGCCATGAGTTTAGATGGACGAACAGCCATGGCGAGCGGTGAAAGCAAATGGATCACGGGTGAAGCAGCTCGTGCAGATGTACAAAAAATGCGAGCCAAAGCGACCGCACTTTTATCAACAAGTGCTACCGTGTTAGCCGATGATCCAAGCTTGAACGTGCGTTGGAATCAATTCCCCGATGATCTAAAAGCGGAATATGCTGAAGATACTGTGCGTCAGCCTATTCGCATAATCTTAGATTCTAAAAATCGAGTTCAACCAAACCATCAATTATTCTATACCCATTCGCCAGTTTGGCTTGTGGGTTCAATTCCACGGGACATGTCTATATTCCCTGATTTCTGTGAGCAAATGTTACTGCCAGAAAATTATGATTTCGATTTATTGATGACAGAATTAGGTAAGCGACAAGTAAATTCTGTTTGGGTTGAAGCCGGCGCCAATTTAGCGGGAAGCCTGATTGAACAACATGCTGTAGATGAATTAATTATTTATGTCGCCCCAAAACTCTTGGGAGATAAAGCTCGAGGATTATGCCAACTTCCGCATTTGGAAAAACTTGCTGATGCCCCATTGTGGCAACTGCAAGAATGTGAAAGAATTGGGGATGATTTAAAGCTCAGTTATTTACCTAACTTATTAATAAAAGAATAAAAAATGTTTAAAAAACTTTTCCACTCCGCCCTTTGGGGGCT
The DNA here is from genome assembly GCA_018363335.1 of Parahaemophilus parainfluenzae. Lineage (GTDB taxonomy): Bacteria > Pseudomonadota > Gammaproteobacteria > Enterobacterales > Pasteurellaceae > Haemophilus_D > Haemophilus_D parainfluenzae_Y. Next base: position 27,234 of record JAGZOA010000008.1, on the reverse strand, counting down.
TGCCGCGGCAGGTGTTATTTTATTTGCCGTTCCTAAGCTCAATAACAGCAGCCTTTTCTCTGCTGATGATATCGTTTCGTTTAATAGTGCCGTGAGAATTGCTTCTCCTGCCGTCGTGAACGTGTACAACCGATCTTTTTCTTCTGCCAGCATTAATGATAGCGATCAATTACAGGTAAATAACTTAGGTTCTGGCGTGATTATGACCAAAGACGGTTATATTCTCACCAATAAACACGTTATTCAAAATGCCGATCAAATTGTGGTGGCATTGCAAAACGGCAATATTTATGAAGCGAATTTAATCGGTTCGGATAATTTGACGGATCTTGCGGTATTAAAAATTAAAGCAACCAATCTTTCTACCATTCCACAAAATAAAGAACGCCAAGTACGAGTGGGTGATATTGCTCTTGCTATTGGTAACCCGTATAACCTTGGTCAAAGTGTTTCCCAAGGGATTATCAGTGCGGTAGGGCGTAGTGCCGTAGGGGATTCTTTAGGTCGTCAAAACTTTATTCAAACAGATGCATCAATTAACCGTGGTAACTCTGGTGGCGCGTTGATTAACTCAGCTGGCGAATTAGTAGGGATCAGCACGTTAAGTATTGGTAAAACAGCCAATGAAATTGCAGAAGGTCTGAATTTTGCGATTCCAATCAGCATTGCCAATGATGTGTTATATAAAATTATTCGCGATGGACGCGTGATTCGTGGTTATTTTGGGGTACAAAGTGAAATCACCGCTAATTCAAACGGTGGTATCGTGATTACAGGCGTGACTGCCAATAGCCCTGCAGCGAAAGCGGGAATCCAGGTGGGGGATGTGATTTTACGTTTAAATAAACAAGATAACCTGTCTATTCGTGAAATGATGCAAATTATCAGTGATACTAAACCGAATACTGAAGTCATCGTTACCATTTCTCGCTTAGGTAAAGTGATTGATCTCCCTGTGATTATTGAAGAGTTCCCGTCTAATTAAGGATATATTGTGGAAGTTAAAACCAGTCACTTTTTTGCCTGTTTAGATCGTCTTCGCTTAATTCAGCGTTGGTCATTGATGCGCAATATTGAAAAGGAAAACTTGGCGGAGCATAGCCTGCAAGTTGCCTTTGTGGCACAAGCTTTGGCCATTATTAAAAATCAATTTTTTGGTGGGGAAGTGAATCCTGAACGTATTGCTGTAATGGCGATGTATCATGATACCTCTGAAATCTTTACTGGTGATTTGCCGACTCCAATTAAATATTTCAATTCTGAAATAACGCATGCTTATAAAGATATTGAAGCGGCAGCTGAATTGCATTTAATTAGCTTGCTCCCGACTGAATTGCAAGAGAGTTTTGCTCCATATTTAGATAGTGAGCAATTTAGCCCAGAAGAAAAGCATCTAGTAAAACAAGCGGATTTGATTTGTGCTTATATCAAGGCTCAATTTGAATTAGAGCATGGTAACCATGAATTTAAAACAGCGAAAAAACGTTTAGAAAATCTAATGGAACAATGGCACAGTCAAGAAATGGATTATTTTTTACAGGTCTTTTTGCCGAGTTTTGGGCGCTCGATTGATGAGATAGCGTTATAAATTAAAATAAAAAAGTGCGGTTAATTTTAACCGCACTTTTTGTTTCTAGGATTATTTCAATGTTGCCAAAATAATCTGTTCTGGATCCACGTGTAACCACACATCTTGTCCCACTTTCCAACCATCTTTGCTATGAATACTGGCACAAAATTCAGTTGAGCTATCTTTTATTTGCACAATGGCTTCTTCGTTTTCCATTGAAAGAATAGTCGCTTGGAAGAGGTTATTTTTTTCTTCTAATGGGGTGGTACTAATTTTCACCCAAGGGGCTTTAAACATGACCATCACTTCTTTTTCAGTAATGAGTCTGAGACGCTCAGCACTGCGCATTGTGATTGAAACATGTAATGGATGAGGCAAATCCTGAATGTTTACTGCAACAATGCAGCGAGAGTCCACAATATGTTGACTTGCAACCTTACCAAAAAATTGATTGCGCGCGCTACTTTGTAAGGAGAATTTTGCCGTTGCTGAAAGGAGACTGTTTAGTGGGATCGTCTCATCTTGCAGAATATGGAATGCGTGCTCTTGTGTTTGTTCGAGTAAATCATAAAGCTGCAGCAAACGCTCAGCATAAGTGGTTAATGAAGTACCGCCCCCATTTTTCCCACCGATATTACGTTCTAAAAGCGGTTTAGGGCTGATTTTATTCATTGCCTCAAGGTGATCCCAAGCACTTTTATAGCTTACTTTAGCGTTTTTGGCTGCTTGGTTGATTGAGCCACATTCTTTAATTTCTTTTAAGAGGCGAACACGTTTTGGATCAATAAATAATTCTTGATGAAGTTTGATTGTCAGTAAAATTTCAGTTTGTTTCATCATCTCCTCCTAATGCTTAATGCTATTCATTTTACTTGATCTTTGTTTTTTTCTGTAGCTTATTTGAAAATTCAAGTTATAATTCACTCGTAGTATATTTTTTTATATATAGTTTCATTTATATAGGAGATAAATAATGAAATTAACTAAATTTGCAACCGCACTTTTAATTGCGGGTATGGGTGTATCTTTTGCTGCATCAGCAAAAGTGACTGTATTTGCTGCCGCTTCAATGACTGATGCGTTACAACAAATTGCGGATCAATACCAAACTGAAAAGCCAAATAATACCGTCGTTTTCTCTTTTGCTTCTTCTTCTACCCTTGCAAAACAAGTTGAAGAAGGTGCACCTGCAGACTTATTTATTTCAGCTAGCAACAAATGGATGAAATATTTATCAGATAAAAATCTCACCGTAAAAGAAACTGAAAAAGTCATAGCGGGTAATGAATTAGTGTTAATTGCACCAGCCAAAAGTGCCGCTAATTCAGTAGATATTGCAAAAGGTGAATGGATTAAAGGCTTAAAAGACAGCTATTTATCTGTAGGTGATCCTGCGCACGTTCCTGCAGGACAATATGCAGAAGAGTCATTAACGAAATTAAATTTATGGGATCAAGTTAAAGATAAATTAGCGCGTGCGAAAGACGTGCGTGGTGCGTTAGCCTTAGTTGAACGCGCTGAAGCGCCTTACGGTATTGTATATAGCACCGATGCGAAAGTGAGTAACTCAGTGAAAACAGTCGGCGTATTCCCGAAAGACAGTTATAAACCAGTTGAATATCCCGTTGCGATTTTAAAAGATCATGATAATGCGGATACCCGTGATTTCCTTAATTACTTAGAATCGAGCGCAGCGAAAAAAATATTTGTTGAATATGGTTTCTCTGTGAAATAATGAGCTCAGACTTTATAAAGAAAGGACAGGAAACTGTCCTTTTTGTTATCTCTAAAGAAATTTCGACATATCGACATATACACAAGGAAATATTTTGCTCTCTTGGTTTCAATTAAGCCCGATGGAATGGGATGCGATTCACTTAAGCATGAATGTCGCATTGAGTTCTATGCTTTGGAGTTTGCCCTTTGCAATTTTTATTGCTTGGTTACTAGCTCGTAAGGAATTTTACGGTAAGTCGCTGGTTACAGGGATTATTCATCTGCCTTTGGTATTGCCGCCGGTGGTTATCGGTTATTTATTATTAGTCGCCATGGGGCGTAATGGCTTTATTGGCAAGTATTTATATCAATGGTTTGGCTTATCCTTCGGCTTTAGCTGGAAGGGGGCTGTATTAGCTTCAGCTGTGGTGGCATTTCCATTGGTTGTGCGGGCGATTCGTCTTTCCTTGGAAAGCATTGATTTTAAATTAGAGCAAGCCGCACAAACGCTTGGCGCTTCGCCTTGGCGAGTCTTTTTTACAATCACGCTACCTCTTTCTCTTCCAGGTGTATTGGCGGGTTTAGTATTAGGTTTTGCACGCTCTTTAGGGGAGTTTGGTGCGACTATTACTTTCGTTTCCAATATTGCGGGGGAGACCCAAACCATTCCTTTAGCGATGTATTCATTTATCCAAACACCTGGCGCAGAAGCACAAACTGCACGCCTTTGCTTGTTTGCGGTGATCCTTTCATTAATTTCTTTATTGCTTTCCGAAGCATTGAGCAAACGGATGCAGAAAAAATTGGGGCAGGGCGATGCTACACATTAATGTACAACAACAATTAGGTCGCCTGACCTTACGTGCGGATCTGCAACTGCCAACTCAAGGTGTGACGGCTATTTTTGGTTTGTCAGGTTCGGGTAAAACCTCATTGATTAATTTAGTGAGTGGTTTAACTCATCCTGATCAGGGATTTATTCGTTTAAATGACCGCACTTTGGTGGATGTAGAGAACGGTGAGAATCTCCCCGTGCATCAGCGCAAAATTGGTTACGTATTCCAAGATGCCCGTTTATTTCCGCATTACAACGTCAAAGGCAATTTACGTTATGGCATGAAGCATGTCAGCCGTGAAGACTTTGACTATATCGTTCAGCTACTTGGTATTGAACCGTTACTCAAACGCTATCCTCTGACTTTATCGGGTGGCGAAAAACAACGTGTGGCAATTGGGCGAGCCTTATTAACAGATCCTGATATTTTGTTAATGGATGAACCACTTTCAGCTTTAGATGTGCCTCGCAAACGTGAGCTTATGCAATATCTGGAAAGTCTATCCAAAGAAATTAATGTGCCGATTTTATATGTGACGCACAGCTTGGATGAATTATTACGTTTGGCCGATCGTGTTGTACTGATGGAAAACGGCAAAGTGAAAGCCTATGACTCCTTAGAAAATGTGTGGAACAGTCCGTTATTTGCCCCTTGGAAAGGCGAATCGGAACAGAGTAGTGTGTTGGCGTTGCCCGTATATTTACATAATCCAACCTATAAAATGACCGCACTTTCTTTGGGCGAACAACAGCTTTGGATTAATGAAGTACATCACCAAGTCAATGAAAAAGTACGCGTCTGTATTTATAGTTCGGATGTGTCACTCACACTCAGCAAGCCAGAGCAAACGAGTATTCGTAATATTTTACGAGGGCAAATTGTACAAATCGTTCCGCAAGAGAATCGCATTGACATTGCGGTATTGGTGGAAGGGCATAAAGTTTGGGCAAGTATCAGTAAATGGGCGTTTAATGAATTGCATTTTGCTCAAGGCATGGATGTTTATGTACAAATAAAAGCCATTTCTGTCGTGTAAAGTCATTACTTATAAAATAAAAGTGCGGTCAATTTCAAAATAGTTTTAAAATTGACCGCACTTTCTGTTTAGGATTACTTACCTAAGTTATCAAAGAATTTCTTCACACCGTCTAAAAAGCTTGAAGATTTCGGGCTATGAGATTTTTGCCCTTTCAAACTTTCTTCCAGTTTTTCTAATAATTCTTTTTGTTCTTTATTTAAGTTCACTGGTGTTTCAATCACCACGCGACAAATGAGATCACCTGCGTAGCCGCTACGTGTAGAGGTCACCCCTTTACCACGCATACGGAACAGTTTGCCTGTTTGGGTTTCCGCAGGAATTTTGAGTTTCACTTTACCGTCTAAGGTTGGGACTTCAATTTCCCCCCCTAACGCTGCCATTGAGAAACTGATTGGCACTTCGCAGTAGAGGTTGTTTCCATCACGTTCAAAGATATGATGTTCTTTAACGTGAATCACCACATATAAATCGCCTGCTGGTGCACCATTTTCGCCAGCCGCACCTTCACCGCTTAAACGTAATTGGTTGCCGGTATCCACACCTGCTGGGATTTTAACGGACAGGTTTTTCTTCTTGTGAACACGACCTTCGCCATGGCAGCTTTTACATGGTTTTTCAATTTTCTTACCAGAACCATGACAAGTCGGACAAACCGCTTCAGTTACGAAGAAGCCTTGTTGACGACGAACACGACCAGAGCCATGACAGCTTGGACATGTCTCAACTTTTGATCCTTTTTCTGCACCAGAGCCATCACAGCTATCACAGTGAGCAAGCGTATTGATTTGGATGTCTTTGGTTGTACCTTTTACGGCTTCTTCTAACGTAATTTGGATGTCATAACGTAGATCTTCACCACGCACTACACGCTGACGACCGCGTCCGCTACCGCCGAAGATATCGCCGAACATATCACCAAAAATATCACCAAAATCAGCGCCACTGAATCCGCCACCGAAGCCTCCGCCTCCCATGCCACCTTGTTCAAAGGCTGCGTGACCGTATTGATCGTAAGCAGCACGTTTTTCTTTATCGCCTAAGATTTCATAGGCTTCTTGGATTTCTTTAAATTTTTCTTCTTTGGCTTTATCACCTTTGGTTCTATCAGGGTGATATTGCATGGCGAGTTTTTTGTAAGCACGTTTAATTGCTTTTTCATCTGCGCCACGTTCAACACCAAGAACGTCGTAATAATCTTTCTTTGCCATAATGTTTTCGTTTTCCGTTTAAAAATATAAATTTAAAAAATTTTATTTTGTTATTGTGTGGTACTGCATTAACAACATACCTAACAATAAAAATGATGCCGAAGGCAGAAATATCAAGGGTAAATACGTTAATTTATACTTATTTTTGTTTGCTTACTATTAAGATAAGTAAACAAATAAAAATAAGCGATAAGCTGAACGTTTTTATCTCTCGTTTAAAATGGCAGGCAATTTGCCTGCCTTATAATACTTATTTCGCTGCAGCGAATGCTTGCTCTAAGTCAGCTAAAATATCTTGAATATTTTCAATACCACAAGAAAGACGAATAAGCCCTGCAGAAATACCGGCTTGCTCTAGTTCAGCTTCACTTAATTGGCGATGTGTTGAAGTCGCAGGATGTAACGCACAAGTACGAATATCGGCTACGTGTACTTCACGTGAGGTCATTTGTAATGCGTTTAACCATTTTGCTGCGGTTTCTTTGCCACCTTTAATCTCAAAGGAAATGACACCACACAAACCGTTAGGTAAATATTTTTGTTTGAGCGCGTAATCTGGTGAGCTTGGTAAGCCAGGATAATTCACTTTAGCGACTTGCGGATGTTTTTCTAAAAACTCGGCTACAGCCTGTGCATTTTCATAATGACGTTGCATGCGAAGCGCAAGGGTTTCCATACCTACATTCAATAAGAAACTATTTTGTGGAGCGGGTGTAGCACCTAAATCACGCATTAATTGCACGCGTGCTTTGACAATATAAGCCGCAGGGCCGAAGGTTTCTGTGTAAACCAAACCATGATAAGTTTGATCTGGCGTGTTTAATTGCGGATATTTGCCGTTATTCCAATTAAAGTTACCGCCATCAGTAATGGAGCCACCTAAGGCAATAGCATGACCATCTAAATATTTAGATGTGCTGTGAATGACCACGTTTGCCCCAAATTCGATTGGACGACAAAAATAGGGGGTAGCAAAGGTATTATCAATTAATAATGGTGCCTCTGCAGCTTTCGCTAAGGCTGCAAATTTTTCAATATCCAACACGCGTAAAGCGGGGTTAGCAATGGTTTCAGCAAAGACAGCTTTTGTACTTGGACGAATCGCTTTTTTGAGTTCTTCAAGCGGTAAATCTTGATCCACAAAAGTCACTTCGATACCCATTTTTTTGAAGGTATGGGCAAATAAATTGTAAGTACCGCCATACACATAAGAAGATGAAATGAAATGATCGCCTGCTTCTAAAATATTCAACATCGCATAGAAAACCGCAGATTGACCAGAAGCCGTACACATTGTTGCCACGCCACCTTCAAGAGCTGTAATTTTTTCTTCCGCTGCATTAGTTGTTGGATTTGCTAAGCGAGTATAAAAATAGCCTGCAGCTTGTAAGTCAAATAACTTGCCAATTTCTTCTGCTGAATCGTAGGTATAAGTCGTGCTTTGTACGATAGGTTGAACACGTGGCTCACCGTTTTTAGGACTGTAGCCAGCATGGAGGCATTTCGTTTCGAATTTCATTGTTTTTTCCTTTGTTGTGTTTGTTTTGGGGTAAAGTGCGGTTGTTTTTTATAAAATTTTACGCACTTTGAACTTAGCAATGTGGTACAACAGCGATATAAATTTCTACCAAACCATCAGAGTGGTATTTTTCAAAATCCACCGAATAAGCCCGCTTAAGTAAACCTTGTTGTTCTTTTCTCCAGATTAGTTGCCATGTTTGATAAATTTCATCTATTTTGCAACGAAAAACTTCGTAGAAACTCAAATCTTCAATTTCAATCACCGGAATATCTGTCTCTAATACTACTTCACTTGCAATCGCAAAATCATAGTCTGCTAGGTGATTCGTAGCATAATTAAAATAGATGCCATAACAACAGTGACCTTGTGGTAGTTTATCAAGATTGTTTTGCCAAAGGGTTGAGATTATCTCATTTGCTATGTTGTTATCTAAGCGTTGTTGTACGATTGGGTAGAGTTTTAACGCCATTTATCCTCCGGGTTTACTTTTCCTGACTTCACTTTTTTAAATAAAGTCAGGAAAAACGGCATTTAATGAATATGCCAAAAGGGCGTATTGCTACGCCCTTTAATTTTGGTTCAAGTGAAATTATTTGTTATCTTTCACTTCTTCAAACTCTGCATCAACAACATCATCATTTGGTTTGCTGTTGCTTTGAGCTTGTTGTGTATCACCTTGTGGTTGAGCCGCTTGAGCAAGTTTTTGAGCAACTTCTGCAAGCGCTTGAAGTTTAGCTTCGATTACTGCTTTATCTTCGCCTTTCGCTGCAGTTTCTAAATCGCTTAATGCGCTTTCAATTGCTGCACGATCTTCAGCTGGAACTTTATCACCCGCTTCTTCTAATTGTTTACGTGTAGCGTGTACAAGATGATCTGCTTGGTTGCGAGCTTGTACTAATTCTTCAAATTTACGGTCAGCTTCAGCGTTTGCTTCTGCATCACGAACCATTTGTTGAATTTCTTCATCACTTAAACCAGAAGAGGCTTTGATGGTGATTTGTTGTTCTTTACCTGTGCCTTTATCTTTCGCAGAAACGTGGATAATACCGTCAGCGTCGATGTCGAAGGTTACTTCAATTTGTGGCATACCTCGTGGAGCTGGGTTAATGCCTTCAAGGTTGAATTGGCCTAAAGATTTATTCGCTGATGCTTGTTTACGTTCACCTTGTAATACGTGAATGGTTACTGCACTTTGGTTATCTTCTGCAGTTGAGAACACTTGTGATTTTTTAGTTGGAATCGTCGTGTTTTTCTCAATTAAGGTAGTCATCACACCACCCATGGTTTCGATACCTAAAGATAATGGTGTTACGTCTAACAATAAGACATCAGTTACATCACCCGCTAATACACCACCTTGAACTGCAGCACCGATAGCAACGGCTTCATCCGGGTTCACGTCTTTACGAGGTGCTTTACCGAAGAATTCTTCTACTTTTTGTTGTACTAATGGCATACGGGTTTGACCGCCCACTAAGATAACATCATCAATTTGTGATGCACTTAAGCCAGCATCGTTTAATGCAACTTTTACAGGTTCAAGTGATTTCGCCACTAAATCTTCTACTAAAGATTCTAATTTAGCACGAGTTAATTTAATGTTTAAATGTTTAGGACCTGTAGCATCTGCAGTGATGTAAGGTAAGTTCACATCAGTTTGTTGTGCAGAAGAAAGTTCAATTTTCGCTTTTTCACCTGCTTCTTTTAAACGTTGCATTGCAAGTGGGTCATTACGTAAATCAACACCTTGTTCTTTTTTGAACTCATCTACTAAGTAGTTGATAACGCGGTTGTCGAAGTCTTCACCACCTAAGTGAGTATCACCGTTGGTTGCTAATACTTCAAAGGTTTTTTCGCCACCTACTTCATCAATTTCGATGATAGATAAGTCAAATGTACCACCACCTAAGTCATAAACAGCGATAGTTTTGTTGCCTTGACCTTTATCTAAACCGTAAGCTAATGCTGCTGCTGTTGGTTCGTTGATAATACGTTTAACTTCTAAGCCTGCGATACGACCTGCATCTTTTGTTGCTTGACGTTGAGCATCATTAAAGTATGCGGGAACAGTGATTACCGCTTCAGTCACTGGCTCACCTAAGAAATCTTCCGCAGTTTTCTTCATTTTTTTCAATACTTCTGCAGAGATTTGTGGAGGCGCAAGTTTGTCACCTTTTACATTTACCCATGCATCACCGTTATCTGCTTTGGTGATTTCAAATGGCATAATGTCGATATCACGTTTTACTTCAGCATCGTCAAAACGACGACCGATTAAACGTTTAATTGCAAATAAAGTATTTTTAGGGTTGGTTACCGCTTGGCGTTTTGCCGGTTGGCCCACTAAAATTTCGTTATCATTTGTATAAGCAATAATTGACGGAGTAGTGCGATCACCTTCTGCGTTTTCGATTACGCGTGGTTTATCACCATCCATTACTGCCACACATGAGTTTGTTGTACCTAAGTCAATACCGATAATTTTTCCCATTTTGTTACTCCTAATTAAATTTTAAATTCGTTGTAAATTGTTACGATGAATAAGATGTGGATACTTTTCCGCATTTCAAGAGGCAAGATTTAAATTTTTTCTTCCTTTTAAAGTGCGGTCATTTCCGTTCTTGTTTCACAAAATAAGTCCAGCTGAACAAAGTTCAAGGGGGAAATATAAAATTATTTTGAAAAAATAAGAAAAAATTTGTGTTTTGTGGTAAATTGTCGACAATTTTAATCATCTATTAATTTAACAAAGGAATCGAAATGAAAAAATCAGTCGTAGCATTAGGTGTGATTGTGGCTCTCGGTGCGGTAGGTGTCGGTGGGGCTTGGTTTACCGGGGAAAAAGCACAAACTGAATATTTACGCCAAATTGAATTAGCAAATAAACAAGCTCAAGCTTTAGGCTTATCTGATTCATTTAAAGTTGTTTATCAAAATAAACAGTTTGAACGCGGTTTCTTTACCTCTCAAGTAGAAGATGAAGTGGTTATTTCTTTACCTAAAGAAGGGAAAGTATTCACTATTCCATTTTCAACAAAACTTTATCATGGTCCATTCCCACTCGATCAATTAACCAAATTTAATTTCATGCCAGTAATGTTTTCAGCACAAGGTGTGATTGGTAAAAATGAAACAACCCAACCTTTATTTGATTTGCTTAAATCGGATAAACCTGTTCAATATCAAGCCTCTACTAGCTATAGCTTAGCAACAAAAGGTAAAGTTGAACTAGCCGCAGGGGAAGTGACTGATCCAAATTCTCCACAAAATAAATTGGCTTGGTCAAATATCAACATTGGTTTTGATGTTGATAAAGATCTTGCGGGTAAATATGATCTGGTTTCAGATGAAATAAGCTTCAATTCAAACTTTGATAATATTGAAATAGAAGAGAGCAAAGATGTTGTTATGCCCAAATCGGTAACAATGAAGATGAAGGGCTTGAAATCTGAAACCTCATTCAACCCAACTAAGTGGGCTTATATTTATACGGGAAAAAGCGTTTATTCAGCTGAAAGTATCGAAATGGCTAACACTAATTCTTTAGACGATACAGTTTCTATTATTTACAAGGGGGCTAAAGGAACATCTGATATTTCACTTAATGGTGATTTTGTAAACTTAAAAAGTGAAAGTGCAGTAGACTCGATAGTTATTGATGGGAAGGATTTTGGAAAATTAACTTACAATAGCGAGTTAAATCATATTGAAGCAAACGCAGTAAATGCGTTAATTGAAGCACTCTTCACCGTCTTCAAATCAGTCAGTGATGATGAAAATGCTAATCAGGAAATGGTATCTGAAATTTTAAGTTCATGGGCTGAAAATCATGGTATGGCTATTTTTAATAATCAGCCTCAAATTAAACTCAACCCTATTTCAATTTCAAATAGTCAGGGTAAAGTCTCATTAGATTTAAATGTGGCGTTAGCGAAAGATCCGAAATTTGATTTAATGGCGGGGAGTTTATATAAACAACTTACGGATTTTGCGTTAAATATTCACGTAGATAAAGAAATGGTTGAAAAACTTATGACACAATTAGATCCAGAAGCAGATAAAGCGTTGATTAAAGCACAAATTGAAGAGCAAGCTAAACAAGCTGCAGCACAAAATATTATGGTGAATAATGATAAAAATGTGACGCTTAACTTAGTGCTTGAAAAGGGCGAACTCAAACTTAATGGTCAAGTGATTCCAGAAGAGCAAGTTCAAGGCGTGTTATTTATGTTAATGATGGGTGCAGCAGCGCAAGGTCAGTAATTAATGATTAAATAATGAGAAAGGAGATAAAGTGATTTATCTCCTTTTTTATTAGGTTGAGCTTATTTAACTTTTAATCCAAGCGAGCTTTTAAATACCCGTCATAATCGGGGATATCAATATTGATTTCTTGCTCAAATAAGCTTGATGTTAAAAGGAAATCGGCCGTGCTTTGATTAATCGCAACGGGAATATTCCAGACGGTTGCAATACGCATTAAGGCTTTTACATCGGGATCATGTGGCGCGGCATTCATCGGATCCCAAAAGAAAATCATCATATCAATTTTTTTCTCGGCAATCAGTCCGCCAAGTTGTTGATCGCCTCCCATCGGGCCACTTAATAGTGAGGCTATTCCAAGTCCTGTTTCTCTAGACAATAGATGGCCAGTTGTACCTGTTGCATAAAGTTGATGGGGAGCGAGAGCTTCTTTATGTTTCTTTACCCAATTGAGCAGGTTTTGTTTGCAGCTATCATGTGCAACGAGCGCTATTCGTTTATGAGAAAAGATTGGGCGAGTTGTAGTATTCATATTTTATCCTCCATAAAGCTAAAAAAGTATGCGAGCACTTTAGATCAAAGCGGGTATTGAATGCAATATGTAAAGCATGCTTTAACTCAAATCAGAAAATCTTCCTAAAATGACCGCACTTTTAATCACTAGTATGGAAATAACTGGAAGAAAAGCACGAGAACAGTGAAAATCTACTATCTTTCTTGCAAAAAATCTTCTAAAATTTACAAGATTTGTTAAATGTTTGTAACATTGATTAACAAGCTTGATTTTCGTGTTTGGTCATAACCAAACTTCATTTTCACTCAGTAAAATAAGGAAAGACTATGTCAGATACCTTAGTAAACGATATTGACCCAATTGAAACACAGGATTGGTTGTCAGCTGTTGATTCATTAATTCGTGCAGAAGGCGCAGAGCGTGCGTATTACATTATCAATCAGGTGATTGATCAGGCACGTAATGGTGGCGTGAACATTGCAAAAGGTGGCGTAACAACCCCTTATGTTAATACCATTCCACTTTCTGAACAGCCAGCATACCCAGGTGATAAAGCTATTGAGCGTCGTATTCGTAGTGCTGTACGTTGGAATGCGATCATGGCGGTATTACGTGGCCAGAAAAAAGATCTTGAATTAGGTGGTCACATTTCAACTTATCAATCTGCAGCAAGCATGTATGAAGTTTGTTTTAACCACTTCTTCAAAGCAGCGACTGATAAAAACGGCGGTGACTTAGTCTTCTTCCAAGGCCACGCAGCACCAGGTATGTATGCTCGTGCATTTGTTGAAGGTCGTATTACTGAAGATCAAATGAATAATTTCCGTCAGGAATGTGAACCAGGTAAAGGCCTTTCTTCTTACCCACACCCGAAATTAATGCCTGAATTCTGGCAATTCTCTACCGTATCTATGGGTTTAGGCCCGGTAAATGCGATCCGTACTGCTCGTTTCTTAAAATACTTAGATAACCGTGGTTTAAAAGACACCAAAGATCAAAAAGTGTATGCTTTCCTTGGTGATGGTGAGATGGACGAAATCGAAGCAAAAGGTGATTTAACATTCGCAGCACGTGAAGGCTTAGATAACTTAATCTTCGTTGTAAGCTGTAACTTGCAACGTTTAGATGGTCCTGTAACGGGTAACGGCAAAATCGTTCAAGAATTAGAAGGTTTATTTGCTGGTGCAGGTTGGGAAGTGATCAAAGTCATGTGGGGTAGTGGCTGGGATAAATTATTTGCAAAAGATACTACTGGCAAATTAACCCAATTAATGATGGAAGTGCTTGACGGTGACTATTTAACCTTCAAATCTAAGAATGGTGCATACGTTCGTGAACACTTCTTCGGTCGTTACCCAGAAACGGCTGCATTAGTGGCAGATATGACAGATGATGAAATCTGGGCATTAAGACGTGGTGGTCACGATTCAGAAAAACTTTATGCCGCATTCCATAAAGCACAAACTGCAGGTAAACCTGTTGTGATCTTAGCTCACATGGTTAAAGGTTATAAAATACCTGAAGCAGAAAGTAAAAACACTGCACACCAATCGAAAAAAATGTCACTCGAAAGCTTAAAATCTTTCCGCGATCATTTCCAATTAGATATTAAAGATGAAGATATTCCTAACTATCCATACATCACCTTCCCAGAAGGTTCGGAAGAGTACAATTATCTTCACGGCAGACGTAAAGCATTAAACGGTTATTTACCAAAACGTTTACCAAAATTCACCACTGAATTTAAAGTGCCAGCATTAGAAGAGTTTGCCCCATTGTTGGAAGAGCAAGCGCGTCCAATTTCAACCACAATGGCATTTGTTCGCTTCTTAAATACCTTATTGAAAGATAAGAACATTGGTCAACAAATTGTGCCAATTATTGCTGACGAAGCACGTACTTTCGGTATGGAAGGTTTATTCCGTCAAATCGGTATTTACAACCCACATGGTCAAAACTATGTGCCTTCTGACCGTGATTTAGTGGCTTACTACCGTGAAGCGAAAGATGGTCAAGTATTACAAGAAGGTATCAATGAATTAGGTGCAGCATCCTCTTGGTTAGCAGCAGCGAACTCATACTCTGTAAATAACCTTCCGATGATTCCATTCTTCATCTACTACTCAATGTTTGGTTTCCAACGTGTGGGTGACTTAATGTGGGCAGCAGGTGACCAGTTAGCACGTGGTTTCATGATCGGTGGTACTTCTGGTCGTACAACATTAAATGGTGAAGGTTTACAACACGAAGATGGTCACAGCCATATTCAATCTCTTGTTATTCCTAACTGTGTATCTTATGACCCTGCTTACGTTTATGAAGTGGCAGTTATCTTACAAGACGGTATCAACCGTATGTACGGTGAAAAACAAGAAGATGTGTTCTATTACATCACCACATTAAACGAAACTTACGAACAACCAGCAATGCCAAAAGGTGCAGAAGAAGGTATTCGTAAAGGTCTTTATAAATTTGAAACCGTTGAAGCGAAAGGCAACAAAGGTCATGTTCAATTATTAGGTTCTGGTGCGATCTTCCGTCACGTTCGTGAAGCGGCACAAATCCTTGCAAATGAATATGGCGTAAGCTCAGATGTATATAGTGTGCCTTCATTCACTGAAGTGGCTCGTGAAGGTGCGGATGCAGTACGTTGGAACATGTTACACCCAACTGAAAAAGCACGCGTACCTTACATTGCACAGGTAATGAACGATGCACCAGCTGTTGCAGCAACTGACTACATGAAATTATTTGCAGAGCAAGTTCGTGCCTTCATTCCAGCACAAAGCTATCACGTATTAGGTACTGACGGTTTCGGTCGTTCAGACAGCCGTGAAAACTTACGTGAACACTTTGAAGTGGATGCACGTTATGTTGTGGTTGCAGCATTACATGAGCTTGCAAAACAAGGCAAACTTGATGCGAAAGTGGTGGCTGATGCAATCGCGAAATTTGGTTTAAAAACTGAAATTTTAAATCCGCTTTACGCTTAATAAAAACATCCTGTGTGTGAGAGCACACAGGAGCATCTACAAATAAAGTGCGGTTGATTTTAACTGCGTTTTTTAAAGGTAAGATAACATGTCAAAACAAATTCAAATTCCTGATATCGGTAGTGATGAAGTTACCGTAACAGAAGTGATGGTGAAAGTAGGAGATACCATTACCGCTGATCAAAGTATTATTAATGTTGAAGGTGATAAAGCTTCAATGGAAGTACCTGCACCAGAAGCCGGTGTGGTAAAAGAAGTATTAGTAAAAGTGGGTGATAAAGTCACAACTGGCACACCAATGCTTGTTTTAGAGTCAACGGATGCGGCAGCGCCTGCTCCTGCTGCTGCAGCACCTGCACCGGCAGCCGCACCTGCAGCTGCAAGTGTCATTGAAGTCAATGTACCCGATATCGGTTCAGACGAAGTAAACGTGACTGATATTATGGTGAAAGTAGGCGATACCGTTGAAGTTGACCAATCAATTATCAATGTTGAAGGTGATAAAGCGTCGATGGAAGTACCTGCTCCTGTTGCTGGCGTAGTAAAAGAAATTTTAATCAACGTGGGCGATAAAGTTGTTACTGGCAAATTAATCATGAAATTTGAAGTGGCAGGTGCCGCACCAGCCGCAGCGCCTGCTCAACAGGCTGCAGCACCTGCAGCACCACCAACAGCTTCAGCCATTAAAGAAGTGAATGTACCAGATATCGGTGGCGATGAAGTTAACGTAACTGAAATCATGGTTGCCGTTGGTGACAGCGTTTCTGAAGAGCAATCTTTAATCACCGTTGAAGGCGATAAAGCCTCAATGGAAGTGCCAGCTCCGTTTGCGGGTGTGGTAAAAGAAATTTTAGTGAAATCAGGTGATAAAGTTTCAACTGGTTCATTAATTATGAAATTTGAAGTGGCAGGTGCAGCACCCGCTCCTGCAGCAGCTCCAGCAGCGGCAGCTCCAGCGCCTCAAGCAGCACTTGCAGCAGCGCCGGCAGCACAATCAGGTAATGTATCTGGTTTAAGCCAAGAACAAGTTGTAGCAAGCGCAGGCTATGCACACGCAACACCGGTGATTCGTCGCTTAGCGCGTGAATACGGTATTAACCTTGATCGCGTAAAAGGTACGGGTCGTAAAGGTCGTGTTGTGAAAGAAGATATTCAAGCTTACGTGAAAACTGCTGTTAAAGCATTTGAAACTGGTACTGTATCTTCTGCAGCAGCTGGTAATGGTGTGGCAAATGGTGCAGGCTTAGGCTTATTACCATGGCCGAAAGTTGACTTCAGCAAATTTGGTGAAGTAGAAGAAGTTGAATTAAGCCGTATCAACAAAATCTCTGGTGCGAACTTACATCGTAACTGGGTAATGATTCCACATGTTACTCACTTCGATCGCACAGATATCACCGATTTAGAAGCATTCCGTAAAGAACAGAATAAGATTGTTGAAAAACAAAAATTGGATGTGAAAATTACACCTGTTGTGTTCATTATGAAAGCGGTAGCGAAAGCATTGGAAGCGTTCCCACGTTTCAATAGCTCTATCTCTGAAGACGGACAAAAATTAACACTTAAAAAATACATCAACATTGGCGTAGCGGTAGATACACCAAACGGTCTCGTTGTACCTGTATTTAAAAACGTGAACAAAAAAGGTATTATCGAACTTTCTCGTGAATTAATGGAAGTCTCCAAAAAAGCACGTGACGGTAAACTTTCAGGTTCTGATATGCAAGGTGGTTGTTTCACCATTTCAAGCTTAGGTGGTATTGGTACAACTCACTTTACACCAATCGTAAATGCACCAGAAGTAGCAATCTTAGGTGTATCTAAATCAGAAATGCTACCAGTATGGAATGGTAAAGAATTTGAGCCACGCTTAATGCTTCCATTATCATTATCTTTCGACCACCGTGTGATCGATGGTGCTGATGGTGCTCGTTTCTTAAGCTATATCAATGGCGTATTAGCTGACTTACGTCGCTTAGTGATGTAATTAACGCGGTAAGATGTGAGTGATTAGGCTCACATCTTACAGAAAGGATCGCAAGTGCGGTCAAAAATTTGAACGTTTTTACGAGGTAAAAATGAGTAAAGAAATTAAAACCCAAGTTGTGGTACTTGGTGCTGGTCCTGCAGGTTATTCAGCGGCATTCCGTTGTGCGGACTTAGGTTTAGAAACAGTACTTGTTGAACGTTATTCAACATTAGGTGGGGTATGTTTAAACGTAGGTTGTATCCCTTCTAAAGCATTACTTCACGTAGCGAAAGTAATTGAAGAAGCGAAACATGCAAGCAAAAATGGTGTGTATTTCGCAGAGCCTCGCATTGATTTAGATGAAGTACGCGCAGGTAAAGAAGCAGTTGTGGCGAAATTAACTAGCGGTCTTGCAGGTATGGCTAAACAACGTAAAGTAACCGTTGTTGAAGGTTTAGCGGCGTTTACTGATCCACATACATTAGTAGCACGTGATCGTGATGGTAAACCAACCACAATTAAATTTGATAATGCGATTATCGCAGCGGGTTCTCGCCCTATTCAATTACCATTCATTCCACATGAAGATCCACGTGTTTGGGATTCAACAGATGCACTTAAATTAAAAGAAGTACCGAAAAAACTTTTAATCATGGGCGGTGGTATCATTGGTTTAGAGATGGGTACCGTATATCATGCATTAGGTTCTGAAGTTGAAGTGGTTGAAATGTTTGATCAAGTGATTCCAGCAGCAGATAAAGATGTTGTTGCAATCTACACCAAACAAGTTGAGAAAAAATTCAAGTTAATGCTGGAAACTAAAGTGACAGCAGTTGAAGCAAAAGATGATGGTATCTATGTTTCAATGGAAGGTAAAGCATGTAATGACACTAAACGTTATGATGCAGTATTAGTTGCAATCGGTCGTACACCAAATGGTAAATTGATTGATGCAGGTAAAGCAGGTGTTGAAGTGGATGAGCGTGGTTTCATTCATGTTGATAAACAAATGCGTACCAATGTGCCTCACATCTTTGCAATTGGTGATATCGTTGGCCAACCAATGTTAGCACATAAAGGTGTTCATGAAGGTCACGTTGCGGCGGAAGTGATCGCAGGGAAAAAACATTACTTCGATCCAAAAGTCATTCCTTCTATTGCTTATACTGAACCAGAAGTGGCTTGGGTCGGTAAGACTGAGAAAGAATGTAAACAAGAAGGTTTAAACTACGAAGTGGCTAAATTCCCTTGGGCTGCTTCAGGTCGTGCGATTGCTTCAGAATGTGCTGAAGGTATGACTAAATTGATCTTCGATAAAGATACTCACCGTGTACTTGGTGGGGCAATCGTTGGATCTAACGGTGGTGAATTATTAGGTGAAATCGGTCTTGCGATCGAAATGGGTTGTGATGCAGAAGATATCGCATTAACCATTCATGCTCACCCAACACTTCATGAATCTGTTGGTCTTGCGGCAGAAGTGTTTGAAGGTTCAATTACTGACCTTCCAAACGCAAAAGCGAAGAAAAAATAATTGATTGAAATCTTCCATAAAGGCTACTCGAATGAGTAGCCTTTATTTTTTTGAGAGATAACTCACAAAATTGCATAAAAATTCAATAAAAACTGGCGGTCAAAATGACTTTTTGATAAAATCCGAACAGTTTTGTTTTTATATTTTTTTATTATTTAAAAGCTATGTTAAAGAAGATTTTGATTATTGTAGGATTGGCAGTGTTGACAACAGCCTGTTCTAATGGCTCTAGGCAGGCTAATAATGGAGTCATTACAGAGAGCGATGATGCGGAGCTAACGGGTTTAATTGCAGGTTTAGATGGGAAACAAGGTGGACTTCACCCTAAATTAAGAACAAACCGTCCTAAATCTGGTTTAATTGGTGATAAAGCACTTGCTCAAGTTTATAACGAATGGGGTGGTACACGTTATAGAATGGGCGGAAGCACAAAACGTGGTATTGACTGTTCTGCATTTATGCAAACCGCTTTCCTTGATGCTTATGGTGTGGAACTTCCTCGCACAACTTCCGAACAACGCTATTTAGGTCGTCAAATCCAAAAACATGAATTACGTAAAGGCGATTTAGTGTTCTTCCGTCGAAATAACCATGTAGGCGTTTATATTGGTAATAACCAGTTTATGCATGCAAGTACAAGCCAAGGTGTAACAATTAGTTCATTAGATGAAGATTACTGGTCAAGAACTTATACACAATCTCGTCGTGTGATGTAATGACAATTTTATTTCAACAAGAAGTGCGGTTAATTTTAACCGCACTTTTTCTTTATTTAGATTATCTGATTATTGGCTTAAGCCGCAAATTTCATTAAGTCTCTTCTTGGTTTCATTTGATGGATAGTATTCGTCACCGTGCCAACTAATGGAAGGTTTGTCCATTGTGTTGTTTTAATATTTTCCACTTTAGAATCTAATGCCATGAATACAAATTCATTACCGCTTACACCAGCAAATTCATAAATATGGAATTCGTCTTGTTTTTCTAATACGACAAGATCACCAATGAAAAGGCTGTCATTTTTTTCAACAACTAACATATCGCCCATTTCAATTCCCCAAGCAAGCATATTCGGATTGGTAACACGAATAAAACAAGTTTGTTGTGGACGTTTGATGCAATAAAGGTTGAGATCTAATTTTTTATTAAATGTCGATTTGCTTTCAACATCATTGAAAAATGGCATAGGATGATAAGAAAACGTCATATCATTTTGTGCAACTGTATTTGCGTAGTTCATCATCTTGTGTTCCTTTTAGTTAATGTGTTTTTAATCATTGGTTGTTTATACAGTTGTAATATACTGTGGTTAGATACAGTATGTCAATAGGGCATAGAAAAAATTTTTTTATAGGCGAAAATTTTAGAAAAAATTCATTCCAAGCTTAAAAAGTTCAATTTTTTAATAAAATAATAAAGAAAAAATTTTCTTTTAAACAAAATTTAAGCTATCTTTACTCTGTTTCGGTGGATCGTAACGATCTGAAGTTCAACTTAATCTTCATTTAAAACTATTATGAATACAACACGTTTATTTCATTTTTTGTTCCAAGGTAATTTGGTAAAACGAATTGCCGTTGGTTTGGTACTCGGGATCCTTGTTGCCTTGGTGAATGAGAGTGTAAAAAATTCAGCAGGTATTGATCTTGCATCTAGCTTTGGCGTGCTGGGTCAAATTTTCGTTAAAGCATTGCGTGCTGTTGCACCAATTTTGATTTTCTTCCTTGTTATGGCTGCGCTCGCTAATAAGAAAGTGGGCTCTAAAAGCAACATGAAAGAAATTGTCATGCTTTATCTTTTAGGTACTTTCTTAGCCGCCGTTGCTGCGGTAATTGCAAGTATGGCATTCCCGTCAGATGTGGCTCTTGCGGTAAAAGAAGATGCAAGTTCAGCCCCTCAATCTGTTGGTCAAGTGATGCTTACTTTAGTATTGAATGTGGTGGATAACCCATTAAATGCGATTTTCAAAGCAAACTTTATCGGTGTTTTAGCGTGGTCTATCGGTTTAGGTTTAGCTCTTCGTCATGCATCAGATGCAACTAAACAAGTGGTAGCTGATTTTGCAGAAGGCATTTCTAAAATCGTTCATGTGATTATTTCATTTGCACCTTTCGGTGTATTCGGTTTAGTGGCTGAAACATTATCTGATAAAGGCCTATCTGCGTTAGGTGGATACGTTCACTTATTATTCGTGTTAATCGGTACAATGTTATTTACTGCCTTTGTACTTAATCCAATTCTCGTTTATTGGAAAATTCGTCGTAATCCATATCCATTAGTTTGGACTTGTGTACGCGAAAGTGGTGTAACGGCATTCTTTACACGTAGCTCTGCAGCAAACATTCCTGTAAACATTGAATTAGCAAAACGCTTAAATCTTGATGAAGAAACCTATTCTGTGGCGATTCCATTAGGTGCGAATATCAATATGGCGGGTGCGGCAATTACCATTACTGTATTAACGCTAGCAGCTGTTCATACATTAGGCATCGAAGTATCTTTCATCAGTGCGGTGTTATTAAGTATTGTGGCGGCGCTTTGTGCATGTGGTGCTTCTGGTGTGGCTGGTGGCTCATTATTGTTAATCCCATTAGCTTGTAGCTTATTTGGTATCAGTGATGACATCGCGGCACAAATGATCGGTGTAGGTTTTGTGATTGGTATCTTACAAGACTCAACAGAAACCGCGCTAAACTCTTCAACTGACGTATTATTTACTGCGGCAGTATGTATGGAAGAAGAGCGTAAAAACGGTTAATTAAATTAATCTGACAAGGCGGGCAAATTGCTCGCCTTTTGTTTTTAAGGGAAAGAGAATGACACTTTTAATTCAGCAAGCAAAATTTGAACTTCATCAAAAACAAACCTTAAACTTACCGCACTTTGCGATTGAGCCACGACAATATTGGGTTGTGGTAGGCAGTAATGGGAGTGGAAAATCAGCGTTTGCTTTAGCTTTGCAAAATGAATTGCCTTTACAGGAAGGGGAGTATCATAATACTTTCAAACGTGTTCAATCCTTTTCTTTTGAAAAACAACGAGGAATTCTTGAGTCTACATTAAAGAATTTAAACAACGATGATACCGATCCGGATTTTTTTGGTCAAACGGCAAGAGAAACCATTTTAAATGGTAGCTCTGAGCTCACTTTTTGTGAGCAAATTGCAGAGAAATTAGGGATTACTTATCTCTTAGATCGTTTCTTTATCAAGCTTTCCACCGGGGAAACACGTAAAGTGCTATTGGCACAAGCGTTATTACAAAAGCCCGATCTATTAATTTTAGATGAGCCTTTTGAAGGACTAGATCAACAATCTGTGCAAGATTGGATGGCGATGTTAAACGAACTGAAAAAAGAATGTGCAATCGTTCTAATCGTTAATCGTTTGGCCGATATTCCTGCTGAAGCGACTCATTTAGCGATGTTGGAAAATTTAGAGTTAGTATTAGAAGGTGTACGCCAATCCATTGAGCAACAAAGTATTTATCAACAATTAGTGTATGCGGAACAGTCTGTTGATGTTGCGTTGCCTGAGCCGGCCTCACCATTACTAAAACTGCCTGAAAACCAACCGCACTTTGAACTTAAAAATGTTACAGTTCAGTATGGCGATAAAGTGATTTTGGATCATTTAAATTGGGTTGTTCAGCCAAATCAAAATTGGTGGATTAAAGGACCAAATGGAGCAGGGAAGTCAACCTTACTTTCGTTAATTACAGGTGATCATCCTCAAGCCTTTGCGAATCATGTGATGATTTTTGGTAAACAACGTGGTTCAGGCGAAACCATTTGGGATATCAAACAAAAAATTGGTTACGTAAGCAGCCAACTGCATTTAGATTATCGTGTGAATTGTTCCGTGCTAGATGTGATCATTTCAGGTTTTTTTGACAGTATTGGGATTTATCAACAAGTGCCAGAGGCAATTCGTTTGAAAGCCATGCAATGGTTAGCTCGTTTAAATCTGACTCATTTAGCAAAAAAGCCATTTCGTTCACTTTCTTGGGGACAGCAACGTTTGCTTTTAATTACACGTGCAATGGTGAAATATCCGCCTGTTTTGATTTTAGATGAACCTTTTCAAGGGCTTGATGGATTAAATCGCAAGCTAGTAAAACATTTTATTGAGCAACTGGTCAATAATAGTAAAACCCAACTTTTATTTGTCTCTCATCAAGATTTAGATGCCCCGAATTGTATTACGCATCTTTTTGAATTTATAAGAGAAAACGATAAATATATTTATATACAAAGTGCGGTCTAATTTGATAGACTTTTCTTATATATCCTCATCATTAAGGAGCAATCTATGGAAGGCTTATCCGTTGCCGCAATCGTCTTTATTGTATTAGTTGTAGTCGTACTTTTTTCAGCACTCAAAACTGTACCGCAAGGTTATAACTGGACGATTGAGCGTTTTGGGCGTTATACCCACACTCTAATGCCTGGCTTAAACTTTGTCGTACCATTTGTGGATCGTGTTGGCCGCAAGATCAATATGATGGAACAGGTATTAGATATTCCCTCACAAGAAGTTATTTCTAAGGATAACGCCAACGTATCTATTGATGCGGTCTGTTTTGTTCAGGTGATTGATGCTCGTAGTGCAGCTTATGAGGTGAATCATTTAGAACAGGCGATTATCAATTTAACCATGACTAATATTCGTACTGTATTAGGTTCGATGGAATTGGATGAAATGCTTTCCCAACGTGACTCCATTAATGGCCGTTTGTTGGCAATTGTAGATGAAGCGACCAATCCTTGGGGGATTAAAGTCACCCGTATTGAAATTCGCGATGTGCGTCCACCACGTGAGTTGATTGATTCTATGAACGCACAAATGAAAGCCGAACGTAATAAACGTGCAGAAGTATTGGAAGCCGAAGGTATTCGTCAAGCAGAAATTCTACGTGCAGAAGGGGAAAAACAAGCTCGTATTCTGAAAGCGGAAGGGGAACGTCAAGAAGCATTCTTACAAGCAGAAGCGCGTGAACGTGCAGCGGAAGCGGAAGCAAAAGCAACTCAAATGGTGTCAGAAGCAATTGCTAGCGGTGATACTAAAGCGATCAATTACTTTATCGCCCAAAAATACACGGAAGCCTTAAAACAAATCGGTGGTTCACCGAACAGCAAAGTGGTGATGATGCCGCTTGAAGCCGGCAATTTAATCGGCTCGGTAGCAGGCATTGCCGAACTGTTAAAAGGCGACAAAAAAGCGTAATTTCTTAAAGTGCGGTTAAAAATGACCGCACTTTTTCTCTCAAGGAGTTGATATGGCAGATTGGTTAACAACTTGGTCGGTTTGGCATTGGTTGGTATTAGGTTTTGTATTGTTAATTGCTGAAATCCTTGTACCCGGCGTATTTTTATTGTGGTGGGGCTTGGCTGCGATTGTGGCAGCAGGCGTAATGGCGTTGGTGCCGAGTTTATCCTTAACCGCGTTAGCCGTTTTTTATGCAATTTTAGCGATTATTCTCTCGTTGCTTTGGTGGAAATACCAACATAGCAAAGATAATCAGGATCAATCTCATACAACCTTAAATCAAAGAGATCATACTCTGTTAGGTAAAAAAGGTACGGTATTAGAAATCGGTTCTAACGGGATTGGTCGAGGTGCTTTTGCTGATACTACATGGCGCATTCAAGGCGAGCATTTAACGGTGAATGATCTTGTGGTGGTCGAACGCGTTGATGGCATCACATTGTTAGTTAAAAAGGTAGCAGAATGAATCATTTAATTATTTTTGCACATCCCAATAGCCAAAAAAGTTTTGGTCGTGCAATCGTGGAACGTATTGTAAAAGCAAGCCAACAACTTGGTGTTGAAACCCATTTGCGTGATCTGTACACGATGGAATTTAACCCGATTATTTCCTTTGAAGAATTACAATCGGCCAATAAAGGCATTATCCCAGCAGAAATTCAGCAGGAACATGATTTTATCCGACAAGCAGATTTGATTACGATGGTTTATCCTTTATGGTGGATGGGTTTCCCCGCCATGTTGAAAGGCTATTTGGATCGTGTATTAAGTCATGGTTTTGCTTACAAAACAGAAAATGGTGAATCCAAAGGTCTGCTTCAAGATAAAGCGATGCAACAATTTATCACCATAGGGAGTAGCGTAGCAAAATATCAAGAATACGGTGTGGATAAATCCCTCAATCATTGTTTGATCAATGGTTTATTTAATTATTGCGGTATCGAGAATGTGGATTACACTTTATTTGGCGATATTCATATTATCGATAATGCTGCTCGGCAAGTGATGCTTGATGAAGCTGCTGAAAAAACAACAGCAAAATTGACCGCACTTTTAGCTCAATCTTGAGCACAATTATAGGAAAGCAACAGATGTCAGAAACTCAAATGAATAATTTCTCTTTAATTAGTCGCTTATTCGGCAATTTATTTTATCGCAGCCCTACAGATCCTATTTTAACTGGGGTATTTGATTGGCTGCAACAACAAGGTTTAAGTCAAGTGTGGGCGCTTTCTACGGATAAAGAAAGCGAAGCTGCCATTGATAATTTACAAATGAAAATTGATTTAACGTTGCTTGATCAAGAATATCAAAAATTGTTTGGCCCAAACGGTAATGTGCCGACAGCTATTTCTAGTTATGATATGGATGTGCAACGTTTTGTGGATTTTCGTCATACCCGTAATGTGCCGGAAGCAGAGAATGTGGATCATTTTGCCTTGTTATTGCTTACGGCTTCTTGGTTAGAAGACAACACGGAATCGTTATCTGCTCAACAAGATTTATTCGGTGATTTCTTATTACCTTGTGCAGCGAAATTTTTAACCCAAGTAGAAACTTATGCCACACTTCCTTTCTATCGTTCATTGGCGTATTTAACCCGTGAAATCTTGGCTGCAATGGCTGATGAATTAGAAGAGAGTGTTACAATATGAGCATTGAGAACAAAAAATATTAGAAAATCATTTATTATATTGATGAGGAACATATTATGATTAGTCAGTCAGTCAGTCAGTCAGTCAGTCAGTCAGTCAGTCAGTCAGCCAGTCAGTCAGTCAAATCGTATTTATTGGCTTGATGTGACTAGAGCTATTGCTATTTTATTTGTTGTATTTACTCATGTACATGAACAAGTAGGAGTTGATTCTTATATAATTCAGGCTATTTTTTATGATATTGACAGGCTAGGAGTACCTTTATTTTTTATGCTTTCAGGAGCGTTAGTTTTACCTAAGATTGTTAATATTAATATGTGGGTATTCTATAGAAAACGAATCCCACAATTTATTTTTCTACTCTTTTTCTATTCATTTCTAACTACTTTTATTCAGAAAGCATTTTCTAATATTCCCATATGGCAATCTTTAAAAGAAAGTTTTGTTTTTACAAATGGTATTTATCCCGCTAACACGGGCGGAGCTCATCATTTATGGTTTATGTATACCATCATTGAATTATATTTAATAGCTCCTTTTTTGGGTAAACTACTTGAACGGTTGAGCAATCGAGAGATTTTATTTTTCTTAGTTATAAGTATTTTTCTAACTCAATTTAAAGACAGTTTAATTGGCGGGTTTAGAATTGAAGTAGATTTTATTCAAAGATTAGGAAGTGATTTTCTTGGTGGATATCTGAATTTTTTTGTTATTGGCTATTTGCTCATTTATAGACGTATAAACTTAAGTTTATTATCATCTTTAGCTTTATTTCTTTTTCCAATCTTATTCTCTTTATTGAGAGAACTACATAAGTCAGAGTTTATAGGGGTATTTCATTGGTATAGTTCATCACTTTCAATATTATTATCTAGTGTTGGATTATTGAGTCTTATTAGAATTGCTTTTGAAAATACTCAGAAATCTATTTTTATTGAAGGAATTTCTTTATATTCTTTTGGTATATATTTATCTCATTATATATTTATTTATATATTTAAAGAAATAATTGATTTTTCTATATTTTCTTTTTGGGAGAGGTTAATTGTTCTTTATATACCGAGTTTTGTAAGTGCATATATTTTTACTTGGCTTCTTTCTAAGAATAAATATACGAAGTTGTTTGTTATGTAAAAAAACCGCCAATT
>JAGZOA010000040.1:0-10155 GCA_018363335.1 Parahaemophilus parainfluenzae | reverse complement strand
AAATTAAAAAATATTTTTAAAACAAGTCAATCAACAAGTGCCCACACAGATTGTCTGATATATTGTTAAAGAGCAAAAAAGAACGACGCACTGGTTTTTATAAAGCTTCACAACAGCGCGTCGTTGTGTGGGGCGTATTATAGGCATTTCATCGATATTTGCAAGTGCTTTTTACAAAAAAATTCAATTTTTTTGTTACCTGATGATTTAATCATCAAAGCGAATTGTCTTTGTTCAACATTCAAGGTAAATTACCCCAAAAAGAGTAAGCAATCTAATGAGGTCTTTATGAATTTTGAACAGATGATTGGTTTCGGTGTAGCCGGAAATTTTGCGGGACATTTGGAACAAGCTGGCGAAGCGGCTGATTTCACTCTAGTAAAAACAGAAAATGCTATTCAACCCAAAGCGATTTTCCCGTTTTATGTACCAAGCGAAAAAGCGGGTTTTCTTTCTACCTTTCCTTTGAGTCACAATCAAATTAACTTTCCACAAGGTGCGGATAATCTTCAAATTGAACCGGAAATTGCGCTTATTTGTGATCTTATCTATAAAGGAAAGCAAGTTGAGAAAATTATTCCGCGCTATTTTGCAGCCTATAATGACTGTTCTATTCGTCGTCCTAATGCAAAAAAAATCTGTGAAAAGAAAAACTGGGGCGCGGCAAGTAAAGGTATTTCTACCAAACTAATTCCACTTTCTTCCTTTATTAAAGGAAGTGAAATAGATCAATATCGTATTGCATGCTTCCATAAACGAAATGGCGAACTCAATACTTATGGCATTGATAGCCCAACGATTGGTTATAGCTATTTCCATCAACAATTATTAGATTGGATCGTGGATAGAATGAATAATCAACCCGATGAGGGACCAATGAATCATATTGCTTCTTTATTAGATCAAGCAAACTATCCAAAACAAGCGATTATTAGTATTGGAGCAACTCGTTATACCGAGTTCGGTGAAACACATTTCTTGCAACCCAATGATCTCAGTATTGTTGCTGTGTATGACGGTGAAAAATATTCTGCTGAGGAAATTGAGAAAATGGCAAGAGATGAAAAATTTGCAGATGACATTTCAGCACTGATTCAGAAAGTGGTTTAGCATATATATAAAAAGTGCGGTTAATTTCGACCGCACTTTTTATTTACTTCCTTCTTAAAGAAACTTCCCCGGCATTAAAATACCGCTCGCCTTCATCGGTTATGACTTTTAAGTAACCGCGTTTATCAATTCCCTGCTCTATACCTGAAATCGCACCTTGTTCAGTAAAGACATTCACTTCATCACCAAAAAATTCATTATAGTTTATCCATTGTTGCATGAATTCCTCATCAATACCCTTTTCTTCAAATTGAGCTAATCGAGAATAAATACGTTGAATCACTTTAACAAGGATCGTTTCACGATCTATATTTAGATCCTGCTCAGTTAGCTGTGCATACGGCTGACTAATTTCGGTTGATTGTGGCAATTTTACATTGATCCCAATACCAACCACTAAATTAAGCAACCCATTCTTGTGATTAATGATCTCCACCAAAATACCACCTAATTTTCGCCCTGAAAGCAAAATATCATTTGGCCATTTCACTTTCGCATTTAACGCTTCTGCAATAGCTAAACCAATCACCAAACTTAATCCATCCAATGCTTTTTTAGGATCTATCGTCCAATAAAAACTGAAAATTAACTGCCCTGCAAACGGTGAAAGCCATTGGCGACCACGACGTCCTCGTCCTGCTGTTTGATATTCTGCCAAACACAAATCGCCTTTTTTTAATTGCTCAATTTGTCTTGAGATAAATTCATTTGTTGAAGAAATGGTTCGATGATAATGCACGGAATAAGGAAAAAGTGCGGTCGAAATTACTTGAGGATTTAACAAAGGCATTTCTGGCACCAGCTGATAAACCTTATTTTCTTCTTGAATATTTAATCCCGCTTCTCGCAGTAATGCCATTTCTTGCGACAATTCATTTGACGTAATATTTAAAAACGACATCAAATCTGACCGCACTTTAGGTTGGCAATCAGACAAACAATCCAATAGCGATGACATATTCATTCCTTCTCATAAAAACCTTGGCAAATCTTACCATAAAAGCAAAAAAATTCATTTTCAAGCACATGAAAAATCTGTATAATCCCGCCGCAATATTTTTTGAAACAATTTTTAACAGCGAGATATTGCCATGCTTAGAATCAAACAAGAAGCTCTGACTTTTGACGACGTTCTACTCGTCCCCGCTCATTCAACTGTTCTTCCGAACACAGCCAACCTCTCAACTCAACTCACCAAAGAAATTCGCTTAAATATTCCTATGCTTTCTGCTGCAATGGATACTGTCACAGAAACCAAATTAGCAATCTCTTTAGCACAAGAAGGTGGTATCGGCTTTATTCATAAAAACATGACGATCGAACGCCAAGCGGATCGTGTTCGTAAAGTGAAAAAATTCGAAAGTGGTATCGTTTCTGAACCTGTGACAGTTTCGCCAGATTTAACCCTTGCAGCACTTGCTGAAATGGTGAAGAAAAACGGCTTCGCAGGCTACCCTGTTGTGGACAGTGAAAATAACTTAATCGGTATCATCACTGGCCGTGACACTCGTTTCGTAAAAGATTTAAGCAAAACTGTTTCACAATTAATGACGAAAAAAGAAGACTTAGTCACCGTAAAAGAAGGTGCAAGCCGTGAAACAATTTTAGAATTAATGCATCAAAACCGTGTAGAGAAAGTACTTGTAGTAGATGATGCATTCAAATTAAAAGGCATGATCACCGTTAAAGACTTCCAAAAAGCGGAACAAAAACCAAATGCATGTAAAGATGAATTTGGTCGTTTACGTGTTGGTGCGGCTGTAGGTGCTGGCCCAGGTAACGAAGAACGTATTGATGCATTAGTGAAAGCCGGTGTTGATGTATTGTTAATCGACTCTTCTCACGGTCATTCAGAAGGCGTATTACAACGCGTTCGTGAAACTCGCGCAAAATATCCAAATTTACCAATCGTTGCAGGTAACGTAGCAACAGCTGAAGGTGCAATCGCACTTGCAGACGCAGGCGCAAGCGCAGTGAAAGTAGGTATCGGCCCTGGCTCTATTTGTACCACTCGTATCGTAACAGGTGTTGGTGTTCCACAAATCACGGCTATCGCAGATGCAGCGGCAGCATTAAAAGATCGTGGTATTCCAGTTATTGCTGACGGCGGTATCCGTTTCTCTGGTGATATTGCAAAAGCTATCGCTGCAGGCGCAAGCTGTGTAATGGTTGGTTCTATGTTTGCCGGTACTGAAGAAGCACCAGGTGAAATCGAACTTTACCAAGGTCGTGCATTTAAATCTTACCGTGGTATGGGTTCATTAGGTGCGATGGCGAAAGGCTCATCTGACCGCTACTTCCAATCTGATAACGCTGCAGACAAACTCGTACCAGAAGGTATTGAAGGTCGTATTCCATACAAAGGTTACTTAAAAGAAATTATCCACCAACAAATGGGTGGCTTACGTTCTTGCATGGGCTTAACTGGCTGCGCAACCATCGAAGAATTACGCACAAAAGCAGAATTCGTTCGCATCAGTGGTGCAGGCATTAAAGAAAGCCATGTTCACGATGTAACCATTACTAAAGAAGCGCCAAACTATCGTATGGGCTAATCCGTAAGGTGGGCTTTAGTCCACCTTTTGTTGTTTTAAAGTGCGGTTGATTTTTGCAAAATTTTGAAGAAAATTGACCGTCTATACTATCAATAATAAGAGCATTATAAATGACAAACATCCACAACCATAAAATTCTGATCCTCGACTTTGGTTCACAATATACTCAACTGATTGCACGTCGTGTGCGTGAAATCGGTGTGTACTGCGAACTTTGGGCGTGGGATGTGACTGAAGAACAAATCCGTGAATTTAATCCAGACGGTATTATTCTTTCTGGTGGTCCAGAAAGTACCACTGAAGAAAACAGCCCTCGGGCACCTGAATATGTATTTAATGCAGGTGTGCCTGTATTGGGTATTTGTTACGGTATGCAAACAATGGCGATGCAACTTGGCGGTTTAACTGAAACCTCTGAGCATCGTGAATTCGGCTATGCTTCTGTTTTAATGGATAATCCGACCGCACTTTTCGCTCATTTAAATGATGGCGATAGCAAATTGGATGTATGGATGAGCCATGGCGATAAAGTAACTCGTTTACCTGAAAACTTCCAAGTTACCGGTACGACTCCAACCTGTCCAATTGCTGCGATGTCTGACGAAAATCGTCGTTTCTACGGTGTACAATTCCACCCTGAAGTAACTCACACTAAAAAAGGTTTGGAATTGTTAATGAATTTCGTGGTGAACATTTGTGGTTGCGAAACAAAATGGACAGCAGAAAACATTATCGAAGATGCCGTTGCTCGCATTAAAGAGCAAGTGGGTGATGATGAAGTGATTCTAGGTTTATCTGGTGGTGTCGACTCTTCTGTGGTTGCATTACTTTTACACCGTGCTATCGGCAAAAACTTACACTGCGTATTCGTGGATAACGGTTTACTCCGCTTACACGAAGGCGATCAAGTCATGGAAATGTTTGGCGATAAATTCGGCTTGAACATTACCCGTGTTGATGCGGAAAGCCGTTTCTTAGGTGAGCTTGCAGGTGTATCGGATCCTGAAGCAAAACGTAAAATTATCGGTAAAGTGTTTGTTGATGTGTTCGATGATGAATCGAAAAAACTCACTAATGTGAAATGGTTGGCACAAGGTACGATCTACCCTGATGTCATCGAATCTGCAGCAAGCAAAACTGGTAAAGCGCATGTGATTAAATCACACCACAACGTAGGTGGCTTACCAGACTATATGAAACTTGGCTTAGTTGAACCGTTGCGTGAATTGTTCAAAGATGAAGTGCGCAAAATTGGCCTAGCTTTAGGTTTACCGGCTGAGATGATCAACCGCCACCCATTCCCAGGCCCGGGTTTAGGCGTCCGTGTATTAGGCGAAGTGAAAAAAGAATACTGCGATTTATTACGCCGTGCGGATGCGATCTTTATCGAAGAATTACGCAACAGCGGTTGGTATGAAAAAACCAGTCAAGCCTTCAGCGTATTCTTACCAGTGAAATCTGTAGGCGTAATGGGCGATGGCCGTAAATACGATTGGGTTATCTCACTACGCGCAGTAGAAACCATCGATTTTATGACCGCACATTGGGCCCACTTACCTTATGATTTATTAGGCAAAGTGTCTAACCGCATCATCAATGAAGTGAACGGCATTTCTCGCGTCGTGTACGACATCAGCGGAAAACCACCAGCAACTATCGAGTGGGAATAAAAAATCACTTTTTCAGATACTTTCTAATTATTTCAACACCTCAAATAAAGCCTTGTATATCAAGGTTTTATTTCATCTCATTTCTAGTCTTCTCTACCCATTTCTTAATTATGGCGGTATTTTTGACAAATAATTGAAAAAAATTCAACATTTTTAATTTATTTTCATAACTCAAAATTATTTAGCGTTACCTCAAAATTTGTTTTTAGAAATGGAGTAATTAACTTTTAAGCACACAAAAAAATTGAAATAAGAATGATTATCATATAAAATAAACAACACTTTTAGATTTTTTATATGGAAAGTTTGTGTTTCAGCTTAATCAAGTTTCTTTTTCTATTCCCCAGCGCACTTTACTCCAACCAACTTCACTTAATTTTGAAGCGGGCTATGTCTATGGCTTAATTGGGCATAATCCACATTAATTAAATTAATGGCGCGTCAGCAGCCAATTTCCGGTGGCGATATCCTATTGGACAACCGTTCTATTCAAGATTGGCAGAGCCGTGAATTTGCCAAGCGGGTTGCCTATTTGCCGCAACATCTTCCGCAAGCGACCAATATGACGGCGAAAGAGCTGATTGCGATGGGACGTTATGCCTGGAATGGCTTGTTCGGGCGAGAAACGGAGGCAGATAAGCAAGCCATTGCGCGTGCGTTAAAGCTCACGCATACGGAAAAATTTGCCGATCAGCTGGTGGATACCCTCTCGGGTGGTGAACGTTCGCGCATTTGGTTGGCGATGTTATTGGCGCAAGAAAGCCAATTTCTCTTACTTGATGAACCCTTGGCAGCATTGGATATTGCCCATCAGGTGGAAGTGATGCAGCTGGTTCATCGACTCAGCCGCGAGCTGAATCTTGGCGTGATTATCGTGATTCACGACATCAACCTCGCTTCGCGTTTTTGCGATCATTTGGTGGCGTTGCACAGTGGCAAATTGTTGGCGCAAGGCAATGCGCACAACATCGTGAACACGCCGTCATTGCAACAAATTTATGGCATTGAATTGAATGTCATTGAACACCCACAAACCCATCGCCCCGTGAGTTTTTATTAATATGCGACGTTTCTTTAAAAATTCACTGCTAATTTTGACCGCACTTTTTAGCCTCAAAAGCTGGGCGGGCGAACCGCAAGCAGGTTATGCCACGGTGGATTGGTCTGTGGCGGAAACTTTAATTGCCCTTGAGCAACCGCCTCTTGCCGTGGGCGATGTGAAAAGCTATCAAACCTGGGTGATAGAACCTCAACTGCCTGAAGGCACACTTGATTTAGGCATTCGTTTGCAACCGAATATGGAGCTCATTGCCATGCTTCCTCATTTCGTCAATGCACAACCGCTGACCTTCATTCACAGCGCATTTTATGCCGCGCTGAATGATAAATTAGCCCCTTATGGCAACGTGTATAACGTCGAATTCTACAAGGCGGGCAATGCGTGGGAAAATGTGGTCGCCGCCACGCAAGAAATCGGGCGGATTATTGACAAACCCGAAGCCGTGCAAAAATTGCTGGCGAACTATTCACAAGACATTGCCTATTTTCGACCGCTTGTTGCATCTTTTACCGACCGCCCTGTCGCCCTAGTGCAGTTTATTGACACGCGCCATCTGCGCATTTACGGCGAAAACAGCTTGCTGGGTGCGGTAATTCATCAGCTCGGTTTTAAAAACGCTTATTTGCCTGAGGTGAATTATTGGGGATTTCAAAATATTGAAATTACCGAACTGGCGAAACTGCCGAAAAATACCCGTTTTGTGGTGATTAAACCTTATCCGCACAATATTGCCGCCGCCCTCACGCACAATACCTTATGGCAACAACTGCCCCTTGCCAAAGAACCGTTAATTCTGCCTGCGGTGTGGATCTTTGGCGCCATTCCTTCGGCGCAACGTTTTGTGAGCATCTTCGCCAATGGCTTATTGCACGGAGGGGAAACATGGTAAATCGCACCTTGTTATTGTTCGTGCTTTTAGGCGGTCTGTTTATCGTGCTTTGCACGGTGTTGCTAAATGCGCAACTGCCTGAAAATACGCCCCTTTTCGCACTTTTTCATCACACCGATAATCTTGATTTATTGCTGCTGCAAAGCTACACCCTGCCGCGTATTTGCATTGCCTTGTTGGCGGGCGGAACCTTGGCTTTTGCCAGCCTGTTATTGCAACAAGTGATGGGCAATCCGTTGGCCTCCGACAGCACCCTTGGCATTAACAGCGGCGCGCAATTCAGCCTGTTTTTAGTCGCCATTTTTGCACCACAACTGTTGGACTATGGCGCCAGTGCCGTTGCACTTGTCGGGGCGGCATTGAGCTTGTTGCTCGTGATCACTTTGGCAATGCGTAAAACGATGTCGCCGTTGTTGCTGATTTTGGCAGGTTTGGTGGTGAACCTTTATTTTGGCGCCTTCACGGGTATGATGATGTTGTTCTACCCTGAAGAATCGCGCGGCTTGGTACAATGGGGCGCGGGGTCTTTGGTGCAGGAAAGCTGGCGCGACAGCCAATTATTGGCAATGCAAAGTGCGGTCTGTTTTGCCATTATTTTTTTATTGCGCCGACCGCTCACCATTCTCACGTTAAATGACAGCAACGCCAAAAGTTTGGGTGTGCCTGTGGGCAAACTGCGCTTTATTGGCGTGGTGGTGAGTGCTTATTTGATTGCCTCGGTGGTCAGTGCCGTGGGAATGATTGGTTTTATCGGCTTGGCGGTGGCGACCATCGTCCGTCAACTGGGCGTACGCACCTTAACGTGGCAGCTGATTGCCTCGATAATCCTCGGTGCCTTATTGTTGGCGATCACCGATTTAATTTTGCAGCTCATCACACTTTACTATCAAATAAGCCTGCCGACGGGCGCAGTCACGGCACTGTTCGGCACGCCGTTGCTGCTTTGGTTGATGTTCCGAGCGCTGCCGCATAGCGGACGTGTAACTGGCGCGACGTTGCAAAATGTTCGCCAATATCGACCGCACTTTACATGGTTGCTTATCGCTTTCTTTGCCATCAGTTTTGCTATTGCACTTTGCGTAGGCAGAGGTGCGTTTTACCAAAGCTGGGAAGTGCTGTTGCCTGATAATGATTTCAGCCTGGAGATTCTTGAACTGCGCTATCAGCGTATGCTGATTGCTATTTGCGCCGGCATTCTGCTTTCCGTCGCGGGCGTGTTATTGCAACGCCTCACCCTCAACCCGATGGCAAGCCCAGAATTGCTCGGCGTTTCTTCCGGCGCGAGTATGGGGATTTTGGTACTGCTGTTTGTGTTCTCGGCACAAGAACCCATTTGGTTTTGGCTTGCCGGTATCTGCGGTGCCTTTATAGCCCTGATGATTCTGGCGGCGATTAATCAACGGAATGGCATGCTGCCGGAAAAAGTATTGCTCACGGGGATTTCACTCTCCGCCTTGTTTGACACGCTACAACGTATTGCCATTGCTAGCGGCGATCCCCGCGCAAACCAACTCATCAGCTGGACGTCGGGTTCGACCCAAAGTCTGGATTCGAACCTTGCGATTCCATTTACGCTGTTGGCATTTGCGCTACTCGTAGCGAGCCTTATCTTTAGTCGTTGGTTGGATTTACTCCGCCTACAAGCGCCAATGGCACAGGCGTTAGGGCTAAACATTGCATGCACCCGTTGGATTCTGATTATTTTCAGTGCGATTTTGACCGCACTTGCCACCTTAATTATTGGTCCGTTGAGCTTTATCGGCTTGCTCGTACCGCATTTAAGCCACTTTTTAGGCGTACATAAAGCGCGGCAACAATTACTGATTTCGGCACTGCTCGGCAGCACCATTATGCTGATTGCCGATTGGATCGGACGACAAATTCTGTTCCCTTATGAAATCCCTGCGGGCTTAGTGGCGACCTTAGTGGGTGGAACGTATTTTTTAGCAATGATGCGAAAAGTGTAACAAATTTATTAACCTCAACTTTCATAGGAAAGTCACATATAGGAAGAAAGCAACATGAAAAAAACTTTGTATATAGCGCGCTGGCAAGTGCGATCGTTTTTGCGATGAGTTCTGCATATGCGGAAGAGCAGAAAACGGAAGAATTGGATGAAATCACGGTCACTGGTGGTTCCATGTTTCGCATGGGCGAAGTGCCATTCGATCAAGCAAAATCAACCGTAGCGGTAAGCAGTGAAACGCTTGACCGCGAAGGTGTAACAAAAGCTGATGAACTTGGTCGTTATCAAGCCGGTTTTACAAATCAATCTTTTGGTAATGACACCAATACCAACTGGTTCCGCGTTCGCGGTGCGGAAGCAACACAAGCAGTAGATGGTATGCCCTCTTTGGCTTACGGGTTCTTTACGCCACATACCAATGTGTTTGGTTTAGAAGCGGTCGAAATCACTAAAGGCGCAGACGCCTTAACTTTTGGTGCGGCGCATTCAGGTGGTTTAATCAACTACGTAAGCAAACGACCTCACAAAGAACAAGTGGGAAAAGGTGAATTTAAAACCCAATTAGGCAACCATAATCAATATGGTGTGGGTATTGATTACACTGGTGCATTTAACGCTGATGAAACCGCCCGTTATCGTTTTGTTGCAAATTACTTTGCTACAGATGGGGAAATTGATCAAACTGACAATAAAACCTACTACATCGCGCCAAGTTTTGAGTTTGATCTTACTCCGAAAACTCGCTTAACCATACTCACCAGCTTCCAACGCGATCACGGCACACCAAGTTCAAACTTTTTCCCGCAAGATGGAACGCTTGTCCCTACCGCAAATGGAAAAATTGATCGTAAAACTAATCTTGGTGATCCTGTTAATGATACCGAAACCAATCGTCAATATAGCCT
>JAGZOA010000007.1:0-78735 GCA_018363335.1 Parahaemophilus parainfluenzae | reverse complement strand
CAATGCATTGTTGCGGCGATAAAGACGGAAATACCAGTTAATACCGCGTGGATGAAGTAAAGCACTGGTGCAACAAACATGAAAGAGAATTCTAATGGTTCAGTGATACCAGTGAAGAATGAGGCAAATGCACCCGCAAGCATGATTGATGCCACTTTAGTTCTTTGGCTTGGTTTAGCACTGAGATAAATTGCTAATGCTGCACCTGGTAAACCGAACATCATGACAGGGAAGAAACCGGCTTGATACATACCCGTTACACCAACCGTTGCAGTACCTTCAGCAAGTGATTTTGCACCACCTAAGAAGTTTGGAATATCATTAATGCCTGCGACGTCAAACCAGAATACTGAGTTCAATGCATGGTGTAAGCCAACAGGAATGAGTAAACGGTTGAAGAAACCGTAAAGACCTGCACCAACAGCGCCTAAATCTTTAATGCTTTCACCGAATGATACTAAACCGCCGAAAATATATGGCCAGATGTAAAGCAATACGAA
Source organism: Parahaemophilus parainfluenzae (assembly GCA_018363335.1). GTDB lineage: Bacteria > Pseudomonadota > Gammaproteobacteria > Enterobacterales > Pasteurellaceae > Haemophilus_D > Haemophilus_D parainfluenzae_Y. The sequence goes on along the minus strand of JAGZOA010000007.1, from coordinate 78,235 downwards.
GCTGATGAACATCATGACAAAAGAAACGACGATTGGCACAAGGCGTTTTCCGCTAAAGAAGGAGAGTGCTTTTGGCAATTCTACTTGATAGAAGCGGTTATAAAGTTCAGCCGAAATCACCCCGATCAAAATCCCAATAAATTGGTTATTGATTTTCCCGAAGGCAGCTGGCACTTCACTTACATCGATATGTTGTAGCTGAGCAACACTGCCAGGTGAAAGTAGAGTGGTTACCACATAGTAGCCCACTAAACCTGAAAGTGCAGCAGAACCATGTTTGTCCTTAGATAAACCGAAAGCAACACCAACGGCAAAAAGCAGGCCCATGTTATCGATGATAGCACCGCCTGATTTAATTAAAAATGCAGCAAGTTGACTGTTAGCTCCCCAGCCATCTGGGTCAAGCCAATAACCAATACCCATCAGTACAGCCGCTGCGGGTAAGACAGCAACAGGTACCATTAAGGCTTGCCCAATTTTTTGCGCATAACCTAACACATTCATTTTTTTCTCCTATTTATAAGTAATGAAGTATTACTTCATATTCTAAAGTAAAAAAAAATATTTTGTACAAATGTGGCAACTTTATCTCAAAATTGAGAAGCCGATCACAAATTTTGAAATTGTACTTCAAAAAATATTTTTTTATGGTGCAAGTTTTACTGCGTTTTACTATAATGACCAAAAAGCCAAAAGGAAACCAAGTGTTACTGTCTAATGTAGGAGTTTATATGTCGAAATTATCACATAATGAAGTCTTAGATAAAATCAAATTTGGTCTTATTGCTTCTTGTCAGCCTGTCGATGACGGTCCGATGGATAAACCAGAAATCGTGGCAGCCATGGCACAGGCTTCTGTTGTTGGTGGTGCCGCTGGATTGCGTATCGAGGGCATAGAAAATCTTAAAGCAACACGCCCTACTGTGAATGTACCGATTATTGGTATTGTGAAACGTGATTTACCTGACAGCCCTGTACGAATCACGCCATTTTTGCATGATATTGAAGATTTAGCGAAAGCTGGTGCTGATATTATCGCCGTGGATGGTACGAATCGCCCTAGACCAGTAGATATTGAAAGTGCGGTCAAAAAAATCCACGAATTAGGCTGTTTGGCCATGGCAGATTGTTCGAATCTAGAAGAAGGCTTGTGCTGTCAAAAACTGGGTTTTGATATTGTGGGCAGTACGATGTCTGGCTACACAGGTGGCACTGTGCCGGAAGAGCCTGATTATCAATTAGTTAAAGATTTGAAAGCAGCAGGCTGCCGAGTCATGGCGGAAGGACGTTATAACACCCCAGAGTTGGCGAAAACGGCAATTGAAATTGGTGCTTATTGCGTGACAGTTGGTTCTGCATTGACTCGTTTAGAGCATATCGTAAGCTGGTTTACCGAAGCCATTCATTCAGCGAAAAAATAAAGGAAGAAGATATGTCATTAACAGTGGATAGTGGTCAGACATTACAGCGTTGTTTGGCATTGGATATTGGTGGCACGAAAATTGCTTCTGCTATTGTGAAAAATGGTGAAATTCAGCAGCGAAAACAGATTTCCACGCCACAAGATGATGCTGCTCAAGCGATGCATCAAACCCTTGCTCAGTTGTTAAAAGAATATGAAGGGCAGTTTGATTATGTCGCCGTTGCTTCAACGGGCATTATTAATCAAGGCATTCTGACTGCACTTAACCCTAAAAACTTGGGTGGATTAGCCCAATTCCCATTAAAAGACAGTATTGCACAGCACACCGATAAACCAATTGGCTTACTTAATGATGTGCAAGCTGCAGCCTATGCAGAGTATCAACTACAAAATCCTAATGATGTTCAAAACTTTACCTTTATTACGGTTTCTACAGGCGTTGGGGGCGGTTTAATTTTAAATCATCGTTTACTTACTGAGCCAAACGGTATTGCTGGACATATTGGCCATACTTTATCTGATCCTAATGGTCCCGTTTGTGGATGTGGTCGCCGTGGTTGTGTTGAAGCCATTGCATCAGGTCGAGCTATTGAAGCGGTTTCTTCTCAATGGGATGAACCTTGTGATCCAAAAGAAGTCTTTGCGCGTTTCCGTCAAAATGATGAAAAAGCGACCGCACTTGTGACTCGTTCAGCCCAAGCTATTGCGAATTTAATTGCGGATTTGAAGATTGGATTAGACATGCAAAAAGTCGTGGTTGGCGGTAGTGTAGGGTTGGCAGAAGGTTATTTACCGTTGGTTCAATCTTTATTAAGTGAACTTCCCGCTGTTTATCACTGCGAATTAGAAAGTGCTCAATTTGGACAAGATGCAGGCTTGATTGGTGCTGCTTACTGGGTAAAAGATTGCTTATTACAAGCAAAAAATACGGGAGTGGTTTATGGCTAAAAACGGCAATATTTTAAATACTATCAGCTCGTTATATCGCAGTTTAACGAAAACGGAGAAAAAAATTGCAGATGCGATTTTATTGAATCCCGATCTTGCAGTGCAAGCTCCTTTAGCTGAAATTGCCGCCCATTTAGAAGTGGGGGAGGCGACCTTTGTGCGTTTTTGCCGTACTCTCGGCTTTAAAGGCTTCAGTGATTTTAAATTGGAATTATCTATCGAGCTTGCTACAAAAGATGGCAAAGATAACACCGTATTAGATTCAGATATTACCGATTCTGACAACTCATTGAATATTGCACATAAGCTGAAATCTGCCATCAATAACGTGATGGATGAAACCATTAATTTATTAGATTTTGAGCAGTTGGAAGAGGCAGTAAAAGCCATTCAGCAAGCAAATCGTGTTTTCTTATTTGGTGTGGGAACATCCGGTATTACCGCGGAAGATGCCAAAAATAAACTGATGCGTATCGGTGTGCAAGTGGATGCGACAGGTAACAACCATTTTATGTATATGCAGGCATCTTTATTGACGAAAAAAGATGTGGCAATTGGTTTGAGTCATTCTGGTTATTCTCAAGAAACCACTCATACCATGAAAATCGCCAAAGAAAATGGCGCCAAAACCATTGCGATTACGCACAGTTTGCGTTCACCCATCACAGAATATGCCGATCTTGTTTTAGTGAATGGTAATAAGCAAGGTAAGTTACAAGGCGACTCTATCGGCACGAAGATTGCTCAATTATTCGTATTAGATTTGATTTACGCTTTATTGGTACAGGCATCACAGGAAAGTGCGGTCAAAATAAAGCAAAAAACATTAAATGTCATTTTAGAACAACGTATCAAATAGGAGAGAAAAATGCGTAACTTAAAAGGTATTTTTAGTGCGTTATTAGTATCATTCAATGAAGATGGCTCTATCAATGAAAAAGGCTTGCGTGAAATTATTCGCTATAACATTGATAAGATGAAAATTGATGGTTTATATGTAGGCGGTTCAACAGGTGAAAACTTCATGCTTTCTACGGAAGAGAAAAAACAAATTTTCCGTATTGCGAAAGATGAAGCAAAAGACCAAGTAGCGTTAATCGCACAAGTGGGTAGCGTAAACTTACATGAAGCAGTGGAATTAGGTAAATATGCAACGGAATTAGGCTATGACAGTCTTTCTGCGGTAACTCCGTTCTACTACAAATTTAGCTTCCCTGAAATCAAACATTACTACGACACCATTATTGCTGAAACGGGCAATAACATGATCGTGTACTCAATTCCGTTCTTAACAGGTGTGAATATGGGTATTGAGCAATTCGGCGAACTTTATAAAAACCCGAAAGTGCTAGGTGTGAAATTTACAGCTGGGGACTTCTATTTATTAGAACGCTTGAAAAAAGCTTATCCAAATCACCTCATTTGGGCTGGTTTTGATGAAATGATGGTGCCAGCAGTCTCTCTCGGTGTAGATGGTGCAATTGGTAGTACATTCAACGTAAATGGTGTGCGTGCAAGACAAATCTTTGAATTAACCAAACAAGGTAAATTGGCTGATGCGCTTCAAGTTCAACACGTGACCAATGACCTTATCGAAGGCATTTTAGCGAATGGCTTATATCTCACTATCAAAGAGTTATTGAAACTAGATGGTGTGGATGCAGGTTATTGCCGTGAGCCAATGACAGCGAAAGCAACACCAGAGCAATTAGCGAAAGCGAAAGAGTTAAAAGCAAAATATTTATAAATTAATGGAAAAGTGACCGCACTTACTTCTTTCCTCTCTCTATCGGAGAGGAAAGAATGTCGGTGTGGTACTGATAAGGAAGGTTATTATGCGTCTCATTCCTCTGAACAATGAACAACAAGTCAGCCGCTGGGCGGCGCGTCATATTGCTGATCGAATTAATCATTTTAAACCTACTGCAGAACGTCCTTTTGTATTAGGTTTACCAACAGGTGGTACGCCACTTAAGACCTATCAAGAATTGATTAAATTAAATCAAGCAGGAGAAGTGAGTTTTAAACATGTGGTGACTTTCAATATGGATGAATATGTGGGTTTACCAAAAGAACATCCAGAAAGCTATCACAGTTTTATGCATAATAATTTCTTCAACCATATTGATATTCAACCGCAAAATATCAATATTTTAAATGGTAATACCAATGACCATGATGAAGAATGCCGCCGTTATGAAGAAAAAATTAAATCTTATGGCAAAATTCATTTGTTTATGGGCGGTGTAGGTGTTGACGGACATATTGCCTTTAATGAACCTGCGTCTTCTTTAAGTTCGCGTACCCGTATTAAAACTTTAACGCCAGATACTATTATTGCGAATTCTCGTTTCTTTAATAATGACGTAAATCAAGTACCAAAATATGCCTTAACAATCGGTGTAGGGACATTACTTGATGCAGAAGAAGTGATGATTTTAGCAACGGGTCATAATAAAGCCTTAGCCGTACAAGCCGCCGTAGAGGGCAGTATTAATCACCTTTGGACAGTGAGTGCTTTACAGCTTCATCGTCATTTCGTTTTGGTATGTGATGAGCCAGCATTGCAAGAATTGAAAGTCAAAACAGTGAAATATTTTACTGAATTGGAAGGTCGCGCGATTCATAGTGTATTATAAGTGCGGTTAATTTTAATTTGATTTTAGGAAGGTATGATGAAGTATGCATTAATTAACAGCGTAATCTACACCAAAAATGAGGTGTTAAGAGATTATGCGGTGGTTATTGAAGGGGAATATATTCAAGCCGTTATTCCACAAAGCGAATTAGAAAGTGGAATTCAAACCATTGATTTGAAAGGGCATAATCTCACAGCGGGTTTTATTGATTTGCAATTAAATGGCTGTGGCGGCGTGATGTTTAACGATCAAACAAGCGTGAAAACATTAGAAATTATGCAAGCCACGAACTTAAAATCAGGCTGTACCAGTTTCTTACCAACGTTTATTACTGCACCAGATGAAGATATCAAACGCGCAGTAAATATTATGCGCGAGTATTTAAATAAGCATAAAAATCAAGCGCTTGGCTTACACATCGAAGGCCCTTATTTAAGTCTTGAGAAAAAAGGCGTGCATCGCCCGGAATATATCCGTGAAGCGACACCAGAGATGAAAGATTTCTTATGTGATAATGCGGATGTTATCACGAAACTGACCATTGCCGCTGAAAATCCAACGGTACAATATATTCCTGATTTTGTGAAAGCAGGCATTATTGTGTCTATTGGTCATTCTAATGCGACTTATGAGGTGGCGAAAGCTGCCTTTCATAAAGGTGCAACCTTTGCGACTCACTTACACAATGCCATGTCGCCGATCAGCTCAGGACGTGCGATGGGCGTAGTTGGCGCAGTGTTAGATTCCGATGTTTACACGGGGATTATTGTAGATGGCGTGCATGTGAATTTTGGTAACGTTCGCTTAGATAAAAAAGCGAAAGGTGACAAACTTTGCATTGTAACCGATTCTCTTGCTGCTGCAGGTGCACCACCTGAATTGGAAACTTTCACTTTTGTAGGAAAACCGATTTATGTGAAAGAAGGTCGTTGTTACGACGCAAATGGTACGATTGCGGGCGCATCGATTACCATGATGGAATCTATTAAGAATGCTGTAGAGTATGTGGAAATTCCATTAGCAGAAGCGATTCGTATGAGTAACCTGTACCCAGCAAGAGCGATTGGCGTAGATGACCGTTTAGGTTCTGTTGAAGCGGGTAAAGTGGCTAATTTGGCTGTATTTACAAAAGATTATGATGTGATTGGTACCGTATTGAATGGTGAATGGAAACCAAACTAAAGTGCGGTCAAAAATAGCATTGTTTTAAACGTAATCCGATCTTTAAACAGATCGGATTATTTTTTATGGTTGCAATTCGGTGATCTTACCGGTATCCACTTGGAATAATTTCCCTTTACCAACCTGCATTTCTTTGAGTTGGCCTTGAGTAATAGCGGTTACGAAAACTTGAGAACCACTTTGTTGCAAGCGTTCAGCTAGAAGCGCACGTTTATGTTGATCCAACTCTGAGGCAAAGTCATCAATTAGAAAGATACAATGACGTTGTTTTTGAATCATTAAATGCTCACCTTGGGCTAAACGTAGCGCACACATCAATAATTTTAATTGACCACGAGAGAGTACATCTTCCACGGGGAGTCCATTGGCTTTAAAACGGAAATCGGCTTTTTGTGGACCAGAAACCGTATAGCCAATGGCTTTATCTCGCTCAAAGTTTTGCGCCAATAATTCACCATATTCTGTCTCTTTCTCCCAGCCTTGATGAAAGCTAACAGTAATTTCTAATTCAGGTAAAAATAACTGGCAGGTTTTTTCGATCTCAGGACGTAAAGCCTCCGCGTATTCAGCGCGCCAATCACTCACTTGATGGGCTAATTTAGCTAATTCAATGTCCCATATTTTTATTGCAGAATAAGGCTGATTTTGACTGAGTGCGGCATTTCGCTGCTTTAATAAACGGTTTAAGGCGACCCAAGAGGAATGAAAGCTATTATGGTGGTGGAATAAACCCCAATCTAAAAATGCACGTCGAAAACTTGGTCCACCGTTTAATAGGGTAAGTCCTTCAGGCGTAATTAATTGCATGGGTAAAAGGTGAGCGAGATCGGCAATTTTATTGCCGTCTTCACCATTTATTTTCGCAATGGTATTACCTTGACGAAGTTTTTGTAAGCCTACAGACCATTGATGCTGACTTTCTTGAATTTGGCCAAAAAGCGTGAAATGAGGTTCGTCGTAAGAAATAATGCGATTTGCGACCGCACTTTTGAAAGAGCGCCCATGTCCGAGATAAAAAATTGCTTCTAATAAGCTCGTTTTTCCGCTGCCGTTGTTGCCGACTAAAAAGTTAAAGCCGTGATCAAATTCAAGATCCACGGCATTTAAATTTCTAAATTTTTCAACAATTAAGCGGGAAATGGCCATTATTTCTAGAGGCGCATTGGCATAATGACGTATTCTGCGCTTGCATCTTCGCTGTTTTCAATTAAGCAGCTTGATGATGCATCAGTGAGGCGAATACGTACTTGTTGGCATTTTAAGGCATTCAATACGTCTAAAATGTAAGTCACATTAAAGCCCACTTCCATTTCTTCGCCTTGGTAATTCACATCCACGATTTCTTCTGCCACTTCGTGTTCAGGGTTAGATGCGGTAATTTTAAGTTGGTTTTCACTTAAGTTTAAACGCACGCTACGTACACGTTCATTTGAAAGGATAGAAGCGCGTACAAAAGCTTGTTTTAAGGTTTCCCAGTTACCTTCTACGATACGAGTTGCATTACGAGGTAATACACGACGGTAATCAGGGAAGCGACCATCAATGAGTTTTGAGGTAAACACAATGTGGTTTAAGTGAATGCGAAGGTTATTCGTGCCAATTTGCAAACGAGCAAGTTCGTCACTGCTTTCTAATAAGCGATTCAGTTCTAATACACCTTTACGTGGCAGAATCACCGAATGGGTTTGTAGATCTTGATCTAATTCGATCGTACAAACTGCAAGACGGTGACCGTCAGTTGCAACAGTACGTAATAAATTACCTTCGGTTTCAAATTTCATGCCGTTTAAGAAATAGCGGGCATCCTGGTTCGCCATTGAAAATTGGGTGGCTTCAATTAAGCGACGCAAGGTGCTTTGCGGTAAGGCAAAATCCACTTCAGATTGCCAATCCGTCAGATTTGGATATTCTTCAGCGGGCAGAGTAGTGAGATTAAACTTACTGCGGCCTGACTCCACAATTGCACGATCTTCTTCAAAGGTAACTGTAATTTCAAATTCATCTGATAGCGTGCGGCAAATATCCAAGAATTTTTTAGCCGGAATGGTGAAAGCACCATCAGAAGTTGAAGACGAAAGTTGAGTATAGCTAGAAAGCTCCACTTCAAGGTCTGTACCTGTAATGGTTAAACGGTTATCTTCAATTTGTAATAACACATTATTTAATACAGGAATATTCGGACGATTGCTTAATACGCCACAAACTTGCTGTAAGGGTTTTAGTAGATTTTCTCTTGAAATGCTAAATTGCATCATTAGCTCCTTATGCAGATAAGGTGCGAATTAAATTCGCCCAATCTTCTTGAATATTGCTGTCTTTTTCACGGAATTTTGGCACTTCACGGCAGGCATTTAAGACTGTCGTATGGTCGCGTTCAAAGGCTCGGCCAATTTCCGGTAAGCTTTTATTGGTTAATTCTTTTGCTAACGCCATCGCAACTTGGCGTGGACGAGTGACTGATCTTGCTCTGCTTTTTGATTTTAAATCAGCCACTTTAATTCGATAGTATTCTGCCACGACTTTCTGAATATTTTCAATGGTTACCAAACGTTCTTGTAAGGCGAGAATATCTTTTAATGTGTCACGCACAAAATCAATATCAATGTGACCACCTTTGAAGTCTTGCATCGCTTTCACACGGTTTAACGCACCTTCTAATTCACGAACATTGGTGCGTAATCGTTGGGCAATAAAGAATGCCACTTCTTCTGGTAGCTCCATATTATGTTCTTCTGCTTTTTTCAGCAAAATCGCAACACGAGTTTCTAAATCAGGTGGTTCAATCGCAGTGGTTAAACCCCAGCCGAAACGAGATTTTAGGCGTTCTTCAATTTTCTCAATTTCTTTTGGATAGCGGTCAGAGGTCAAAATAATTTGACGGCCAGTTTCAAATAAATTATTGAAAATATGGAAAAATTCTTCTTGTGTTTTTTCTTTCTCTGCGAAGAATTGAATATCATCCACTAATAATGCATCAAGAGAACGATAGAATTTTTTGAATTGATCCATTTTATTATCACGCATTGCTTTTACCATGTGCTGCATAAAATTATTAGCATGAATATAAAGCACGCGAGCATTCGGTTTATTCGCTAAAATACCATTACCGATTGCGTGTAATAAGTGGGTTTTACCTAAACCTGTCCCGCCATATAAAAAGAATGGGTTTGCCGTTGGTTCACCTGGTGCAAGAGCAAGTTTTTGACCTACGGCACGGGCGAGTTGGTTTGATTTACCTTCAACAAAGTTTTCAAATAAATGTTTACGATTTAGGTGTGATTCAAATTTAGTTGGCGCATCAGATTCTTGCTGAAAACTCACCGCACTTTCTTGATGATTAACTGTTTGAGTTGGGGCTGATTCAACAGCTTTTGGAGCAGGTTTTACCCCTTCTTTTACGATAATTTCTAAATTCGGGTTTTTAGCAAGGGCTTGGCAAATTTGATGAATTTGAGCCAAATAATGATTTTCCACCCAGCTTTTCACAAACATATTGGACGCATATAACACCACTTGATCTTGTGAGATTACATCCGCTTGTAACGGGCGTAACCAAGTGCTGAGATCCATCGGAGAAACCTGATCTTGTAGTTGAGATAAGCAATCTTGCCATAGGGTAGAAAGGCTCACGATAAATTATCCTTATGTTATATGCATATAAAATAAAAGCCGCAAAAGTGCGGTTAAAAATCGAAGAGAATTTTACAATAATTTAGGCAAAAGATCTTCTGTTGCTCATCAAAAAAAGACAAAAAGGTTGCTTGAGATTTTGCCCAAAATCCGTATAATCCCCACGATTTTAGAAGAAACGGAAGATTATTTCGGAATTTTCTCTTTTCTTATTTGACGAAAGCCCAATTTATGATTAAAATTGCGGTCTATTTTTTATAACCCTTGTTGTGTTTTGAATATCAAAACAGTAAACCATTTTGATTTAGGTAGATTACAATGAAACGTACATTTCAACCTTCTGTATTAAAACGTAGCCGTACTCACGGTTTCCGTGCTCGTATGGCAACTAAAAACGGCCGTCAAGTTTTAGCTCGTCGTCGTGCTAAAGGTCGTAAGAGTTTATCTGCATAATCACCTCTTTTAGTGATTAAGCTGAACTTCTCTCGGGAGTTACGATTGTTAACTCCCACTCAATTCAAAAATGTCTTCGAACAACCGTTTCGAGCAAGCACCCCTGAAATTACCATTCTCGCACGCAAAAATAATCTTGAGCATCCACGCTTAGGTTTAACTGTGGCTAAAAAACATCTTAAACGAGCACATGATCGTAATCGTATCAAACGTTTAGTTCGTGAAAGTTTTCGTTTATCCCAACATAATTTGCCTTCTTGTGACTTTGTCTTTGTGGCGAAACGTGGCATTGGTCAGCTTGATAATAAAACGTTTTTACAAACTTTGGATAAATTATGGGCACGTCACATTCGTTTGGCACAAAAATCCTCATCGCTTTAATTAAGTTTTATCAAGTAGCGATTAGCCCTTTAATCGGGCCCCGTTGTCGTTTTGTGCCAACCTGTTCTTGCTATGGTATTGAGGCGTTAAAAACACATGGATTGTTAAAAGGTAGTTGGCTTACGCTAAAACGTGTATTAAAATGTCACCCCTTAAGCGCCGGTGGATTCGATCCTGTTCCGCCGAAAAAGATTAATAATAACGATGAGAAAAAATAATGGACTCAAGACGTAGCCTATTAGTGCTTGCACTACTCTTTATTTCTTTCCTTGTTTATCAGCAATGGCAACTTGATAAAAATCCACCGGTTCAACAACAGACCACGGAACAAACAACAACCGCCTCTTCTGATGTACCGGCAAGTTCTTCTTCATCTGCCGAAGTAGTGGCAGACTCACAAACCAAAGGTCACATTATCACATTAGAAAATGATGTATTCCGTTTGAAAGTGGATACATTAGGTGGTGATGTAATTAGTTCTGAATTATTAAAATATGATGCAGAATTAAATTCAAAAGAACCTTTCGTTTTATTAAAAGATACAAACGAGCATGTTTACATTGCACAAAGCGGCTTAATCGGTAAAAACGGGATCGATACAAAAGCAGGTCGCGCGCAATATCAAGTTACGGGTGATAATTTCAAATTAGCAGAAGGTCAAAATGAACTTTCTGTGCCATTAACATTTGAAAAAGATGGTGTCACTTATCGTAAAATCTTTGTGTTAAAACGCGATAGCTACGATGTAGGGGTTAACTTTGAAATTGTGAACCAAAGTGGTAGTACAATTGAAGTTGAACCTTACGGCCAATTAAAGCATACATTAGTTGAAAGCAGCGGTAACGTGGCAATGCCTACTTATACCGGTGGTGCGTATTCGTCTTCTGAAACAAATTACAAAAAATACAGCTTCAGCGATATGAAAGACAAAAATCTTTCTATCGATACCAAAGCAGGCTGGGTTGCTATTTTACAACACTATTTCGTATCAGCTTGGATCCCAAATCAAGATGTAAATAACCAACTTTATAGTATTACAGACAGCAAAAATAACGTTGCGTCTATTGGTTATCGTGGTCCAGTGGTATCTGTTCCAGCGGGTGCAACAGAAACAATTACCAGCTCATTATGGACAGGTCCAAAATTACAAAACAAAATGGCTGAAGTGGCTAACCATTTAGACTTAACCGTCGATTACGGTTGGGCATGGTTTATCGCGAAACCATTATTCTGGTTATTGACGTTCATTCAAAGTATTGTATCTAACTGGGGTGTGGCAATTATTTGCGTAACCTTAGTGGTGAAAGCGATTTTATATCCGCTCACAAAAGCACAATACACTTCTATGGCGAAAATGCGTATGTTGCAACCGAAAATGCAAGAAATGCGCGAACGTTTTGGTGATGATCGCCAACGTATGAGCCAAGAAATGATGAAACTTTACAAAGAAGAAAAAGTGAATCCACTTGGCGGTTGCTTACCATTAATCCTTCAAATGCCAATTTTCATCGCATTATACTGGACGTTTATGGAAGCGGTTGAACTTCGCCATGCACCATTCTTTGGTTGGATTCAAGATTTATCGGCACAAGACCCTTACTACATTCTCCCAATCTTAATGGGCGGATCAATGTTCTTGTTACAAAAAATGTCACCGACACCAGTTGCAGATCCAATGCAACAAAAAGTGATGAACTTCATGCCGTTGATCTTCATGTTCTTCTTCCTCTGGTTCCCGGCAGGTCTCGTACTGTACTGGTTAGTGTCTAACTTAATCACTATCGTACAACAACAAATGATCTACCGTGGTTTAGAGAAAAAAGGGTTACATACCCGTAAAAAATAATCACTAACCGCACCTTTGGGTGCGGTTTTTACATATATTTATGATGTTCAATACAAGACTAAAAGTCATTTCGTTATTTATTTTAATTGGGTTAATTATATATCCTACGTTTTCGGATAAGACCCTACTTCTTGGTGCACGTCTTGATGTTTATGTTTCCCTTGTATTAAGCATTCTTCTTTTTTTTGTCGTGATTTATTGGGAAGTGGAAAATGTCCTTTTACAAAGAAAGGCAAAGCCTAAAAGAGCTTCCAATAAAAAGAAACCCAAAGAAAATATTTTTTATCACATACTCATGAAAGTATTGGGGTATATTATTATGTGTAGTGGTTTTTTTTGTTGCTTTTTCTTACTTTCAAACACTTTCTTAACTTTCTATGTTTCCATTTGGGGACAAGAAGAAAACTATATAGCCGAGGTTACTTATAAGCGTAAAAACAAATCGGTATATAGTATTTATATTTCATCTAATCAATATGGAAATGAAAGATTCACTTCTAAAAAGGTTTATAATTCGGTAGAGAATGGGCAAATACTCCAAATTTATAAAAAAAGAACGAGCTCGGTCTCCTATATTGATGCATCTGAAGTAATGAAACTTAATGCTCTTTACGATTAATTTTTCCTCAAGATAACCGCAATATTAGAGCGGTCAATTTTTAGTGAGTTTTTATGAAAGAAACAATCGTCGCACAAGCGACAGCGCCAGGACGTGGCGGTATTGGTATTTTGCGTGTATCTGGCCCGAAAGCGGTTGAAGTGGCACAAGCGGTACTAGGTAAATGTCCTAAACCAAGAATGGCAGATTATTTACCTTTTAAAGATGCTGACGGCACCGTATTAGATCAAGGCATTGCGCTTTATTTTAAATCACCGAATTCCTTTACTGGTGAAGATGTATTGGAATTGCAAGGTCATGGCGGACAAGTGGTATTAGATTTGTTACTAAAACGAATCTTACAACTTGATGGTGTTCGTCTTGCGCGTCCAGGTGAATTTTCTGAACAAGCTTTTTTAAACGATAAATTAGATTTAGCTCAAGCAGAAGCGATTGCGGATTTAATTGATGCCACTTCGGAGCAAGCTGCTCGTTCAGCATTAAAATCATTACAAGGTGAATTTTCTAATAAAGTGAATCAGTTAGTGGATTCCGTGATTCATCTTCGTACTTATGTGGAAGCATCGATTGATTTTCCCGATGAAGAAATTGACTTTTTGGCAGACGGTAAAATCGAAGCAAAATTACGAGAAATTATCAATCAACTTGATTTAGTCCGTAGCGAAGCAAAACAAGGCTCGATTTTACGTGAAGGGATGAAAGTGGTGATTGCCGGTCGCCCAAATGCAGGTAAATCAAGTTTACTGAATGCTTTAGCGGGCAGAGAAGCAGCTATTGTGACTGATATTGCGGGAACAACGCGCGATGTGTTGCGTGAGCATATTCATATTGATGGCATGCCTTTACATATTATTGATACCGCAGGGCTTCGTGAAGCGACAGATGAAGTTGAACGTATCGGGATCTCGCGTGCCTGGACGGAGATTGAGCAAGCCGATCGTATAATTTTGATGTTAGACAGTAGTGATCCTGATAGCCAAAATATTGAAAAAGTGCGGTCAGAATTTTTATCAAAATTGCCAAATAATATGCCGGTGACTATTGTTCGCAATAAAGTAGATTTAAGCGGCGAAACAGTTGGGTTAAAAGAGGAAAATGGAACAACGACCATTCACTTATCCGCCCAAACACATCAGGGTGTAGATTTATTGCGTGAGCATTTAAAACAGGCTATGGGCTTCCAAACAGGGATGGAAGGTGGTTTCTTAGCACGCCGTCGTCATCTTGATGCCTTAGAAAAAGCGGCTGAACATTTACAAATTGGGTTAGTCCAATTAACTGAATTTCATGCAGGTGAATTATTGGCGGAAGAACTTCGTTTAGTACAAGCTAACTTAAGTGAAATTACGGGGCAATTTACTTCGGATGATTTGCTCGGCAATATTTTCAGTTCTTTCTGTATTGGAAAATAAACTGTAGTTTATGACTTTTCATATGTTGTGGGTCATTGCTCTTGGTCTTTCGATGGATGCCTTTGCAGTTTCCATCTCTAGAGGCTTAGCAATGCGCGCTTTTCGATGGAAACAAGCATTAGCTATCGCATGCTGTTTTGGGCTATTCCAAGGCATCATGCCTGCGATAGGCTATGTTGTCGGACTGCAATTTAGTCAGATGATTCAAAATTAGGATCATTGGATTGCCTTTGTTTTGCTTGCGCTCATCGGTGTGAATATGATTCGAGAAGGACTTAGCTCGAATGATGAACCCGCTCCCTCATTGATTAGTTTAAAACACTTGCTAACACTTGGTGTGGCAACGAGTATTGATGCGTTAGCCATTGGTGTCTCTTTTGCTTTTCTTTCCGTGGACATTTTATTGGCTGTCTTCATCATAGGTTTAACAACCTTTGTCATCTCTTTTATTGGAGTAAAGAGCGGTCATTTTTTAGGGAAAAAATTCAAAAGCAAAGCAGAGATTTTTGGCGGTTTAGTGTTATTAGTCATAGCTGTGAAAATCCTACACGAACATGGTGTTTTTTAAGTGCGAATTTTCGCCTTTTAGATTATAATCTTACGAACTTTGTCTTTTTTAAAAGGGTAATAATTGAATGTTAATTGAAAAAATGCATGGCGTCGCCCATAGCTTTATCGGGAAAGCGATCTTTGCTTTACTTCCAGTTTCATTTTTAATCGGTGGGATGTCAGGCTATTTGTATGGTGGCAACGAGAGTTTTGCTGCAAAAGTAAATGGCGAAACTATCTCTCAACAAGATTTTTTAAATCGTTATAACCAAGAGTTTGAAGCGCGTGCACAACAAGAAGGCGAGAGTTTCTTAGCGAAAACTGACTCGGTGGAATTTGTGACTGCACTTCGTCAAAATTTAATTCAACGTTTAGTGGATCAAGAATTAATCCGTCAATATGCGAAAGAATTAAAATTAGGTGTAAGTGACGACATGATCAAACGTGCGATTGTAAGCGATCCTAACTTACAATCTAACGGTAAATTTGATAACGCTCGTTATCAACAATTATTGACTCAAAATGGTTTAACGTCAGATACTTATGCGGCTATTTTACGTAATGCATTAACACTTGAACAAATGCAAAATGGTTTGGCTGACAGTGAATTTGTTGTGCCGGCTCAAGTAAAAGATAGTGCACAAACTTTTTTCCAAAAACGTATCGCTCGTCTTGCAACCCTTCCATTAGCTGATGAAGTGGCAAAACAAAAGGTGACAGAAGAAGAAATTAAAGCGTATTACGATGCGAATGCGAAATCGCTTGTTCAACCTGAACAGGCGAAAGTGCAATATATTCGCGTTTCAGTGAATGAATTAGGTAAATTACAACCTGTAACTGAAACACAAATTGCGCAATATTATCAAGAAAATAAAGCGCAATTCATTAGCCAAAAATTAGCGCATATCCAATTAGCCACTGAGAAAGAAGCGGATGCGGTTTATCAAGAACTGCAAAAAGGCGCTGATTTTGCTGAGTTAGCAAAAGCGAAATCTGTGGATAAACTTTCTGGTGCACAAGGCGGTGAATTAGGTTGGGTAAAAGACAACGAATTACCGAAAAACTTTGAAGATGCGGCATTATTATTAAATGTTGGTCAATACAGCACACCAGTTAATGTAGATGGGGCTTACCATATTATTTTAGTGCAAGATCGTAAAGAACGTACGTTAGATGAAGTAAAAGAGCAAATCGCGGATATCGTACGTAAAAACTTAGCAGGAAGTCGTTTCCAAGCGGTAGAAAAAGCGGTTCGTGCAAAAGCAGCTGAAAGCAGTGATTCTTTAGCTGCGGTAGCAGAAGCAGCAGGCGTGAAAGTGGAAGAAACAGATTATTTCGGTAAAAATAATGTCCCTGCGGCATTAAATTTCCCAAATGTGACTTCTGCCATTTTTGAATCAGATATTGCAAACGGCGGTGCAAATTCTGAGCCATTAACGGTTGGTGAAAATGAATTTGTTGTGGTACGTGTCGTGGATCATAAAGCTGAAGGTTTACAAAGCCTTGATGAAGCGAAAGCAATGATTGAGCAGTTCTTAAAACGTGAAAAAGCTGATAAAGTATTAGCTGAAAAAGCAGAGCAAGCGGTTAAAGCGCTATCTGCCGATCCAACCAAATTACCTGCCGGTATTAGTTTTGGTGAGCCACAAACCTTTACGTTAGTGGATAATAAAGATCCTGTGCTTTATGAAGGTGTATTTGCCATTGCAAAACCACAAGATGGCAAAGCGGCTTATCAAGTTGCTCGTAACAGCAAAGGTGATGTGGTTGTGGTTGCCCTTGAACGTGTAGAAGAACCTACTTTAAGTGAACAAGAATTAGCGAAATTTAGCACTCAACTTGTTCGTGCGCGTCAAGGCGAATTGCAAGGACAGTTAATGCAAGCATTACGTGAAAAAGCACAAATCGAGATTAATACCAGCTTTATTAATCAAGATGATTCAGAAGAAGGTGCGGCTCACTAAGCCGATTGAAATGTCATTCATCATCAATTTCTGATGGAAAATAAAAGCAAAGTGCGGTAAATTTTGACCGCACTTTTTTATATAAAACAAGGAGAAGACTATGGCTCAAGAAACTATTTTCAGCAAAATTATTCGCAAAGAAATCCCCGCCAATATTGTTTATCAAGATGAATTAGTGACCGCATTCCGAGATATTTCACCGCAAGCGAAAACCCATATTTTGATTATCCCAAATAAAGTCATTCCAACGGTTAATGATGTGACAGAACAAGATGAAGTTACCTTGGGTCGCTTATTTACTGTCGCGGCTAAAATTGCTAAAGAAGAAGGCATTGCCGAAGACGGTTATCGTTTGATTGTGAATTGTAATAAACACGGTGGACAAGAAGTATTCCATATTCATATGCATCTTGTTGGTGGTGAACCTTTAGGTAGAATGTTGGCGAAATAATGAAAAAGATCCTAATTACAGCAACGGTATTATTTTTAACGGCTTGTTCATCTGCACCAAATATTGTAGGAACCAATAAGCCAATTTTAAATATGGCGGCAAATTTAGCACCGGCTTTAGATGTTGATTTGTCTGATAATACCGCAGCCTTAAAAAATAAAACTACACAACAACTCAATGTGCTTTACCACCTTTATTGGTATAACACACAAGGTGTAACGCAAGTTTGGCCGAATCAGCAAGAAAGCCAATCAGGCAATATTTTATTGCAACCACAAGAAAAGAAAGTGTTTGAGCTACCAAAACCAAGCACAGAAAGTAGCAATTATCGTCTTTACTTACAATAGTTTATGTCCACATTATTAATTGACCTTGAAGGTCATGAGCTCAAACAAGAAGAAGTTGAATTACTGGAACATCCTTTAGTTGCCGGTTTGATTTTATTTACCCGCAATTTTTATGATCGTCAGCAAGTTCAAGCGCTAATTAAATCCATTCGTCAACGAGTGAAAAAGCCTTTATTGATTACAGTCGATCAGGAAGGTGGTCGTGTGCAACGTTTCCGTGAAGGTTTCACTCAGCTCCCCGCAATGCAGGCTTTTGCGGCATTAGTTGAGGACTCAACTCAGCAACAACAAATAGCAAAAGAAGCGGGTTGGCAAATGGCGGCTGAAATGGTGGCGTTAGATATTGATTTGAGTTTTGCTCCGGTGTTGGATGTAGGGCATGAATGTCGTGCGATTGGTGATCGTAGTTTTGGCTGTGATGTAAAAAGTGCGGTCAATTTGGCGGCTGCTTTTATTGATGGTATGCACCAAGCAGGCATGGCAACAACAGGAAAACATTTCCCTGGGCATGGTCATGTTTTAGCTGATTCTCATCTTGAAACGCCTTATGATGAGCGAGCAAAAGAAGTGATTTTTCATCATGATATTTTGCCATTCCAGCAATTAATTCAACAGCGTAAGCTTGATGCGATTATGCCAGCTCACGTGATTTATACGCAGTGTGATAGTCAGCCAGCAAGTGGCTCGAGTTATTGGCTGAAAGAAATTTTGCGTAAACAGCTAGGCTTCCAAGGGGCGATTTTCTCTGATGATTTAGGCATGAAGGGCGCAGGCTTTATGGGTGATTTTGTGGCTCGTAGTGAAAAAGCCTTGAATGCTGGTTGTGACTTATTATTGCTTTGCAATGAACGTGAAGGTGTCATTCAAGTGCTTGATAATCTGAAGTTAGAGGAAACCACAGAGCATTTTGCAGCACGCCAAGATCGCTTGAAATCGCTCTTTAAACAAAAATCCTTTGATTGGTCAGAACTCACAAAAACTTCGCGTTGGATTGAAAATCATCAAAAACTGACCGCACTTCAACAAGAGTGGCTTGCTTCTAAATGATTGATTGCCATCATTATCAAAAAGGCGATTGCCGTTCTTGTCAATGGCTTGAAATGCCTTATGAACAGCAACTCGCCAAGAAAGAAGAGCATCTTAAACAACAACTTGCCAAATTAGATTGTGATAATTTAATTTGGCATCCGCCTTTTTATTCCTCCGAGCATGCCTTTCGTAATAAAGCGAAAATGGTGGTAAGTGGCGCGGTGGAACGTCCTATTTTAGGTATTTTACAAGACCCGAATGATCCACAAAGTGCGGTGGATTTATGTGATTGCCCGCTTTATCCGCAACGCTTTGTAGAGCTATTCCCAATTCTAAAAGATTTTATTGGGCGCGCGGGTTTAGTCCCTTATAACGTGGCTAAGCAAAAAGGTGAGCTCAAATATATTCTGCTCACAGAAAGCCAACATACAAAAAAATTGATGTTGCGTTTTGTATTGCGTTCAGAAACTAAATTGCCGTTAATTCAACGTGAGTTTGCAGGGTTATTGGAAAAATTACCACAACTTGAAGTGGTGAGTGTGAATATCCAACCTCAACATGCGGCAATCTTAGAAGGTGAGAAAGAAATCTTTTTGACGGATCAACATACTTTATCAGAAAGCTTTAACGGTATTCCGTTGTTTATTCGCCCTCAAGGTTTCTTCCAAACAAATCCACTTGTAGCGCAAGGGCTATATGCAACGGCACAAGATTGGGTACAAGATTTGCCGATTACTAAACTTTGGGATCTCTTTTGTGGCGTTGGAGGCTTTGGACTTCATTGTGCTAAAGCTTTGCAGGATAAACATCAACAAGAAGTGGAATTAACGGGAATTGAAATTTCGCCATCCGCTATTCAAGCGGCGACTCAATCCGCTCAGGTGTTAGGGCTAAACAACGTTAAATTTCAATCATTGGATGCGGCTAATTTTGCTTTAGCACAAGATGAAAATAAACCAGATTTGGTGATCGTCAACCCGCCTCGTCGAGGTATCGGAAAGGAACTCGCTGAATTTCTCAATGAAATGCAACCGCACTTTATTCTTTATTCTAGTTGCAACGCGATTTCCATGGGAAAAGATTTACAACATCTAACCAATTATAAACTTAGTCAAATTCAATTATTTGATATGTTCCCGCATACAGCGCATTATGAAGCACTGACATTGCTGGAGCTCAATCCCTAATAAAAAAGCTAACATTCTGTTAGCTTTTTTTATTTAAAAATTTAACCGCACTTTTATTTTGCTATAAACCAGGGCAATTAAGAAAAATACGGCCTGTAACAAAATAATGCATGCACCAGTGGAGGCATCAAAATGATAGCTAAGTAGCACGCCTAGTAGGCTTGCAGTTACAGCACTGATGATCGCGATAACCAGCATTTTATCGAAGCGATTGGTCAGTGTGAGAGCCGTGATACCAGGCGCAATTAGCATCGCTACAACCAAAATAACCCCAACCACTTGCATCGTACTCACAATGGTGAGCGCGAGTAATGTGAGTAAGCCATAATGCAATAATTTAGGTGAGAGACCTGCAACACGAGCATGGCTAGGGTCAAAGCAGTAGAGAAGGAAATCACGACGCTTTAATCCAAGTAAAATAAAAATGATCAAGGCGATGATAGCCGTTTGAATCAGCTCTTGTCGGCTTACACCTAATACGTTACCGAATAAGATGTGTGTGAGATGTTGTGAAGTTTGGATTTTAGTGAACAGCACCAAACCAATGGCAAACATCCCCGAAAATACAATCCCCATCGCGGTATCTTCTTTGATACGGCTGTTCTCTTTTAAATAACCCACCCCTAAGGCACAGGCAATACCTGAGACAAAGGCACCAAGCACTAATGGAATACCAGCTAGAAAAGCTAATACAATGCCAGGTAGGACGGCATGGGAAATAGCATCGCCCATCAATGACCATCCTTTCAACACTAAATAGCAAGAGAGTAGTGCACAGATCACGGCAACCACTAATGCGGTGAGTAGTGCATTTTGCATGAAGGCAAACTGAAATGGCTCAGCGAAAATAGCGAATATTTCACTCATGGGCCACCGCCTTACGTCGTTTTTGACTCATTAATCCGTATTTAGGCGAGAATAGAAAAGCCAATAAAAATAACAAGGTTTGTAATGTCACGATGACACCACCTGTTGCACCGTCTAAGTAATAGCTTAAATAGACACCAACAAAACCGGTGATTGCGCCTAATGCTACGGCAATTTTGATGAGGGTTTTGAACTTATCAGTAAGTAAATAGGCGGTTGCGCCTGGCGTGATTACCATCGCAATTACTAAAATCGCACCGACAGTTTGTAATGCCGCAACGACACAAGCACTCAAGAGTGTAAAAAAGAGGACTTTGTAAAACAGTGGCGAAAGTCCAACTGTAATCGCTTGCGTTTCATCAAAGAAAATCAGTAACAGATCCTTCCAAAAAATAAGCAATAAGACCAAGCAAATCAACATAATGATGGCTACTTGATAAATATCTTCATCGGCAATCCCGAGAATATTACCGAGAATGATATTTTGCACGTTTATTGAGGTTGGATTTAGAGAAATAATCAGCAAGCCCAAGGCAAAAAAGGTACTGAAAATAAAGCCGATAACGGCATCTTCTTTGAGTTTAGAAATGGATTTGATCCATAAAATGGAAAGTGCGGCCAAAATGCCGGCAAAAAAAGCACCTAAAGCATAGGGGAGTGAAAAGGCATAAGCAATTGCCACACCTGGAACTACGGAATGAGAGAGCGCGTCGCCAATTAATGACCAACCTTTCAACATTAAATAGGCAGAAAGGAAGGCACAAATGCCGCCGACTGCAGTACTTATCCACATGGCTTTTTGCATATATTCATAGGAGAAAGGTTCCAGTAAATATTCAAGCATGGCTTATTCCTTGTCAGACGGAGGCAGACGACAGGATTTTACAGCCGTTGCAGGCGGATCATTTTTGGTTTCACCATAGAAGACAACGGGACGTTCATCATCGGTAAGCACGGTGACAGCACGTTTATCTTCATCATTATGCAGATCTTCACCCAATAACTTGATGTGTCGTAATACACCACCAAAGACTTTTTCCAAATTATGCTGATTGAATGTATCTTCTGTTTTACCGGCAGCAATCACAGTACGGTTAATCATCACCACTTGGTCACAGAAATCGGGTACAGAACCCAAGTTGTGGGTAGAAACTAAAATTAAATGGCCTTCAGCACGTAATTGGCGAAGGAGTTCCACAATAGCATTTTCAGTTTTAACATCCACACCTGTAAAAGGCTCATCGAGTAAGATAATCTTACTTTGTTGGGCTAATGCTCGAGCCAAAAATACGCGTTTTTTCTGTCCACCAGAAAGCTCGCCGATTTGCCGTTCAGCTAAATGCTCAATGTTTACCCGTTGCATCGCTTCGAGCACTTTTTGTTTGTCTTCAGCCTTTGGAATGCGTAGGAAATTCATATAGCCGTAGCGTCCCATCATGACAACATCATAAACGGAGACTGGAAATTGCCAATCGACTTCTTCCGCTTGCGGTACATAAGCAACCAAATTTTGTTTCAATGCTCGATTAATTGGCAAACCACAAAGCGCAATATTGCCTTGCTGTGGTTTAATTAAGCCCATGATGCTTTTGAATAGCGTTGATTTTCCGCTTCCATTTACGCCGACAAGGGCACAGATTGTTCCCCCTTGTAATGCAAAGGTAACATCATAAATTGCAGTGTGCCCGTTGTTGTAACGAACGGTTACATCATTAACGGAAATCGAAGCGGAAAGTGCAGTCATTATTTTTCAAATCCTTTCACGATGGTGGATACAGTGACATTGAGCAAATCGACATAAGTCGGTACAGGGCCATCAGCAGCAGAAAGGGAATCGACATAAAGCACGCCACCGTATTTGGCTCCACTTTCTTTTGCTACCTGTTGAGCAGGTTTGGCTGACACTGTACTTTCACTAAATACCACTGGAATGTGATTTTTTTTCACTAAATCGATAAGTTTACGCACTTGTTGAGGCGTACCTTGTTGTTCAGCGTTAATTGGCCATAAATAGCCTTCTTTGAGATCGTAATCTTTTGCTAAATAACTAAAGGCACCTTCACTGGTGACTAACCAACGTTGGTCAGCGGGAATTTGTGCGAGTTTTTCACGTAAAGGTTTATCGAGTTGTTTGATTTTTTCTGCATACGCTGCTGCATTTTTTTGATAAGTATCAGCATTTTGCGGATCGTATTTAACTAATGCATTTTTTATATTTTCGACATAAATCAATGCATTAGATGGCGACATCCAAGCGTGTGGGTTAGGTGCATCTTTATAAGGGCCTTCATAAATAGAAAGTGGCGTGATGCCTTCGGTTACCACAACGGCTGGCTTGTCTTTGATATTTTGGAAGAAGCGCTCAAACCAACGCTCTAAATTTAATCCGTTCCATAAAATTAAATCAGCAGATTGAGCTTTTACAATATCTTTAGGGGTTGGTTCATACTCGTGAATTTCTGCACCAGGTTTGGTGATAGATTCCACCGTCGCGGCATCGCCCGCAACATTTTGTGCGATATCCTGAATAACAGTAAATGTGGTCACCACTTTAAATTTCGCTTCGGCTTGTAAAGCAGCTAAACCTAGAGCGATAACAGATAGGCTTTTAAATAAATGCTTCATGAGATCTCCTTAAAAATAATGATTGATTAGCATTCTGCAGAATAATATCATCTTTTATAAGGCTTTTAAATGAAAATAATTATCAAATCGATAGGTGATTAAAATTAAAAAGCGGAAAATTTTGTGAAAAATTGACCGCTCTTTTTTGAAATAATTAACCACCAACTTGTTGGATTAGACGATCCATACCTGCTTCATCATAGCCTTCTTCATATTGAGCTTCATCAACGGTAAAGTTGTGCATGCTACGCCCTGCGATACAACCGTATTGTTCCAATTTTTCTTTGGTAAAGTTAGTACGAAACGCAGATGAATGGTTATTTAAACTGATCACCCCAATAGTAGCGCGATTACATGGATTTTTATTCACAAAGACTAAATTATAGCCAGATTCGCGAATGTAACCGGTTTTATTAATTGCTGCATCAAACACTTCTTCACGCACTAATTTATTGGTGTTTTTAACAAAAACGCTGCGTCCGCCCGCTTGAATGAAAGCGCTTGGCATATTCGAGATGTTTTTGATTTGTGCTTTGTTAAGAGAGTATTTAGCCAATTTAACCAGATCCATCACACTTGAAATGTTACTGTCAGATAAACCTGAGCTATCTGAAAAGCGGGTAGAGCGCATACCTAATTCTCTCGCTTTCTCATTCATTTTTTGAATAAATTGCAAACGACTCATGCCCGCAGAGCGAGAAAGGGCATGAGCAGCATAGTTGTCAGAATGGACAAGCATCGCTTTTAATAATTCATTACAAGAAATCGGCGTGTATTTTGGTAATTTTGTATGTGTGCCTTTAATGTAATCGTAATCGTCGTCAGTAATCGATGCAGTACAATTTGCATTTCGATTATTTTCAAGAAACACATTTGCAGTCATTAACTTGGTGACGGATGCGATAGGTTGAACATGATTCGGTGAGCTACTTTCGAGCACTCGATCATGGGTGAAATCATACACGACATAAGATTGTGCCGTTGCCATTGCTGGCACTAAACACAATACAGAAAGAACTTTTTTTAACATATCTTTTAATATAGCCAACTTAGAGAATAAAACAAAGTTTATATTCTATCAGTTTTTGTAAGGGTTTGGGATGTGTGAAAGAGAAAAATTTTAAAGTTTTTTAACCGCACTTTTTTCTTTTGTTTTTTTGATTTTTGCGATAGCGATCGCAAAGAAGTGCGGTCAAAATTTTCTTTGTTTTTCAAATCTGCTAGCTTATCCGTCGGTAAATCTGTAAAATCTCGGCTCATTTTTAATATGCGAATTTTTTGTTGCTCAATTCTGAGTAACATCATCGCCGTAATGTGTAATAACGAGGCTTTATGTTAGAACAACCCCTTTCATCCGAAACGACTACAAAAAAGATTAACTTAATGGATTTAACGCGTCAGCAGATGCGTGAGTTTTTTGCTGAATTAGGCGAGAAACCATTTCGTGCGGATCAATTAGTGAAATGGATTTATCATTTTGGCGAAGATAACTTCGACAATATGACCAATATTAATAAAAAATTACGAGAAAAATTAAAAGCGGTCGCTGAAATTAAAGCACCTGAAGTGGCGGTTGAGCAACGCTCTGCAGATGGCACCATTAAATGGGCGATGCAGGTAGGTGAACAGCAAGTTGAAACGGTCTATATTCCTGAAGCAGATCGCGCAACACTTTGTGTTTCTTCTCAAGTAGGCTGTGCGTTAGCTTGTACCTTCTGTTCGACAGCACAACAAGGTTTTAACCGTAATTTAACGGTGTCTGAAATTATCGGTCAGGTTTGGCGCGCATCAAAAATTATCGGTAATTTTGGTGTGACGGGTGTACGTCCGATTACCAATGTGGTGATGATGGGCATGGGTGAACCATTGTTAAATGTCGCTAATGTTGTACCTGCGATGGAAATTATGCTCGATGATTTCGCGTATGGATTATCTAAACGACGCGTGACTTTATCCACTTCAGGAGTCGTGCCTGCACTCGATATGTTACGCGAAAAGATTGATGTAGCCTTAGCGATTTCACTTCATGCACCGAACGATGAATTGCGTGATGAAATCATGCCGATCAATAAAAAATATAACATCAAAATGTTGATGGATTCGGTACACAGATACTTAGAAGTATCGAATGCTAACCATGGTAAAGTGACAATTGAATATGTGTTATTAGATCACGTGAATGATGGTACAGAGCATGCGCATCAATTAGCTCAAGTGTTAAAAAATACCCCGTGTAAAATCAACTTGATCCCATGGAACCCGTTCCCAGAAGCGCCTTATGGTAAAAGCTCAAATAGTCGTGTCGATCGCTTCCAAAAAACCTTAATGGAATACGGCTTTACGGTAATTGTGCGCAAAACTCGTGGTGATGATATTGATGCGGCTTGTGGTCAGTTGGCGGGGGATGTGATTGACCGAACCAAACGTACAGCAATGAAGCGTAAGTTTGGCGAAGGTATTGACGTAAAAGCGGTTAATTAAGCTAAATATAGCAATACTTGTAAAGGAAAAATGGCCTAGAGAAGAGTGATAAGATAGAGGAGTGATAAGATGAAATTAATCCCAATTAACATTCTAAGTGCGGTCATTTTTCCTTTTGTTTTTTCGGCTTGCGTTTCTCAGTCTTCTGTTGATTTTAATAAACAACAAGCAGCAAAAGCGCGCGTTGAGTTGGCATTAGGCTATCTGCAACAAGAGGATTTTGTTCAAGCAAAATTGAATTTAGATAAAGCCTTTGAACATGATGAACACTATTATCTTGTGCACTCGGCACTTGCGCATTTTTATCAATTACAAGGCGATACGGAAAAAGCGAAGCAAGCTTATTTACAGGCGATTAAGTTAGACGATAAGCAAGGCGATGTGTATAACAACTTTGGTGCATTTTTATGTGGGCAAGGTGAGTTTGAACAAGGTTATTTACAATTTAATGCGGCACTTGCAGCACCAAATTATTATCATCAAGCCGATACCTACGAAAACATGGCACTTTGTGCTTTTGCCGGAAAACAAACCGATGTTTATCAACAAGCGTTGGATAAATTACGCCAAGTTGATCCTTCTAGAGCGGAAAAGCTCCGCACGCTCAAATAATCATTGCCAAAAGCCCCTTTCGACTTTAAAATTTGGTATTTAGTTTTTTATTTCTATTTCTCTATTTTTATACCTATGAATACAATCGTCGAACAAACCGAAACAACTGAAATTTCCTTTGGGGATAAACTTCGCCAAACACGCGAAGCACTAAACCTTTCTCTAGAAGATGTGGCAAAGGCCATTTCTTTACGTCCAAGCATTTTGGCAAAATTAGAAAATAATGAATTTGTCCAAAAAAATGTACCTTCAACCTTTTTGAGAGGTTACGTTCGCAGCTATGCGAAATTTTTACGTATTCCTGATGCTGAATGGGCTCATTTAACTTTTGGTGAAGCACATAAAAATGATTTAAGTAAAAATACACGTGCGACTCGTTCAGTAAACCAATATTCATCCCACAGCCGTTGGGTAGGCACACTTACAACTATTATTTTACTCGCTGCTGTTGGAATGACTGGCTTATGGTGGTGGCAAAATTATCAAAAATCAAACGAAGAACGTGATAATTTAGTGCAAACCTACGTTGAAAAAGAAAAGACAGCAGAGGTACCGGTTACTCATTCGAATGAAATTCCAGTAACAGTAAATAGTCAGCCTGCTGTGTCAAACAATGAAACTATGCCAGTAGTGGGAGCAACAAATAATGCCGCTACTGAACCCGCAGTTTCAACTACTCAAGAAAATCAAGCTCAGACAGTAAACGCAGGAGTTTCAACCACAGCAACTTCAGCACCTACTGTTGAACAAGCTCAAGCACCGGTTGTGGAACAAACGTTACCTAACACAGAATCAACAACAGAGCAAACTGTACCAGATACACAAAGTGCAGTTGAAAACCCCGCTATTTCTGAAGCACCAACTACAGCAAAAGGCGATCTCGTTATTGAAATTACAAAAAATTCAAGCTGGATTAGTGTGAAAGACCAAAACCGTAAAGTATTAGCGCAAAAAGAATATAAACAAGGCGAAGTTTTAACCTTTAATGGTGACGAATATGCTTTGATTATTGGTGCGCCAAGTAACGTTCGCATTACTTATAAAGGCGAAGCGTATCCGCTTACAGTTGATGGCCGTGTGGCTAAATTTAAATTACCAAAACCTTAACGAATAATTTACGAAAGAATGTCAGCAGTAAAACCTACTATCAAACGTCGTGAATCGACAAAAATTTATGTGGGCAATGTACCAATCGGTGGTGATGCGCCGATTGCCGTACAATCCATGACAAATACTCGCACAACTGATGTTGAAGCGACCGTTGCGCAGATTAAATCTTTGGAACGAGTTGGAGCAGATATTGTGCGTGTTTCTGTACCTACCATGGATGCCGCCGAAGCCTTTAAAATCATTAAACAGCAAGTGAATGTGCCATTAGTGGCGGATATTCACTTTGACTATCGGATTGCGTTAAAAGTGGCTGAATATGGGGTAGATTGCTTACGTATTAATCCAGGCAATATCGGTCGTGAAGATCGTATTCGTGCCGTGGTGGATTGTGCGCGTGATAAAAATATCCCTATCCGTATCGGTGTCAATGCTGGCTCATTAGAAAAAGACATTCAAGAGAAATTTGGTGAACCAACACCAGAAGCTTTATTAGAATCAGCGTTACGCCATGTTGAGATCTTGGATCGTTTAAACTTCGATCAATTTAAAGTGAGCGTAAAAGCATCTGATGTCTTCCTTGCAGTGGAATCTTACCGTTTACTGGCAAAAGCCATTAAACAGCCGTTGCATTTAGGCATTACGGAAGCAGGTGGCGCGCGTGCGGGCTCAGTGAAATCTGCAATAGGATTAGGTATGCTGTTAGCAGAAGGTATTGGTGATACCTTACGTGTCTCTTTAGCCGCCGATCCTGTAGAAGAAATCAAAGTTGGTTTTGATATTTTGAAATCATTACGTATTCGTTCTCGCGGAATTAACTTTATTGCTTGTCCAACTTGCTCTCGTCAAGAGTTTGATGTGATCGGCACGGTGAATGCACTGGAACAACGTTTAGAAGATATTATTACCCCAATGGATGTGTCTATTATCGGTTGTGTGGTAAATGGCCCGGGTGAAGCATTAGTGTCTGATCTTGGTGTGACCGGTGGTAATAAGAAAAGTGGCTATTATTTAGATGGCGAGCGTCAAAAAGAACGTTTTGATAACGACGCGATTATTGACCAATTAGAAGCAAAAATTCGTGCCAAAGTTGCACAACAAGATCCAAAAAATCGAATTATTTAAGGAAAACTCGTGGCAAAAAATATTCAAGCAATTCGTGGGATGAACGACTGCTCCCCAACTGAATCTCCACTTTGGCAATGGATTGAAGGGCAGGTTCGCCAAATTTTAAGCAGCTACGGCTATTCAGAAGTGCGTATGCCAATCGTGGAAAGTACGCCATTATTTGCTCGTGCAATCGGTGAAGTCACAGATGTCGTCTCAAAAGAAATGTACACATTCTGGGATAATGATGAACAATTAACACTTCGTCCAGAAGGTACAGCAGGATGTGTGCGTGCTGCGATTGAACACGGTTGGATTTACAACAATGAACAACGTTTATGGTATATGGGACCAATGTTCCGCCATGAACGTCCACAAAAAGGTCGTTACCGTCAATTCCATCAAGCAGGTGTCGAAGTATTTGGTATCGCAACCCCTGAAATTGATGCGGAGTTAATTATTTTAACTGCACGTTTATGGAAAGCGTTAGGTATTGATCAATATGTTTCTCTTCAATTAAATTCGATTGGTTCATTAGAAGCACGTGCAAATTATCGTTCTGCATTAGTGGCCTTCTTAGAAAATCACCAAGATTTAATGAGCGAAGAAGAGAAAGAACGTCTTGTAAAAAATCCATTACGTATTTTGGATACTAAAAATCAAGCATTACAAGATGTATTGGACAGCGCGCCAAAATTATTGGATTATTTAGACGATGAAAGTCGTGAGCATTTTGCGCAGTTATGCGGTCTACTAGATGCGGTTGGTATTCAATATGAAATTAATCCAAAATTGGTTCGTGGTTTAGATTATTATAATAAAACTGTATTTGAATGGGTGACATCAGCATTAGGTGCGCAAGGTACTGTATGTGGTGGTGGACGCTATGACGGCTTAGTTGAACAACTTGGTGGCCACGCAACAAGTGGTGTCGGTTTCGCAATGGGCTTAGAGCGTTTAGTGCTACTCGTTCAAGAAGTGAATAAATCGATTCCGGTAAAAAGTGCGGTAGATATTTACGTTGTTTATCAAGGTGAAGGTACAACATTAGCCGCATTCCAACTAGCGGAAAAACTTCGCTCAGAATTACCGCACTTAAGCACAATGTTGCATTGCAGCGGCGGTAACTTTAAAAAACAATTTAGACGTGCAGATAAGTCTGGTGCGACTCTAGCCCTTGTACTTGGCGAAAGTGAAGTGCAAAATAATCAAGTTGTGGTAAAACACTTACTTGGCACAGCAGAGCAGCAAACCATTGATGTGGCCAATTTAATTGAACACGTGAAAGCCCAATTTTAATTTTAGAAGGATAGGAAAATGGCATATACCATTGAAGAAGAACAAGAACTGAACCAGTTAAAAGAATGGTGGAAAGACAATGGCAAAACCATTATTGCCGCTTTTATTCTTGGTGTAGGCGGGATGTTGGGCTGGCGTTATTGGCAGTCTTATCAAGCCAATCAAATTATGCAAGCGTCTGCTGAATATGATGCGTTAGTTTATACAGCAAACAAAGATGCCGCCGCACAACAAGCTAAAGTAGCTGAATTTGTGAAAGCGCATGATAAAACTAGCTATGCGGTATTTAGCTTATTAGATGAAGCAAAAGGTTTTGTTGCAAAACAAGATTACGCCTCTGCAGAAAATAGCTTAAAACAAGCGATTGCTCAATCACAAGATGATATCTTAACTTCTCTTGCAGCGCTTCGTTTGTCTGCCGTGCAATTCCAACAAGGTCAATTTGATGCAGCATTAGCAAGTCTAAATCAAGTGAAAAGCCAAGGCTTTAGTGCACGTAAAGATCTTTTAGCGGGCGATATTCAAGTCGCAAAAGGCGATGTGAATGGTGCTAAAGCAAGCTTTGAGAATGCACAAAAAAGCGGTAATCCGTTAGAAAAACAAATGGCGCAGATGAAATTAAATAATCTGTAATATTTTAATTAGCCCGAATTGCTCGGGCTTTTTTATTGGATTTTTGATCTTATGATTCAGAAACCTATTGTGCCGCCACCCGTCATTTTTATTGGCTGTGCACTTATCATGATATGCTTACCTAATCCTTACCCTGTTACAATCAATATCATGATTACTTATCTGATTGCGTTGGCTTCATCTTTTGTTGGTTTTTTCAGTGTTTGGCAATTCTACAAAAATAAAGCTAATATTCATCCCATCCATTTAGAGAAAAGCAAAGTATTTGTGGTAAGTGGTATCTATCGCTTTAGTCGTAACCCAATGTATTTAAGCTTAGCGGGTTTGTTAGTGGCATGGGCGGTTTATTTGCAAAATGCGGTCAGTTTTCTCGGTGTTTTTCTGTTTATTTACTTCATCACACAATGGCAAATTAAACCTGAAGAATACTGGCTAGAGAAGAAGTTTGGTGAGTCTTATTTGGCTTATAAGAAAAAAGTCAGACGTTGGATTTAACCAATAAAAAAATCGCCTAAAAATAGGCGATTTTTTATATATTTTGAGAAGCTATTATTTAGCTGCACATCCGCAATCTGCTAATTTTTTAGCTAAACGCTCCGCAACGAAATCCCAGTTTACGACGTTCCAGAATTCTTTGATGTAGTCTGGACGACGGTTTTGGAATTTCAAGTAGTAAGCGTGTTCCCAAACATCTAAACCTAAAAGTGGGAAACCTTCACAACCTGCGATTTCTTTACCCATTAATGGAGAATCTTGGTTTGCTGTTGATACAACAGATAATTTACCTTGGTTGATCACTAACCACGCCCAGCCTGAACCAAAACGAGTCGCTGCTGCTTTTTCAA
Source organism: Parahaemophilus parainfluenzae (assembly GCA_018363335.1). Lineage (GTDB taxonomy): Bacteria > Pseudomonadota > Gammaproteobacteria > Enterobacterales > Pasteurellaceae > Haemophilus_D > Haemophilus_D parainfluenzae_Y. The sequence continues at coordinate 46,599 of JAGZOA010000007.1, read as the reverse complement.
ATTCAGCTTTGAAGTTTTCTACAGAACCGAAATCACGTTCGATAGCGGCTTTTAAATCACCTTGTAAAGAGGTGCCTTTTTTCAATGATTTCCAGAATAAGCTGTGGTTTGCGTGACCGCCTGCGTTGTTACGTAATGCAGTACGTTTTTCAGCTGGGATTTTGTTTAATTGACTGATTAATTGACCTGAGCACATTTCAGAAAATTCAGCAGGTAAAGTTTCTAACACCGCGTTTGCATTATTTACATAGGCTTGGTGGTGTTTAGTATGGTGAATTTCCATTGTTTGTGCATCAAAATGTGGTTCTAATGCATCATAAGCGTAGCCTAATTCAGGTAGAGTATAAGACATAATATGTTCCTTTTTTAAATGAAGTTAAGGTAATGTTTTTGATAAAACAACATCAAAAAGTAACTAAATAGTAGCAGAAAATTTGATTTAGATCAGTAAATCTTTTAATTATTTGATTATCCGATGAATAGGCTAGGAAAACTTAATTTGTTTTAAATCAATAAACACACCGATCTACGCCTAAATAGTTATACCTTTTAGCCCTTAAAATCTCGTCAAAATTTCCCCTTGTGGTAGAATACCCGCTGATTTTTAACAAGGTTTTATTTTTAAGGCTGAGACTATGTTTCCTGCTCATCAACTTCAATTAGAACAATTAGCGTGTCAACGTGGCGATCGTGTATTGTTCACTGATCTTTCACTGCAATTTCAAAGCGGTGATTTCGTGCAAATTGAAGGGCACAATGGTATCGGCAAAACAAGTTTATTGCGGATTTTAGCCGGCCTTGCACAGCCTGTAGAAGGTAAAGTGCGGTGGAATTCAGACGAGATTACAAAACAACGCGAAGAATACCATCATCAGCTGCTTTATCTCGGCCACCATTCTGGCGTGAAACCTGAACTAACGGCATGGGAAAATTTAAAATTTTATCAGCAGATTAGTCAAAGTCAGCAAGGCACCGATATTTTATGGGATGTACTTGAAACAGTAGGCTTACTTGGACGTGAAGATTTGCCTGCGGCTCAACTTTCAGCTGGTCAGCAAAAGCGAATTGCCTTGGCGAGACTATGGATCTCTGAAGCACCACTTTGGATTTTGGATGAACCTTTTACAGCAATAGATAAAAAGGGGGTTGAAGTTTTGACCGCACTTTTTGAAAATCATGCTAAAAAAGGTGGAATAGTGATTTTAACGAGCCACCAAGAAGTGCCAAGTACGTTATTGAAAAAAATCAATCTTGCTGATTATAAATATAACTCTTAGATTTTTATGATATTTTTACAGATTATAAAGCGTGAGCTGAAGATTGCGACCCGTAAACAAGCGGAAATATTGAACCCGCTTTGGTTCTTTTTAATCGTGATCACGCTGTTTCCATTAGTCATTGGGCCGGATCCTAAACTACTTTCTCGCATTGCACCCGGGGTTGCTTGGGTTGCGGCATTGCTTTCTGCGTTGCTATCTTTTGAACGTTTATTCCGAGATGATTTTATTGATGGCTCTTTAGAACAATTGATGCTTACGGCTCAGCCTTTAGCCCTAACGGCGCTTGCAAAAGTTGTTGCGCACTGGTTATTAACAGGTTTGCCGTTGATTTTACTTTCACCTATTGCGGCTTTATTACTTTCGTTGGAAGTGAATATTTGGTGGGCATTAGTGGTCACCTTGCTAGTGGGAACACCGATTTTAAGCTGCATTGGTGCGATTGGCGTGGCATTGACGGTAGGATTACGTAAAGGTGGCGTATTGCTGAGTTTACTTGTGGTACCATTATTCATCCCGGTTTTAATTTTTGCCTCAGCAATTTTAGATGCCGCCGCGTTAAATCTCCCTTATGGCGGACAGCTTGCTATTTTAGGTGCAATTTTGGCTGGCGCGATAACGTTGTCGCCTTTTGCTATTGCCGCTGCACTACGAATTAGTTTAGATAATTAAGCACTATTACGGTGAAAGTGCGGTCAGATTTTTAACTGTTTTTTATTTTTTGGAATTAAGGATCTTTTATGTGGAAGTGGTTACATCCTTACGCAAAACATGAAACCCAATATCATTTATGTGGCAAATTAAGCCCATTTTTTGGTGCGATTGCGGTTTTATTATTGGCTGTTGGCATCGTGTGGGGCTTAGCTTATGCACCGGCAGATTATCAGCAAGGCAATAGTTTCCGAATTATGTATGTGCATGTGCCGGCGGCGATTTGGTCAATGGGCGTGTATGGTTCGATGGCGATTGCTGCGATTATTGCGTTAGTTTGGCAAATTAAAGCCGCACACCTTTCGATGGTTGCCATGGCGCCTATTGGTGCGATGTTTACCTTTATCGCGCTAGTCACAGGCGCAATTTGGGGTAAACCAATGTGGGGAACCTGGTGGGTGTGGGATGCGCGTTTAACCGCAGAACTTATTCTTTTCTTCTTATATATTGGTGTATTAGCCCTTTACTCTGCATTTTCTGATCGTGCGGTGGGCGCAAAATCAGCGGGTATCTTGTGTATTGTTGGTGTGGTGAATTTACCAATCATTCACTTCTCGGTAGAGTGGTGGAATACTTTACACCAAGGGGCAAGTATCACGAAGTTTGAAAAACCTTCGATTGCAACGCCGATGTTAATTCCACTGATTTTATGTATTTTTGGATTTTTATTTTTATCCATTTGGTTTACGCTCGTGCGTTATCGCGTTGAATTGCTAAAAGAAGACAGTAAACGTCCATGGGTAAAAGAGTTAGCAAGTAAGCTAAAATAGTTTTTCATTTTTATTTTAGGGAGCGGAAAATGTTTTTCCAAAGTTGGAGTGATTTTATCAATATGGGAGGCTACGGTTTTTATGTGTGGCTTTCCTACGGCATTAGCCTTGTGGCAATGATCATTTTGGCGATACAAAGCGTCAAGGGGCGTAAAGCGGTGTTAAAAGAAGTGTTACGCGAGCAACAACGTGAAGCCCGTTTAAACCAAGCAAATAAAGGAAATACGCTATGAATCCAAGACGCAAATCAAGACTCTCTATCATTATCTTTGTGATTTTAGGTATTTCGATTGCAACAGGTTTAGTCCTTTATGCACTTCGCCAAAATATCGATTTATTTTATACGCCATCAGAAGTGATTGAAGGTAAAGAAGGTAAGGCGGATCAAAAACCTGAAGTGGGACAACGCATCCGTGTAGGTGGCATGGTTGTGGAAGGCACGGTAAAACGCGATCCAAAAAGCTTAAAAGTTCGCTTTGAGTTAAATGATATCGGTCCATCTATTACTGTTGAATACGAAGGTATTCTTCCTGATCTTTTCCGTGAAGGGCAAGGTATCGTCGCGCAAGGCGTATTAAAAGAGCCAACTTTATTAGAGGCGACAGAAGTACTTGCTAAGCACGATGAAAATTATGTACCACCTGAATTAGGCGAAAAAATGCAGAAAGTACATAAGCCAATGGGCGCAGAGTTAAAAGGCGAGAGTGAAGCTGATCGTCGTTATAAAGAAACCCAGCAAAAACCGCAAGAAGGTCAATAATGATTGCTGAACTAGGAAATTATGCGCTTGCTTTAAGTCTTGCCGTTTCATTCTTTTTAGCGATTTTCCCATTATGGGGCGCAGAAAAAAGTCACCCTCAATTAATGTCATTGGCTCGTCCAATGACTTATGGTTTATTTTTCAGTTTAACCATTGCGTTTGCAGCATTGTTCTATCTGTTTGCTGTTAATGATTTCAGTGTGCAATATGTGGTGAATAACTCTAACAGCAGCTTGCCGATTTATTATCGTTTATCTGCAGTTTGGGGTTCACATGAGGGCTCATTATTACTTTGGATTTGGTTATTAACACTTTGGGGTGCAGCAGTAGCCTTATTTAGCAAACACTTGCCACAAGAAGCGGTGGCTCGTGTATTAGGTATTATGGGGATTATTAGCATCGGCTTTTTACTCTTCGTATTATTTACCTCAAATCCATTTACCCGTACATTCCCTGACTTCCCAGTAGATGGCAGAGAACTCAATCCAATGTTGCAAGATGTGGGCTTAATTTTCCACCCACCATTGCTTTATATGGGATATGTTGGTTTTTCTGTGGCGTTTGCCTTTGCGATTGCATCATTAATGACAGGCAAATTAGACTCCGCTTGGGCAAGATGGTCACGCCCTTGGACGATGGCAGCTTGGGTCTTTTTAACACTCGGGATCGTGCTCGGTTCTTGGTGGGCGTATTATGAGCTAGGCTGGGGGGGCTGGTGGTTCTGGGACCCAGTAGAAAACTCTTCTTTAATGCCTTGGCTGGCAGGAACTGCATTAATTCACTCTTTAGCGGTGACTGAAAAACGAGGTTCTTTTAAAGCTTGGACTGTGCTTTTAGCGATTTTGGCGTTCTCCCTTTGCTTACTGGGTACGTTCTTAGTTCGTTCCGGTATCTTAGTATCAGTACACGCCTTTGCTTCAGATCCAACACGTGGTTTGTATATTCTTGCTTATTTGGTTGTAGTGATAGGTGGCTCGTTAACCTTGTATGCTTATAAAGGCAACCAAATTCGCTCACGTGATAATGCGGAACGTTATTCTCGTGAAACCTTATTATTATTAAATAACATCCTATTAATGACCGCACTTTGTGTGGTGTTCTTAGGAACGTTATTACCGTTAGTTCACAAACAATTAGGTTTGGGATCTATTTCGATCGGTGCGCCGTTCTTTGATCAAATGTTCCTGATTATTATGACCCCATTTGCCTTATTACTAGGTATTGGGCCATTAGTAAAATGGCGTCGAGATCAGTTCTCTGAAATTCGTACACCGGTTGTAGTGAGTGTGATTGTAATGGCGATTGCAGGTTTTGCTTTACCGTATTTCTTACAAAATAAACTCACCGTCAGTGCTGTGCTTGGTACTATGATGTCCGTCATTATTGTGTTACTGAGTCTCTACGAAATGAAACAACGGGCAACACACCGCGAATCTTTCTTTAAAGGTATCACTAAACTTTCTCGTTCCCATTGGGGGATGATTTTAGCTCACCTTGGTGTAGCGATGACCGTTTGGGGAATTGCCTTTAGCCAAAACTTCAGTGTAGAACGTGATGTGCGAATGGCTGTGGGTGATACGGTACAGATTGCTAACTATGACTTCAAATTTGCAGGCGTGAGTGATGCAAATGGTCCTAACTATATGGGCGGTAAAGCACAAATCGACATTTCAAAAGCAGGTAAACCGGAAGCAACATTATTTGCCGAAAAACGTTTTTATACCGTCAGTAAAATGCCAATGACGGAAGCAGCAATTAATTGGGGCTTTACTCGCGATCTTTATGTCGCCTTGGGTGAAAAGATAGATGATAACTCATGGGCGCTGCGCCTTTACTATAAACCATTTATCCGTTGGATTTGGATTGGCGGATTGTTTATGGCATTAGGAGGCTTGCTCTGTATGTTTGACCGTCGTTATCGTTTTAGTCGATTAGTTAAACAGTCTTAATTGTAATAAGGGGTGTATGCCCCTAGAAATAGATGTGAAATTGATAGTGTTATGAATAAAAAACTACTTATCCCACTTATTATTTTTCTTGCCGTGGCTGCAGCTTTTTTAGTTCAGTTAGGACGTAACGCACAAGGAGATGATCCAAAAGCGTTAGAATCTGCGCTTGTGGGTAAGCCTGTGCCACAGAAAACATTAACGGATTTATTGGAAAATAAAACCTACGGTAATGAAATTTTCCAACAAGGTAAACCGATTCTCTTAAATGTGTGGGCAACTTGGTGTCCAACTTGTTATGCAGAGCATCAATACTTGAATCAATTGGCTAAACAAGGCGTAACAATCATTGGTATCGACTATAAAGATGAATCACCAAAAGCTGTAAAATGGCTAAAAGATTTAGGCAATCCTTATAGTCTTGTGCTTAAAGATGAAAAAGGTTCTTTTGCATTAGATTTAGGTGTTTATGGCGCACCGGAAACATTCATTGTAGATGGTAAAGGTGTGATTCATTATCGCTTAGCGGGTGATGTGAATGAACGTGTTTGGAATGAAACCTTGAAGCCTATTTATGACAAATTAGCGGAGAAACCATAATGAGAAAATCATGGCTTTTTTTGACCGCACTTTTTATGAGCATCTCTGCGACTGCCACAATTGATGCGCTAAATTTTGCTTCACCAGAGCAAGAAAAGGACTATCACCAATTAACGCAAGAATTGCGTTGTCCACAATGTCAAAATAATAATATTGCCGATTCTAATGCAACCATTGCGGTAGATATGCGTGGCAAAGTGTTTGAATTATTGCAAGAAGGTAAAAATCGACATGAAGTTGTCGATTATATGATTCAACGTTATGGCAATTTTGTGACTTATGATCCACCAATGACGACGTCAACAATCGTATTATGGATTGCCCCAATTTTGTTAGTGTTGATTGGCATTTTATTTATATTTAAACGTAAATCAAAAAGCCCAAGTGCGGTCAATTCTGACGCGATTTTAGATGATGAAGAGAATGCACGTTTATCGGCTTTACTCAAAGAAAAGGATAAATAATGAATTTTGCATTAAGTATTATTGTGCTCACTTTAGTTGTGGCATTGATTTGTTTTTATCCATTGTTGCGTTCTGTTAAAGCGAAAGAAGATACAAAACGTGATGAATTAAATAAGGCACTGTATTTTTCTCGCTTAAAAGAGATTGAGCAAGATAATCAGCAAGGCTTAGTCGAGAACGTTGAACAACTCAAGCAAGAGCTACAAAAAACATTGTTGGAAGATATTCCTCAACAAGAAACACAAGCTATCGATAAAAATGCCAAAAATTACGGTAAGTTGTGGTTTGTTTCTGGTTTATTAGGTTTGGCCATTATTGCTGGTGGAGCTTATTTCCCTTTGGGATCTTGGAAAGCCGAAGATATGATGGAAAAAACATTGGCAAAATTACCTTACTTCTTTGAACGAATTAAAGAAGAAGACACAAAACCAATGACGGATGCAGAAATGCAGCAATTTTCGACCGCACTTCGTTTGGATTTACAAAAAACACCAAAGGATGCTAAAAAATGGTGGTTATTAGGTCAGGTAGGGATGAATTTAGGTAATGGAAAATTAGCCTTTGATAGTTACCAACAAGCGAATAAACTTGAGCCGGATAATTTAGATTATAAGCTTTCTTATGCGCGTATGTTAATGTCTTCTGAAGATCAAACGGATAAACTGAAAGGTAATCAACTTTTACGTGAAATTATTCGTCAAGATCATTCTAATCCAGAAGCATTAAGTTTACTAGCTTTCAGTTATTTTGAGGGTGAGGATTATAAAATGGCTGCCGTCACCTGGGCGATGATGTTACGTTTATTGGAGCCTGATGATCCTCGCGTGCCAATGCTTGAAAAGAGTATTCGTGCGGCACGTGATGCGCTCGCTTTACAGGAAGAAGAAAAAGCGAAGAGTGTCACACCGGAGAAATAATGAAACCCCAATTATTAGGTTTTCACCATATTGCGATTATTGCTTCGAACTACGCACGTTCGAAGCATTTTTATATGGAGATTTTAGGCGCTAAACAGCTAAATGAAACTTATCGGGCAGAACGGGATAGCTATAAATTAGATTTAAGTTTTCCTGATGGGAGTCAAATAGAGCTATTTTCTTTCCCAAATTCTCCTCAAAGAGTAACCAGCCCTGAAGCCTGTGGTTTACGGCATTTGGCATTCAAAGTAGAAAATATTGATGAGTACGTAGCTTATCTTTTAGAGAACGGAGTTTCTTGTGAACCAATTCTGGTTGATGAATTAACCAGAATGAAGTACACTTTCTTCCGAGACCCGGATTATTTACCAATTGAATTATACGAAAACAATTATTAACTTAGGGAATCGCATTAGTATTATGAGTCATATTAAGAAAAAAATTGGGATTTACTCATTTTGTATTTTGGCATCATCAGCTGTTTTAGCCGAAGGTAGTAGTGTTGTATATGCAACGAAAATGAAGACACCTGAAAATAATGTTTCAGTTAATGTTTCTGAAAGTAATGTTTCTGAAACCGTGAAATATATTGATGGGAAAGGACAGCGAAGTTTAGATCCTAAATCTGAAAAAGATATGGAAGAACTGGCTAATAGTGTTGAATTTGAGGTATATAAATTTAATGAAGCTGCGGCATCAAAAACAACGTTTCTTTCGCCCGCGGGGATTTGTAGCGGTTTTAAAAGTGATGATGGCGTAGATGTCACTAATACCAGTAATTATTACATCAAACCTAATGATGCCAGTGAGTATTATGGTAGTGTGTTAGGGGCAACGATTTATAAAAAAGGTGAGACAAAACATTCACAATATGTGCCTGTTTATGCAATCCGAAATGCGAATGTAGCGAAATACATTGAGCAAAATGAAGATCCAAACATTAGAAAAAAAGCAAATGCGCGGATTAAAGAAGGCAGAGAAACACTCAATAAAGTAGTTTGTGATAAAAGGTAGTATTATGAAAAAATTAATTTCTATTGCAGCATTATCTGTTTTAACAGCTTGTACAGCACCTCAGGAAGCTTCAAGTATTGGTAATGGTGCAGCGATGTATGATATGAATTCCGTACAAGATTACAATGCTCGAGTAACAAGTGGTAATACTGTCACTGCTCGAGAAAAAGCTAAAGTTGCACAAAGAGATAGCGTTCCAAATGAAATGAATGCGAGTGATCATCGTTCTAAACATACAGGTTATTCTCGCATTCCTGTAGCAATAATGCCGAGTGTCGGTGTTGGTTATTGCCATCACTGCTGGTAATTAAATGACTAAAAAATTAACCGTACTTGAAAAAGTGCGGTTATTTTTTTATCTGTTTATAAGCCTAAAATAGATTTCACAAAAGGAATTGTCAGATTTCGTTTAGCTTGCAACGAGGCTTTATCGAGTTGAACTAATGCCTCTTTTAATGTCGCCATATCTCGCTCTAAACGAGTAAAAATAAAATTGGCAGTATCATCTGAAAGCATAATGCCTCGCTGATGGGCATTTTGTTTCAATACAGCGAGTTTTTGTTCATCGCTGAGTGGAATCAATTGATAGCTTTCTCCCCATTTTAAGCGAGAAGCCAGATCTGGTAATTTAACGGGGAGAGCAGTAGGAGATTGCTCTGCACTGACAACCAATAAGGTTTTACCATTAGCTTTAATACGATTAAAGAGATCAAACAAAGCTATTTCCCATTCTAAATTTCCAATAACTGCTTGTAAATCATCCAGGCAAACCAACTCTTGCTGTTCTAAATGTTCAAAAACCGCAGTGGAGAAATATTGTGATTTGCTCAATGGAACATAAATCGCACTTCGTTGTTGCTGAATATATTCATTACAGAGTGCGCGTAGAAGATGAGTTTTTCCGACGCTTTGGTTTCCCCAAAGGTAGAAGAATTGTTGCTGTAAATCAGTCATATTTTGACGCAAAGAATTGAGCAATAATGCATTATTATCACTATAAAAATTCTCAAGCGTTTCATCATCAATTTGATGAATAGGTAAAGAAAGTTGCTGATTCACGGATTAACGAGTTGATTTAAAATAAAAAAGAAAGGGCTAAATTTTCATTTAACCCTTTTGTTTGGGACGTTTTATTCTACTTCATTTTTTGCTTTTGGCAAAATCAAGTTCAGTACAATGGCAACGATAGCACAAAGGCTAATCCCTTTTAGGGAAACGACATCACCGACGTTGACAAACATATTCCCAATCCCGAACGTCATGACTACAGAAATAATGCAAAGATTACGAGGTTCGGTCACATCTACTTTACCTTTAATTAAGGTGCTCATCCCAACAACGGCAATCGAGCCGAATACCAACATCATAATGCCACCCATTACGATGGTTGGAATAGTAGAAAGGAATGCGCCTACTTTACCACAGAAGGAAATTGCAATTGCCCATACCGCAGCCCAGGTCATAATGTTTGGATTGAAGTTGCGAGTGAGCATGACAGCACCTGTTACTTCAGCATAAGTGGTATTCGGTGGACCACCTACTAATGAAGCAGCGGCCGTTGCCACGCCATCACCTAATAAGGTGCGATGTAAGCCTGGTTTTTTAAGGAAATCTTTACCTGTTACAGAACTGATTGCCATAATACCACCCACGTGTTCAACGGCTGGTGCGATAGCAATGGGTAGCATATAAAGAATCGCTTCTAAATTAAATTCTGGTTTGGTTAACTCAGGTAATTCAAACCATTTTGCGTCTAAAACAGGTTGGAAATTAATTAATCCTAAGAATAAACAAACCACATAGCCAGCAGCGATACCAAACATAATTGGAATCAGTTTCATCATACCTTTAGCAAATACCGCAACAGAAAGGGTGATGACCAAGGTAATCATAGAAACCAATACAGAGTGCTCATAGCTGTATGCACTGTTTTTACCTAATGCCATATCTACAGCAACTGGTGCGAGTCCCATACCAATGATGATAATTACGGGACCCACAACAACAGGCGGGAAGATTCGCTCGAGCGCAGCACTACCGCGCAATTTTACTAAGGTTGATAGTGCGAAATAGACGAAGCCTGCACAAGCAAGTCCCCCCATTGTGGTTGGAATGCCCCAAGTTTGTACGCCATATTGAATAGGCGCAATAAAGGCAAAAGAGGAGGCTAAGAAAATAGGAACCTGTTTACCGGTACACAGTTGGAAAAGTAGTGTACCGATACCTGCGGTAAGAAGGGCTGTATTAGAATTTAATCCGGTGATTAAGGGAACTAATACTAAGGCGCCGAAGGCCACAAATAACATCTGTAAACCGACAAACGCTTGTTTGCCCATGCTTTGCACCTCAACAGGTGCGGTTGTAGTTTGATTACTCATTTAGTTTCAACTCTCGGTTTGAATTAACTGAAAGTGCGGTCGGTTTTAATGCTTTTTTAGCTTTTGTGTTTTCACGCACGGAAAAAAGACGGCTATAAATGCCGTCTTATTAAAAGGGAATTATTTCGTCCCAAAAATCTTATCGCCCGCATCACCCAAGCCAGGAATGATGTAGCCTTGTTCATTTAAGTGATCATCAATAGATGCACAATAAAGTTCGATATCTGGATGGGCTTTTTCTAATGCTTTGATCCCTTCTGGTGCTGCCACTAATACTAATACCTTGATATGTTGACAACCTTTTGCTTTTAATAGATCAATTGTAGAGATCATAGAACCACCGGTTGCAAGCATTGGGTCTACAACGATAGCTAAACGTTCTTCTAAATCGCTTGCGAGTTTTTGGAAATAAGGGACCGGCTCAAGGGTTTCTTCATTACGGTAAATACCAACTACACTGATGCGAGCACTTGGAACGTGTTCTAATACACCATCCATCATACCAAGGCCAGCGCGTAAAATTGGCACAACAGTGACTTTTTTACCTTTGATACGTTCAATTTCAACTGGGCCATTCCAACCTTCGATAATCACTTTTTCTGTTTCGAGATCTGCAGTGGCTTCATAGGTGAGTAAACTACCCACTTCAGTGGCAAGTTCACGGAATTTTTGGGTATAAATATCAGCTTCGCGCATCACGCCTAATTTATGTTTAACAAGCGGATGTTTAACTTCAACAAGTTTCATCTTTTTTCTCCCTTTTAAAAAACAAATCGAAGAATTCTATATCAGAAATATTGAATTTCCTAGTGTTTTTATTATGACAGTTCGGTATAAAAACGGAGATAAAATTGACCGCACTTTGCTATTAAATACATCCACCACAACTACCACAGCGCCAATCTTCCTTATTCACCGCTTGATAGAATGCTCGCATGGTTTCTTCTTCTAAGGGAATATTATGCTCAATAAAGACATCGGAAAGCCAATCGATATTTTCCACAATCCAATCATCTTCCATCAATCCTTCTCGATAGAGCTCATCTTCAGGATCCATAAAATTATAAATATTATTTGTTCCCATATCTTTATCACGGCGTTCAATTGGCAGTACCACAGGTAAACCAAGATAAGTAATATCCCAATGACCTAGACATAGCGTATTGCCTTTTGATGACCAACTAGCGTTGAATGGATTGTTACTCATGTTGAAATGTTATAAGAAAAGTTGAAAAGTGTAGAAAGTATAGATCTAAAGACGAATTTAATCATACTTAAAAGAAGGTAAATGATTTGATAGAGATCAAAGTGCGGTCAGAAAATTTGATGGATTTTTCATAAATAAAAAGCGGCTAATTGCTTAGCCGCTTTTGCATGATTATTAATTTAATTACGCTGCTTTTTTCGGTTTAAAGAAAATCATCGTAAAGATTTGCCAGAAGAAAGCTAATGCACCGAAGATGAAGACAACGTCGCCACCGAAACGAACCCAACGTAGGGTATCGAATAGAGGTTGTTGCATAAATTCTTCACTACGAGCATACCATAAGCCTTCAGAGATACTTGCATAACCTTGAATAATACCGATAGGTAATAAGCTTGATACGATCATTAACACTAAACCGCCATTTAACAACCAGAAGCCCCATTTCATTAACTTGTCATTAAATGGTGTATCTGGGCGTAAATAACGAGCAATTAAGAATACGAAACCTAATGCTAAGAAACCATATACACCGAATAATGCTGCGTGAGCATGAACGGCAGTGGTGTTCAAGCCTTGGATATAGTAAAGCGAAATTGGTGGATTGATTAAGAAACCAAATACGCCAGCACCTAACATATTCCAGAATGCCACGGCTACGAAGCAGTAAAGAGGCCATTTTAGGCGTTCCATCCAAGGTGTTTTTTGTTGCATCGCCCAGTGTTCCCAAGCTTCATGACCTAATAACACTAATGGAACTACTTCAAGCGCAGAGAATGATGCCCCTACAGCAATAATTGGGGTAGTTGCACCTGCGAAGTATAAGTGGTGGAAAGTACCAGGAATACCACCGATTAAGAACAACGCCGCTTCAGTAATGGTTGCCACAGTCGCAGTACGACGTGAAACTAAACCTAAACTCACGAAGATGAATGAGAGTGCCGCTACAGAGAATACTTCGAAGAAGCCTTCTACCCATAGGTGAACTACCCACCAACGCCAGTATTCCATTACAGAAATGTGTGTGTGCTCGCCGTAGAATAATGCTGGACCATAGAATAAACCGATCGCAATTACGGAAGCGAAGAATAATGCCAATAAGTTTTTATCACCCGGTTGTTTGAATGCATTTACTGTACCGCGAAGCATTAAGACTAACCAGAATAAGATACCTGCGAATTTCACTGCTTGCCAGAAACGACCTAAATCAATGAATTCGTAACCTTGGTGACCGAACATGAAGCTCCATTCTTCTGGAAGAATATGAGCAATCGCTAAGTAGCTACCAGTGAATGAGCCTACCACCAATACCACTAATGCCCAGTAGAGAACATCCACACCCAATTTTTGGAATTTCGGATCTTTACCGCCATTAATGATTGGTGCAAGGAATAAACCACCGGCTAAGAATGCCATTGCAATCCAGAATAAGGCTGCTTGAATATGCCATGTACGCACTAATGAATATGGGAAGTATTGAGAAATATCAATACCATAGAATTCCTGCCCCTCAACTGTGTAGTGTGCTACAACCGCACCTAATGTGACTTGCAATACGAAAAGAGCAAGCACAGTAAAGAGGTATTTACCTAACGCACGTTGAGAAGGAGTAAGTTGTAATTTTGTGAGTGGATCGAACTCTGGCATTGGTGGTTCTTTTTCGTCTTCACGTTTTTTGAATGACCAAATCCATACCACAAAACCAATACCTGCAATGAGGAATACCACACTCGCAATAGACCAAATGACGTTTTCTGGTGTTGGCACGTTATTAATTAACGGTTCGTGTGGCCAGTTGTTGGTGTAACTTGCATGAGTATTTGGACGTTCAGCAGATGCAGTCCACGCGGTCCAGAAGAAGAATTTAGCTAAGTCTTTACGAGCTTGTAAATCAGGAAGAGTATTATCCTTCATCGCAAAGTGTTCACGAGTCACTTTGGTTGCTGGATCGTCACCGTATAAAGAGATGTAGTATTGTGCTGTTTTTTCCATTGCCGCTAAACGGGTGTTTGAAAGCACAACGGTACCGTTTTCAACTTTGCTACCACGATATTCTTTGGTTAGACGAGCTTTTAATAACGTTTGTTGTTCATCATTTAAATCAGCGAAATTTTTACCAAATTCTTGATTCGCGGTAATATCCAACCAGTTAGTTAATTCACGGTGAAGCCAATCTGCCGTCCAGTCTGGCGCTTGGTATGCACCATGACCCCAAACAGACCCGACTTGCATACCACCAGTGGTTTGCCAAGCGGTTTGACCATGTAAAATATCATCGTGAGTAATCACTTTTTCGCCAGATTCAGAAACATATTGTTGCGGAATCGGTGGTGCTTCACGATAAACTTCGAACCCATAGTAACCGAGAATGGAGAAGGCTCCAATCAATACGGCGACTAACAGGTACCAGAACTTTTTATACTGTCCCATTTTATCACTCCTAGATTATTAGAAAATACGATGCCTTGATGGTTAGTTATTCCGAGAATAGCCATCAAGAGCTAGATTTTACGCTAAGTAAAATACTTGAGCAATTATATCGACTATCGATTAATGAAAATATTACCTAAAACTGAGTAATTTAATCGGGTAATAGGAAATGCTGAATAAAAAGATAAAAAATACGGCCAAAAACCTATCAATTTTTGACCGCACTTTATGAAAATTATTTATTCTTTCTTTTGTGGCATTTTATCTTATTTTTACAAATTTGTATTTGATGACAATTGCTTATATTTTGATTATACTCGCTTAAATTCTATTATATGGAGTGATTATGTCAAATTACAGAATTTCTCTTGCTTTTTCAGTGTTTCATTATTATTTGAATGGATTTGCTGAAAAACATCAATTCTCTCTACCATCTTTTCCTAAAAATTTACAATTGGTTGATGTACTTCCTTTTGTTTCTCAAGCAGAAACAATAGTATTAGGCAAACAATCATCAAAACAATATCTTGGGAATGAAAGCTTATTTAGTTTATTTGAAAATATAAGTTTAAAAGATGAGCATAAGCCTGATTCTAATATTTTTTCCTATGAGTATAGAGAATTATCTGCGAACTCTATTTTTCCCACCCCAAATACGGCCTCCTCTTCATTATTTGAATTATGGAATAAATTTACAAAAGGAATTGAGGAAATCCCTACATCCCACCAAGAAAACTTGAATTTGTGGCTAGATCATTTTGATACTGCTATGCAATGTTTTTTGTCACAGATACCAAGTCCTTATAGCCGCGATATTTCTTTTTATGATTTTACTAAAGCGGTTAGCGCTTTTGTTGTGGCTTTAGCAGATAATCTAGCTTCTAAAGAAGAACCTCTTTTATTGGTTCAAGGTGATTTTTTTGGCATTCAAGACTTTATTTTTTCAGGTGGTCGTGAATCAAATAAGGGTGCGGCAAAAATCTTGCGAGGACGTTCTTTCCAAGTTTCATTGTTTACTGAACTGGCTGCATTAAAAGTATTAAATGCTTGTGGGTTACCGGCTACGTCTCAAGTGATGAATGCCGCAGGAAAGTTTTTAATTGTTGCCCCAAATACTACAGCTGTTAAAAATGCAATAAAACAGGTTCAATCAGAATTAAATCAATGGTTTATTAAAGAAACTTATGGCTTGATTGGCGTAGGAATTGCTATTCAACCAGCAGATATAAAAGAGTTTGAGCAAGAGAATTATACTCAATTAGTGAAAAAGTTATTTGAAAGTTTGGAATCTCAAAAGCTCAAACGCTTAGATTTAACTCATTCTACGCAAAGTGTACAAGAAGTGGATTATTCAAATGGTGTTTGTGAAATGAATCGCTTTTTCCCAGCACAGGCAGGAAAGACACTTTCAAAAATTTCTGAAGATCAAATTAAAATCGGTGAAATGCTTGCAAAAAAACAACGCATTATTATTGCAGACATTAATGCAGATATAAGTCATGGATATGAAACACAAATACTTAAACTTCCAATTTTTGGTTTTAAAGTGATTTTTACTGATGGTCGAGAAGATACGAAAGAATTTAGTTACCCAGTGAAACTATTACAAATTCATCGTTTTTGGGATTTCTCATTACCCAAAGATACCAATGCGTCAATTTGGAATGGTTATGCTCGTCGTTACATTAATGCTTATGTACCAAGAGATAAGCAAGGCCAAATTATTACTTTTGAAGATATTCAATATACAGATATAGGACAAAAGGCACTAATGACCTTGAAGGGGGATGTTGATAATTTAGGTTCTATTTTCCAAAAGGGGATTAAAACTGCCAATATAGCAAAAATGACAGCACTTTCTCGTCAATTCAACCAATTCTTCAGTTTATGGTTACCAGCCTATTGTGCAGAGCAAAGCCCAAATATGTATACCGTCTTTGCAGGTGGTGATGATTTCTTCTTAATTGGGCCTTGGTATTCTACACAAAAAGTGGCACATGCAATGCAACAAGCTTTTAAACGTTATGTAGCAGAAAATACAGAAATTCATTTTTCTGTAGGTATGGTGATGAGTAAATCGGGTATTCCAGTGCCTCGTTTAGGTGATTTAGCTGAAGAGTCTCTTGAGAAGTCAAAAGGCATTGATATAGATAAAAATGCAGTAACTATTTTTAATAAAACAGTGAAATGGCATGATTGGAAGAAACTTTGCGAATTAGAAGAGGAAATTCATCGCTTAGCAGATAGATATAAGATTTCTACTTCTTATTTGTATTCTTTGATTCAGCTATGTGAGCAGGCTGAGAATACTAAGAATATTGAAAGTACTATGTGGCGGAGTCGTTTTTATTACCGTACAGCGCGTTACGTGATTGATAAATTAGAAAAAGGAGTTAGAACTACAGCTTTGAGTGAAATCACAACTTCATTAGGAGACAGAGGAATTGCAAGTTATAAGATTAATTTTGCAATTCCATTAACCAATTATTTCTATCAAAAACGATAAGGAACACTTATGTTAAATATTAATGAAATTAAATTTGGTGGAGAAAAACCAACTGAAATTTTCTCTGATATTGCTCAACGAGCAGCACAACATATTAAACAGTCAAATAACGTAAATAAAACGACACAGCTACGCAAATTTTATGACGAGTTAGCAATGTGGAATGATCGTGTTCAACTTGCTCGTGAGAATAAAGAAAATAAATTCCAAGAATTAGCTCCTTTTATCAAAATGTTAAAAGCAAAAGTAGCTTATGCGCGTGGTCGTAAGCATGTAGATGATCATTTTTTAGAGGTTTTTAATCGCTGTATTGATCAGGCAAATAATGTAGAAACTCTCAGAGATGCTAAATTATTTATGGAAGCAGTAATGGGATTTTGTAAGTTAGAAGAAATTTAATATAGGAAATATGAGTATGAAATTAACGAATATTGTAGAAATTAAAGCAAAATTAGTATTACAAACAGGCTTGCATATTGGCGCGGGTGATAGTGAAATGCATATTGGTGGGATTGATAATTCAGTGATTAAACATCCGATTACTCAATCACCTTATATTCCAGGTTCAAGTTTAAAAGGAAAAATTAGAACCTTATTAGAATGGCGCTCAGGAGCGGTTCAAAGCGCACCATTATCATTAAAAGATATTTCAAAAAATCCTGAGGATGTAAAAAATATTTTACGCTTATTCGGTATCAGTGGTGATACAAAAAATAGCGAGCAAGAAGTCGCAGAAATTGGGGTTTCTCGCTTAGCATTTTGGGATTGCGCACTAAATGAAGCATGGGAAAATGCGATTCGTGAAGACAACCAACTTTTAACCGAAGCTAAAAGCGAAAACACCATTGATCGTATTACTTCGACAGCCGGAAATCCTCGCCAAACCGAACGAGTACCAGCAGGTGCGGAATTTGATTTTAAACTTACGTTACGTCAATTTGAAGGTGATAAACCTGAACTTTTAGATTTAGTGCTAAAAGGTTTAAAACTTTTAGAACTTGATAGCCTTGGTGGTTCAGGTTCTCGTGGATACGGCAAAGTAAAATTTACTGATTTAACCGTTAATGGTGAAGCTCGCAATTTAGATGACATTAAACCTTTTGAATAAGGGTGGTACTATGAAGTTATATCGTTTTACGCTAACGCCCCAAAGTGCAATGGGTACACCGTTAGTAGGCGACACCTTATTTGGACAGTTTTGCTGGGCGGTGAGAAACCGCTTTGGAGAGGCTCGTTTAATAGAACTGCTTGAAGGTTATACTGAGCAACGTCCCTTTATAGTCGTGTCCGATGCATTTCCGCAAGGTTTTTTACCTTTGCCAACTTTGCCTTCTACATTTTGGGAAACTAAAACAGAAACAGATCGTAAAAGTTTGAAAAAAGCTCAGTGGGTTAATATCAGTGATGTGGAAAAAAGAGCAGTCAAATTTTGGCAAGAATGTGCATTACAAACTAACTTCAAGTTTGAAAAAGAAAACCAAGATCAATTCCACAACACCATTGATCGCCAAACAAATACCACTGGAGAAGGGCAATTTGCACCGTATTCAACAGAGATTGTTTGGTTTGGCAGTAAGCAAGAGTTTGATCTTTATATCGTACTTGATGAAGCACGTTTTTCATTGGAAGAATTACAGCAAATTTTAGATGATGTGGGCACTTTTGGCTTTGGGCGAGATGCCTCAATCGGGTTGGGTAAATTCCGTTGTAATAATCCACAAGAGGTTAATTTTTGCCAACAGAATGCAAATTGTTATTTTACACTGGCAAATTCTGCACCGCAAAATTTAGGCTTGGATAAAGAGTGCAGCTATTATCAAGTCACCACAAGATTTGGACGCCACGGCGATATTCAGGCATTAAGTTCTAGCCCATTTAAAAAGCCTATTATTCTTGCAAAATCTGCCGCCATTTTTACCCCTGAAAACTATGAACCTCGTTTATTTTTAGGGAATGGATTAGGAAATATTTCCTATGCTCAGCCAAATGCAGTACATCAAGGTTATGCGCCTGTTTTAAATTTATTTGTCGATTTTGGAAAATAAGGATCACAAATGAAACAATTTATGCAAACTCATAAAGTTTATTTAACGCCATTAAGTCCTATCCATATTGGTTGCGGAGAAGATTTTGAGCCAACGAATTATGTTATTGATGGTACCACCTTATTTAATTTTGAGCCGAGCCAGCTAGTATTAAATGAGAGAGAAAAAACGGAATTAGTAAATGCAATTAATCGATTGGATTTGTTAGCTATTCAACGTTTTTTCCTTAATCAAAAAGATAAAGCAATAGCCTGTTCTTATCATTTTGCAGACGTTTCTGATGGTCTTGCACAAGATTACAAAAGCCGTGTAGGAAAAGTTGCTCAACGAGAAAGTGACGGAAATAAAGTCATTAACAATCTTTCGATTGAAAGAACCGCATTTTTACCTGTTCATCATTTACCTTATATTCCGGGAAGTGGGGTTAAAGGTGCAGTAGCCACAGCATTATTAGATCAAGCTCATCAAAATAAAAATAATCCTAAAGTGGGAGTGAAAGATCACGGAAAATTGCTTAAAGAATACATAGGGGAATTTGAAAAAAGTAAATTACGATATGTAAAATTTAGTGATTTTACACCACTTCATCATGCTGAAAGTAAAATCTACTATGCCTTAAACTTTAAAAAGAGAGTTAGTAAAACAGGTGGAGTGGGGCGCGCCATGGCTCTTCGCAGAGAATGTATTACTGCTGGGCAATACCGTACTTTTAAAAGTGACTTAACCTTAATGGAAGATTCTTTTTATTCAATTAGTGATTTACAAAAATCCCTCAATGCATTTTATCTTCCAGTTTTTAGGAAGGAGATGGAACTATTGCAGAGCAGAAATCTTGTTTCTACGCAATATTTAAAATCTATTGAAAAACTGTGTTCACTTCCTAATGTTGTATTAATCCGCCTTGGCAAAAATGGTGCTGATAGCAAAACTTACCAAGGAGAAAATATTGCTCAAATTAAAATCATGGGGGCAAAAGGTTCACCCCTAGTATTTAAAGATAGCAGCACCACAGTATGGCTTGCAGGGACCAATCAAGCCCAACAAAGTGATTTACTTCCATTTGGATGGGCATTATTAGAGTTTAATCCAAGCTCAGATAATGAAATGCTTAAAACTTGGTGTAACGCACAACCAAAATCAAAATTTGATCGTTCTGAAATTTTAGCGAAACGTGAGGCTCAAAAAATAGAACAAGCCCGCTTACAGGCTGAAGCTGAAGAAAAACGTCTCGCAGAACAGAAAGCAGCAGAAGAAAAACAGGCTCTTCTAAATTCGTTATCGGATAATCAACGTCTTGTGATAGATTTTGTGGAAAAAGTACAAAATACACGAGAACGTCAAGCAGATAATACCGGTTCTATTTTATTGAAAGAAGCTCAAGCTTTAATTGAAAGAGCGGTTGAAAATTGGGATATTTCTGAACGCCAATTTGTAAAATCTCAAATTACAGTTGAATTACTTAAATCAAAAGTGGATTTCAAGAAAAAAGATACAGAAAAAAATGTTAAAAAGTGGCTCAATAAATTGGTGACGGAATGAATCTGAATTCACTTCCTATTGCTCGATACCAATTTACCTTTCAGGTAACTGATGCTATTCAGTTACCTGAATATGCAGGTTCTACCTTGCGTGGAGCCTTTGGGCGAGCGTTGCGTAAAATTGCTTGTATGACAAAACAAACAGATTGCAAAAGCTGTCCGCTTTATCGTACCTGTCCATATACCAACATCTTTGAAACGCCAGCCCCAGCAGAGCATCAGATACAAAAATTTAGTCAAGTGCCTAACGGTTATATTATTGAGCCACCAGAATGGGGTGAGAAGACTTATTTACCAAATGAGGTGTTTCAATTTTCTATTGTGTTGTTTGGAAAATTAATTGAACAACTACCTCTTATTGCTTTTGCCTTTAAGCGTGCCTTTGAATATAACGTTGGGCATGGAAAGGCAAACCTATTGAATATAACGGTGTTTGATGAAAATACGGGACAATATCAACCGATATTAGTGAATGGAAATATTATTGAACATAGTAAAACGGTAACTTTACCCACTAAACTGCCTGATACTGCAATAATTAGCATTGTTACGCCACTGCGTTTACAAGAGAATGGCAAGCCATTAAGAGAGCATCAGATAAATGTTGAACGTTTTTTTATTTCTTTAGCAAAACGTTTTTCTCTACTAAGTGATTTTCACTTTGTTCCATTAAATTTAGACTTTGAATCCTTAAAGCAGCAAATTTTATTGATTCAAGATAGTAAAGCGTTGAAATGGCAAGATTGGACTCGCTATTCTTCCCGACAAGACCAGAGAATGAAATTGGGGGGAGTAATTGGAACGTGGCAGTTTAATCATCTTTCATTTGAATTAGCTCAATTGCTTTATATCGGTCAATGGCTACATTGTGGAAAAAATGCAACCTTTGGATTAGGTAAATATCAAATTACAAATTTGTAATTTTAAGTGTTGGTGATAAAAAGAGGCATAATGATTTTTTTGTTAAATAAGGATTATTATGGCTGTTTGGTTTGTTTCTCGTCATCCCGGTGCGATTGAATGGATAAAAAAACAATCTATTCATATCGATAATTGGGCTACTCATTTAGATACTAACCAAATTAAACCTGATGATATTGTAATCGGGACTTTACCCATTCATCTCGCAAGCCAAGTTTGTGAAAAAGGCGCTACATTTTATTTTTTATCTGTTAATGTAAAACCAGAGCAACGAGGCACTGAGCTTACAGCACAGCAGCTTATTGAGCAAGGTTGCACATTACAGGCATTTCATATTCAAAAACTATAAGGAAACATTATGCAACCTAAATATGATGTACATTTTTGTTTGATTTCAGATCAAGCTGCACCTTCATTATTGCCTATTTTAGATCCTGAATTTAAACCTAAAGAGGCTGTTTTTTTAGTATCAGATAAAATGAAAAGTAATGCCGAAGCATTAGCTAAAGTTTTTAAAGAAAAGAATGTCAAAGTGACATCAGTTCGTATTGAAAATATTTATGATTTTCAAGAAATGGAAAATTGCTTTATTGAGCTAATAGATCAATTTGATGGGCAAAATATCGCACTCAATGTAACTGGTGGAACTAAGTTAATGGCAATAGTGGCACAAAATACCTTTGCTATGGGAGGGAAACCTATTTTTTATGTAGATAGTGATAATAACCAAATCTTATTCATTAGTCGTGATGAAAAAGGGCAAAGCATTCCTAACAAGATGCTTAATTGTCAGATTGATCTAAAAACATATCTTTCTGCTTATGGCATGGTTTATAAATCAGCTAAACAGCCGATGGCTTCGGAACGATTACTTATTAATTTAGAGCCTTTTATTAAGCAGTATGATAAATATAAAGATAGTATTCCAGGACTTAATTATTACGCTTCTGAATCCCAAAAGAATGGTTTTAAAGTAAAATTCACGAATCATGATGATGAATCACTAGTTTCATTACTAAAAGAACTACACCACAAAGATTTATTAGATTTTGATAATCATCGTATTGATTTTAGAGATACGATGCATAAAGATCTTCTGAATGGAATATGGCTCGAAGAAATAACCTATAAAGCAATCGAGAATATTAAATCTATTCAAGATAAAGCATTAAGTTTAGAAGTTGGGAATTCCTCATACGATCAAAATAAGAAACAGTATGCCTTACAAAATCAAGGTAATCAAAATGAATTTGATATAGCCTTTATTGCAAAAAATCGCCTACATATCATTGAGTGTAAAACTCAAATGATGAATAAAGAGGGAGGATTAAAATCAGAGGATATCTTATATAAACTTGAAGCCTTGAAAAATTACGGAGGTTTAATGACAAAAAAATGTTTGGTGAGTTATTTTGAAGTGCCAGAGTCAGTTAAGAATCGAGCAAAAGAATTGCATGTTGAAATTATCCAAGGTAAAGATCTCCAACGTTTAAGAGAAAAAATTGCAAACTGGATAGGAAAAGCATAATGAGCCAGAAACGTAAAATTCTTCTTTCCGTTACAGGTATGTCTCCTGCCGTTGTAACAGAAACATTGTATGCATTAGTCACAGAAAAAGGTTTTATTCCTACTGAAATTCAAGTGATAACTACTGAGCAAGGCAAAAACAAGTTGCTAGAAGCTTTGTTAGGTATTGAAGGTGGACGTAAAGAGCGTAAAGGGGCATTGCAAGAGTTTATTGAAGATTACGGTGAGAAATATGGCTTTTCTTCAATCCATTTTGATGAAAGTTGTATTCATATTATTACAAACGAGCGCGGTCAAAATCTACCAGATATTCGCACCCCGGAAGAAAATGAACATGCGGCTAATAGTATAGTGCAATTAGTGGGTAACTTGTGCCAAGATGAAGAGATGCAATTGCATGTTTCCATTGCCGGCGGGCGCAAAACAATGGGCTTTTTTATGGGATATGCACTCTCACTTTATGGGCGAGAACAAGATTCTCTTTCACATGTTCTAGTGGATTCTCAATATGAAAGTCTGGCGAGTTTTTACTATCCAAAGCCTTATCCACATTTAATCAATAAGAATGATGGTACGCAAATTGATGCTAAAGATGGAAAAGTAATGCTAGCTGAAATTCCTTGGGTGCGTTTAGGCTTAGGTGTGCCTGAAGATTTGAAACAGCAGACTATTTCTTATAGTGATTCTGTAAAAAATGCACAAGCATTATTGGATATGCCATCATTAACATTCTTGTCTCCAATGGAAGAGCGTGGGGTCATGTTTGGGACAAAATTGTTAAAGCTTGCACCGAGAGGCTATGCTTTATTATTAAGTCTTGTTCTTGCGAAAAAACAAGGCTGGAATGTTGGAACGGGCAATCGGGAAGAAGCTCGAACCATTGCGACTTATTTAAACATCTATAGCCAAATGAAAAATGATGTTGAAATGGAGAATCGCTTAAAAGGTGCAAACAACGATTTAAAAAATGTTTTATCGGAATCTCGTACCGATATTAATAAAAAAGTGATGGCGAATTTTTCTTTAGGAAAGGGAGCAAGAAGCGATTATATTCCTTCTTCTAACCGCAAAACAGGCAATTACGAGCTCAATATAAACTTAGATAATATTGATATATCGGAAATTGAATCTGAACTCATTCACTTTAATCTACTTTAAATTTCAACCGCTCTTTGGAGCGGTTTTCTTTTTATACAAATTTGTATTTCATCCCTCATTTTTATTCTGTATCTATAATAACCTCATTCCAACAATTCATTGGATAAGAGGTATTAATAATGGTTTTAGAAGAAGTTATGCAATATTTAGAAAACCAACAATGGTATTGAGATGAATAATCCCATCAATATTTTCCATATTGATACGGAGAAAAGATGCAAACCACCCGCCACAAATATCTTATTGCTTACGATATTTCTGATCATAAACGACTTTATCAAGCTCACAAAAAAGTCGAAACCTATGCTATTGGAGGGCAAAAATCTTTCTATGAATGTTGGCTTACTGAACATGAAATGGAACGATTCAAGCAAGAGGTAAATGAACTAATAGAGCCATTAGAGGATAGAGTTTTTATTTTTCGTATTCCAGATAATGTAGAGCCGCAGCTATTTGGCAAGGCGACATTGCAATCAATATCCCCATTTTTACTGATCTGAAAGGTGGAAATATGTCTAGTTTGTATATTGATAGAAAAGGCACTGAAATTAAATTAAGTGGTGAAGCTCTTGTGTGTTATGAAAATGCTGAACGCATAGGAACCATTCCACTCGCACCTATTGAGCGAATTTATTTAAAAAGTGATGTTACAGTGCAAGCTTCTTTACTCGCTAAATTAGGCGAGAAAGGCATTGGAATTATCTTTCTTTCAGGCAGAAAAAATACACCGACACTTTTTCTGGCTCAACCTCATAACGATGCATTTCGACGACTCAGCCAATATGAGCTCGCCAAAAATGAACCATTTTGTTTAGCCTTCTCGAAAAAACTGATGTTACTAAAATTGGTGACACAGAAAAATTGGCTATGGCAAGCGAGCAATGCGCGAGCAGAGAAGAGAAGTATGTTAGCTGAAAAAGCGACAGAAATGGATTCTCTCATTCGAAAAATTAATGAACAAACCAACCTTGCCTCGTTGCGAGGAATTGAAGGTCGAGCCGCTTCTGTCTATTTTACCGCTTTAAGTCTTTACTTGCCGCCAGCTTTGCGATTTCAAGGACGAAATCGTCGCCCACCAAGAGATCCTTTTAATGCTCTTCTTTCTTTAACATATACACTTATCCATAGTGAAGCCGTGTTAGCTATCTATGGTGCAGGGTTAGATCCTTATATTGGTTTTTATCACGCACTTGATTTTTCTCGTGAATCACTTGCCTGCGATCTCATTGAACCTCTTCGCCCTCTAATTGATAACTGGTGTTTGGGTTTATTTCGAAAAGAAATATTACGAGAAGAATATTTCTCAACAACACAAGAAGGTTGCTTTTTAGGTAAAACAGGACGAGTGCAGTTTTATAAAGCTTATGAAAGTGCGGTCGGAAATTGGCGCAAAATGTTAACTGAAAACAGCCTTGATTTTGTGAGCCTTATCAAACAAGCTGATTTTGTCAGTTCACCTCAACGCCGTGAGAGTGATTTGCAGCATTTTTCAGGTTTTCATGAAAAACAATGGCAAACTTTGTTAGAACGCTATTACTTTAATCAACAAACTATGATGCAAGACATTATTTTCCAATTTTAGGAGTAAAGCATGGCTCAATATTTAATTGGGTATGACATTTCTGATCCCAAAAGATTACAACGAATTTATCGTAAAATGACACATTATGCGACGCCAATTCAATACAGCATTTTTTTATTAGATGGCTCAGAGAAATTGCTCAAACAATGTTTGGCTGAAATTATGTTAATCTTCAATAAGAAAGAGGATGATTTAAGAGTTTATCCTTTGCCTACCAATACAACACAATGGCGACTCGGAAAATCAAGTTTGCCAGAAGGTATTATTTGGACAGCCTTGCCAACAAGCTTGACATTATAATGCTAGAAAAAATCAAAAATAGAGGTAAAATAGACCGCACTTTTGATTGATTTAGAAAGGAAAAATATGCAAATTGTTTATTATTTGCTCAAATCAAGAGCCAACTCCTTAACCTTCCAAAAAAATTGGGAAGTGGGTCTGAAAGGCCGCATGATTCCTGCCTCCAGCATACCGCTGCAGTCGAAAGACATCGCCCTGTTCGAAAGGGATTGAGACGTTACTTTAGCCATAATTTACTCCATTTTATGTTGTCGAAAGACATCGCCCTGTTCGAAAGGGATTGAGACGGATTTTTCGCTTCCGCTCCTGTTTCGGGATCTAGTCGAAAGACATCGCCCTGTTCGAAAGGGATTGAGACGCCCATGATTCAACAATACTAAGACCAGCAACAGTGTCGAAAGACATCGCCCTGTTCGAAAGGGATTGAGACGCAGTTCTGAATTCACGTAATTCAGTTTTAATTACTGTCGAAAGACATCGCCCTGCTCGAAAGGGATTGAGACTCAGTAATAACTTTGTTAATTTCTTCTTCAGATAGGTCGAAAGACATCGCCCTGTTCGAAAGGGATTGAGACGTGCCTAGTTTTAAGTGGGCGGTTGCATCGATATGTCGAAAGACATAGCCCTGATCGAAAGGGATTGAGACTCTTCTAGTTTCATACGTAGTTTTTGAATACGTGTCGAAAGACATTGCCCTGATCGAAAGGGATTGAGACTTGACAGTTTTGGTTTCACCTAAGTAACGGTCTAAGCGTCGAAAGACATTGCCCTGATCGAAAGGGATTGAGACAGACTTTGGGCTTGAGCAACTGTGTCTGCTAGGTTGTCGAAAGACATTGCCCTGATCGAAAGGGATTGAGACTTTTGGACTTTCTCGTCAAGTCTGCGAGTAACAGTCGAAAGACATTGCCCTGATCGAAAGGGATTGAGACGCATAGGTCTCAAGACCCTCTGCAACGTTACTGAGTCAAAAGACATCGCCCTGTTCGAAAGGGATTGAGACGTCGGTGTCGGGCGGTTACATTCTGACTACTCCGGTCGAAAGACATCGCCCTGTTCGAAAGGGATTGAGACTTACGGAACTTGCTGAGCACTGATACTTTCGCATCGTCGAAAGACATCGCCCTGATCGAAAGGGATTGAGACTGGTCTTGAATGAATTCTAACCATTCTTCTGGTGTCGAAAGACATTGCCCTGAACGAAAGGGATTGACACTCTTGTTGTTTTTTGATTTTTCAAAATCTTTTACCGTCGAAAGACATTGCCCTGATCGAAAGGGATTGAAACGTTTTTTCGTATTTTTAAATACGATTTTTCGTATTGTCAAAAGACACCGCCCTGTTTTAAAGGGATGTATATCGCTAAAGTGCGGTTAGTTTTCAATATAAATTGGAAATTGACCGCACGTTTTATTTCCTTTCATTTTTACAAATTTGTATTTTCACCTTTCTATTTATGACTTTTCTATAATTCACGCCGTCAGTAATTAATTTTTAGCTCAGACGATTGAGTGATAATTTAATTTATTAAAAATCTATAAAGAGAAAATAGAGAATTAAGCAATTATTGACACATAAAAAATTGTTCTAATTAAAAAATATGAGGGAATGAAAATGGCTGGAATTAATAAAGTAATTATTATTGGTAACTTGGGGAATGCACCAGAAATTCGGGCGATGCAAAATGGTGATACGGTTGCTAATTTAAGTGTGGCGACATCTGAAAGCTGGGTGGATAAAAATACGCAGGAAAAACGTGAAAATACCGAATGGCACCGCATTGTGCTTTATCGTCGATTAGCCGATATCGCAGGTCAATATTTGCGTAAAGGATCAAAAGTTTATGTTGAGGGGAAACTGAAAACACGTCAATGGCAAGATGAGAAAGGGCAAACGCATTATGTGACAGAAATTATTGGTAGTTATTTGGAAATGCTAGGAAGCAAGGCGGAAAATAATCAGATTGACCCATCTATTCCATCGGTCAATCAAGAGAAGCCGACATCAAATTATTTAAATAAACATCATAGCGATGATCCATTCCTTGATGGTTCAGATGAAAAAGATTGGCCATTTTAAGAAGGTTTAATGATATGCAGTATCAAGAAAAAAAATTAACGATTGAACAAAGATTAAAAGAGAAATTGAAACCACAACAATATAGTAACCTTTTAAACAAAATTCAAAGTTGTTCTCAGTCCCAAGAGGAGGCTTTATGGCAAATGCTCTATATTTTAGAAGAAACACCAAAGCATGTTTGTTTACAAGGTGCTGCGGGTAGTGGGAAAAGTTATTTAGCGGGGATCTTGAAAGATATTCTAGTGTCACTTTACCCGGATTCAGTCTATGCCGCCGCCTCAACCCATCAAGCTAAACGTGTACTGAGTAAAAGCTTAGGAGGTTTTGGCTGTGTGACACTGCATAGCCTTTTAGACTTAAAACCTGAAGAGGAGGAGGATAAATTACATTTTATTCCACGGAGTAAATCAATTGCTGTATTTGAGCTAAATGACGATGTGGCTACTTTAGAAAATAATCATGAAGAGAGGGAGACTTTATTTTTAATTATTGATGAAGTTTCAATGGTGGATTCTCAAGTTTTCACTCACATGAAAGAAGTCACACCTGAACATGTGAAAATTATCGGTATTGGCGATCCTTATCAGCTTCCGCCAGTATATCAAGAAGATCACAAAATAGTAGAGAAATCACGTTTCTTCACGGATAGCACATTTTGCCAAGTGCATTTAAGTGGAGTGATGCGACAATCTATTGGCTCACCGATTATTAAACAAAGTGAAGAAATTCGTTTAATGCAGCGTGATACATTAACCCCAGAAATGTCTTCAGAAGGTGTTGGTATTATTCAATATCATTCAATAAAAGCATTTGCAGATGCTTATTTAGAACGAGTTCACTCGGCTAAAGATGCACTGGATTGCCGTATTTTGGCATTTACAAATAATAAAGTGAATGAGATTAATCGCTATATTCGTCAGCAAATTCATAAAACGAATGAACCTTTAATTGTAGGAGAATATTTAATCTTACAGGAGCCAGTAAGAGATCCGGATGATATTAAAAAGGTGATGATTAGTAATGGTGAGATTTTAGAAGTTGTGACCATTCAAGAAAAAAATAAAAATTTTTGTTTTAATTTTAGTAAACAAAATCTTTCCGTTAATTATGCTGAGATTGAGGTTCGCATTTTATATGATGATGAACAGAAAGATAGATTAGTGAAATTAAATATCATCCCCGATGAAAAACAATATGAAGAGTTTAAAAAAGCACTTTCATTTGAAGCGTTGCAACTAAAAATTGCAAAACGGCAAGGTTTATTGAAAGGGCAAGAAGCTGGTTTTATGTGGCATTATTGGTGGAAAGATCGCGTCTTTTTTATTTCGACAAAATCTATTTTCGCCTCAACAGTGCATAAAACACAAGGTACTACGCTAGATTCTTCATTTGTTTATACTTCAGATTTTGCAGCTGCGAAAAATATTGATTTAGAGCTGTATTATCAACTGTTATACGTTGCGATTACTCGAGCGAAAAATCAAGTTCATTTCATCTAATAAAAAGTGGGGGAACCCACTTTTATTTTTACAATTTTGTAATTTCCTCTTTTAAATGCTCTGCTTGTTATGATGACTTTATCAAAACAAGGAGAGAATCATGTTAAATATTCAACAAAATACTAATCATTATTTAAAAGGTAGTTATTCTCTTCCTTACACTTCAAGTGAATTACTTGCTATTTCTTTAGGTTACAAAGAAGTATTTCACTCACGTTCTTATAACCAACGCTACTTTATTCTAAATGGGAAAAAGTGGATCCATAACTTAGAGGCATTACGTCATAAATTAAATCGTGAATATGGCCGTTATATTACCGATGAAGAGCTAGAAGCATCAGAGCCGGAAGGTTTTGGCTATGATGTTACAGCTTATTTTGAGCATTGCGTTGTGCCAGTAAAAGCTGTGTCGAAAACAAATGATTTTAAAGAATTAATGAGACGAGTGAGTCTTTCTCATTAATACAAATTTGTAATTCACTCGATTTATTTTTAATTCTTTTATTATAAGCATAAGTTAATTATTAGGAGTCAATATGTATTATTTAACAAATCACAACTTTGGTAAATTATTAAATGGATTATATTTGGAACTGCCGATGAATTATGCAGAGGCCTATGTTCACTATTATTCAGAATATCGCTTGGCGAGTTTTGATCTCGATCTTCATTTCTTTACAAAAGATGAAGCGCGAGCATTAGTGATTGCCGATAAACTTGTTAAAGATATTAAATTTGTTGCAACTAAAGTCCAGATTGCACGTTGTAATATTGAACAACAAAAATGGGTTGAAAAAATTGTGCTACCCGCATTTCATTCACATGAAAATTGTCAATTATTATCGAGCGATTTTGAGAATTTTTTAATTCCAGAATCCTGCCCTGAGTCACGTCGTGACGAATATCGTGCTTATTTTTTAGAAAATAAGGACCGTTATGGCAATTCTGAAAATAAGATTGAGCCGATTGTTTTTTGCCGTCTATTACAAAGCAAATTTAATTTATCCGAAGAACTTGATGATTTGGTGAAACATCATTTCAGTAAAACAAACTATGATAATTCAGAAGTTGCTGAATTTAATCATACGCTTGATTTTGAAAAAGAAATCACCAATATTCAAGCAATGATTGATTCTTTTACTGGTCATGCATCTAAGTTCAAACCTAGTGAGGTTCGTTCGGCTTTTTATCGCCAAAATTTAATGCATTTAACAGAAGAGGAACGTAATATGATTACGACTATGCAGCAAGAGCGTAAACAGATCTATTTTCGCATCATTAATTTTTATTTTAAAAAGCTTTTTAAAGAAGGCGCGGATATTCCTTTGAATATTTTAAAATTATCAGGGTTTCAACCTTGTAAGGGATGTTGCAAGCATTTATTATCCGTGTGGTAAATAAATGCTGAAACCCCTATTATTTTTGACCGCACTTTATTTGACGTGTGAGAGTAACATCTAAATCCTCAACCGAAATCTACAAGCCTTACAAAATCCCCACTAATTGATTTCTGTATATCACGCACCATTTTCAATTTCTTGCCTTAAGGCATTTTCTTTATCTGGTTTATATTTTAATAAAGTATTTCAATAAGTTATTTTCAATTTTGCCAATAAGGCTGACATTCTAGAGCTAGAAAAAATAAAAAAATAACGGTAAAATAGACCGCACTTTCGATTGGTTTAGAAAGGAAAAAAACATGCAATCTGCTCATTATTTGCTCAAATCAAGAGCCAACTCCTTAACCTTCCAAAAAAATTGGGAAGTGGGTCTGAAAAGCCGCATGATTCCTGCTTCCAATCTATCCATAATATTCATTGCCCTATCTGAAAGGGATTGAGACCCAGCAAATCCTACATTAAGCCAGAATTTGGCTTTAGGTCGAAAGACATCGCCCTGCTCGGAGGGATTGAGACCCCGATATTTTTGCTAAAGTCATCACATCGACTTTCGTCGAAAGACATCGCCCTGCTCGAAAGGGATTGAGACGTTATTTACGGATGAGAGCGAAGATTTCCTCCGCTTCGTCGAAAGACATCGCCCTGCTCGAAAGGGATTGAGACGTTAAACAGTAAACATAGTTTTTGGCGGTATAAATGGTCGAAAGACATCGCCCTGCTCGAAAGGGATTGAGACTCTAACCAATTTTTCCATTCATAGTGATTAGTGTCGTCGAAAGACATCGCCCTGCTCGAAAGGGATTGAGACAGCATAGATGTTTTCTTAACACCACCATTGATTTTAGTCGAAAGACATCGCCCTGCTCGAAAGGGATTGAGACAAATGTTTTTCAATGAATTTTTTATCGAAAATTCTTTGTCGAAAGACATTGCCCTGATCGAAAGGGATTGAGACGTCAGTTACAGGAATTAAAGCAAAAGCATTTGTCGAAGACATCGCCCTGCTCGAAAGGGATTGAGACGAATATATTGGGTTTAAGATTTTGTTGAATGTTGGTCGAAAGATATAGCCCTGTTTAAAAGGGATTTTGAAGTATTTATTTGGTGAGAGGTAAAGAAAACGGCCAAAAACCTATTGATTTTTGACCGCACTTTATTTGAAGAGGGGATTAACGTTTAAACATACCGCCTAAACCACCAAGACCACCTAAGCCGCCTCCGCCCATTAAGCCTTGCATGCCGCGCATCATTTTCGCCATTCCGCCTTTGCGCATTTTTTTCATCATACGTTGCATTTCGTCAAATTGTTTCAGCAACTTATTCACATCTTGCACTTGTGTACCAGAACCTAATGCAATACGACGACGGCGAGATCCTTTGATAATATCTGGATTGGCACGTTCTTTTAAGGTCATGGAATTAATGATGGCTTCCATTTTGATAAACATTTTGTCATCTACTTGATTTTTGACATGATCCGGTAAGTTTTTCGCACCCGGTAATTTTTCAAGCATCGACATCATGCCGCCCATTTTTTTCATCTCACGGAGCTGTTCACGGAAATCGTCTAGGGTGAAATCATCACCTTTCTTGAATTTCTGTGCCATTTTTTCCGCTTTTTCGCGATCTACTGAACGTTCAAGATCTTCGATAAGGGAAAGTACATCACCCATGCCTAAAATACGCGACGCTACGCGATCAGGATGGAATGGCTCTAGGGCTTCTGTTTTTTCGCCCACACCTAGGAATTTAATCGGTTTGCCGGTGATTTGACGGATAGATAAGGCCGCACCACCACGCGCATCACCATCCACTTTGGTTAAGATAACCCCAGTAAGTGGCAAAGCTTCATTGAAGGCTTTTGCTGTATTTGCTGCGTCTTGACCGGTCATTGCATCAACGGTGAAGAGGGTCTCAATTGGATTTAATGTCGCGTGAACTTGCTTGATTTCATCCATCATCTCGCTATCAACGTGTAAGCGACCCGCCGTATCGACAATTAACACATCGTAGAATTTGAGTTTGGCGTCAGCAAGTGCAGCTTTGGCAATCTCTACCGGTTTTTGTTTGACATCTGATGGGAAGAAATCTACGCCAACAGATTGCGCTAAGGTTTCAAGCTGTTTGATCGCGGCAGGACGATATACGTCGGCAGAGACTACAAGCACTTTCTTTTTATGACGTTCGCGTAAGAATTTTGCTAATTTACCCACGCTAGTGGTTTTACCCGCACCTTGTAAACCCGCCATTAAAATAACTGCGGGTGGCTGTGTTGCAAGGTTTAAGCTTTCATTAGCTTCACCCATGGCTTTTTCGAGTTCACGTTGAACGATTTTTAAGAACTCTTGGCCAGGTGTTAAGCTTTTATTGACTTCTTCGCCTAACGCGCTTTCTTTTACTTTGGCGATAAATTCACGTACGACAGGTAAAGCAACATCAGCTTCTAATAACGCCATGCGTACTTCGCGTAGGGTTTCTTTAATATTATCTTCAGTTAAACGCCCTTTACCGCTAATGTTACGTAGCGTTTTGGAAAGACGATCCGATAAATTCTCAAACATTTTAAATCCTGTTTTTTCTTAAAAAATTGCCGTGATTATACCGAAATTTGGGCGTTTTTCATCATTTCAAATAAAATTATGGCGATCTAGAGAAAAGATCCGTTAAAATAAGAATAATTCCTAGTAAAGAGAATGCATTATGTGGTTTGCCCTTTTTTCGATTATTTTTTACATTCTTAGTTTATTGTTGATCGCCCCGTTTTTGATGAATTCATCAGAAGGGAAGTTGAGTCAAAGTAAAATCCCGTTTTTTCTGACCGCACTTGCAGCAATTATTCTGCATGCTGTTAGCACTTTCCCTTTGTTGGAGGATTTAGCCTCAGGGCAAAGTTTTACGCTAATGCAAATCGCTTCCTTAATGAGCGTAATTATTGCTACCTTAGCGACGCTTTCAATGTTTCTCGTTTCCACGATGTGGTTTGTTTTACCGATAGTGTATGCGTTTTCGATCATCAGCTTGATCTTTGCGACATTCTTATCAAGCCATATTATTCAAATGCTTAATCAAAATACATTGATGTTGTTCCATATAGGCTTGTCGCTCTTTACCTATGCCGTGTGTTTTATTGCAACGCTGTATGTGATTCAATTGGTATGGTTAGATCGCAATTTGAAAAAGCGTAAAATCCAATTTTCACCAGCAATTCCACCATTGATGGCAGTAGAACGTCATTTCTTCTGTTTATTTTCGATGGGGGAAGCATTACTGACGCTCACTTTAATTTCTGGTACTTATCATGTATTGCAAGCAGTGACCCCAGAAAATCTGCATAAAGCGATTTTTTCTTTCCTTGCTTGGATTAGTTTTGGTATTGCTTGTTTTGGTCACTGGCGATTAGGCTGGCGTGGAAAAAGG
The DNA here is from genome assembly GCA_018363335.1 of Parahaemophilus parainfluenzae. Classification (GTDB taxonomy): domain Bacteria; phylum Pseudomonadota; class Gammaproteobacteria; order Enterobacterales; family Pasteurellaceae; genus Haemophilus_D; species Haemophilus_D parainfluenzae_Y. Next base: position 12,156 of record JAGZOA010000007.1, on the reverse strand, counting down.
ATGATTATTTACGCAATTTCAGGTATCATTCTGCTCACGGTTGGCTATTTTGGCAGCCGTTTGATTTAATTAAAATCAAAGAACAGGTAAAAAGTGCGGTGAAAAATGACCGCACTTTTTGTTGATTAACGAACAAAAGGATTTACCCTTGGACAGTATCCCCCTTAGTACTTTATTTATTACACTCATTATTTGTTTAGTTTTATCAGCCTATTTTTCCGGCTCAGAAACCGGATTACTCTCTCTCAATAAATATCGCCTTCGTTTTATGGCGGAACAAGGTAACAAAGGTGCGCAAAAAGCAGAAAAACTGCTTGAAAAGCCCGATACCTTGTTAAGTTTTATTCTGATCTTTAATAACCTTGTTAACATCAGTGCCTCAGCTATTGCAACCATGATTGGTATGCGTTTATATGGCGATGCGGGTGTGGCCATTGCAACAGGTTTATTAACCTTTGTGATGCTTGTTTTTTCTGAAATTTTCCCTAAAACCGTCGCGGCAATGCACCCTGAAAAGGTGGGATTATTTTCAAGCCATATTTTGGTCTTGCTGTTAAAAATATTTTATCCGTTGGTTTGGTTAATGAATCTTTTCACGAAGACATTAATGCGAATGGTGGGTTTAAAACCCGATATGCAAAAACAAGTGATTAGTCGTGAAGAACTTCGTAGTATCGTATCGGAAGCAGGAGAAGCTACACCGGATGAACAGCATCCACAAATGTTGCTCTCTATTTTAGATATGGAAACCGTGACGGTTGACGATATCATGGTGCCACGTAATGAAATTGCTGGGATTGATATTGATGACGATTGGAAAGCCATTATGCGCCAGCTTAATCATGCACCACACAACCGAATTGTGTTGTATAAAGGCAGCCTTGATGAGCAAGTATTAGGGATTTTACGTGTGCGTGAAGCGTTTCGTTTGTTATTAGAAAAAAATGAATTCACCAAAGAAACTTTACTACGTGCCGTCGATGAAGTGTACTTCATTCCAGAAGGGACACCACTGAAAACACAATTAGCGAATTTCCGCACGAAAAAAGAACGTATCGGTTTAGTGGTGGACGAATATGGTGATATTAAAGGATTAGTCACGCTTGAAGATATTTTAGAAGAAATTGTGGGTGATTTTACAACCACTACTGCACCGACTATTGAACAAGAAGTCGTTCAGCAATCTGATGGTTCAATGATTATTGAGGGGTCAGCTAATCTTCGTGATTTAAATAAAATGTTTGGTTGGGAATTAGATACAGAAGATGCTCGCACCTTTAATGGTTTGATTCTCGAGCATCTTGAAGATATTCCTGATGAAGGAACCGTTTGTGAAATCGATGGCTTACGAATTACTATTTTAGAAGTCAGCGATAATATGATTAAACAAGCAAAAGTAGAGAAATTGGCCTCTTAAATGTGGCTTTTTCTAACCGCTCTTTTGTTTAAGAAGTACGTTATTTTTACAAAGGATTGAATATGACAGATGAGATTCGTTTAACACAATACAGCCACGGCGCAGGTTGAGGTTGTAAAATTTCGCCTAAGGTGTTAGGGACAATTTTACAGACTAAACTCGAAAAATTTGCTGATCCCAATTTATTAGTGGGAAATGAAACAGCGGATGATGCAGCGGTTTATGATCTTGGTAATGGTACTGCAATTATCAGTACCACGGATTTCTTTATGCCGATTGTGGACGATCCTTTTGATTTTGGACGTATTGCCGCAACCAATGCCATTAGCGATATTTTTGCAATGGGTGGTAAGCCGATTATGGCAATTGCCATTTTAGGTTTCCCTATTAATAAATTACCGGCAGAAGTGGCACAGAAAATTGTTGATGGTGGCCGTTTTGCTTGTCATCAAGCGGGGATTTCACTGGCTGGTGGACACTCGATTGATGCGCCAGAACCTATTTTTGGTTTAGCTGTAACAGGCGTTATAGCAACGGATCGTGTAAAACGTAATGCCTCAGCGGAAGCAAATTGTAAGCTTTATTTAACCAAGCCATTAGGTATCGGTGTGCTGACTACTGCTGAGAAAAAAGGCAAGTTAAAACCAGAACATCAAGGATTGGCAACGGCAGCCATGTGTCAAATGAACCTGATTGGTAGCCAATTTGCGGAAGTTGCTGGTGTAACTGCCATGACGGATGTCACTGGCTTTGGTTTATTAGGACATTTAGCTGAAATCTGTGAAGGCTCAAATCTTAATGCGGTTGTGCATTTTGATAAAATCAAATTATTAGATGGCGTAGCGGATTATATTGCTGAAGGTTGTGTACCAGGTGGAACCAACCGTAACTTTGAAAGCTATGGTCATAAAATTGGTCCTCTTACGGATTATCAAAAGGCGGTACTTTGCGATCCTCAAACTTCAGGTGGCTTGTTGATTGCGGTTAAACCTGAAAGTGAAGCGGAAATCTTAGAGATTGCGAAAAAAGCCGGTATTGAGCTTAGTGAGGTTGGCGTATTGAAACCTCAACAAGAAGGTGTGCTGGTAGAAGTCGAATAAGTCATTTTCGTTAAAATAAAAAGTGCGGTGAAATTCACCGCACTTTTTTTATTCTTTATTTTCCTTGTTCTCTTTATTGTTGGAATACATCGAATCAATGATATGACGATAACGTTCCATAATTACTTTTCGGCGTAATTTGAGCGTAGGCGTGATTTCACCAAGTTTGACGCTAAATGCCTGAGAGAGTAGCGTAAATTTCTTCACCTGCTCAAAGTGTGCCAGTTCTTTTTGAAGACTTTCGATACGTTGTTCAAACATTTTGATAATGTCAGAGTGTTTGAGTAATTCCATACGATCTTGATACTTAATATTCAGTTTTTTCGCATATTCTTCTACGTTATCAAAACAAGGTACGATCAACGCTGAAACATATTTTTTTGCATCAGCAATAATCGCAATTTGTTCGATAAATTTATCTTTGCCAATTTTACCTTCGATATATTGTGGCGCAATGTATTTGCCGTTAGACGTTTTCATCAACTCTTTAATACGGTCGGTAATGAATAAATTACCATCAGCATCAAATTCACCAGCATCTCCCGTTTTCAAGAAGCCATCTTCAGTGAAGGCTTGAGCCGTTTCTTCAGGTTTTTTATAGTAGCCTTTCATTACCATGCCACCACGCACCAGAATCTCGTTATTTTCACCAATTTTAACTTCTGCGTTTGGCATTAATTTACCAATAGAATTCGGATTAAAATGATGATCATCCCAGCAAGAAACGGTAGCCGTGGTTTCTGTCATGCCATAACCGAGTTTGATATTAATCCCAATGCTATGGAAGAAAAGGCCAATGGTTGGTTCTAATTTTGCGCCACCACAAGGCATCATTTTGATACGTCCGCCTAACAATGAACGCAGCTTAGACAGCACCAGTTTATCGGCAAGCGCATAACGTTTTTGCAAAAAGAACGGGACTTTTTTATTTTGAGAGAGAAGATCAAAACGTTTTTGCCCCACTGCAATCGCCCAATGGAAAATCATCTGACGAATAAAAGGGGCTTTTTGTACTTTATCAAGCACGGCAGAATAAATTTTTTCATAGAAACGCGGTACAGCACACATAAAGGTCGGGCGCACTTCCGTTAATGCTTCACGTACTTGATTGGTATCTTCGAGATAACAAAGGATTGCTCCGCGATGTAACACATAGGCAACCCAAGCACGCTCAAAAATATGGCTAAATGGTAAAAAAGAAAGTGAAACCTCATCTTGATTAACATCTAATGCAATATCATGGGCTTCAAGTTGATGTGCCAAGTTATTGTAATCGAGCATTACGCCTTTCGGTTCACCTGTTGTGCCAGAGGTGTAGATGATCGTGAATAAATCATCCATCGTTTTATTTGCTAAGCGAGTTTCAAATTCAGCCTGAAATTCGGCTGTACCTAATTGAATTAAATCGTCCCAATGGCAGGAAAGGGTGCTTTCAGTCAGTTTAATTTGTTCTTTCATGGCCACAATTTTTTGTAATTGAGGACACTGATGCGCAATTTCTAACGCTTGATCATATTGTTCTTGATCACCAACAAACAGAATTTTGACATCTGCATGATTTAAAATAAATTCGGCTTGTTGTGCCGTATTGGTTGCATAAATGGGAACGGTAATAGCACGGACTTGAAGGGCTGCAATATCTGCGATTGTCCAGCGTGACATATTGTGCGCAAAAATCGCAATTTTATCTTGTACTTGAATATTGCAAGCAAGAAAAGCTAATGAAAGCTGATCAAGCTGTTGTTGGAATGCGTTCCATGAAATATCTTTCCATAAACCATTAATTTTATGGCGAAGTGCGGTTGCATTTTGGCGAATTTTTGCCTGTTGGCGAATTCGATTGACGAAATGACGTTCTAAATTCATATAAGCCTTATTTGAGCGAACAAGTGTGCGCTAATATAAACGAAATAAATTTAAAATCTAGTAAAATGTTATTATTTTGTGAATATAGAATAAATAATAGACATATTATTTTTCTATTTTTATATTGAAATGGGCAATAAAGAATATATAAAGTATTGAGAAAATTTAAATTGATTAGAAATAAAAAAACCGCTCTAAAAAGAGCGGTTAATTTTTTAACGATTTTGATTAGCCTTTGTAGTTGTAAACGTGTGCAACTAAGTCTAATACTTTGTTTGAGTAACCAGTTTCGTTATCGTACCAAGATACTAATTTAACGAAAGAATCAGTTAATGCAATACCTGCATCAGCATCAAATACAGAAGTTAAAGTACAGCCGTTGAAGTCTGTAGAAACTACTGCATCTTCAGTGTAACCTAAAACGCCTTTTAATTCGCCGTTGAAAGTTTTACCTTCAGCTGCATCTTTGATTGCTTGTTTGATTTGTTCGTAAGTTGCTGGTTTTTCTAAGTTTACAGTTAAGTCAACTACAGAAACGTTTGGAGTAGGAACACGGAACGCCATACCAGTTAATTTACCGTTTAATGCTGGTAATACTTTACCTACAGCTTTCGCTGCACCGGTAGATGAAGGGATGATGTTTTGTGCCGCACCACGACCACCGCGCCAGTCTTTAGCTGATGGACCATCAACAGTTTTTTGAGTTGCTGTGGTTGCGTGAACAGTAGTCATTAAACCATCTTTGATGCCGAAAGTTTCGTGAACAACACGTGCTAAAGGTGCTAAACAGTTTGTAGTACAAGAAGCGTTAGACACGATGTCTTGACCCGCATATGCACCGAAGTTTACACCACGTACGAACATTGGTGTGCTATCTTTAGAAGGACCAGTCAATACGACTTTTTTCGCACCAGCAGTGATGTGTTTGCGTGCTGTTTCATCAGTTAAGAATAAACCTGTTGCTTCAACTGCAACATCAACGCCGATCGCACCCCAGTTAAGGTTTGCAGGATCACGTTCAGAAGTAACACGGATAGTTTTACCGTTTACGACTAAGTTACCGTCTTTAACTTCAACAGTACCGTCAAAACGACCGTGAGTTGAATCGTATTTCAACATGTAAGCCATGTATTCAACGTCGATTAAGTCGTTGATACCTACAACTTCGATGTCATCGCGATGTTGTGCTGCACGGAATACGATACGACCGATACGGCCGAAACCGTTGATACCAATTTTAATAGCCATAAGATTTTCACCTTCTATTTTTTTAAGTTAAACAAAATCGTTGCTCTAACGAGTTCCCGTGGATTATAGCATGGGCATTTTGATAAAAAAAAGGGTATATACCACTTTTTTGTGATCTCGATCACTTTTTAACAATTTGGTAAAACAAATGAAAATTTGACCGCACTTTTCGTTTTCTTTTTGTATAATAAAAACAAACAACAAGAAGAGGTTTCAATTATGTCTCAAGGTAATTTATATATTCTTTCTGCACCAAGTGGGGCGGGCAAGTCATCATTAATTTCCGCGTTATTAGAGAAGAATCAAGGCACGAAAAAAATGGTGTCTATTTCACACACAACGCGTTCTCCTCGTCCAGGCGAAAGTCATGGTGTGCATTATTATTTTGTTTCCGTAGAAGAATTTGAAACCTTAATTGAAAAAGGTCATTTCTTAGAATATGCAAAAGTGTTTGGTGGTAATTATTACGGCACTTCATTGCCAGCAATTGAAGAAAACTTGGCTAAGGGCATTGATGTGTTTTTAGATATTGACTGGCAAGGTGCACAGCAAATTCGTCAAAAAGTACCTTCTGTAAAAAGTATTTTCATTTTGCCACCGTCATTGCCAGAATTAGAACGTCGTTTGATTGGACGCGGACAGGATAGCAAAGAGGTTATTGCTGAGCGAATGTCAAAAGCAATCAGCGAAATTTCGCATTATGATGAATATGATTACGTTATTGTGAATGATAATTTTGAACAGGCATTGGCAGATTTACAAAGCATTTTGCAGGCAGAACGCTTGACCAAAGCTTATCAACAAATAGAAAATGCAGACTTAATTCATCAGCTACTAGCAAAATAAGCTTGAATTGAGTACAATATTTTCCCTTTATAGACATTATTTTTAACATCGGAGTAAAACATGGCTCGAGTGACTGTGCAAGATGCAGTAGAAAAAATTGGTAACCGTTTTGATTTAATTTTAACCGCCGCTCGTCGTGCGAGACAATTAGAGTTACATCAAAGTGAGCCGTTAGTGCCGGAAGATAACGATAAACCAACTGTAATCGCATTACGTGAAATCGAAAAAGGGTTAATCAACCAAGAAATCATGGATGCAAAAGAGTATTTAGATGCGGCAGCTTCTCAACGTAATGAAGAAGTGGCAGTAGCGTTAATCGCAGAATAATCTCATTAAAGTGCGATCAAAATTAAAGTTATTTTGATCGCCTAGTCTTTCTCTCTACAAAAAGTCAGGTGTCCTTTGGAATTGTTTGCCGATTTAGATCGAATTATTCAGGGGTATTTGCCCGCCGATAAAATTGAATTAATCAAACGTGCATTCGTCATTGCGCGAGATGCTCACGAAGGACAATTTCGCTCAAGTGGCGAACCTTACATTACGCACCCAGTTGCAGTGGCTTCAATCATTGCGGAAATGCATTTAGATCATGAAGCTGTCATGGCTGCATTATTGCATGATGTTATCGAAGATACCCCTTATACCGAATCCCAATTAAAAGATGAGTTTGGCGCTAGCGTAGCCGAAATTGTAGATGGCGTATCTAAACTGGATAAATTGAAATTCCGTACCCGCCAAGAAGCACAGGTTGAAAACTTCCGTAAAATGATTTTAGCGATGACTCGAGATATTCGTGTCGTCTTAATCAAACTGGCTGACCGTACCCATAATATGCGAACACTGGGCTCATTACGTCCAGATAAACGTCGTCGCATTGCAAAAGAAACCCTAGAGATTTACTGTCCATTAGCCCATCGTTTAGGCATTGAGCATATCAAAAATGAATTAGAAGATTTATCTTTTGAAGCCATGCATCCTCGCCGTTATGAAGTGCTTAAAAAATTCGTCGAACAGGCACGTGGTTCTCGTCAGGAGTTGATCCAACGTATTTCTAATGATATCTCACAACGTCTTGAAAATGCGGGTATTCCAAGTCGTATTTGGGGTCGAGAAAAACATCTCTATAAAATCTACCAAAAAATGCGCATGAAAGATCAGAAATTCCATTCTATTATGGATATTTATGCTTTCCGCGTTATTGTGAATTCGGTTGATGATTGCTATCGTGGATTGGGGCAAATGCATAGTTTGTATAAGCCTCGCCCTGGTAAAGTGAAAGATTATATTGCCGTGCCACGTGCAAATGGCTACCAAGCTTTACAAACCTCGATGATAGGCCCTCATGGTGTACCCGTAGAAGTTCATCTTCAGACTGAAGAAATGGAACAGGTTGCTGAAATGGGGATTACCGCTCATTGGGTGTATAAAGAAGGTGGTAAAAACGATAGCACCACTGCTCAAGTACGTGCACAACGTTGGTTACAAAGCCTGGTAGATATTCAACAAAACGTGGGTAACTCCTTTGAGTTTATTGAAAACGTAAAATCTGAGTTCTTCCCGAAAGAAATCTATGTTTTTACGCCGAAAGGTCGTATCGTTGAATTACCAATGGGCGCAACAGCTGTCGATTTTGCTTATGCCGTGCATTCTGATGTGGGAAATCATTGTGTCGCAGCAGTAGTAGAGCATAAACCTTATCCGTTATCACAAGCTTTAGAATCTGGTCAAACCGTTGAGATTGTGACCAGTGAAAATACTCATCCAAGCGTTAGCTGGTTAAACTTTGTAGTGACCGCTCGCGCAAGAACCCGTATTCGTCATTTCTTAAAATTATTGCGTGCAGATGATGCCGTTCAAACTGGTAAAAAACAGCTAGAAATGGCCCTAAAACCACATTATCTCTCTGAAGTTTCTGAAGAGAAAATCCAAGCGCTACTAAATGAATTGAACCTTTCAAGCCTCAATGAGCTTTTTGAGGAAATCGGTGTGGGCAATCAAATGTCGAGTGTCATTGCGCATCAATTAATGGATGAAGCCATTGAAATTGATGTGGATGGTGTGTCTGAAAATACGCAAAGCACACTAACATTGAGCCGAGATGGCGAAATGAAAGCGTCTTTCGCTCAATGTTGTCATCCAATTCCGGGTGATCCGATCGTGGCATTAAGTACTGCAAAGAAAGGTGTGGTTGTACATCATCAAGCTTGTTCTAATTTAACGTCAAGTAATGCCAAAGATTTCACCGCGGCAAAATGGGAAGAGGCTGAAAGTGCGGTAAATTTTGATGCCGAATTACACATCGAAATGCTTAATGAACAAAATGTATTAGGTAGCCTCATGACAGCGGTCGCGACTTGTGAAAGTAATATTCAAAGTATTTGGACGGAAGAATTAGAGAATAATGTGCTATTAGTCATTATCCAAGTTGGCGCGAGAGATATCTATCATTTAGAAAACATTATGCGAAAAATCAAACAAATTACCAGTGTGATTCGTTTGAAGCGCAATATTAATGAAGCATAATGAGTACGCAACTTCTCGATGCCGTTCCTCTAACCACTTTATCTGGTGTTGGCGCGGCAATCTCCGATAAATTAAGCCGTCTTGGAATTCATAATCTCCAAGACTTGCTTTTTCATTTACCTATCCGTTATGAAGATCGCACGAGAATAACACCCATTGCTGATCTTCGTCCTGAACAATATGCCACCATTGAAGGTGTAGTTCAAACCTGTGAAGTTGCCTTTGGGCGCCGTCCTATTTTAACCGTAAGTCTCTCAGATGGAACGAGCAAAATTATGCTTCGTTTCTTTAATTTTAATGCAGGGATGAAAAATAGTTTTCAGATTGGTACGCGCGTCAAAGCGTTTGGTGAAATTAAACGTGGGCGTTTTATGGCGGAAATTCATCATCCTGAATATCAAATCATACGAGATAATGCGCCACTGGTTTTAGAGGAAACGCTCACGCCTATCTATTCCACAACGGAAGGCTTAAAACAAAATTCATTACGTAAGCTAAACGATCAAGCATTGGCTTTACTCGATAAAATCCAATTAACGGAAATTTTACCTAATGAATTTAATCCACATCCTTTTAGCTTAAAGGATGCTATTCGATTTTTGCATCGTCCACCGCCAGATATCTCATTAGATATTTTGGAGAAAGGACAACATCCTGCACAGCAACGACTTATCTTTGAAGAGCTTCTTGCACATAATCTTGCGATGCAAAAAGTGCGGTTGGGTACGCAGCAGTTTTTAGCGTTGCCATTGCATTATCAAACCGATTTGAAGCAACGTTTTCTTGCATCTTTGCCTTTTCAACCAACCAATGCCCAAAATAGAGTGGTGGCCGATATTGAACAGGATTTGGCGAAAGATTATCCAATGATGCGCCTTGTTCAAGGGGATGTAGGTTCGGGGAAAACATTAGTGGCAGCCTTAGCGGCCTTATTAGCGATTGATAATGGCAAACAAGTGGCTTTAATGGCACCAACAGAGATTTTAGCGGAACAGCATGCAAATAATTTCCGTCGTTGGTTAGAACCTTTTGGTATTGAAGTAGGCTGGTTAGCAGGTAAGGTAAAAGGAAAAGCTCGCCAAGCGGAATTGGAAAAAATTAAGTCCGGTGCTGTGCAAATGGTGGTGGGTACGCATGCTTTATTCCAAGAAGAAGTGGAATTTGCTGATTTAGCCTTGGTGATTATTGATGAACAGCATCGTTTTGGTGTGCATCAACGTTTGATGTTGCGAGAAAAAGGCGAAAAAGCAGGATTTTATCCACACCAACTGATTATGACAGCAACACCAATCCCAAGAACATTAGCGATGACGGTTTATGCTGATCTTGATACATCGATTATTGACGAATTGCCACCAGGTCGAACGCCGATTACGACAGTGGTTATTTCTGAAGAGCGCCGTGATGAAATCGTTGTTCGAGTCAAAAATGCCTGTATTAATGAAAAACGTCAGGCTTATTGGGTTTGTACGTTAATTGATGAGTCTGAAGTGCTAGAAGCGCAAGCAGCCGAGGCAATTTGGGAAGATTTAACGAAAGCGCTGCCGATGCTTAAAATTGGTCTTGTACATGGCCGAATGAAACCGCAAGAAAAACAAGATATTATGGCTGCTTTTAAAAATGCAGAACTCGATTTGCTTGTGGCTACAACCGTGATCGAAGTGGGCGTAGATGTGCCGAATGCCAGTCTGATGATCATTGAAAATGCAGAGCGTTTGGGCTTATCACAACTCCATCAGTTACGTGGACGAGTAGGGCGTGGCAGTACGGCGTCTTTTTGTGTCCTAATGTATAAACCGCCGTTGGGTAAAGTGTCGCAAAAACGTTTACAGGTATTGCGTGATAGCCAAGATGGCTTTGTTATTTCGGAAAAAGATTTAGAAATTCGCGGACCTGGTGAAGTGTTGGGCACTAAACAGACGGGTATCGCTGAATTTAAAGTGGCGAATTTAATGCGCGATCGTAAAATGATTCCAACAGTTCAACATTATGCTAAAGCATTAATAGTGAAATATCCGGATGTGGCAGAAAGTTTAATCCGCCGTTGGCTAAATAATCGAGAAATTTATTCTAATGCCTAAAGTGCGGTTATTTTGAAAGAGTTTTATAAATGAATAAATCAACGGTACTTTTCTTTGATTCAGGAATGGGGGGCTTAAGCGTTTATCGGGAAGCGAAAAAGCTCATGCCAGATAACCATTATTTGTATTGCTTTGACAATGCGGGTTTCCCCTATTCAGAAAAATCAGAAGAAACAATCATTCAGCGAACATTGGATATTTGTAAAAAAATTAATCAGAATTATCCACTTGATGCCATTGTGATTGCTTGTAATACCGCGAGTACGGTAGTGTTACCGCCTTTACGTGAACAATTTTCTATTCCGATTGTAGGAACCGTACCAGCCATCAAGCCTGCAGCAGAAATATCACAAACAAAACATATTGGTCTATTGGCAACAAAGGGCACGGTTAAACGCCCTTATGTTAATGATCTTATTCATCAGTTTGCCTCCCATTGCATAGTAGAACGATTAGGCTCAACTAAATTGGTTGAAATCGCAGAGCATAAAATCCAAGGAAAATCGGTCGATTTGATTGCATTGAAAAATGAATTAAGCCCTTGGGCCTCAATAGAGAATTTAGATACGATTTGTTTAGGCTGTACCCATTTCCCTTTAATTAAAGATGAAATTCAAATTTGCTTACCTCAAGTGAAGAATTTTATGGATCCAGGATTCGCTATTGCCAAGCGGTTGCAGTTCTTACTTGATAAATTAGAAGTGCGGTCAAAATCTGAGGTGAAAAATCAGGTCTTTTGTACGCAAGATGTAGAGAATAAACATCAATTAGAACAGGCATTAGCGCTTTGGGGATTTGATGGCATTACCGTTTTAAAATGATTTTTTCTCGTCATGTTGGTGCGTTTATAAGCAAATAGCAAAAAAATTTACATTTTTTTACAAAAAGTGCTTGCGTGGATTTCAAAAATCCCTATAATGCACCCCACACAACGACGCGCTGTTGTGAAGCTTTAATAAAACCCAGTGCGTCGTTGTTTTTTGCTCTTTAACAATATATCAGACAATCTGTGTGGGCACTTGTTGATTGACTTGTTTTAAAAATATTTTTTAATTTTGAAGTCTTAATAGGTGCT
>JAGZOA010000039.1:0-13362 GCA_018363335.1 Parahaemophilus parainfluenzae | reverse complement strand
TTGGATTATCATGAATTTGCTGAAATCAAAAAACATAAAACCTTTGAAGCCTTTTTAGAAAGCGAAAAACCGAAACGTCTTTTTGCACTCACCACTAAAGGCGGCCCTGCGCATAGCGAAGTGCAATTTGAATTAGGGGATTATTTAATGTTTGGCCCTGAAACACGTGGTATTCCAATGTATATTTTGGATAAAATGCCAATGGATCAAAAAATCCGTATCCCAATGACCGCAAATAGCCGCAGTATGAACTTATCTAACTCGGTAGCTGTTGCAGTTTATGAAGCTTGGCGACAACTTGGTTACGAAGGTGCGGTGAATTTAAATCGATAAAAACCAATAAAATAGCTGCTTATTTTATACACAAAAATAAGCAGCTTTCTTTTTGCATTTAATTTGTGATCTCGATCACATATTTATAATTTTAAGATTCCCTTTTTACCAAAACAGCAGTATAAATAAATTACATTTAGAGAGGGATCTCGATGTACCCACTTGATCTATCAAGCTCTAGTCTTTCTTGACTCTTCAAGCAAACCTTCCCCGTTGTCCTAAATAAAGAATTGGCAGTCGAATGATTTGCCCTCCATTTGTATCCCTAAAATTTAACAACTATTGCAGCAAAATTAGTTTCATCTCACATCAATAAGGAGGTTGGGTGAATGAAGTTAATTTTGAATTGGTCGAAACAGCAGTGGCTAGGCATGGATGCTTACCAAAAAAGTGCGGTCAATTTTGGCCGCACTTCCTATTCCTATTATTTGCAAATCACTAACCTTGTATTACTATTTTCTAAATAATCCTTAATTTGTTTTGGCACATCATCAGTGAAAAGATAATCTACATCTTTAAGCTCCCCTAATCGCACAATCGCTTGTCGAGAGAATTTCGAATGGTCGGTCGCTAATAACGTTTGGCGAGAGCTTTCTATAATAGCTCGTTTCACTTGAACTTCATGGTAATCATAGTCTAATAATGAACCATCAAGATCAATTGCACTAATGCCCAGAATTCCAAAGTCTAACCGGAATTGCGAAATAAAATTAACCGTTGCCTCACCAATGATTCCACCATCCTTACGTAAGGAGCCACCTGCCATCGTAATATCAAAAGTTTCATTTTGGCGTAATAAATGAGCTGCATTGATATTATTTGTCACAATGCGTAACCGTTCATGATTTAACAAGGCGCTAGCTACCGCTTCAGGCGTGGTACCAATATCAATAAATAAGGATGCACCGTTTGGAATACGTTTTGCCACTTCGCGAGCAATGGCACTTTTTTGAGAAGGGAAAAATTGTTTACGTTCAATGTAATCAGAGTTTTCTGCGGTAGAAGAAGGAGCGGCACCACCATGATGACGACGAATTAAATCTTGTTCTGCAAGGATATTCAGATCGCGTCGAATAGTTTGAGGACTAACTTCCAGTTCGATAACCAGTTCTTCTGTACTGGCATACCCTTTTAGCTTCACAAGCTCAATTATTTTCTGATGGCGTAATGATTGCTTCATATAAATGCCTATAAATTTGAATTAGCTAAACGATTTAGCTCTAATTTTACTCTGCAGAAATCCCCAAACCAATCCTAAGATAAAGCCTGAAATGTGAGCAGCGTTCCCTATATTAATACCAAAAAGCGGACTAATAAAGCCAAATACAAGCCCTACCAGTAACATTGTAAAAAAGCCTTCTGGTAAGTCAAAACTATGCGGGTGCAATTTGTCCACCACCAACACATAACCTAACACGGCATAAACCACACCAGATAGCCCGAAAAAGGCGGGACCGGTAAAATAATTCTGTACCGCGCCACTCACTGCAGCAGAGACTAAAACTAATAATAAAAAATGGAGAGAACCAAATCGGCGTTCAATCGCGCCACCGAATAACCAAAACCACGAAAGGTTAAATAAAATATGCGGTACCGACAAATGAACAATAGCATGAGTGAAATAGCGCCATACTTCCTGATCTTCCCAAGAATAAGCCGGATAATGGAATAAATCCATAATTGGCTCTTCAAATCCGATATTCTGCAAGAGATAAATCAACGCGCAAAGTGCGGTCAAAATAAACGTAATTTTTTTCTTTCTTAATAGACGTTTCACCAATTTTCTCTCTTGAATCCCATCTGTTTCGCTACCAAATAAAGGCTGCATTTGCTATATTCCTTTTTCATTTAATTTTGTTCATCATATAAGGTTCATTATGAAAAAACAAACTATGCCGACAGGATTTAGTGGCTTCGCTTGGGGACTTGCGGCATTTTGTTTACCCATTTTACTGTGGCCTATGGCCTCTCTGATTTCTACTGCTTTTGTGAAAAACCCTACACTGAGCGATTTTCAGATCGATCTTTTCTCGATTATCTTTTGGGTTTATCCCTTTGTTTTAGTCTTAATTGCGCGTTTACTTTATAAATTGCATCAGCATAAACCAAAACTCGCCGTAAAATTATTGCTACTAAGTGCAGTTATTTTTTACATTGTTTTAGTTTCGGTTTGCTACATTGGTTTTAACGCTTAAGAACATAACAAGACAATAGACAACAAAAAAGGGAGCTTTCGCTCCCTTTTACATTATGTTCCTAATAATCAAAAATATAAAAAATTTCCTACCTAGCAATCAATTATGCAAAGTATTTTTCTAAATCGTCGCTACCACCGATGTGTTTACCACCAATGAATACTTGTGGCACAGTTGAGCGACCAGAAACTGCACGTACACTCACGATTGTTGCATCGTGACCTAATACGATTTCTTCAAAGCTTAAACCTTTATCGCGTAAAAGTTGTTTTGCTTTCGCACAATATGGGCAACCAGGTTTAGTGAAGATTGAAATTGATTCTTGCACTTGGTAATTTGGTGCAATGTATTTCAACATGGTATCGGCATCTGATACTTTAAATGGATCGCCTGGTTCATTTGGTTCAATAAACATTTTTTCAACTACGCCATTTTTCACAAGCATAGAATAACGCCAAGAACGTTTACCAAAACCTAAATCATCTTTTCCAACTAACATGCCCATACCTTCAGTGAAGGTACCGTTACCATCTGGAATGAATTTTACGTTATGTGCTTCTTCAGCTTCTTTCCATGCATTCATAACGAATGTATCATTTACCGATACTACTAAAATATCATCTACACCATGTTGTTTAAAAACTGGCGCAAGTTCGTTATAACGTGGTAAGTGAGAAGATGAACAAGTTGGCGTGAACGCACCCGGTAATGAGAAAACAACAACTGTTTTGTTATCAAATAATTCAGATGTAGTCACATCAACCCATTGATCACCTTGACGAGTACGAAATGTAACTTGTGGGACTTTTTTTCCTTCCATATTAGACATAATGTGTCTCCTCTGTTAGTTAAATGAATTTGCCTTAAAAACTTGATAGGCATTATAGAAAGTTTTGTGATATAGTTACAATCAATTAATTCTATCCTTTTAATTGACATATTCTATAAAGTGAGAACCCTATGAATATTCGTGATTTAGAATACTTAGTTGCCCTTTCTGAATTCAAACATTTCCGTCGTGCTGCGGATTCTTGCAATGTTAGCCAACCAACTTTAAGTGGTCAAATCCGCAAACTCGAAGATGAGTTAGGCATTATTTTACTTGAACGTACTAGCCGTAAAGTGCTCTTCACACAATCAGGTATGTTGCTTGTTGAGCAAGCTCGCACTGTATTACGTGAAGTAAAATTACTTAAAGAGATGGCTAGCAATCAAGGTAAAGAAATGACCGGTCCATTACACATTGGACTCATCCCTACTGTTGGCCCTTATCTACTTCCTTACATTGTACCAACATTAAAAGAAACTTTCCCAGATCTTGAAGTATTTCTTTACGAAGCTCAAACGCATCAATTATTAGAACAATTAGAAACAGGTCGCTTAGATTGTGCGATTGTGGCTCGAGTACCCGAAACTGAAGCCTTTATCGAAGTACCTATTTTTGATGAAAAAATGTTACTCGCTGTTTCAGAAGAACATCCATGGGCTTCAGAAAGCAAAATTGCCATGAACACCCTAAAAGGTCAAGAAATGCTCATGTTAGATGATGGGCACTGCTTACGTAATCAAGCACTGGATTATTGTTTTACGGCTGGAGCGAAGGAAGATTCTCACTTCCAAGCGACGAGTCTGGAAACCTTACGCAACATGGTGGCAGCCAATGTTGGCATTACCTTTATGCCAGAACTTGCTGTGTTAAATGAAGGCACGCGTAAAGGCGTAAAATATATTCCTTGCCATTCACCAGAACCCGCTCGTACTATTGCGCTTGTTTACCGTCCAGGATCACCATTACGTAATCGTTACGAACGTGTTGCAAATGCAATCAGCGAACAAGTTAAATCGATTTTAGCGAATAAAAAATAATTCATCATAGACTGAGGAAAACCAAATGGCAGGCGTTCGAGCAATTCAAAAAGAAAAAACCCGTCGAGCCTTGATTGACGCCGCGTTCAATCAGTTGAGTGCAGAAAAAAGCTTTTCTAATTTAAGTTTACGTGAAGTTGCGCGTGAAGCAGGCATTGCACCAACTTCTTTCTATCGCCACTTTAGCGATATGGATGAGCTCGGATTAGAAATGGTTGATGAGGCTGGCTTAACGCTTCGCCAATTAATGCGCCAAGCACGTAAACGCATTGATGCCGGCGGCAGTGTCATCCGTGTTTCTGTTGAAACCTTTTTTGAATTTATCACTCACAGCACCAACGTGTTCCGTTTACTTTTACGTGAAAGTTCGGGAACCTCTCAAGCGTTCCGTACCGCAGCGGCCCGTGAAATCAAACACTTTGTCGATGAATTAGCTGAGTACATTGCGAAGAAAAATCACTATTCTCAATATGTCTCTTATGTACAAGCAGAAGGCATGGTAACCATCGTATTCACGGCGGGCTCTAATGCCTTAGATATGACCAAAGCTGAACAAGATTTGTTAAAAGAACGCGTTATCTTACAGCTTCGCATGCTTGCTAAAGGTGGTGACTTCGCAGCGCATAAAGAAAAAATGATGCGAAAATAGACCGCACTTTTCGACTAAAACAAAACACCCACATCTCTGCGGGTGTTGCTTTATCTAAAAAAGGGAATTATTTACCATCCCAAGCTTTAATTGCATCTAAACGCGCTTTCACTTTGCTGCTTGAATCACCTTTGAAGTAATCTTTCGCTAAACCACCTTCAAAACCGCCGTAGTTCGGGTTAGGTAAAACGATGAATGTTTTACCAAATTTCGCTTTGTTTTGCGCAACGAAATCACGACGTTCTGCATTTTGTTTACCGTAGATTGCATCACCGAAGTCATCGAGGTTATCACCCACATAAACAACGATTTCATAACCTTGTTTTTCAATTTCTTCAAAACGTGCTGCTTTTGGTGATTTATCTTTTTTCAAGTAAAACGCTGAGTCTTCAACACCATTAAAACCTAAACGTTTCATGTCATCAATCGTACCTGCTTTTTCATTGCTTTCTTTACGATTAGACACATAGAACATTTTACCACCGTGGGTATTTACATAGTTATTGAATTCTACTGCACCTGGTACAACACCTGATTGACGAGCTTCTACCCAACGAGTCCAATCTTTACCATCAAATGGTTTGTTGTTTTGAACTTGCCAACCTGCATAAGGGCTGTTATCTAACATGGTTTCATCTAAGTCCACCACAACGGCTTTTTTCTTACCTTTTTTCACTTTAGCGTGATCAAATGCCACTTTTGCCGCATTGTATGCTTGGTAAGAAAGGGCTTGGTATTCACCTGATTGTTGAATCCAGTTTAAACCTAATACCGCTTGTTGTTGAAGCTGTGCATCCGCTTCTGCACTTTTATTTTGAGTCGCACAACCGGTTAAAATAAATGCTGACATTGCTGTAATAGCGGTAAGTTTTAATGTTGTTTTCATTGATTGTTCCTTCTGTTAAAAAGTCATAATGACAGGCAAAAGTATAACAAGCCTATTTGGGCAGTGACTATGGGTTTATCAAACTTTATAACTAATTTGTGAGATAGATCACATTTTTCATTTTAAAGCTATCTAACAAACCCAATGAGATCATTTCAAAATCATCTTATTTTTTAACCGCACTTTTTCATCGCATTTCGCTGTATTTCACGGTAAACTATCCCTAGTTTTCAGAAATAATAGGTAATTTATGCGTCTTTTCATTGGAATTTTAGTGGGTATTCTCGTGCTATTTCAGTACGATCTTTGGTTTGGTAAAAACGGCTATTTTGACTACAAAGATGTCGAAGCTCAAATCAAAGAGAATAAAGCTGAAAATGAAAAGCTCTCACAAAGAAATCAAATGATTTCCGCCGAAATTCAAGGATTAACAAAAGGCTTTGAATCTATTGAAGAGCGTGCACGTATGAGTCATGATATGGTCAAACCAAACGAAGTGTTCTATCACATCGTCAAAGAGCATAAATAATGAACCGCGAAATTATTGCCGTCATTCCTGCTGCGGGTGTTGGAAGCCGTATGCAAGCAAACAAACCGAAGCAATATCTGAAAATCCTAGACAAGACGATTCTGGAACATACGCTCTCAGTCATTCTATCCCATCCGGCAATCAATCACGTTATCCTTGCGGTGGGAAAAAATGATCCCTATCTTTCTGAAATTACCTTATTCCCTCATCAAAACATCACCCTCGTTGAAGGGGGGGAAACACGCGCTGAGTCAGTTCTAAATGGACTCAACGCTATCAAAAATGACCATGCTTGGGTGTTGGTGCATGATGCAGCCAGACCTTGTTTAACACATCAAGATTTAGATAAATTGCTCCAAATCGATGATGAGCAAGGTGCTATTTTAGCTATTCCAGCGGTCGATACGATTAAACGCGCGAATAAACAACAAAATATTATTAAAACAGAAGATCGCACTGAACTCTGGCTTGCTCAGACGCCTCAATTTTTCCGTTGCGATCTATTAAGAAATGCACTTAAACAGGGGCTTTCTCAAGGCGCCAATATTACAGATGAAGCCTCTGCGATGGAACTAGCCGGATTTCAACCGCACTTAGTCGCAGGACGAAGTGATAATATTAAAGTCACGCGTCCAGAAGATTTAGCTTTAGCCGAATTTTATTTAACAAGGAAAACGCTATGATACGAATCGGACATGGGTTTGATGTTCATGCCTTTGGTGAAGACCGCCCTTTAATTATTGGTGGCGTTGAAGTGCCTTACCACACTGGGTTTATTGCCCATTCTGATGGTGATGTCGCCTTACATGCCTTAACAGATGCTTTATTAGGTGCAGTAGCATTAGGTGATATTGGTAAACTCTTCCCTGATACCGATATGCAATATAAGAATGCAGATAGCCGTGTTTTATTACGAGAAGCATTCAGCCAAGTACAAGCAAAAGGCTATAAGGTCGGTAATGTGGATGTAACCATTATTGCTCAAGCCCCTAAAATGCGTCCTCATATCGATGCAATGCGAGCGAAAATTGCAGAAGATTTACATTGTGATATTGAGCAAGTCAACGTGAAAGCAACCACAACAGAAAAACTTGGCTTTACAGGCCGAAGTGAAGGTATTGCTTGCGAGGCTGTCGCATTATTATTAAAAGCTTAAATTTTAGGTAAAAGAAAAGGTTGGTAAAATACCAACCTTTTTTATTTGGATTAAATTCTTATTGTTTTTTTAATAAATCGCGAATTTCAGTAAGTAATTCTTCTTGTGAAGGACCTTTTACTTCTTCTACTGGTTTTTTCACTTTGTTGATACCTTTGATCATCATGAAGATTGCGAATGCAATGATGATGAAATCAAAGACGTTTTGAATAAATACACCGTAGTTTAAGGTTACTGCTGGGGTTTCACCTACAGCTTGAGCTAACGTGATTTTCAAATCTTTGAAATCCACGCCACCAGTTAAAATACCTAATACAGGCATTACTACGTCACCGACAAGTGAACTTACGATTTTACCAAAAGCACCACCGATGATCACACCGACTGCCATATCTACTACGTTGCCGCGCATTGCGAATTCGCGGAATTCTTTAAGAAAGCTCATAAAATTTCCTTTTGTGTTGGTTTAAAAAATTAAAAGAGTGCGTATTATAGATTTTTAGATTAAAAAGTAAACTGTTATTTAAATAAAAAATGCACTTGGTTGAAATAATTTTTCTATTTCTGACACAGATTTCTTGTCATTAATATAAACAATGACACTATCACCTTCTTCAATGGCCACCTGACGACGTGCAATGATAACCTCATTTTTACGTAAAATTGCCGCAATCATTGCACCAACTGGAAGTTTAAGATCGCCAATCTGTCTTCCAACCACATTGGATGTTGTCGAATCACCATGTACCACAAGTTCAATGGCTTCCGCAGTACCATGACGCAAAGATACCACGTTTTTGATATCCCCTTTACGCACATGCCCTAATAAAGCAGAAATTGTCGCTTGTTGTGGTGAAACCGCAATATCAATGGTTCCACCTTGAATCAAATTGATATATGCCATGCGCTGAATCAGTACCATGGCTTTTTTAGCACCAAGACGTTTTGCCAGTAACGCCGACATAATATTGGCTTCATCGTCCGCACTTAATGATAAAAAGACATCGACGTTTTCGATATGTTCTTCAAAAAGTAGGTTTTGATCAGAGGCGTCACCATGGAAAACAAGGGTTTTAGAGAGTTTCTCTGCCAACACTTTTGCTTTTTCACCATCACGCTCAATGAGTTTTACTTGATACTTATCTTCTAGCTGTTTTGCAACACCAGAGGCAATATTCCCGCTGCCGACAATCATGATACGCTTGTAAGTTTTCTCAAGGCGTTGCAATTCGCTCATTACCGCTTTAATGTGTTCTGTCGCACAAATAAAGGTGATTTCATCTCCCGCCTCAATAATGGTCGAACCTTGCGGACGAATTAATTTATCATTACGTAAAATTGAAATGATACGGCAATCAATATGTGGCATATGCTCTTTAAAAGCGGATAACGCATAGCCCACTAACGGACCACCGTAATATGCTTTCACGATCACAATGCTAATTCGGTTATTGGCAAAATGCGCCACTTGCAACGCGCCTGGATAAGCAATTAAACGCGTAATCTCATCCGTAACTAAATTTTCTGGTGAAATCAGATGATCGATTGGTACGTTTTCATTATTAAATAATTTATCTTTCTCACGCAAATATTCCGCATTACGAATACGAGCAATACGTGTTGGGGTATTGAAAAGGGTATATCCCAACTGGCAAGCAATCATATTGATTTCATCTGATGCCGTTACTGCAACCATCAAGTCTGCATCGGCTGCTCCCGCATCACGCAAAATTTTAGGAGAAGAAGGAGAACCTTTAACCACGCGTAAATCATGCTTATCTTGCAAATTCTGCAAATGTTGAGATTCATTATCTACTAACGTGATATCGTTATCTTCACTCACTAAATTTGCCGCAAGCGTTGTACCTACTTGCCCAGCACCTAAGATTATTATTTTCATTCTGTTCTCTCCACAACCAAAGGTCGGATACCAATTTCAGCTGAATTTAGACCGCACTTTAATGCCTCAATACGGCGACAAATGTTCGATGTGACTTGTTCAGCTTCTGCCATTTTTTCTGCGGTAATCGCTGGATCTTGTTTACCAAATAATAGGCCGTCGAGTAAACGTTCCGCATGCATACCTTCACGACAAAAATGCAACACGCCTACATCTTCAAATAATGTCGCTACTTTTGCCGTTTTAGTGGTTGCAATGCCTAAAGCGCCATCTTCACCGCCGAGCTCTCTGAATAATTGATGTGTTGGAAATCCGCCACACGCTAAGAAAAAAGCTTTATTGAAAATGATATTTCCCCCGCAGGTCATGCGCATATATTGCCATGCCAGATCAAAATTAGGGTGTTCTGCATAGCGTTGAGCTAAATTTATCGGCTTTAATGCTAATCTCACGACTGAAGTATCTGGCTGAAAATGAAAGGTTGCTGCAGCCACTTCCAATGCACCAGGTTCGTATGCATCATCCGCATCTAAAAATGCGACAAAATCAACCGCACTTTTAGCCGAGAGCATCGCACCCCAATTTCGAGCCATCGCAACACCGCTATTTTTTGGCATTTGCTCGACAGAGATTCTGTCTGGATATTGTTCTGCAAGCTGTAAGGCTAATGCAAATGTATTATCTGTCGATGCATCATCAATCAGCCAAAGGTGACCAAGATTATTTTGCTGCAACACAGACTCTACTGCACGAACAAGTGTTTGTTCAGTGTTATAGCAAGGAATGACGACATCAATTAAAGGCAAATTCATTTAAGCTGACCATTTTCTCAATTTTGCATAATAGAACCCATCACCGCCATTCTCTTGTGGCAGGAATTGGATTCCAATCGTATTTTCCGTTTGTTCAAACGGCAATGTCATTAATTCTGCATCGGGTGTTTCAGCTAAAAAATGCTGTATTTGCTGACTGTTCTCATCGGGAAGCACCGAGCAAGTCGCATAAAGCAAAATACCATTAGGTTTTAATTTTGCCCAAAGCGCTTTTAGAATTTGTCCTTGCAAGGCAACCAATTGAGCAATATCCGTTTCTTGACGTAACCATTTAATATCTGGATGACGACGAATCACGCCCGTTGCTGAGCAAGGTGCATCTAATAAAATACGATCAAAGGATGCACCACTTAAACCTATTTCTGAGAGCCACTTTTCAGGCTCGGTCGCATCGCCACAAACAACTGTCGCCTGTTGATTCAAACGAGAAAGGTTTTCTTCGACACGTTTTAAGCGATGCGCTTCGACATCAAGTGCAATCACTTTCGCTTGTGGCGCCATTTCTAAAATATGCGTAGTTTTCCCACCAGGCGCTGCACAAGCATCTAAAATTAATTCACCATTTTGTAGCTCAAGCAATAAAGCAGACCATTGGGCATTGAGATCCTGAACTGTCACTGCGCCTTGTTCAAAATTTGGTAGTTTTGAGACAGAAAGTGGTTGAGCTAAGCGCAGAGCATGTGGATTATCACATTCAAATGCTGCTATCTCTTGCTTTTCCAACAAAGTGCGGTAAGTTTTCGTGTTATTTTGCTGTTGATTGACCCGTAACCACATTGGTGGCTTTTGGTTATTCGCCTCAATAATTTCACGCCAATTCGGATAAGCTTTTTTGAGTTTATTCACAAACCATTCAGGATGAAGCGTTTGCCAATGCTTATCGACTACAGCAAGAATATCCTCTTGCGCCCGTAAGAAACGACGCAATACACCGTTAACTAAACCACGGAAACTGTCCGATTTTAATGATTTTGTGGCATTCACTACTTCATCCACTGCAGCATGAGCGGGCACACGCATATAAAGTAATTGGTACAATCCTACTAATAACAAGCAATGTACAATACGGGTCTTACCCTTCAATGGCTTATCTAATAGTTTTTTTATAATATTTTCTAAACGAGGCAATACGCGACAAATACCAAAGGTGATTTCCTGTAATAAAGGCAAATCCTGTGGTTTTACCTGCGATTGCACTTCTGGAATCAACGTTGATAAGGACTTACCCTGATCTAAAACCTGTAAAATCACTTGAGCAGCAATAGCGCGTACCGAAAGTGCGGTCGATTTTTCCGTTTTTTTTCGTTGAAATACCATTAGTTTAGAACCTTACCAACCTGGAACCAATCTGCTCGACCATTGAGAAAATCTTGCACAGACATAGGTTTCTTGCCTGTGGGCTGAAGTTGCAATAAATTTAAAACGCCTTCTTTCGTGGCAATTTGGATACCTTTTTTATCGACACTTAAAATCGTCCCAGCTGGTTTATCTACATGTGGCAACACGGCAGCAGAATAAACTTTTAAGGTTTGTTCATTACCTTGTTCATCGGTTAATTGTAGAAAACTTATCGGCCAAGGATTAAACGCGCGAATATTACGTTCAAGCTGGGCTGCCGATAGCGACCAATCTAATTTAGCCTCTTCTTTGGAAAGTTTCTCTGCATAGTTACTTTGGCTATCATCTTGTTTTTCTGCAATAAATTTCCCTTCTTCCAAATGATCCAAAACATCAATCAATGCAGACGGCGCAATTTCAGCTAATTTATGGTAAAGCGAAGCAGAAGTTTCTTGTGCATCAATATCGCAATACACTTTGTGTAACATATCACCAGTATCTAAACCCACATCCATTTGCATAATCGTCACACCGGTTTGCTTATCACCAGCCCAGATAGCGCGCTGAATAGGTGCGGCGCCACGCCAACGAGGTAAGAGAGAGCCATGCACATTTAAACAACCTAAACGAGGCATATCCAACACTGCTTGAGGTAAAATCAAACCATAAGCAACAACAACCATTACATCAGCATTTAGCGCTTTAAGCTCTGCTTGTGCTTCTTCTTTACGCAAGGATTTTGGTTGATAAACAGGAATTTGATGTTGTTCTGCTAATTGCTTTACAGGACTAGCCTGCAATTTTTTACCGCGACCAGCCGGTTTATCTGGCTGCGTATAAACAGCAATAATATTGTGATGAGAATTTAAAAGTGCAGCAAGATGTTGTGCTGCGAAGTCCGGCGTACCGGCAAAGATGATATTCAATGGTTTCATAATGTTCTACGTTATGGCGTTGATAGGAAAAGTGCGGTCATTTTATACCGCACTTTTGATTATTGTTTTGCAATTTGTTTTTTATATTTCACTAATTTTTCTTTGATACGTTGACGTTTCAACGGTGAAAGATAATCAACAAATAAAATACCGTTTAAATGATCGATTTCATGCTGAATACAGATCGCTAATAAACCATCTGCATCAAGCGTAAATTCTTTTCCATGACGATCTAACGCTTTTACCGTGACTTTTTCTTTACGGGGCACTAAGGCACGGAATCCAGGAATAGATAAACAACCTTCTTCAATACCTGTTTCACCTCCTGACGCTAAAATTTCTGGATTGATCAACACTAGCTGATTTTGTTTGTCTCCTTCAATATCAATCGTAATAATACGTTGCAAGATATCTACCTGTGGTGCAGCAAGGCCAATACCTTCTTCTTGATACATCGTATCAAACATATCATCTACAATTTTGCGAATGTCATCATTGACTTCTGCAACTGGCTCACAAACAATCTTTAGGTGATCATCTGGATAAATTAATACATTAAGTGCGGTCATATTTTCTCTTGTTTTATTAAAATTACGGCGGTGATTGTATCATAGAATCAACGCTTTGCTAAAATATTGAAAACTCCATAAACAAAAACCCCAAGCCATTCAGCTCGGGGTTATTCATTCAGTACCTGGCGGTGTCCTACTCTCACATGGGGAAGCCCCACACTACCATCGGC
>JAGZOA010000006.1:0-90326 GCA_018363335.1 Parahaemophilus parainfluenzae | reverse complement strand
TTAGCTTCGCTGATTTCACCAATGGAGGCTGGCACACCTTATTTTATCGCTCGGGATAAACCTTGCGAAATGTGTCCGGATATTCCATGCATGAATGCCTGTCCAAGTGGTGCATTAAGTAAAGAACTCAAAGATATCAATGATGCGAGAATGGGGTTAGCAGTATTGCTAGACCATGAAACTTGTCTTAACTGGCAGGGGTTGCGTTGTGATGTGTGTTACCGCGTTTGTCCATTAGTAGATAAAGCGATTACACTTGAACGTATCCACAATGATCGTACGGGAATTCATGCAAAGCTTATTCCAACTGTTCACTCTGATGCTTGCACCGGATGCGGTAAATGCGAACAAGCTTGTGTGTTAGAAGAAGCGGCAATTAAAGTCTTACCTATGGATATCGCCAAAGGGCTACTCGGTCGCCACTATCGCTTAGGCTGGAAAGAAAAACAAAATGCCGGAAAATCCTTAATTGAGGAGCAACATCCAGATGGCTTACGTCCAGCAATGGATGCTCGTATGCCGGAAGGCTCACATGAGCCGGTTTATCAGCCAATGCAAGTTCAACCGAACCAAAAAGTTGCAACACCAAACCGTGCAACAATGGATTATGTACCAAATCCAACAACAGTTCCGGAAGCAGAGCAATTCCCAAATCTGGACTTAAACATTAAGGGGGTTAAATAATGGCTGAAAAATATACCCCGAATAAGCCTAAAGATGCAGGCTTAGAAGCTCGCCAAAAACTCGGTTGGTGGCATGCTTATCGCTTTTTAATTCTACGTCGAATCAGTCAATTAAGTATTATTTTAATGTTCTTAAGCGGCCCGATTTGGCAAGTTTGGATTCTAAAAGGCAATTACAGCTCAAGCATGCTTTTGGATACTGTGCCATTGACAGATCCATTGATTACCGCTGAAAGTTTAGTGACAGGTTACCTACCAGAAATCACAACGATTATTGGTGCCGTAGTGATTGTCATATTCTACGCTATCGTTGCAAGCAAAGCCTTTTGTAGTTGGGTTTGCCCAATGAATATGGTAACAGATGCTGCAGCTTGGTTACGTAGAAAATTAGGTATTCGACAATCATTAAAAATTTCACGCCAACTTCGCTATGTGATTTTAGCCGTGATTTTAGCTGGTAGTGCAATAACGGGTACACTCTTATGGGAGTGGATAAACCCAGTCGCAGCACTTGGACGCATCTTTGTCTTTGGAACAGGTGCAACCCTTTGGTTGGTCACAGTCATCTTTTTATTTGACTTACTTGTTGCTGAGCATGGCTGGTGTGGTCACCTTTGTCCAATTGGTGCAATCTATGGCGTCATTGGTGCTAAAAGCCTGATTAAAATTAATGTAGTCGATCGCGATCGCTGTGACCATTGTATGGACTGTTATAATATTTGCCCAGAACCGCAAGTATTAAGACTTCCTTTACACGGTGGACCTGAAGATAGCCAAATTATATTGGCAAAAGATTGTATTACTTGTGGACGCTGTATTGACGTTTGCGCAGAAAATGTATTTACATTTGGCTCTCGCTTTGAGAAACAAATAAAAATTAAAAATATTTAATTATTTAATGGAGTGGATTTCATGAAAAAATCATTTATTTTCATGCTGGCTTTATGTAGTGGATTGGCATTTGCTGATGCACCGCAAGTTGCAAACAGCATTGATAAAACAGCAGAAAGTGTTGCACCAGCATTTACGAATCCTTATAAAGATGTTGGTAATATTCCTGTAACCTTCCCTAACCAACCTCCACTTGTTCCACACAGCATTCGTGGTTTACAAGTGACGAAAAATGCTAACCAATGTTTAGGCTGTCACTCTCCGGATGTTGCTCCAACAACGGGGGCACCTCGCGTACCTGAAAGCCATTTCTTAACACGTGACGGACAAAAAACAGAAGGCACTTCGCCACGTCGTTATTTCTGTTTACAATGCCACGTTCAACAAACTGACGTGAATCCAATTATTCAAAATAAATTTGAAACTATTCGTCAAATGCAAGGTAAATAAGGAGCTAAACCATGATTAAATCAAGCATTCAGAAAGTTTGCCGTTGGTTACGCTCTCCGAGCAAAATGGCAATTGGTGGGGTTATTTTATTAACTATCATTGGTACTATCGTTGGCACTAACCTGTTTAATGCTGGAATGGCGACAACTAATACAGAGCAATTCTGTTCAGACTGTCATACTAATGACGTTGTACCTGAGTACCAAGCGTCAATCCACTTTAGTAACCGTTCAGGTGTGAAAGCGATTTGTTCTGACTGTCACGTTCCACATGAATTCATTCCAAAAATGGTTCGTAAAATGCAGGCATCGACTGAAGTTTATGCATACTTTACAGGTAAAGTAGATACTAAAGAAAAATTCGAAAAACATCGTTTAGAAATGGCAGAACGCGAATGGGCGCGTATGAAAGCGAATAACTCACAAGAGTGCCGTAACTGCCATAACTTCAATGATATGGACTTTACTCAACAAAAAACTGTGGCACAACAAATGCACGCACTTGCACAGGAACAAAACAAAACCTGTATCGATTGTCACAAAGGTATTGCGCATAACCTTCCACACATGGAAAAAGTACAACAAAGCTTTATTCCAGCGGATATGTTAAAAGCAAATGAAAAACCTGCTGATAACAAAGATGCTAAATAATTTTGTAGCGAAATAATAAATCGGCACTCATTTTGAGTGCCGATTTTATTTTTATTTCTTAAGGAAATCTTTATCAGATAATACCCTTAACGGTTGCATATCGCTATTTCCCATAATGACCAAACTCGGGTCTGAACGTAAACAGCTACCACCATAATGCCCCCCTACAGTGAAAGTACAAACCTGAACATATTGATCTTCCACTTTTGGTAAACACCAAAGCTGTTGATAAATACTCTCCTGCTTACCAAAACGACCATCTTTACTATCAAGCACTGATTTACACTCACCAATCAATTTCACATTATCACCTCGGCGACCAGCAATTGGTTTTTGTGCGTAACCATTTTTAATCAGCTCAGGCGTTAATTCAAATCCAGCCTCCAGTAGATAACGATGGTTTGGGAATAATGACCACAACACTGGTAAAATCGCTTTATTACTTGGGATGGCTGTCCAAAGTGGCTCATAAACTAGAACTTCTGGACGAAGTAACACGTCAATTAACCGCACTTTATCTTCCGGATAGCCTGTACGAATTGGTGGTGCCACTTCCATGCCTGTGGCATCTTCACGAAGTTGCTCCAACATAGTTTCCCAGGCCCACGTTTTCCATACTGTTTTTACTTGGTTATCTTCATCATCAATCAAACGACCTCGACTATCCCAATGTAACCCCTCGGTCCCATGAATAATTTTGGCTTTAAATCCTGCTTGAACCAGTGCATTGCGCATAAATAATGCGTGATAATCTTCCTCATCATCGTGATCTTGCATAATATGAACAAGCGGCGTAGCTTCACTGTGTTTCCAGCAATCCGCTAATGCATTACGTAAGCCATCAGCAGGATTATCGCCCATATTTAATCCGCCCTGAATTGCCCATCGATTCATAAACTCACCCGCTTCAGCGTGACAAGAGGCTGAGTCTGCATTGTATTCATACACTTTTAATCCACGACTATCCATGCAGAAATCTAAACGCCCCGTAATGGTTTGATAACGGCGATTTTGCCAAGATAACCGTAAGCGAGGCCAAAGCAATTTAGGAATATTAAAATATTGTAATAACTTATCGTCTTTTAAGACTTTATCTGTGGCGTGCAAATACATTAAATGCAATTCATTGGTTGCACGAATTAACTCATGTTGTGCTGTTTCAGATATCGTAAAATAGCGATATTGATCCGAATGGCTAACTTTATGCCCACCCATTGCTTTCACATATGCCGCTTCAAATTCGTTTTGCTCATTCAGCCATTTATGCTCAAACTGACCATTGTTTTCTATATGTTCAGCATGAATCTCAAGTTTCTCTTTTTCTGGTGTTGGCCGCGGCAGACTGTATTCGGTGTCTTCTGTTTGGATCATCCAACCTAAAATTTCTGTATCATCAAAGGTATCATGCAGAAAATAACCACTTTCGGAAACCGTCATCGGTAATTCACGAGTCCATTGCTGCCCACTTGGTAAGCGAGAGTGAATCACGTTTTGCTCGGCAATGCGAATTTTATCTTCTAAGACTTCGGTAATGATCGCCACATGCCCCGTATGTTTAAATTCACCACCCTCCTGCCAAATTAACAATGCACCTGCTTCAGGCTTACGTTTGCAACCATTTGCAAAGGCTTGTAAAGGTAATAAGGCATCATTCACCACTTGACGTAAAAATCGTAAAGAAAAGATCTCGTAAGCCATTCCTACATCAGTAAATACCATGCCATGGTTGAGATAGAGATAGCGGCGTGCAAACTCCACACACTGCCATTTATATCCCATATACTCTCGCCCTAAATAACTGCGAAAGGCGGCATCATCGGGATACTCTTTCTCATCGGCTGTATGATAATCGGATGAATAAATTGCAATGCCACCCGGCGCATAGCCTAATAAGCTCCCGAAAGGATCGTGTGTACTGATGTTTGCTGAACGTTCAGGCATAAAAACTCCCTATTAAATAACAACTAGAAATAGTATAGATCTTTTGTCTGATTTCCCCCAAAGGCTTTTACAAGAAATATCGAAATTTGAATCTCACACAATTTTGAAAAAGAAAAAGGGCTGACAGATGTCAGCCCCCAAAACAAACCTAAAAATAACCGCACTTAAGGTTATTTCACATACCAATGTGCTAATAAAATCCCTGTATTTACCGCAATATTTAATCCTGCTTTCAATGGATTACTTAAAGAAAGACGCACATTTACATCTTGTTTCTCACGAATATCATCCGTACTGCCTTCACTCAAGACTAATGCAACTTTTGCTGCAAATTTGAGTTGTTCCAACGCAACGCCTTGTTTATTGGTTGAGACATGAATAATCTGATAGCCAGCCTTACGTAAAGCCTCTAAAGCGATTTCAGTACTTTCTGTTTCTAAAATACGAATATGCTCCATTCCGCCTTCAGCCACACGCATAGCAGCGGGCGCATAAAGCTGTTCAACTTGATTTGTCACCACATTTTTAATGCCGTAGAAGGCACAAGTACGCACAACGCCACCTAGGTTTTGCGCATTATTGACTTGATCAAGCACGACTAAACAATCTTCTTGACGCGGTACATCTAAATAACCTTGCAAAGAAAAAGTACGTTGTTTTTTCACTAACATACAAATGCCACCATGATGCTCAGTACCACTTACTAAACTTAACTCATCGTTGTCCACCACGTGATACACTTTTTTATTTGCGGCTAAATAACTGAAAATCTCGCCAATCCGATGTGCCATTTGCACCGTTGCCCATACGCGAACGATGCTCTCCGGACGCTCTGCAAACAATTCTAAGCACGCATTTTCACCATACACTTTCATTTCTTCAGCGCGGTTCTTTTTAATTTTCTCAGGTGCTCGTGGTGATAATGCGCCCGTTTTCTTTTCTTTTGGTTTATAACTCACGCCCGTACTTTTCACCATTACTTTTACCGAGCCACTTTCACCATTCGCTTTATTTAATGAAAGCTCTGCAATTTTCGGTTCTCTCACTTCTTGCTGTTGGAAACCACGAGAAGGTTTACGATCATCCCGTTTTTTATCAAAGTGCGGTCGATTTCCCTCACGTTTTTCATTATTACGATGCTCATCAAAGCGACGTTCTTTGTCATTAAATGCACGTTTTGGGCTACGCTCTTGAAAAGATTTGGTGGAATTTGTTTGGAATGATGGTTTGCGTGAATTGCTCATAATTTGCTTCTCGAAGGAAAATTGGATAATAATTCGCCAAAAAATGCGAAAATTTGTGAGCATTATAACGAAAAAAAACCTTTTTTCTATCAATCCTCAAAGGAAATATTGTAAACTAGAGCATTAATTTTTAGTGTAGAGATAGATTATGTTAATCAATAAAGCTAAACGAGCAGAACAAAATTTAAAAAATTTACCTTTTCTTCCTTTACAGGCAGAGCAGGTTGAGTTTCTGTTTAGTCCGCTTGAATTCAAAGCACAAATTATAGAATTAATTCGCCAAGCTAAAAAACGCATTTACGTGACCGCGCTTTATTGGCAAAAAGATGAAGCGGGACAAGAAATTCTCAATGAGATTTATCGCGTAAAACAAGATCATCCAGAATTGGATGTGAAAATTTTAGTGGATTGGCATCGCGGACAACGCAATTTACTCGGAGCAGAAAAATCTGCTACTAACGCTGATTGGTATTGTGAACAACGCCAAACCTATCAACTTCCCGATGAACCCAATATGTTCTTCGGTGTGCCTATTAATACCCGTGAAGTCTTCGGTGTATTGCATATTAAAGGCTTTGTGTTTGATGATACCGTCCTTTATAGCG
Organism: Parahaemophilus parainfluenzae; assembly: GCA_018363335.1. Classification (GTDB taxonomy): domain Bacteria; phylum Pseudomonadota; class Gammaproteobacteria; order Enterobacterales; family Pasteurellaceae; genus Haemophilus_D; species Haemophilus_D parainfluenzae_Y. Next base: position 83,862 of record JAGZOA010000006.1, on the reverse strand, counting down.
GAGCAAGTATCAATAACGTGTATTTACAACAACAAGATAAATACCGTTACGACCGCTACCAAAAAATCCACAATGCGGCACTTGCCGACTCGATGGTTAATTTCATCAATGATTATTTATTGGATTTCAGTGCGGTACATCCATTAGATGTGGCTAATCGCCCTCGCACCAAAGAAATTCGTAGTGCAATAAAAGCTTATCGTAAAAACTTATCTGCCCATGCGGAATATCAGTTGGAAAGTGCGGTTGGTTTTTCAGATGTTTTAACCATTTCACCACTTTTTGGTTTAGGTGCATCGGGCAATGAATTAAATCAAGTTATCGAAGATTTATTCTTACAAGTGCAGGAAAAACTGGTGATTTGTACGCCTTATTTCAACTTCCCTCGCACGCTAAGAAGTAAACTTGCTCGCTTATTAGAACAAGGAAAACGTGTCGAAATTATCGTGGGTGATAAAGTCGCGAACGATTTCTATATTCCACCAGAGCAGCCATTTAAAATGGCAGGTGCATTGCCTTATTTATATGAAAGCAATCTTCGTCGTTTCTGCGAGAAATTTGATGCTTACATTAAAAATGGCCATTTAACGGTGCGTTTATGGAAAGATGGTGATAACACTTATCACCTCAAAGGGATTTGGGTGGACAATCAGTATATTCTTTTAACAGGGAACAACCTGAATCCTCGTGCATGGCGTTTAGATGCGGAAAATGGATTATTAATCCACGATCTAAAACAAGAACTTCTGCCTCAAGTGGAACAAGAATTGTCGCACATCCGCCAATATACCAAAGTATTGCAAGATTATTCTGAATTAGAAGAATTGACGCAATATCCTGAACCAGTGCAAAAACTGTTGAAAAAATTTGCTCGGATTCAAGCAGACAAATTAGTCAAAATGATTTTATAAACGCAAAAAGAGGCCGACAAATGTCGGCTTCTTGCTTTCATCTTACGCAAAAATCTCGACTAACATTGCACAAGTGAAATAAGTTGTTATAATCGCCCGACTTTTAAATCTTATTGGAGAAATCAATGAACCCAATTTCTTATTGGCAACGCCTAAAAGTTGCATTTCAATATGTGATGCCTCAAATCTATATGACACAAGCAGCAGGTTGGTTAGCTAAACAAAAATGGGGCGCAGTGACACATTTTGTGATTAAAGCGTTTGCCAGAAAATACAACATTGATATGAGCATTGCTGAAAAAGAAAAATTCAGTGATTACGCCAGTTTTAATGAATTCTTTATCCGTCCATTAAAAGGAAATGCACGACCAATTAACCAAAATCCAACCGCACTTTGTTGCCCTGCGGATGGCCGTGTAAGTGAATGTGGACACATCGAAGATGACCGCCTACTGCAAGCGAAAGGTCACTTCTTCAGCTTAAATGATTTATTAGCGGAAGATAAAGATTTAACCGAGACCTTTAAAAATGGGGAATTCGTCACCACTTATTTATCACCACGTGATTATCACCGAGTGCATATGCCATGTGATGGTACACTTCGCAAAATGATTTATGTGCCGGGTGATTTATTCTCCGTCAATCCGTTTTTAGCAAAACATGTGCCGAACCTCTTCGCACGTAATGAACGTGTGATTTGTGTCTTTGATACTGAATTCGGTACCATGGTACAAATCTTAGTGGGCGCAACAATCACTGCAAGTATCGGCACTGTTTGGGCTGGCGTTATTAATCCGCCACGTCATAACGAAGTGAAAGTCTGGACTTATGAAGGTGAAAATGCGGTTAAATTAAGCAAGGGTCAAGAAATGGGTTGGTTCCAACTTGGTTCTACCGTGATTAACTTATTCCAAGCCGGCCAAGTGAAAATTGCCGATCATTTAAGTGTTGATGAACCTGTTCGCATGGGTGAAATCTTGGCATTGAAAAAATAGTTTTACAACAAAGGAAAAAACATGACAGCTCAAATTTTTGAACAAGTAAAATTAGAAAGTATTTCTGAAAAAGGCAGCTACGGTATCGGTTTACAAATCGGTCAACAATTAGCAGATAGCCAAATGGATATTTCTGTTGAAGCGGTAGCAAAAGGCATTTTCGATGCGTTAAACCGTAATCAACCTGCATTAGAAATTAATGATTTAATGCATTCCGTTCAAGCGCTTCAACAACAAGCGGCTGAAGCACAACAAGCGCAATTCAAAGCGATTGAAGAAGAAGGTAAAAAATTCTTAGAAGAAAACGTAAAAAAAGCAGGCGTAAACGTCACTGACAGCGGTTTACAATACGAAATTTTAACCGAAGGTAACGGAAACAAACCATCTGCAACTGATAAAGTACGTGTTCACTACACAGGTACATTACCAGATGGTACCGTATTCGACAGTTCTGTTGCTCGTGGTGCACCAGCTGAATTCCCAGTAAATGGCGTAATTCGTGGTTGGGTTGAAGCATTACAAATGATGCCTGTTGGTTCTAAATGGAAACTCACTATTCCACACGAACTGGCTTACGGTGAACGTGGTGCGGGCGCATCTATCCCACCATTCTCAACCTTAGTGTTTGAAGTTGAATTACTCGATATCCTTTAAAAAGAAAAAGTGCGGTTAAAATTAACCGCACTTTTTTATTCTTCTTCATCTTCGCTATAACGATCATCATCGTCATAATCATAGGTTAAGAGAGCATCCTCATCATACCCCTCTATATCAATCTGAACGCCATTTGAGCCTGCATCAAAACCGTTAAACCATGCGGTTCTCAGCTCTTCAGGTACACGCCGGCCACAATAATTAATTCGTTTATTCAATTGAGATTGGCTTTGCGCTTGGAAATCTTTTCCTACACGATAACCATCTAAATACCAGTCATCTTTATCATGACAGACCGTCGTATTTAAACGTTTTACGTGTTTACTCACTGAAATTGGGCTACGATGTTTTACATAATAGCCCTGCGTACAAGCACTTAATAGCCCAACAGCTAAAACGGTCGCTATTAATCTCATGTTGTCTCCTTTTACTACTTAATATCGGGCTATTGCCCTTTTTATGGTTTTATAGACCAGCAAAATAAAAGGAAGGTTCAGAAAATATAAGAGATCCGATTTCTATTTTAAGCTATAGCACAATCATGTCATCACGATGTAACGCAACTGCACCGTATTCATAACCAAGAATTTGCTCAATATCTTGGGATTTTTTCCCTTTGATTAATTCCAACGCATCACTGTTATAACGCGGCATACCAAGTGCAATCACTTTACCAGAGAGATTCTTAATTTTGACGACTTCACCACGTGAGAAACGCCCTTCCACAGCCGTAATCCCTGCAGGCAGCAACGATTTATTCTGTACTAACATAGCATTTTCAGCCCCCTCATCAATCGTCAGCATACCCGCTGATGGAGCTGCAAATAACCACTGCTTACGGCTTTCGAGACGATCTGAATGATGTGCAATAAATTTAGTGCCAATTGGCTTATCGTAGGCTAAATCCACAATCACATCTGGTCGGCTACCAGGCGCAATAATGGTTTCAATACCTGAACGCGTTGCCACATCTGCTGCAATAATTTTTGTACTCATCCCGCCAGTACCAAGGTTTGTACCACTACCCCCTGCAATCGAACGAATATGGTCGGTAATTTGCTCAACCACTGGAATCAATTTCGCATCTGGATTTTTACGAGGATCGCTTTCGTATAAACCTTGTTGATCTGTTAATAAATAAAGTTGTTCCGCTTGCACTAAAATCGCGACTAGCGCCGATAAATTATCGTTATCCCCTACTTTAATCTCAGCCGTTGCCACCGCATCATTCTCATTAATCACTGGAATAATTTGATTGTCCAACAGCGCATGTAATGTATCGCGCGCATTTAAAAAACGTTCACGATCTTCAATATCGGCACGAGTTAATAAAATTTGTCCAATATGAATATCATAAATCGCAAATAATTTTTCCCATGCTTGGATAAGCTGACTCTGCCCTACTGCAGCTAAAAGCTGCTTTGAGGCAATAGTTGGCGGAAGTTGAGGATGATTTAAATAATGTCGTCCAGCGGCAATCGCACCCGATGTCACAATTACGACACGAAAACCTGCTTGATGAAGTTGTGCAATCTGGCGAACAATATCGACCATGTGAGGGGCATTTAATTTAGGTGAACCATGCGTTAATGTACTGGTACCAAATTTTACAACGATTGTTTTGCGATTTGCCGACATAGTTTGTCCTCAGTGAAAAAATAGAAAAGTGCGGTTAAATTAGCACTAAAATTAATAAAAATCACGAAAAATCCAACCTTATATACAGATTTTGTGAATAGCTATGATATAATGAAAAAAAAGAAAAATAGGATAGAAAATATGACATTAAGTTTGATCGTTGCGACAACAAAAAATAACGTCATCGGAAAAGATAATCAAATGCCTTGGCACTTACCTGCCGATTTAGCCTGGTTTCGTAAAAATACCACGGGCAAACCAGTAATTATGGGCCGTAAAACTTTTGAAAGCATTGGTCGTCCACTGCCAAAACGCACTAATATTGTCCTTTCACGCACCCCTTACGAACATGAAGGTGTCGTCTGGAAAAATAGTTTTGAAAGTGCGGTCGATTTTGTCAAAGAATTTGATGAAATTATGCTGATTGGCGGCGAGTTATATAAACAATATTTACCTAAAGCAGATAAATTGTATCTCACACAAATTCAAGCAAATATTGACGGTGATACATTCTTCCCTGAAATTAATTGGGCAGAATGGAACATCGAGTTTGAAGAATATCGTCAAGCGGATGCAGATAATCCCTATGATTGTCGTTTTTTAATTTTGCAGCGTAAGAAAAATAAACTCAAAGCCTAATCTAAGCATATAAAAATCGGGCTAAAACAATGATTGTTTTAGCCCGATTTCTTTTGTTTTAAATAACCTTTAAAAGATTATTCTAAGCGTTTAGCCATTTCTAACCAATCTGCTTTAAATTCACGACGCATATTGTTGATTGCATCAATAATATCGTGGTGAACTAATTTTTCGTTTTGAATACCCACACAGTAGCCACCTTTGCCTTGTAGCAATATATCTACCGCATATACACCCATACGTGAGCCCAAAATACGGTCAAAGGCACAAGGCGAACCACCACGTTGAATATGGCCTAATACGGTTGCACGAGTTTCATGACCTACGCGAGTTTCAATCTCACGAGCAAGAGAATGTACGTCTGTGATTAATTCAGTAATCGCAATGATGGCATGGCGTTTTCCACGAATAATACTGCGTTCAATTTGACGAATTAATTCTTCACGATTAAATTCCATTTCAGATGCCACGATATATTCACAACCACCTGCGATGCCTGCAGAAATAGTTAAGTCACTACAGTGACGACCCATGATTTCTACGATAGAAATACGTTGGTGAGAACTTGAGGTGTCACGCAAACGGTCAATCGCATCCACCGCTGTTTGTAGCGCAGTTTCATAACCGATTGTGTAATCCGTACCTGCCACATCATTATCAATCGTGCCTGGAATACCCACACAAGGGAAACCATGTTCTTCCGTGAGCAATTTCGCCCCCATATAAGAACCGTCACCACCGATAACGACTAAGGCATCAATGCCATGTGAACGTAAAATTTCTGCACATTTTTCACGTACCGCAGGATCTTTAAATTCTGGGAAACGCGCAGAACCTAAGAATGTACCACCACGGTTAATAATATCTGATACATTATAACGGTTTAACTGTTTGATTTTATTGTTGTATAAGCCTTGATAACCATCATAAATGCCGAATACATCAAGCCCTTCTGCAAGTGCTGCACGCACAACACCACGAATAGCAGCATTCATACCAGGAGCATCACCACCACTGGTTAATACAGCAATTTTTTTAATCATATTTACCTACTTTGAATTCTTAAAAACAATTGGTGCTAAGATTACACCATCCATAATTTCTGCTCTAGCAAAATTTGAAAAATTTACTTGGGATTTGATCTAGTTATACATTTTAGTGATTGAAATAACTTTCACACTTCCAAGAAAGATCGGCTTTTTGTAATGTTTTACTTTCTTTTGCGACAAGATACTTTTGTAAATTTTTCACAATTTTTACTTTGCTTAAGCGCTGAAACTTTTTCATTTCCATTTTTTGGGAATATTGGTATTGCACAAAACCACAATGGGAAATATTTTTCCCTTTCGCAATATCCACCTGCCAAGACGGATTTTGTTCTGTTGGCGCATAAATGACATAACCGTTTAATTCTGTCGCGGGCTTTTTCGGATTCGTTGAATTGGCACGAATTTTGAAATCTTGTACACCTAAATTACGATACACTTTTTCACGTAATGCTACACGTTGCTCAATAGAACGACCTACGTCACGATCAAGCAATACTTCAATTTGAGATTTCCAATTTTCCAAGGTTTCCGGCTCAGCGATATAAACGTAACGCGCAATCGTATCTAAATCTTGGCTTGCGGTAAGCTTATAGGTTTTACCGTTATACTCAATTTTTTCAGGTGTTTGAAGCTGACTCACTTTTGCCGCACAACCTGAAAGTAAAAGTGCGGTCAATATAACCAGGAATTTATTCATTGATATCTCGCTTAAATACAAATTCTTTTTCAGTAGAGGATGCTGAATCAAACCAATAACCACCAAGGTCAAACTCTTTCAGTTGTTCAACACGTTCCAAACGATTTTGAATGATAAAACGACACATTAAACCACGGGCTTTTTTCGCATAAAAGCTGACCACTTTATATTTACCATTCTTATTATCTAAGAAAACTGGCTTAACAATTTGTGCCTCTAATTGGCTCTCTTTCACTGATTTATAATACTCGTCTGAAGCTAAATTGATCAAAACACGATCGCCTTGCTCATCAAGTGCTTGTTGTACTGATTGAGTGATGATATCTCCCCAAAAAGCATAAAGATCTTTCCCTTTTGGATTCGCTAGCTTTGTGCCCATTTCCAAACGGTAAGGTTGCATTAAATCAAGGGGTTTAAGTAAGCCATATAAACCAGAAAGCATACGTAAATGGCGTTGAGCAAATTGCACATCTTCATCAGTTAAGCTATCCGCATCTAAGCCGGTGTAAACATCACCTTTGAATGCCCAAATAGCTGCGCGTGAATTTTTTTCGTTGTGAGATTTTGTCCATTCCGCAAAACGAGCGGCATTTAAGCCCGCAAGTTTATCGCTGATAGACATTAAGGAAGAAAGATCTTGGGGAGATAATTGACGGCAGATTTCAATCAGTTGCTCACTATAATCCGTCAAGTGCGGTTGAGAAACAGGAAGATTTCTGACCGCACTTTCAAAATCTAAGGTTTTTGCCGGGGAAATAATGGCTAACATAGGTTCTCCTTTCTAAAACTGAACCGTATCTTAGCACAGGATAGTCTCCTTACTCTACCCCGTTTATGCTATCCGCTTATAGAGTCCATTCTCATTGACGATTAAGTCTTGTAATTCCAAATCCAATAACTGTACTAAAAGCGAATCCACCGGCAAATTCAATGCTGCAGATAAATCATCAATACTTATCGGTGTATAAGTAATATGTTGATAAAGTTCAGGATGACTCGGCTCCACAGCTGGTGTTTTTGCTGTTAGTGGTTGAGCTATCGGCTTATTAATTTGCGTATTATGCACTGGTGGCTGAAAAACAACGCTATGATTGAGGCTATCTAAAATATCTTTGACATTTTCCACCAACATCGCACCTTGCTTAATCAATTTGTGGCAACCTTGACTGTATTCACTTTGAATATTCCCTGGCAACGCAAAAATATCTCGATTTTGTTCTAAGGCATAACGCGCCGTAATCAATGAACCGCTTTTCTCTGTGGCTTCAATCACTAACGTTCCCAATGAAAGTCCACTAATAATACGATTGCGACGAGGAAAATTTTCGGCAATCGGTGCTTGCGTAGGGATAAATTCAGAAACTAATGCCCCGTTATTCTCGATAATTTGCTCGGCTAATCGGCGATGTTTAGCGGGGTAAATATGATCTAATCCGCTACCCAATACGGCAATGGTTTGTCCTTGAATATCTACCACCGCCTGATGACTAAACCCATCAATACCTAATGCAAGCCCACTCGTGACTGTCAATCCCGCCAAAGAAAGTTCTGTCGCAAAATATTTTGCCCAATATTCCCCATAAGCGGAACAATAACGGCTCCCAACCATGGCAATTTGCTGTGCTGAAAGGGCGGTCAGATTGCCTTTCACAAATAATAAGGGCGGAAAGCCACTAATTTGTTTGAGTAAAAAAGGATACTCATCTGAAAAACAATGTATTAAATGATGGTCTTCTTTTTCTGCCCAACTCAAAGCAGGTTCAATAAATTTCATTTCAGGCTGAAACCAACGACGAATCTGCAAAGCATTCCAGCCCATTTGTTGAAATGAAGCTTCATCATAATTTAATAACTCATCTATATTCACATGGGCTAGAATTTGTTGAATTCGCACACTGCCTAATTTGGGTATTTGTGACAACCGCAATAAAATCGACGCAAAATCGCTCATTTATTCTCTCCTTTAAAAGGAGAATTATGACAAGATTGGTGTCAAAAAATGAAAGATTTGTCTTAATTTTGCGATTCAGATCGCAAAAAACGAAAAAATTTTAGAAAAAATCTGCATACCAGAAACAAGGAATAAAACAGAACAAACATGGCTTCTTAAAAGCCATTTTTAGAGATTAATTTCGAACAATGGTTTATATTTAGAGAAATAAACTTTTAAGATTATGTTGAGATATTCATTTTAGATATAAATCACTGATAAATGATTTGACAGCAAAATTTTTATCCGTAATATGGACAGCGTTTTACAGAATTTTTTACAGGATTATCTTTTTATGTACCAAGCTGTGTCTTTATCTCTCAACCTCCTGCTCTCACATTCTTTGTGCGGCTAAGTTGTGGATAAAAAACACCTTTATGTAAAAAATCTATTATCAACCCGCACTTTCAAGATTGCGGGTTTTTTTGTTTCAAAAACAGTGCTAAAAGCGACCGCACTTTGAGTGATAAAAGAAGGAAAATACTATGACAGATCGCGTTATTATTTTTGATACCACCTTGCGTGATGGCGAACAAGCGTTAAAAGCAAGCTTAACCGTTAAAGAGAAATTACAGATTGCTTTAGCGCTTGAACGTCTAGGCGTGGATGTGATGGAAGTCGGTTTCCCGGTTTCTTCTCAAGGTGATTTTGAATCCGTTCAAACCATTGCACGCCATATCAAAAATAGTCGTGTTGCGGCACTTTCCCGTGCGGTAATTAAAGATATTGATGCGGCAGCTGAAGCCTTAAAAGTGGCAGAAGCGTTTCGTATCCATACATTTATTGCAGTTTCAGCATTACACGTTGAAGCCAAATTAAAACGTACCTTTGATGATGTCGTTGAAATGGCTGTAGCAGCAGTAAAACATGCACGTAACTATACTGACGATGTGGAATTTTCTTGCGAAGATGCAGGACGTACCGGTATCGACAATATTTGTCGTATTGTTGAAGCGGCAATTAATGCAGGTGCAACAACTGTAAATATTCCTGACACTGTTGGTTTCTGCTTACCTAATCAATTCGGCAATATTATTGCTGAAGTACGTAACCGCGTACCAAATATCGATAAAGCTGTGATTTCCGTACATTGCCACAATGACTTAGGTATGGCAACCGCTAACTCCTTAACTGCTGTACAAAATGGTGCACGCCAAATTGAATGTACCATTAATGGCATTGGCGAACGTGCGGGTAACACTTCACTTGAAGAAGTGGTGATGGCAATGAAAGTGCGTCAAGAATTCATGGGCGTGGATACACGTATCAACACACAAGAAATTCATCGTGTCAGCCAAATGGTGAGCCAACTTTGTAATATGCCAATCCAACCGAATAAAGCGATTGTAGGTTCGAATGCTTTCGCACATTCATCCGGTATTCACCAAGATGGTATGTTAAAAAACCAAAATACCTACGAAATCATGTCACCAGAAACTATTGGTTTGAAGAAAGAGAAATTGAACTTAACCGCACGTTCTGGTCGCGCAGCTGTGAAAGGTCATATGGCGGATATGGGTTACACCGAGCAAGATTACGATTTGGATAAATTGTATGAAGCCTTCTTAAAATTAGCAGATAAAAAAGGCCAGGTGTTCGATTATGACTTGGAAGCGTTGGCGTTTATCGACATGCAACAAGGTGATGAAGATCGTTTAGTATTAGATAAACTTTCGGCACACTCCACTAAAGAATATCCAGCAACCGCTTTTGTTCAAGTGGAATTGGATGGCAATAAATTAAGCACGTCGTCAATTGGGGGGAACGGTCCTGTCGATGCGGTTTACAATGCTATCTTGAACTTAACTGGCTTAGAAATCAAAATGTCTCACTATAATTTAACCGCGAAAGGCGAAGGTGCTGAAGCGTTAGGTCAGGTGGATATCGTGGTTGAACATGAAGGCCGTAAATTCCACGGTGTTGGTTTAGCTACTGACATTGTTGAATCATCAGCCCTTGCCTTAGTTCACGCGATCAACGCGATTTATCGCGCACATAAGGTGGCAGATATTAAAAATCATAAACATCATTAACCCAATCCCCCCTCTTTAGCAAAGAGGGGTTAGGGGAGATTTGGCAGAAGTAACATCAACCTCAGCAGTGAATTTTATATCGTAAAAATCTCCCCCCAGCCCCTCTTTACAAAAGAGGGGAGAAAATTAACCGCACTTTGGTGTGACTGAAATAGGAAAAATAATATGCAATCATACAACATCGCTGTTCTGCCGGGAGACGGTATTGGTCCAGAAGTGATGGCTGAAGCCATTAAAGTATTAAACAAAGTCCAAGAAAAATTCGGTTTCAAACTTAACTTCAATGAATTTTATGTGGGTGGTGCCGCAATTGATCATTGTGGTTGCCCATTACCAGCTGAAACCTTAAAAGGCTGTGATGATGCTGATGCGATTTTGTTTGGCTCTGTAGGTGGTCCAAAATGGACAAATTTACCACCGGATCAACAACCTGAACGCGGTGCATTATTACCATTGCGTAAACATTTTAAATTATTCTGTAATCTCCGTCCTGCTACCCTTTATAAAGGACTCGAAAAATTCTGTCCATTACGTGCTGATATTGCAGCGAAAGGGTTTGATATGGTGGTTGTGCGTGAATTAACGGGCGGGATTTATTTCGGTCAGCCTAAAGGCCGTGAAGGTGAAGGCGCACAAACCAAAGCATTCGACACTGAAGTTTATTACAAATATGAAATCGAACGCATTGCGCGTGCGGCTTTTGATGCAGCAATGAAACGTCGTAAACACGTCACTTCTGTGGATAAAGCCAACGTACTACAAGCCTCAATCTTATGGCGTGAAACTGTGACTGAAGTGGCTAAAGACTACCCTGAAGTCACCTTAGATCACATTTATATCGACAACGCGACCATGCAGTTAATCAAAGCGCCTGAATCTTTCGATGTGCTCCTCTGCTCTAACATTTTTGGCGATATTATTTCTGATGAAGCGGCGATGATCACTGGTTCTATGGGGATGTTGCCATCTGCTAGCTTAAATGAAGACGGTTTCGGCTTATATGAGCCTGCTGGCGGTTCTGCACCAGATATCGCAGGCAAAGGCATTGCCAACCCAATCGCACAAATTCTTTCTGCGGCGATGATGTTGCGTTATAGCTTCAACTTAAACGAAGCAGCGGATGCCATTGAAAATGCCGTACAAAAAGTCTTAGCAAGTGGTCACCGTACGGGAGATTTAGCCGATGACTCTGCCCCTGTTTCAACGGCAGAAATGGGTACATTAATCGCTAACGCAATCTAATAAAAACAATTAAAGTGCGGCTTAAAAACACTCACAAAAAGCAACGCTTTTTGAACGTTGGCTCTGCCAACGGCTCCGAAGGAGCGAGTAAATCTTCAGGATTTACGAGTAATAATTTGACCGCACTTACTACTCTAACAAAAGCCTCTAACGAATTGAGAAAAATTATGGCAAAAACTCTTTACGAAAAATTATTCGATGCCCACGTGGTATACGAAGCTGAAGGCGAAACGCCGATTTTATATATTAACCGTCATTTAATCCATGAAGTGACCAGCCCACAAGCCTTTGATGGTTTACGTGTGGCAGGCCGCCAAGTACGTCAAGTCAGTAAAACGTTCGGCACCATGGATCACAGTATTTCTACCCAAGTACGTGATGTAAATAAACTTGAAGGCCAAGCGAAAATTCAAGTATTGGAACTTGAAAAAAATACGAAAGCGACCGGTATTCAATTATTCGACATGACCACAAAAGAACAAGGTATTGTGCATGTCATGGGGCCTGAACAAGGCTTAACCTTACCAGGTATGACTATCGTGTGTGGTGATTCCCATACTGCCACCCACGGGGCATTCGGCGCCTTAGCATTTGGTATTGGTACATCCGAGGTAGAACATGTATTAGCCACCCAAACCTTAAAACAAGCTCGTGCGAAAAATATGAAAATTGAAGTGCGTGGCAAAGTGGCGCCAGGCATTACCGCAAAAGATATTATTCTTGCTATTATCGGTAAAACCACCATGGCTGGTGGTACAGGCCATGTGGTGGAATTCTGTGGTGAAGCCATTCGTGACCTTTCTATGGAAGGCCGTATGACTGTTTGTAATATGGCGATTGAAATGGGCGCGAAAGCCGGCTTAATCGCACCAGATGAAACGACTTTCGAATACTTAAAAGGTCGTCCACATGCACCAAAAGGTAAAGATTGGGATGATGCAGTTGCTTATTGGAAAACCTTAAAATCCGATGATGATGCGAAATTTGACACGGTCATCACATTAGAAGCGAAAGATATTGCGCCACAGGTAACTTGGGGAACAAACCCTGGCCAAGTAATCGGTATCGATCAGCCAGTGCCAAATCCAGCAGAAATGACCGATCCGGTGACTCGTGCCTCGGCTGAAAAAGCCTTGAATTATATCGGTTTAGAACCGAATACCGATTTAAAAGACATTCCAGTAGATCAAGTGTTTATTGGCTCTTGCACCAATGCTCGTATCGAAGATTTACGTGCCGCTGCAGCCGTGATGAAAGGTCGCAAAAAAGCCGATAACGTAAAACGTATTTTAGTGGTGCCAGGTTCTGGTTTAGTGAAAGAACAAGCAGAAAAAGAAGGTTTGGATAAAATCTTTATCGAAGCGGGCGCTGAATGGCGTAACCCAGGCTGTTCGATGTGTTTAGGCATGAATGATGACCGCTTGGGCGAATGGGAACGCTGTGCTTCTACATCAAACCGTAACTTTGAAGGTCGCCAAGGCCGTAACGGTCGCACTCACTTGGTAAGCCCAGCCATGGCTGCCGCAGCTGGAATGTTCGGTAAATTCGTTGATATTCGTGACGTCACATTAAACTAAGGAGCAGAAAATGGCAGGATTTAAACAACTTTCAGGCCTAGTAGTGCCATTGGATGCGGCAAACGTAGACACGGATGCGATTATTCCAAAACAATTTTTACAAGCCATTACCCGCGTGGGTTTCGGTAAACACTTATTCCATGAATGGCGTTATTTGGATGTAGAAGGCACCAAGCCAAATCCAGATTTCGTATTGAATTATCCACAATATCAAGGTGCAACCATTTTATTAGCGCGTAAAAATCTTGGTTGTGGTTCTTCTCGTGAACATGCACCTTGGGCATTAGCCGATTACGGTTTCAAAGTGATGATCGCACCAAGTTTTGCGGATATTTTCTATAACAACAGCTTAAATAACCACATGTTACCGATTCGTTTAAGCGAAGAGGAGGTGGAAGAGATCTTCCAATGGGTGTGGGCAAATGAAGGCAAACAAATCCACGTAGATTTAGAGGCGATGACGGTCACTGTAGGTGATAAAGTCTATCACTTTGAACTGGATGAATTCCGCCGTCATTGTTTGTTAAACGGCTTGGATAACATCGGTTTGACGTTACAACATGAAGATGCAATCAGTGAATACGAAAAAAATATTCCGGCATTTCTACGTTAATCTGTTTTTTTTACTCGGACAGCAAATATTGCTAACCATTCGGCGGACAATTTGTCCGCCTTTCTTTTTGAAAACATTCCATTTTTTTACCGCACTTTCTCCCCTTTTATTTGACAGCATCCATGCTTATCCCTATTATTCCGACCAATATTGATTGATTTTAAAAAGAGCTGTCTATGTCACATAATCAAACCGAATTACTGAAAAAATCCCTCGCTGAACGCATCCTCATTTTAGATGGTGCGATGGGAACCATGATCCAAAAATATAAACTCACCGAGACTGATTTTAGAGGCGAGCGTTTTAAAGAAAGTGCGGTTGATTTACGTGGCAATAATGACTTGCTCACCTTAACCCAACCGCTGCTAATTTCTGCGATTCATGAGAAATACTTACAAGCGGGTGCCGATATTATTGAAACCAATACCTTTAGCTCTACCACCATTGCGCAAGCTGATTATGATTTACAGTCTATTGCCTACGAACTGAATTTTGCAGGGGCAAAGCTCGCGCGTTTAGCCGCAGATAAATACAGCACACCAGAAAAACCTCGCTTTGTTGCAGGTGTATTAGGGCCAACCAACCGTACCGCATCTATTTCCCCTGATGTAAATGACCCAGGTTTCCGTAATGTCACTTTTATGGAATTGGTCGATGCCTATGCTGAAGCGACCAAAGGCTTAATTGAAGGTGGTGCTGATTTAATTATGATCGAAACTATTTTCGACACGTTAAACGCAAAAGCCGCCATTTTTGCCATTGAAACCGTATTTGAAGAATTAGGTGTGGAATTGCCGATTATGATTTCCGGCACCATTACCGATGCGTCTGGCCGTACCCTTTCAGGGCAAACTACAGAAGCATTCTACAACTCGCTTCGTCACGCTAAACCGCTGACTTTCGGTTTGAACTGTGCGCTAGGCCCGAAAGAACTTCGCCAGTATGTCGAGCAACTTTCCAAAATTAGCGAAACCTATGTGTCTGTTCACCCAAATGCAGGCTTGCCAAATGCCTTTGGTGGCTATGATTTAGGTGCAGAAGAAATGGCAGCACACCTTAAAGAATGGGCTGAAAGTGGCTTTGTAAACATTGTCGGCGGTTGTTGTGGTACAACGCCAGAGCATATCAAAGCGTTTGCCGATGCGATGCAAGGTATTGCGCCGCGTAAATTGCCGGAAATTAAAACTGCGATGCGTTTATCAGGCTTAGAACCACTCAATATTGATGATGAAAGCCTATTCGTGAACGTGGGTGAACGAAATAACGTGACAGGTTCAGCGAAATTTAAGCGCTTAATTAAAGAAGACAAATTTGCTGAAGCCATTGAAATTGCTATCGACCAAGTGGAAAACGGTGCACAAGTGATCGACATCAATATGGACGAAGCCTTATTAGACAGCAAAAAATGCATGACCCGTTTCCTCAATATTATGGCGACCGAACCTGATGCAGCCAAAGTGCCAGTGATGATCGACTCGTCTAAATGGGAAGTGATTGAGGCTGGTTTACAGTCGGTACAAGGTAAGCCGATTGTGAACTCTATTTCGCTTAAAGAAGGCGAAGAAATCTTTATCGAACACGCTAAACTGGTGCGTAAATACGGTGCAGCTGTGGTGGTCATGGCATTTGATGAAGTGGGTCAAGCCGATACCGAAGATCGCAAAGTCGAAATTTGTAGCCGTGCTTATGATATTTTGGTGAATCAAGTAGGCTTCCCGCCAGAAGATATTATTTTCGACCCGAATATTTTTGCGATCGGTACCGGGATTGAAGAGCACAACAACTACGGTGTGGATTTCATCAATGCCACAGGTCGCATCAAACGTGCGCTACCGCACGCGAAAATCTCAGGTGGGGTGTCGAATGTCTCTTTCTCATTCCGTGGTAACAACGTGATGCGTGAAGCGATTCATGCCGTCTTCCTCTATCACGCCATCAAACAAGGCATGGATATGGGGATTGTGAATGCGGGGCAACTTGCGATTTATGACGATCTCGATCCTGAATTACGTGAAATTGTGGAAGATGCGGTATTAAACCGCAGCCCTGATGCCACCGAAAAATTACTCGATATTGCAGAAAAATATCGTAACCAAGGTAACGATGAAAGTGCGGTCGATTCTGTGGCAGAATGGCGCACTTGGCCAGTGGAAGAACGTTTAAAACATGCGCTGGTGAAAGGGATTACCACTTACATTGTGGAAGATACTGAAGAAGCCCGCCAAACATTGCCAAGTCCATTAGATGTGATTGAAGGCCCGTTGATGGCTGGCATGGACGTAGTCGGCGATTTATTCGGTGACGGTAAAATGTTCCTGCCACAGGTGGTGAAATCTGCACGTGTGATGAAACAATCTGTAGCGTATTTAGAGCCTTTTATCAACGCAACCAAACAAAAAGGTTCAAGCAACGGTAAAGTGGTGATTGCGACTGTAAAAGGCGACGTGCACGATATTGGTAAAAACATCGTAAGCGTAGTGATGCAATGTAATAACTTTGAAGTGATTGACTTGGGTGTCATGGTGCCTGCAGACAAAATCATTCAAACCGCTATTGATGAAAAAGCCGATATCATCGCATTAAGTGGTTTGATTACCCCTTCTTTAGATGAGATGGAATACTTCTTGGGTGAAATGACTCGCTTAGGCTTGAATCTGCCTGTGATGATTGGCGGTGCGACCACCTCTAAAGAACATACAGCCATTAAACTTTATCCAAAATATAAAGAACACGGCGTATTCTATACCTCGAATGCATCGCGTGCGGTCACGGTGTGTGCAACCTTAATGAACCCAGAAAGCCGTGCAGCATTGTGGGAACAATTCAAGAAAGATTACGAGAAAATTCAACAATCTTTCTCTAATCGTAAACCACTTCGTAAGCAACTGAGCATTGAAGAAGCACGTGCAAACCGCTTTGATGGCTTTAGTGGCGAGTGGGCTGATTATGTGCCACCAAAACCAAATCAAACTGGCATTGTGGAATTTAAAAACGTGCCGATTGCCAAACTGCGTAAATTTATCGACTGGTCACCATTCTTCCGAATTTGGGGGTTAATGGGTGGTTATCCTGATGCCTTTGATTATCCAGAAGGTGGTGAAGAAGCACGCAAAGTGTGGAACGATGCGCAAGTGGTATTAGATGAATTAGAGCAAAACCACAAACTCAACCCAAGCGGTATTTTAGGCATCTTCCCTGCGGAACGTGTGGGCGATGATGTAGTGCTTTTCGCTGATGAAGACCGTTCTCAACCAATCGGCACTGCTTATGGCTTACGCCAACAAACGGAACGGGGCAAAAACAGCAAAAGCCCGTTTAACTTTGCTTTAAGTGACTTTATTGCTGATCGCGAAAGTGGCAAAAAAGACTGGATGGGTATGTTTGCCGTCTGTGCGGGCATTGAAGAAATGGAATTAGTAGAAGGCTATAAAGCGGCAGGCGATGACTATAACGCTATCTTGCTACAAGCTGTGGGCGATCGCTTAGCGGAAGCCATGGCGGAATACCTGCACTTTGAGCTCCGCACCCGCATTTGGGGCTACACGCAAGAGGAATTCGACAACCAAGGTTTAATCAATGAAAACTATGTCGGCATCCGCCCTGCGCCTGGTTACCCAAGTTGCCCAGAACATACTGAAAAAGCCTTGATCTGGGATTTATTAGAAGTCGAACAACGCATCGGCATGAAGCTCACTGAAAGCTACGCCATGTGGCCGGCAGCTTCTGTTTGCGGTTGGTACTTCACCCACCCTGCAAGTAACTATTTCACTTTAGGTCGCATTGATGAAGACCAAGCTCAAGATTATGCCAAACGTAAAGGTTGGGATGAGAGAGAGATGATGAAATGGTTGGGTGTGGCGATGAAGTAAAAAGTAGCATAGAATATAAAAAAGCTTTTTCATCAGTAAAAATATCATCATGAAAAAAACTATTGTCATATTAGCTAAGTCCATAAAACATCAACACTTTTGTATAGCAGGAAAAGATTTAGAAACTAGACAATGGATTAGACCTGTTTCTAATAAAGATGGCGGTATAATTACTAGGGAGCAATCTAAATTAACATTTCAGGGAGCTGGATATTCGTGGGATAGTAAGATTCTTCATAATGTTGAAATTTATTTTTCATCGCATAGTCCTCTGTATTTTCAACCTGAAAATTACGTAATTTCAGGAACGCCTTGGCAACAACGTTATAAATCTTCCCCTGATATTCTTTTTTCTCTATTGGATAATCCTAAAGATTTATGGGGGAATAACTCATGTAAAATAAATAGAAATGATATTATAAACCCTATAGAGGCATCTCTTTACCTAATTTATGTTAGTAATTTATTTTTATATTTGAATGAATTTGGTAAACGAAAAGTCAGCTTTACATATAATAATGTAAGACATGAAAATTTTTCTTGCACAGATCCAAATTTTGATGAATTAATTAGAAAAAATAATCAATTTAGTCAAGCTATTTTATGTCTAAGCCTAGGTGAATTATTTGCTCAAGATAACTGTCATTATAAAATTGTTGCAACTATTTTTATTTGAATTAGGAAATAATTAATGATTAAAATAAATACCATTGGATTTACACAAAAATCAGCTGAAAATTTCTTTACATTATTGAGAAACTCAAAGACAAAATTGCTAATTGATGTTCGCATAAATAATGTTTCTCAATTAGCTGGTTTCGCTAAAAAAAATGACCTTAAGTTTTTTTTAAAAGAATTATGTAATTCTGACTACCAACATATTCCAGAATTAGCACCTACAGATAATTTATTAAAATCATACAAAAAAGGGGAGCTTAGCTGGGAAAAGTATGAATATGAATTTCTAAATTTAATGGCTAAAAGAAATGTAGAAAAATTAGTTAATGCCAATTTATTAAATAACTCATGTTTACTTTGTAGTGAACATAAACCGCATTTTTGTCATAGAAGATTAATCGTGGAATATTTAAATAATAATTCAGATTTTAAGTTAGAGGTAAAACATTTATATTAACATGATAGAAAAAAATATATTAATTTTATATCCACCAGAGTTTAAAGTTCTTTCCAAGTTTGAGAGAAAGATTAATATTATATTATCCAAAATTAAAAACTTTAAAATTACTTCTGTTAATGATTACAATGGTTTTATAGCTAATTATTTTGGAACTTATGAAAAAATAGATTTAAAAGAAGTTAAACACTCAAATATTACACATGCCATTATATTTTCAGATGGTGGTTATTTTTCTGAGGAGATTTT
The DNA here is from genome assembly GCA_018363335.1 of Parahaemophilus parainfluenzae. Classification (GTDB taxonomy): domain Bacteria; phylum Pseudomonadota; class Gammaproteobacteria; order Enterobacterales; family Pasteurellaceae; genus Haemophilus_D; species Haemophilus_D parainfluenzae_Y. The sequence goes on along the minus strand of JAGZOA010000006.1, from coordinate 64,571 downwards.
ATGGGCTAAAGAAAAAAATATACCATTACGAGTAATACATATTGATATAACTAGAGTAATTAATATTGATAAAGAAGATCCTTCTGTTTATGGTGATAAGTATGTTTACATTGGAAGAAATCCAAATAGACTTCCAAATACTCCCAATTGGAGTAATCCTTATTCAATGTATGATTTTCAAATAGGGGAAGAGTCTCTTTCAAGAGAAGATGTTATTCACCTATTTGCCTATGGGTTTGAACGAGAAAACTTACCAACTAATCTTACTAAAACTGACGTTTTACAATTACGAGGAAAGGTTTTAGGTTGTCATTGTAAACCTCTTGCCTGCCATGGTGATATTTTAGCTGATTATATTAATAGTTTAGACGATGGAAAATAATTATATTGTATGATACTCTACTAAGAGATATTAAGAAAATTTATAAATAAGGATTAGTATGTTAAGAAATCAAAATAGATATGAGACTTTTATAAGATTAGAATATTTATATAGAGGTTTTTTAGAAGCTTTTGAAGAAGAAATTGGTGATATAAATATAGATAAGATTCTATCAACTATCCATTATCGCTATAATTTTCACGATAAAGAATCTTGTGTCAGAGTTTCTCGTATTCCTAATAAAAAATCCCCTCATATAAATGATATAAGATTGATTTTTAAAGTGGATTTTAATATAAAAGGTACTCGTCGTATTAGAAGGTGTACAGAAATAAGATCTAGATTTGGAAAAGGGTTTGACACTAGTTCTTATCTTGATGAAAATCCACCTGAAATTATTGATAAATTTAAATGGATACAAGAGCATAACAAGCCAGAATATAAGAAAAAGTTAGCAAATGGAATTAAAAAAATCTCTGCTTTTTCTTCTATAAAAATTAGTATTAGTGGCGGAGAATCATATTTATCTTATAAAGATCGGAATTGGACTGTTAATTTATTATCTCATAGTATGAAAATAGATCTAGATAACCCCAATGTTGGTAGAGACGTGTATCAATTTTTTAAAAGAATATTACTTTCAATTAGTCTAATATCATAGTAGTTTTAAAAAAAATATAACATCTATCGTATTAGCTATGCGAGAAAAAATAGCGATCTAAAATTTTCTATTAAGAATCCTCTAGATGGCGAAACTTTCTCGCATGTGACTATCAGCTAAAAGTACGATTAAAAACCCAACGAATTTTGGATATTGGTTCTGCTGGCAACTATAAGTAATAATTCACAATTTTTACTAAATAGCAGCGCGTGAATGCTGACGCCATCTTTCTTTATTTACACATCTATGTTGGCGCACGCTTCCTAGCGTGTGCCTAACTTTAATAAAAAACACCTCAAAAATCAACCGCACTTTACCCTTTCTATATTGCACAATCCCCAATTTCCGCTATCATACTCCCTTCCTCATTCACTCTACTCTCGGAACTTTATCAATGAATAAATTCAAAATAGCATTACTGACGGCTGCATTCGTAGGTTTATTTTATTGTGTGAAAAAGCATCCAAAGAATATAGTTAAAATTTGCTTATAAGCTTTCTTAAATCAATATCTTTTCTAATATCTATGCCAAAAAACTAGTAAAACAATTTTAGCTTAAGTAAACTCATTACAAAATCTGACCGCTTGTAAGGAACCCTTATGAAAAAAATTATCTCTTTGCTTTGCTTATTATTAGCAGCTTGTTCTAGTAACAATACGCCACCTGCTCACGACAAGACAAAGCCCTTTCACCTATATATGACTCACTTGGGAGATGAAAAAATATTGATTCGAAGTATTGTGAAAACACCGGATAATAAAACTTATTTACTGAGTGATACCGAAGATTATGAGCTTTCAGGCATTGATGCGCTTTATTTACAACCTTTATTCCAGCCTGAATACATGACAAAGCTTTTAAAATCCAATAGAAGGGATGGTGAATTTTATTTAGCGCTTGGTGTTGATGCTGACCGTACTAATAACAAAGTTAAAGTAGATTATATAATGATCGTACCGATTAAATACCTTAATACGCTTCGTCAGAGTCTGAAGGGGTTAGAGCAACGCTGGGAGGTACTCTATGGGCCTGGTTATCGTTGTGTGGCAAATGATTTCTTCCACAAAGAACCTTCTGAATGCAAAGATAATAAGCCTAAAACTCAAATTACTCTTCGTATGAAAGGGAAACATAATGAGTCAATCATTGATGGGCGTATAGTGAAATTAAATAATCGTGATGAAATTTTGAAAAAATCCTCACTTCCTATGCCAATACCTACATCTCTTAGTAATTATCGTCTAAAAACAGACGAAGAGATTCGATCAGCGAAATGGCATGAAATTAAACGTGAAATTAGAGAATCAACCAAACAGGGAGCAGAAACAGCACTAATCATTATTACTGCACCAATCTGGTTACCTATGGCGATCGGGACGGAGCCTGGTAGGGGTCCTTTTTGGCGCAAGTAGTTACTTATCATATTTCATTTTCTTTATAATGGCGCACGCTCGCAGCGTGTGCCAAATTTTACTAAAAAACACTTCAAAAACTCACCACACTTTCCCCTTTGCATATTGCACTATCCCCAATTTCCGCTATCATACTCCCTTTCTCATTCACTCTACTCTCGGAACTTTATCAATGAATAAATTCAAAATAGCATTACTCACGACTGCATTCGTAGGGTTGTTTGCTTGTACAACAACACAACAACCAAAGAAAACCGTTAAAACACGATACCTTAAAAATAACATTAGCCAAGCGGAATTAAACAATCCGAAAGATTACAAGCGTTATTACTATTCTTGCCGTAATTCAGAAACGGGTTCAAATTCTTATTTAACCACTTACTTCCCGCTTTCAAGAGAAAGCCGCATGAAAGATAACTTTGGCATTTATTTCCAATTAGATGGTGGAAAAGCGGTGCCGTTTGATCATGTGGAAAATCGTACCTTAAATGCACGTGGAAATCGCTTTGAAGTGATTTATCGCTCTTATGAGCCGATTGATGGCAGTTATGTTGATTTAATCGCTCGTGAAAATAATTCCGTGTATTACAAGAATAATCAAGGCATGAGAAGCACTTGGTTAAACTGTCGAGAAGGCTAATTCTCACTGAAAGTGCGGTCGTTTTTAGACGCGTTTTTCGAAACAAAAAAGCACGAGCTTAAACTCGTGCTTTTTCTTTTTTATTTCAATTATGCTTTTGCTTGTGCGCGTTTCACGAAAACGACTGAAAGCGTGAATGCCACCACAAATGAAATCACCATACCGATGCTATACATCGCAAGGCTATCTGGTTTGATCGATGGGATACCTAAGAAACCTGCTGCACCTAATGCAATGGCTTTTACATTAAAGAATGCGATAAAGGCACTTGCAAGACCTGAACCAATCATCGCCGCAAAGAAAGCTTGACGATAGCGTAAGTTCACCCCGAACATCGCCGGTTCAGTAATCCCTAATAATGCAGAGATACCCGATGGCACCGCTAAACCGCGTACTTTTGGATCTTTTAATGCCACTGCCACACCTAAACAGGCCGCACCTTGTGCGATGTTTGACATTGCGGCGATTGGGAAAATAAAGGTACCGCCTGTATTTGCCATTTCAGCCAATAATTGCGTTTCAACCGCAATGAAGGTTTGGTGCATACCGGTGATAACGATTGGTGCATAGAATGCCCCGAAGATCGCGCCACCAACGAAACCTAAGGTGTCATATAACCAAGTTAAGCCTGATGCAATTAATGAACCCGCTTCACGACCGATTGGACCGATTACAGTAAATGCTAAGAAGCCCGCAATAAAGAGCGAGAATAATGGGGTAATGAGGTTATCTAAGTAAGAAGGCACAAACTTACGGAAGGTTTTTTCTAAGGTTGCTAATACCCAAGCAGAAACTAATGTTGGGATGACTGTACCTTGATAGCCGACTTTTTCAATTTCAAGACCGAATACATTCCAGTATTGGATTTTGCCTTGCGCAAGAGTTAAAGCATAGTTCCAACCATCTGCTAATGCAGGGTGAACTAATAACATCCCAAGAGCCGCCCCTAAGAATGGGTTACCGCCGAATTTACGAGTCGCAGAGAAACCAAGTAATACTGGTAAGAACACAAACGGTGCGTTTGCGATGGTGTTAATGAAGTCCACCAAATCCGCAAGACCTGGGTGCATATCAATCACGCTTAATTCATCAACGAAGAAACCTTTCGCTGTAAGCATGGAGTGAATACCCATTAACAAACCGCCTGCGACGATTGCCGGAATGATTGGCACGAAAATATCCGCTAAGCCTTTCACCAAACGTTGTAATAAGTTTTGATTACCTGACGCCGCTTCAGCCACTTCGGCTTTGCTCACATCGCCGATACCAAGTAATTTGGTAAGTTCAGCATGGACTTTATTCACCGTACCTGAACCGAAGATAATTTGATATTGACCGGCGACAGCAAACTGCCCTTTCACGCCTTCAATGTTATCAATGCCTTCCTTGTCCACTTTGCTTTCATCGTTTAGCACAATACGTAAACGCGTTGCACAATGTGCTGCTGTGGCGATGTTTTCTTTGCCACCAAGCTTATCAATCACTTGCTGGGCGATTTGAGGGAAGTTCATAGTGCTCTCCTAATGGGTTTCTAGAAAAAGAAAATCGACAGATTGTAACCAAAACAGGGGATAATAACTAGCTATTCAAGCAAATTTTAGGCGAAAAAAAACCGACTTGATTAAGTCGGTTTATATTTGGTGCTCTGGGCGAGACTTGAACTCGCACGGCCTGCGGCCACTACCCCCTCAAGATAGCGTGTCTACCAATTCCACCACCAGAGCATTTATTCTGTTTTTATTCTTTATTGCGGAATATCGTTATTTTTGTTTTCAACTGCTGGAGCAGCTTGTTGTTGCTGTTGTTGAACTTGTTCAGCAGTTTGAGATAAATCGTCAAACGAACCTTTTTGTACGTTGCCACGGTGAGAGTTAATATTACCTAACACTAAAGCAATCACAAAAAAGCCAGTTGCTAAAATTGCGCTGGTACGAGTTAAGAAGTTACCTGCGCCTGCAGAACCAAACATGGTACCTGATGCACCACCGCCAAATGACGCACCTGCGTTCGCGCCTTTACCTTGTTGAATAAGGATAAAGCCGATTAAGGCGATACAAATTAATACATAAACAAATAATAAAATATTGTACATTATTCTTTCTTCTCTAAATTGCGATTTCGCAAGAAAACTGGGAGCAAATGTTATATAAAATTCACGCTTTTCGCAAGCGCTTTCCCATTTTTTTTACTTAATTGTATTAAGTTTAATCAATTTTCAGCGTTTAAATCTTCCGATTTTTTGACCGCTCTTTTTCGTTTTGTTGCTGGTGAGCTTAAACCTTTTGAAATCTGACTTAAACGACGTAATGCAGTGAAATCAACAAAACGCACTAAATCTGGCAGCATTTGATTAAGTGTAAACATAAATTGCTGATAACTCGCCTGTTTTTGACTGATATCCGTTAATTGCGCTTCCCAATGTGCCGTCATGTCAGGTTGTGTGGCAATATCAGGTAAAGCAGAAATCAGGATCCGCCCCGTTTCTGTGCTGTGAATATTGCGTCCTTTTTTGGTCAAAAAACCGCGTTTAAATAGTAATTCAATAATGCCCGCACGGGTGGCTTCTGTTCCTAGTCCATCCGTTTCTCGCAGAATTTTTTTCAATTCTTTATCTTGCACAAAGCGCGCAATCCCTGTCATAGCGGAGAGCAACGTCGCATCAGTAAAAGGTTTTGGCGGTTGCGTTTTTTTGCTCACCACTTCGCCTCTTTCGCAATATAGGATCTGCCCTTTCTTGACGATCGGCAATAACGGCTCTTGATTTTCATCTTCGTCTTCTTTGCCAAGTAACTCTTTCCACCCTGCTGTTTGCAAGTTGCGTGCTTGTGCCACAAAAGTACCACCTGCAATACTTAAGGTAATTTTGCTTTTACGATATTCTGCATCTGGACAGAATTGTAATAAATACTGGCGTGCAATCAATTCATAAATACGCTGCTCATCAATGCTTAGATTTATCGAGCGTGTGTTAGCCGTCGGAATAATGGCATGGTGAGCTTCCACCTTTTTATCATTCCAGCAACGATTACGCTGTTCACTATCCACCACCGAAGGCAAGGTTTGATAAGTCTGACAATGCTGTGAAATCGCATTCATCACTTTATGTCGTTCAGCAAAATGCTCTTCCGGCAAATAGCGACAATCAGAACGCGGATAGGTAATCAAACGATGAGTTTCATATAAACGCTGACAGGTATCCAACACGCTCTGTGCCGACATCCCAAAACGTTTTGCTGCATCAATCTGCAATGCTGACAACGAATAAGGCAAAGGTGCCGTTTCTTTCTCGCGCTTGTCTACGTATTCAGTGACTTCGGCAGGTTGATCGGTAATGCGTTTCACCACATTTTCGGCTAAGCCTAAAGACAGTACGCGACCATCTTCATCTTGGTAATCTTCACAAGCCTTACTCGGTTGCCAAAGTGCAGAAAAAAGTGCGGTCGGATTTTCAGAGGTTTTTTCGTCTTTCACCCATGCCAACACTTCATAGAAATCTTTTGGTTGGAAATTTTCAATTTCCAAATCACGTCGAACAATCAAACCTAATACGGGGGTCTGCACTCGCCCAACAGAAAGCACACCATCATAACCCGCTTGGCGACCTCGAATGGTATAAGCGCGAGTCATATTAATGCCATAAAGCCAATCCGCACGGGCTCGCGCCAGTGCAGAGGTGGCTAATGGAATAAAATGACGGTTAGGTTGGAGCTTTTGTACCGCTTTTTCCACCGCACTTGGGTTAAGATCGCTAATCAAACAACGCAAAATGCCATCACGTTTTTCGGCGGATAAATTGGCATAACTAAATACTTCATCCACCAACAACTGCCCTTCTCTATCTGGGTCTCCTGCATTAACTAAAACATCGGCTTGATGAATGAGTTTTTCCACCACAGAAAGTTGTTTTTTGACTTCTTTTCGCGGTAACAGAATCCACTTTTCAGGAATGATGGGTAAATGTTCTAAACGCCATTGTTTGAATTTAGGGTCGTAGGCATCGGGTTCTGCCTGTTCGAGCAAATGCCCCACGCACCAAGTCACGACATCATCATTGCCACATTTAATAAAACCATCACCCCGTTGATGAGGTTTTGGTAATACATCGGCAATCGCTCGCCCAAGACTCGGTTTCTCGGCAATAAACAGGCGCATAAGATTAGTCGATCTGACGACGACCTAAGAAAGAGTGGGTTAAAGTAGTGCCGTCCACGGTTTCTAATTCCCCACCGACAGGGATCCCGTGAGCAATACGGCTTACTTTAATATTATGTTGATGGCAAATTTCAGCAATATAATTGGCTGTGGCATCGCCTTCCACCGTTGGATTGGTCGCTAAAATCACTTCGTGGAATGATTCTTCGACCAGACGTTTTTGCAATAAATCCAAACCAATCTCTTTTGGCCCAATACCATCTAAAGGCGATAAATGCCCCATTAAGACAAAATAACGCCCAGAAAATTGGCCTGTTTGTTCAATCGCTTGAATATCCGCCGGCATTTCCACCACGCAAAGCAAACCTGAATTTTGACGGCGAGGATTGTTACAAATATTGCACGTTTCCTCTTCGGTAAAATCACGACACTGCGAACAATGCCCAATTTTAGACATCGCTTCCGTTAATGCACGTGCTAAATTCATCCCACCGCTACGATTGCGCTGTAAGAGATGATAAGCCATGCGCTGCGCTGATTTCGGGCCAACACCCGGTAAGCAACGAAGGTTTTCAATAAGATGTTCTAAAAGTGGACTGCTTTGCATAATATTTATGATGGAAGAAAATGGATAGTGTGTGAACGTGTAAATTCACACACCCAATGAATTAAAATGGAAGTTTCATTCCTGGAGGTAATGGCATGCCTGCGGTCACAGAAGCCATTTTTTCTTTTTGCAATTCTTCTGCACGACGGACTGCATCGTTGAATGCGGCAGCGATTAAATCTTCCAACATTTCTTTGTCGTCTTCCATTAAAGAAGGATCGATCTCAATACGACGACAGTTATGCGCACCATTAATCGTGATTTTTACTAAACCTGCACCGCTTTCGCCAGTTACTTCTAATTGGGCAATTTCTTCCTGCATTTTTTGCATTTTTTCTTGCATTTGTTGGGCTTGTTTCATCAAGCCGCCTAAACCGCCTTTTCCAAACATTGGATTTTCCTTCTTAAATTAACTAAAACGAGCCGCATTTTAGCGAAAAAATTTGCCTTTGGGAACAGAGAAATTTATTATTCCACACTTCAAAACTTGGTTAAAAACGACCGCACTTTTATTTAGGAATCGCTAATGGAAACTCGTTATTACTTTATATTTACGGCAGCTATTATTTTGTTACAACTGCTGATTTATATTTTTAATAAAACGCTGATTTGGTGGCTTAACAAACCATTCTCCAAAAAAACAAGACGAGCAATCACCTTTACCAGTTTTTTGCTTCCTAATGTCTTGGTTATTTGCCATTTTTTAAAGCTTTTTACTGTATTTCGACTTATTGCTTTAATGCTCGCGCTACTCCTTTTTTCAGCCTTTGCGAGTATCGCCGTCGGAGGTATTCATTTTCTTTTCCGAAAATCCAAATCCATCACCAAAATCGACCGCACTTTACGCATTGCTTACCCCGTTTTATTTATTGGCATCATTACTTTAAGTGTGTATAACGCCTATGTTACCCGTGTTATTCATTATGAAATCACGCTAGATAAGCCCATTAAACCATTGCGAATTGGCATGGCAAGCGATCTTCATTTAGGCAAATTATTCGGTGGAAAAGAATTAGATAAACTGGCTGATATTATGCAGCAAGAAAAGGTCGATATCATTTTACTGCCTGGCGATATTATGGATGATAACGTCAATGCCTATTTAGCGGAAAAAATGCAACCTCATTTAGCTAAACTCAAAGCGCCAATGGGTGTTTATGCCACACTAGGCAATCACGATTTATTTGGAGACCAAGATCGAATTGATCAGGAAATCCGCAAAGCTGGTATCACTGTGTTAAGAGATGAAACATTAACGTTAAATAATGAATTGGTGCTGATTGGACGAAACGACAATCTTGCTCACGATAGACCAAGTACCGAGACCTTACTAAAACAGGTGGATACTAACTTACCAACTATCTTACTCGATCACCGTCCAACGGATATTGAAAAACACGCTTCACTCCCGCTTGATATTCAAGTTTCAGGGCATGCGCATAAAGGGCAAATATTCCCCGCCAGTATAATCACAAAAATGATGTATCGTTTGGATTATGGCTATGAAAAAATTGGCAATCCACATGTATTTGTCACTTCTGGTTATGGCTTCTGGGGCATTCCAATGCGCTTAGGATCTCAATCAGAAGTAGTGATTATCGATGTAAAAGGGAAATAAAAAAGAGCGGTCAAAAATGACCGCTCTTTTATTATCAATGAAATCTTAAGAACACACTACTTTCACCGCTAAGCCACCTTTCGATGTTTCGCGATATTTAGCATTCATGTCTTTACCTGTTTCATACATAGTTTCGATCACTTTATCCAAGGTTACGCGAGGATTCGTGGTTCGGCGTAATGCCATACGGCTAGCGTTAATCGCTTTCACTGAAGCAATGGCATTACGTTCGATACAAGGTACTTGCACTTGACCACCAACAGGGTCGCAAGTTAAGCCCAGATTATGTTCCATCGCAATTTCAGCTGCAATGCACACTTGTACCGGCGTACCACCTAAGATTTCGGTTAAACCTGCTGCAGCCATTGAGCATGCTACACCCACTTCACCTTGGCAGCCTACTTCTGCACCAGAAATAGACGCGTTCATCTTATAAAGTGAACCAATCATACCTGCTGATAATAAGTAGCGTTCAATCACATCCTGTGTTAAAGGTCCTACGAATTTTTCGTAATAAGAAAGCACAGCTGGTACGATACCACAAGCACCATTTGTTGGTGCGGTCACAACTCGTCCACCTGCCGCATTTTCTTCGTTTACAGCAAGGGCAAACATATTCACCCAGTCGATTACATGCATTGGATCATTTGCAAGACGATTACTATTGGCTTGCAAGAGACGATAAAGTGACGGTGCACGACGTACCACTTTTAATGGGCCAGGTAACACGCCTTCTGTATTGACACCATGCTCAATACAAGCCTTCATAGTTTTCCAAACATTATGTAAATGTGCTTCAACTGATTTTTTATCGCGTAATGCTAACTCATTTCTCATCATCACCGTAGAAAGCATTAAGCCATTTTCCTGACAATGTTTCAAAATATCTTCAGCATATTGATAAGGATACGGCACAGTCACCGGATTTTCTTCCTCTTGACCAAAATGCGCTTCATCCACGATAAAACCACCACCGATAGAATAATAAGTTTGACGATAAAGCACATTACGTTCAGCATCTAATGCAGTAATGGTCATACCGTTTTCATGCAATGATAAAAAGGAATTATGGAATACCATATTAGCATCCCAATCGAAATTAACCGTTTTTTTGCCTTGTGCAATCGACAGTTTTTTGGTTTGTTTAACCTGCTCGATAAAGGTTGGGATTAGATCAATATCCACATCATGCGGTAAATAACCGGCTAATCCCATAATGATCGCAATATCGGTATTATGGCCATGTCCTGTCATAGAAAGGGAGCCATATACATCCACATGCAAGGTCGCGACCGAATCAAATTTACCTTGTTCGATTAAATCGTCAATAAACTGCTTGCCTGCTTTCATTGGGCCGACAGTATGGGAGCTGGATGGCCCAACCCCCACTTTAAACATATCAAATACACTAATCATATTATTTTCAATCCTAAGCTAAACTAAAAAGCCGCTTATAATAATCCATATACAACCGCGGAGATAGCAATTAATCCCATTACTGTAACAAATACATTGCTAAAACGACCTTGATAGCGTTTCATTGCAGGCACATTACGGATTGCATACATTGGCATAATGAAAAGGATCATCGCAATAATTGGGCCGCCAAGCGATTCGATTAAGCCTAAAATACTTGGGTTAATGATTGCTACGCCCCATAAAGTGAGTAAGAAGAATACTGCGGTACCGTAATTTAATTTTTTACGATTTACACTTTCACCTTTCATTTTTAGGTATAAACCTTCTAAACCTTCACGAGCCCCTAAATAATGGCCAAAGAATGAACTCGTAATCGCTAAGAAAGCCACTAATGGTGCAAAATAAGAAATGTATGGATTATCAAATTTGTTCGCAAGATAAGACAAGATACTGATATTTTGTGCTTTTGCCTCTAATAACTCTGCTGGTGTTAAGGTTAATACACAGCTAAACACAAAGAACATCACGAAGAAAAGTAATACGGTTGAAGTCCCTTTTTCTGTACGGCCAATGTGATATTCCGTTGTATCAAAATCTTTATATTCACGTTGTTGAGAAAGCGTGAAAGAAGAAATTGCCGGAGAATGGTTAAAAGAGAAGACTAATACTGGGATAGTTAACCACAATGTAGTGACAAAACCACCAGCAGTAGGAAGCTCATAAAGCATTGATGCATTCCATTGAGGAATGAGGTAAATAGATAATGCGAATAGAATCAATACCAATGGATAAACCAATAATTCAGTGATTTTTAACATTACTTTTTCACTGAATAACATTATCGAAATTAAGATCGCAATCAATACAAAAGAAAGGATTACACGATTTGGTGAAGCCATGCCTAATTGGTTAACAATGAAGGAATCAACGGTATTGGTGATCCCGTTTCCATAAATCAATAAAATTGGAAAGATCGCAAAGAAGTACAATAAGGTAATTAATTTCCCCGCTGTCGCACCAAAATGCTCTTCTACCACTTCAGTAATATCACTACCTGGTTTAGATGAAGATAAAACGAAATAAGCCAAACCACGATGAGCAAAGTATGTCATAGGGCCAACCAAAAGAGCCATAACCACCAATGGCCAGAAGCCCCCCATCCCTGCATTGATTGGTAAAAATAATACCCCTGCGCCGACAGCGGTCCCAAATAAATTTAACACCCAAGCTACATCAAATTTATTCCATTTTTTATTAGTTGTAGTGCTCATATATTACCCTCTAAAGTTAATCATAAAATCATTTATTTAATGAGTGTTCATTAAGCTAGTGACGGCATTATGATAAGGTTTTAAATTGGGTACAAAGTACAACATAAGAAAATGTGATCTAGCTAACAGTTTTATATAAGCTTTTTACATAAAAATTTATCTAGATCAAAAAAGTGCGGCACACGTTATAATCATTTTTAGGTAAAAGCGTGCAAAACACGCTATATAAACTTAGGCACATTCCACCGAAAATGAAATCACTTCTTTAATACTTTCAGCGCCTAATGCAATCATAATGAGACGATCAACACCTAAAGCTACGCCTGATGTATTCGGAATTCCTGCTTGTAATGCGGCAAGTAAACGATGATCAATTTCACGTTGTGGCAAGCCAGCTTTTTCACGTAGGCGGTTGTCTTGCTCAAAGCGATGTTGCTGTTCACGCGCATCGGTGAGCTCATGGAACCCGTTGGCTAACTCTAAGCCTTTATAATAGAACTCAAAACGTTCTGCCACTCGGCTATCTTCTGGGCTAAGTTGTGCGAGCGCTGCTTGGGAAGAAGGGAAATGATAAACGGCAACAGGTGCCTCTTGTCCGATTTTAGGTTCTACCACTTCACTAAATAAAAATTGTAGTAAAGTATCACGATCTTCATCTTCATCTGCCATAAAGTTGTGCTTGCGCGCTGCCTCTACTAATTCTTGACGAGTCGCTGATAATGGATCTAATCCTACATATTCTTGGAAGACGAATTGATAACTTAAGGTTTCTGCAGGTTTACAATCAAGGATCTGTTGTAATAAATCATCCACTTCATTCATCAGACGATACATATCAAAGTGCGGTCGATACCATTCAAGCATGGTAAATTCCGGATTATGGCGATTACCTGCTTCTTCATTACGAAACACTTTGCCAATTTGAAAGATCGGTCCACTGCCTGCCGCCAATAAACGCTTCATATGATATTCCGGACTTGTCGAAAGCCAGAGCGTTTTCGAGAGTTCATCAAAAGGCGCAATAAACTCTGTATTAAAAGTTGAAAGGTGAAGATCCGTCACACCAAATTCACTTAAAACAGGCGTTTCCACTTCTAATAATCCACGTTCAGTAAAAAACTGGCGGATATCCGCAATGATTTTGGCACGCGCCAATAAATTTTTAATTGAGGCGGAAGGTTGCCATTCTGTTTTTTTATCGCTAAGTGCGGTCATTTTTTTCTCCGTTTTTCACGTTTAAAATGAATTAGGCTATTGTAAACAAGACTGATTTTTAACTCAATAATCCGACTAAATCATTCTTAAACGCAAACGGTTATCATCTATAAATATATAAAAAATTAACTTTTTTGAGTTAGATCACACTTTTGATATTTTATCCCTTTATTCGGGAAAAAAAGTTACTAATTTGTAAACAAAAGTGGCAGAATTACCACAAGCCCCTATTAATTTAGGGCGTTTTATTTTTTTACTTTCTATATGATTGGAGGATATCGTGCAAACGGTTAATGTCGATATTGCTATTGTTGGTGCCGGTGGCGGCGGTTTACGTGCAGCAATTGCAGCAGCAGAAGCAAACCCTAACTTAAAGATCGCATTAGTTTCTAAGGTTTATCCTATGCGTAGCCATACGGTGGCAGCAGAAGGTGGTGCGGCCGCAGTAATTAAAGAGGAAGATTCCTACGATAAACACTTCCACGATACCGTTGCCGGTGGTGACTGGTTATGTGAACAAGATGTGGTGGAATACTTCGTTGAACATTCTCCAGTGGAAATGACTCAGCTTGAACGTTGGGGCTGCCCTTGGAGCCGTAAAGCAGATGGCGATGTGAACGTGCGTCGTTTCGGTGGGATGAAAATCGAACGTACTTGGTTCGCGGCAGACAAAACCGGTTTCCACTTATTACATACTCTTTTCCAAACATCCATTCAATATCCACAAATTCAGCGTTTTGACGAGCACTTCGTTTTAGACATCTTAGTTGATGATGGTCATGCTCGCGGTATGGTTGCGATGAATATGATGGAAGGTTCACTTGTTCAAATCAACGCAAATGCGGTTGTGATTGCAACTGGTGGTGGCTGTCGTGCATTTAAATTCAACACCAACGGCGGTATCGTAACTGGTGATGGTTTATCAATGGCATATCGTCACGGTGTTCCTCTTCGTGATATGGAATTCGTCCAATATCACCCAACCGGCTTACCAAACACCGGTATCTTAATGACTGAAGGTTGTCGTGGTGAAGGCGGTATCTTAGTGAATAAAAACGGCTACCGTTATTTACAAGATTATGGTCTAGGTCCTGAAACCCCAATCGGTAAACCTGAAAACAAATATATGGAACTTGGTCCGCGTGATAAAGTTTCACAAGCATTCTGGCAAGAGTGGCGTAAAGGCAACACCTTAAAAACTGCAAAAGGTGTGGATGTGGTTCACCTTGACTTACGTCACTTAGGTGAAAAATACTTACATGAACGTCTTCCATTCATTTGTGAATTAGCAAGTGCTTATGAAGGTGTAAACCCAGTTAATGAACCAATCCCTGTACGTCCAGTTGTTCACTACACCATGGGTGGTATCGAAGTAGATTACAACAGCGAAACTCGTATTAAAGGTTTATTTGCTGTGGGTGAATGTGCGTCTTCTGGTTTACATGGCGCAAACCGTTTAGGTTCTAACTCGCTTGCTGAATTAGTGGTTTTAGGCCGTGTTGCAGGTGAATATGCCGCACAACGAGCAGCAGAAGCGAAACCTGCAAACCGTACAGCAGTTGATGCGCAAGCTCAAGATGTTGTCGCTCGCCTTGAAGCACTTTACAACCAAGAAGGTAACGAATCTTGGTCTGAAATCCGTGATGAAATGGGTACCGTAATGGAAGAAGGTTGTGGTATCTACCGTGACCAAGAAAGCATGCAAAAAGCAGTAGATAAAATTGCTGAGCTTAAAGAACGTTATAAACGTATCCGTGTGACAGACCGTTCAAGCGTATTCAATACCGATGTGCTTTACACCGTAGAATTAGGTTACATCCTTGATGTGGCACAATCTATTGCAAACTCTGCAATTGAACGTAAAGAGTCTCGTGGTGCACACCAACGCTTAGACTACACCGAACGTGATGATGTGAATTATTTAAAACACACCCTTGCTTACTACAATGGCGATGATGCACCGCGTATTGAATACAGCCCGGTGAAAATCACTAAATCTCAACCAGCAAAACGTGTTTATGGTGCTGAAGCAGAAGCGGCAGAAGCGGCTGCGAAAGCTAAGGAGCAAGCAAATGGCTAATTCACCGGTAATGACTGTAGAAGTATTACGCTACAACCCAGAAAACGATCAAGAGCCACATTTAAGCTCTTATCAAGTACCTTATGATAACCAAACCTCTCTTTTAGATGCGTTAGGTTACATTAAAGATAAACTTGAACCGTCTCTTTCTTATCGTTGGTCTTGCCGTATGGCGATCTGCGGTTCTTGCGGGATGATGGTCAATAACAAACCAAAATTGGCTTGTAAAACGTTCTTACGTGATTACAGCGGCCACATGCGTATTGAACCATTAGCAAACTTCCCTATTGAACGAGACTTAGTGGTGGATTTAAGCCACTTCATCGAAAGTTTAGAGGCAATTAAACCTTATATTATTGGCAACGAAGCGCCAGCATTAGATGGTAAACCACATCCATCGAAAGAATTGCAAGTAAGCCGTACTAAACAAACCCCGGCACAGCTTGAAAAATATCGTCAATTCTCAATGTGTATCAACTGCGGTTTATGCTATGCAGCTTGTCCACAATTTGGTTTAAATCCTGAATTCTTAGGCCCAGCAGCGATTACAATGGCACACCGTTACAACCTTGATAACCGTGACCATGGTAAAGCACAACGTATGCCATTATTAAATGGTAAAAACGGTGTTTGGAGCTGTACTTTCGTCGGTTATTGTTCTGAAGTGTGTCCAAAACACGTGGATCCGGCTTCTGCAATCAACCAAGGCAAAATTGAAAGCGCCAAAGATTATGTTATCTCAATGCTAAAACCAAAAAGCTAAGGGGAAGAATATGTCAGTAACATTAAGTAAACGTAAAAAATATGTTCGCCCAATGACGGCTACTTGGTGGCAAAAATTGGATTTCTACAAAGCTTATATGGTGCGTGAAGCAACCTCTATCTTTGCTGTATGGTTCTGTATCGTATTGCTTTATGGCGTACTTTGCCTTGCAAGCAATCCTGTTCCAGGTCTAGGCATTATTGATTTCATTGGCTTCTTAAGAAATCCAATTGTGGTGTTCTTAAATATCATCACATTAATTGCGACTTTATATCACACTGCAACTTATTTTGTGATGACACCAAAAGTGATGAACATCATTGTTAAAAATGAGCGTTTACCACATCACGTGTTAAGAAATGCACTTTGGGCAGTGACAGCTGTGATTAGTGTTATCGCATTAATTTTAGTTTATATGTAGGGAGAGAAAAAATGGTCGAACAAAATCCAAAACGCTCTGGTGAACCACCAGTATGGTTGATGTTTGGTGCTGGCGGGACTGTCAGTGCGATTTTCTTCCCTGTGGTAATCTTAATCCTTGGTTTATTGTTACCATTTGGATTAATTGATCCACATAACTTAATTACATTCGCTTATTCTTGGATCGGAAAATTAGTTATCTTAGTTTTAACGATTTTCCCAATGTGGTGTGGTTTACACCGTATCCATCACGCGATGCACGATCTTAAAATCCACGTGCCAGCAGGCGGATTTATCTTCTACGGCCTAGCAACTATTTACACTGTTTGGGTGTTATTTGCCGTATTAGGTTTGTAATTTAAAAGTACTAAAGTGAAGAAATAAAAGTGCGGTCATTTTTGACCGCACTTTTTTCTTGAATTTTTCGTTCATCTCTATAAGATCTGCGAACATTTATTCTAAAAATAACTTTATATGAAAGAAAAATCTCAATTAACCAATTTACAAACAGAAATACAAACTCGTTACGATAGTTTAAGTAAAAGACTTAAACAAGTTGCAAAATATATCTTAGATAATAGCGACAGTATTGTTTTTGATACCGTTGCCGTTATTGCAGAAAAAGCTGATGTTCCGCCTTCAACACTGATCCGTTTTGCTTCTGAATTCGGTTTTTCCGGTTTTAACGAAATGAAACAAATCTTCCGTGAAAATCTTATGGAAAAGACCACTAATTACACGGAAAGACTTCAACTTTCACATAAAATTGCTAAATCAGAAGGTGAAGAATCACCAGAAGATATTTTGACTATTTTCTCACAGGCTAATAGCCAAGCATTACATCAGTTAGCGGAACAAACCACAAATGAACAAATTAATGAAGCAGCCAAAATTCTTAAAGAGGCCAATAATATTTTTATCATTGGATTAAAGCGTTCTTTTAGTGCTGCCTGCTATTTAAACTATGCCTTACAACACTTAGATTGTCGTTCTTTTTTAATTAATGGATTAGGTGGAATGTTTGATGAGCAGCTTAATCAAGTCAAAGAAGGAGACGTTGTTGTCGCAATTAGTTTCTCACCTTATGCAGCTGAAACGGTTAATATTAGTAAGGTTTGTGCTAAAAAAGGGGTTAAACAAATTTCTATTACGGATAGCCAAATTAGTCCATTACTCGCATTCAGTGATATTGCATTTGTTATCAAAGAAGCACAAGTGCTCGGCTTCCGTTCTCAATGCTCAACAATGACCTTAGTACAAACACTTGCTATTGTATTAGGTTTAGAAAAAGAAAAAGAAAAAGATAAAAACACCAAATAATAAAAATGCCCCAATATGGGGCATTTTACATTTACAATTATTGACGAGATTTCCAAAGCTTAATGAGTCTTCTGTATCTTTCACTCACTTCAGCAACAAGCCCATCATCTGTTAATTTTCCACTTAACCAATCTCCTGATGGTTGCCCGAAAATTGTTCGTCCTACAGCAAAACCTTTGACCAAAGGTGCATTAGCTGATGCATCAAATACTGCTTTAAACTTATCTTCCGGTGCATCCAAACCTAAAATCAAGATTCCACGGCAATATGGATCATTTGCTTGAATGACTTCGCTAATATGCGCCCAAGCTTTTGCTGAAACACCTGGTAATTTCCACCAATCTGGTTTAATGCCCAAATGATAGAAATGCGTAATAATTTCAGCATAGTATTCTTCATTTTGCTCCATATCTGAAGGTAAAATCACTTCTAATAGCAATTCATGTCCTGTTCGACAGCAAGCTTGATATACTTGTTTTAATGTTGCATCTTGCTCTGTTTTCATTTCAATACTGTCTTTCGGATGGTAAAAGACCAAACATTTCACTACATGTTCTTGTGACCAGGTTGCTAATTGACTACCTAAATCACCATATTCCAAACGTAATGGGCGAGAAGCTGGAAGTTCAATTGGACGTCCAATCCACCAATGTTTACCGGTAATTTCATTTAATGCAGCTTGACCAAAAGTCGTATCAGCAAGAATTCCTGCTTGTCCATCATAAATCCCCTCTTCTTGTGCTGTTCTTTCTGCAGCTTGTAAGAGAAGTTGTTTCAATTTAGGAATTCGTTTGACATCTGCACCACATTTCTCAGCGAGATCAACTAACTGTTTGCGATGATCAAAAGCAAAGATACATAAATTATCCCATTTTGCTTTTCGGGTAGTGACTCGATGTAAATGATTTAATTGTGGATCTAAATCAGGGCGAGGTACTGATTCTGCGCGAGCTAAGTAATTATCTAACTCGGCTTTTGTTGGCATCGCTGGAGCACAACCGTGGCGAGACACAACCAATGCACCACACGCATTTGCATAACGGCAAGATTGCTCCCAACCTTCATTATTAATGTAACCTCGAATGAGCCCTGACATGAATGCATCCCCTGCACCAAGCACGTTCAGCACTTCCACTCTCACGCCATAAACATTTAATCCACCATCCAAATCATCAGGGATATCCCCTTCAAATACTGAACAACCTAATGCGCCACGTTTACAAACCAAAACGGCATGGCTGAACTTACGCACATTTTTAAGTGCGGTTAATGTATCAGTTGAACCACCAGCAATATGAAATTCTTCTTCGGTACCCACGAGTACATCAAAATGATGTAATACTTCTTGTAACGATTTTGTCACTGCTTCTGAATCAATAAAGCGAGTTTCACCATCACCAAGAGAAGTTAGCCCCCATAATACCGGGCGATAATCAATATCTAACAAGCGTTTCGTATTATTTCTACCGGCATACTCTAATGCGGTTAACACGGCTTCTCTGGTTTTCGGGTGGGATAAATGAGTCCCTGTAATAGCTAATGCTTTAGCGGAGGCAATATAGCTTTCATCAAAGTCTTCTTTTGTAATAGCCATATCGGCACAATTTTCACGATAGAAAATTAATGGGAATGTGTCCTGATCTTTAATACCTAAAATGACAAGTCCGGTTAGGCGTTCTTTATCCGTAATGAGATGACTGGTATCTACGCCAACTCGCTGTAATTCTTCACGCAAGAAACGGCCCATATGTTCATCCCCAACTCGTGCTAGCATTGAGGATTTCACTCCTTGCACAGCAGTTCCATAGGCAACATTACCTGAAGATCCACCTAGATATTTGGAAAAAGAAGATGCATCTTCTAATCTCGCACCAATTTGTTGCGCATAAAGATCAACAGCTACGCGACCGAGACAAATGAGGTCTAGTGTTTTTTCTACCGTTTTCATAATGCCATTCCTTCTAATTAATAAAGTTGCTTCGCTAATACAAATTGAAACATATATTTCAAAAAAAGCAATAACGAAATTTCATTTTTTAGATATTAATCACAAAATCAATATCTAAAAACTGTTCTACTACATCTAAAACAATCCTGTTTACTACACTGTCTAACCTTCATTTATAAAATCGAATTCTCGAGCTAAAAAAAGTTTGATCTATGTCTCAAAAATGAAATTTTTATTTCAAAAATATTTAAAATTAGAAGAATGCTTATATACTAGCACTAATGCAAGTTACCCTAAAAGGAGATTACAATGAAAACTGTAAGACTAACTGTGGCACAAGCGATAATAAAATTCCTTGATAATCAATATATTGAGTTTGACGGTAAAGTCACTAAATTTGTTGAAGGTATCTTTGGTATTTTTGGACATGGCAATGTATTAGGTATTGGTCAAGCATTAGAACAAGACAGCGGTAATCTCATCGTTCGTCAAGGGCGTAATGAACAAGGTATGGCTCATGTGGCCATTGGTTTTGCAAAGCAAAATCTACGCAAAAAAATTTATGCTTGCACCTCTTCTGTTGGACCTGGTGCGGCCAATATGATTACAGCAGCTGCAACCGCAACAGCTAATCGTATTCCACTTCTTCTTTTACCGGGTGATGTGTTTGCAACCCGCCAACCTGATCCTGTTTTACAACAAATTGAGCAATTTCACGACTTAAGCATTAGCACAAATGATGCATTTAAAGCAGTAAGCAAATATTGGGACCGTGTTAGCCGTCCAGAACAATTAATGACTGCCTGTATTAATGCCATGCGAGTATTAACTGACCCAGCAGATACCGGTGCAGTAACTCTTGCGCTACCTCAAGATGTTCAAGCTGAAGCCTATGATTTCCCTGAATATTTTCTACAAAAACGGGTTCACAGAATTGAAAGAACACTACCAACTGAGCCAATGTTGAAATCTGCCATTGAGCTTATTATGAGTTCGAAAAAACCATTAATTATTTGTGGTGGTGGTGTGCGTTATTCCGAAGCCGCAGAACAACTCAAGCACTTTGCAGAAACATTCCATATTCCTTTTGCAGAGACTCAAGCGGGTAAAAGTGCGGTCGTTTCTGAACACAGTTTAAATGTTGGCGGTGTAGGTGAAACCGGTTGTTTAGCCGCTAATCTCTTGGCAAAAGAGGCGGACCTCATTATCGGTATTGGTACTCGCTATACAGATTTCACAACTTCCTCTAAATGGATCTTCCAAAATCCAGAGGTGAAATTCCTAAATATTAACGTCGCTCGTTTTGATGCCTATAAATTAGATGGTGTCCAAGTGGTGGCTGATGCGAAAGAAACGCTAGAAAAACTCACCGCACTTCTATCGCCAACAGGCTATCGTTATCGTGCACAATGGGGGAATTCAATTAGTGAAGCTAAAGCCAAATTTAAACAGGAATTACACCGTATTTATCATGCAACTTATACTGAAAAAGATTTCATCCCAGAAGTGAATGATGCCTTGGATCGAGAAAAAGTTTATGAGGAGTTTATTAAACTTACTCAATCTTGCTTAACACAAAGCCGTGTTCTAGGCATTCTCAATGAGACCTTAGGTGAAAACGATATCATTGTAGGGGCAGCTGGTAGCTTACCTGGCGACTTACAAAGAGCGTGGCAATCTAAAGGCGAAAATACCTATCATTTAGAATATGGCTATTCTTGTATGGGCTATGAAGTCAATGCAGCTTTAGGCGCAAAATTAGCTCAACCAGAAAAAGAGGTTTATGCCTTATTGGGTGATGGCTCTTATATGATGCTTCATTCTGAACTTGTCACATCAGTACAAGAAAATAAAAAAATTAACGTCGTTTTATTCGACAATATGACTAACGGATGTATTAACAACTTACAAATCGGCAATGGTATGGATAGTTTTGCGACAGAATTCCGTTTCAGAAATCCACAAACTAACAAATTAGATGGTGGATTCGTACCTGTCGATTTTGCTATGAACGCTGCTTCTTACGGATGTAAGACATACAAAGTCACAACAGAAGAAGAATTGTACGCCGCCTTAGCCGATGCTAAAAAACAAAATGTTTCCACCTTAATTGATATCAAAGTACTACCAAAAACCATGATCCATGGCTATGGTAGCTGGTGGCACGTCGGCGTAGCAGAGGTTTCTAAAAAAGAGACTATCCGTAAAGCTCATGAAAATAGTGTGAAACACATTAACGAAGCGAGACGCTATTAGTCAAAGACTTGATTTATCTCCAATTTAACCACTCTTTCGAGAAGGAAATACTATGAAAGCTGAAAACGTGAAATTAGGTATCGCGCCAATTGGTTGGACTAACGATGACATGCCTGATCTTGGCAAAGAAAATACCTTTGAACAATGTGTTAGTGAAATGGCGCTGGCCGGTTTTACTGGATGCGAGGTCGGAAATAAATATCCGCGCGATGTGGAAGTGCTAAAACACAAATTGAGTGTTCGTGGAATTCAAATTTGTAATGCTTGGTTTAGTACCTTTTTTGTAGATGGCAAAAAAGAAGAAACGATCAAAGAATTCATTAAACATCGAGATTTTCTTCATGCTATGGGAGCCAAGGTTATTGGCTGTTCCGAACAAAGCCGTAGTATCCAAGGCACAACAAAAGCTGTTTTTAAAGAAAAAACTGTTTTTACTGAAGAAGAATGGCAACTCCTTGCTGAGGGCTACAATGAACTAGCCAAATTAGCAGCTGAAAAAGGGATGAAAGTATGCCTACATCATCACATGGGTACAGGTATTCAAACGCCAGCTGAAATTGATAAATATATGGCTGTCGTTAACGATGACGTGTATTTGTTATTTGATTCAGGTCATATCTATTATTCTGAAGGCTCACAAAAAGCGATGCTAGACGTATTAGAAAAATACATCGACCGAATTTGCCACGTGCATTTAAAAGATGTGCGTGATGAAGTCGTTGCTGAAGTAAAAGCAAATGATCTTAGCTTTTTAGAAGGTGTTCGCAAAGGCACATTCACCGTACCAGGTGATGGTGTAATCGATTTCAGACCAATTTTTGATATTCTTGAAAAACACAATTATAAAGGCTGGATGGTGGTTGAGGCAGAACAAGACCCTGCCATCGCTAACCCATTTGAATACGCCGTCAAAGGCCGTAAATACATTAAAGAAACAGCGGGGATCTAATTATGATTAAAGTAGGTATTATTGGCGCCGGTCGTATTGGTCGCGTACATTCTGAAAGTATTACAAAATATGTGAAGGGCGCTGAAATTAAAGCAATTTCTGACGTCAGAGTAACGGATGAGCTCAAACAATGGGCAAAAGGCATGGGCATTGCTCATGTTTATGAGGATTACAAACAAATTCTACAAGACCCGGAAATTGATGCTGTATTAGTCTGTTCATCTACCAATACCCATGCGCCAATTTCTATTGAAGCTGCTCGAGCAGGCAAACACATTTTCTGCGAAAAACCAGTTGATGCAGATGTCAATCGCATCAAAGAGGTGTTGGCTGAAGTGGAGAAAGCTGGCGTAAAATTCCAGGTTGGCTTTAATCGCCGCTTTGACCATAACTTCAAAGCGATTAAAACTCGTGTAGAAAATGGTGATATTGGTGAACCACACTTAATTCGAGTAACCTCTCGTGACCCTGATGCACCACCAATTGAATATGTAAAAGTATCTGGTGGAATGTTCTTCGACATGACCATTCATGACTTCGACATGATTCGCTATTTATCTGGTAGTGAGGTTGTAGAAGTGTATGCAGCTGGTGGTGTGCTGGTCAATCCAGAAATCGGTAAAGCTGGCGATATCGACACGGCTGTTATCACCTTAAAACTTGCTAACGGCGCTATTGGCGTGATCGATAATAGTCGAAAAGCAGTTTACGGTTACGATCAACGAGCTGAAGTATTCGGCTCAAAAGGTGCGGTGCAAACTCGCAATGATACCGATTCTACTGCGGTTTATTCCTGTGAAGCCGGTGTGATTGCCGAGAAACCTAAATACTTCTTCTTAGAACGTTATATGCAATCTTTTGCTGACGAAATGGCTTGTTTTGTTGATTCCGTAGTGAACGACAAACCGACTTTAGTGAATGGTAATGATGGGTTGCAACCAGTGATTATCGCACTTGCGGCTAAACGTTCATTAGATGAAGGACGCCCAGTTAAATTAGCAGAAATCGCTTAGAACTAAACATATAAATATGGAAAGAGACCTAAAGAAATTTAGGTCTTTTTTTATATCCTAAAACGACAAAAAATGGTGAGAAACATTCCCTCATTTACCATAGAGATTTTGTTGCCAATAAGTCCAATTAGCATTTCAGATAATTACTACATCATTTCAAAAACATCCTCTTTTTTGACCGCACTTTTCTTAATAAAAACGTATATATGTATTATTCTCTTTATGCTTTAAATCTTAATGCCAATAAAAAGGCTACCATAGGTAGCCTTTTCTGAAATCAATAGATATTTGTCTACATTACCCTTTTTTGCGACGTTTTAAGGTATCAAGTAATACTGCGATTACAATAATTGCCCCTTTAACAATTTGTTGCCAGTATGGATCCACACCTAACATATTTAAGCCTTTATTGGTGGTACCGATAATTAAAGCACCAATCACACACATTGGAATAGTACCAAAACCACCACTTAAAGAAACCCCACCAATAACTGCGGCAGCGATAGCATCAAGCTCCCAAGCCAAACCATAAGATGGGTTACCTGCATAGGTTCGAGATGCAAGTAAAGCACCTGCTAATCCTGATAATGCACCACCGAGAATATAAACCCAAATTAATGTTCTATTTGTGTTAATACCACAGATTTTAGCTGCATTCAGGTTTCCACCTACTGCATAAACATGACGACCAAAGGTTGAACGGCTAAGTAAAATATGAGAAGCGATTACAATTAAGATATACAGCAAGACCAGCCCCGGAAGTCCAAAAATATTTACATCCGCAATCCAGGTAAATGCTTCTGAAGAGGCATCAATTGGACGACCATCAGAGTAAAGCTGTGCGGCACCACGTGCAATAATCATCATACCTAAAGTTGAGATAAACGGCGGAATGCCACCAAGCGCAGTAAGTCCACCATTAAACAATCCCAATAAAGCACCAATTAAAATTGATGCGGCAAAAGCCAGTAGCGCAGATGATACACTATCGCCACCAGTCACAATTGAAGCTGAAACGACTGCTGTAAGCGCCACCACTGAGCCAGATGATAGATCGATACCCGTTGTGATAATGATGAAGGTTACACCAATTGCAATAATACCGAACATGGAGACTTGTTCGATAATACTCCATACTGTTCTAGCTGAAAAAAAGCCGTCTATTGAAACAGACAATGCCAAAAAGAGAAGAATTAAAATTAAGACCATCCCATACGCATTAATCATTTTCTTCAGTGTCACGTTTTCCATAATAAACCTCTCATTTTTTTAATCTTAATAAATAAACCATTCTAATTAATAGACACTAACCCGAAGCCAATTCAAGTACTCGCTCTTGAGTCAATTCTGCATGAGGAATGATGCCAACTTGATGCCCTTCGTGCATAACCATGACGCGATCACTCATTGATAAAAGTTCCAACATATCTGACGTAATCATAATGATCGTTTTACCTTGTTTTGATAACTCAACCATCAATTTATAGAGCTCAGCCTTAGCCCCGACGTCAATCCCTTTTGTTGGTTCATCTAAAATCAAAATTTCAGGCTCTAGTAATAACCAACGAGCAAGCAATACTTTTTGTTGGTTACCACCGGAGAGATTATTAGTAATCACCTCTACATTTGGTGCTTTTATTTTGAGTTTCGTTTTTTGTTCATTTGCCGTTTTTTGAGCTCTTGCAACAGACACGAGGAAATTCTCTAAATAAGGCGACATTTCCGGCATAATCATATTGTCTGTAATGCTCAGATTTAGGAACAAGCCCGTCAATTTTCTGTCTTCAGTTACAAAGCCAATTTTATGCTTCATGGCATCTAGTGGATTATTAATAACTACTTTTTCGCCTTTAATATAAATTTCACCACTATCTGCCGGTTTATAGCCAAATAATCCTTCCACTATTTCTGAACGACCAGCACCAACCAATCCTGCGATACCAAAGATTTCACCTTTACGTACAGCAAAATTAATATCTTGATATTTTCCTTCTCGAGTAAAATGTTTAATTTCTAAAACAATTTCATCAGATAACTCAAAACGCTCACGTTGGAACATTTCTGACATATCACGGCCAACCATCATGGAAATGAGTTGTTCTTTGGTCACTTCTTTTGTTGGCTTCGTATCCACATATTGACCATCACGAATTACCGTAATCTCATCAGATACTCTAAAGACTTCATCTAATTTGTGAGAGATAAAGATGATCGCAATACCTCTTGCTTTAACTGTTTCAATAATGCGATAAAGTTGATCTACTTCATTTTCAGTTAATGCCGTTGTTGGCTCATCCATAATGATCACTTTCGCATCATTAGAAACGGCAGTCGCAATCGCAACCAACTGAGCTTTTGCCACCGATACATCTGACATTTTTTCTGTCACATCCATCGGCACACCAAGTTCTTTTAGAATCGCGGAGGCTTGCTCATTCATTGCTTTTTGATTAAGGAAAAATTTACCTTTCGTTATTTCCCGACCTAAATAAAAATTATCCGCAATCGTCAAGTTAGCAGCAGGAGAAATTTCCTGAGGTACCATAGTTAGACCACGACGAATTGCATCAATAGGACGTCCTGGTTTAAAAGGTTTATCATCTAGAATAAGTTCTCCACCTTCATCAGGAATATAAATTCCATATAGAATTTTCATCAATGTGGATTTACCAGCTCCATTTTCCCCCATCAGAGCGTGAACACTTCCACGCTTGACCCGGAGATTGATCTGATCTAATGCCTTAACCCCAGGAAATGTTTTCGATACATTTCTCATTTCTAAAATATAGGGAGAATTTGAGCTATTACTATTAGTCATGTTTAACTCCTTGACTCGATAAAAATAAATACGGAAATAACGTTATAAAGTGCGGTCAATTTACTCCTTATATTTGTTGATATATTGTTCCTTCATTTCTGGGGTAACCAATTCAAAAGGAATCCAGTTATATTTGAGAATCTCTTCACCAAGCGCTGCCTTGTAGGCCATTTCTGCACTCAATCGTCCTTGTCCTGATGCAGATTGATAAACAGTAGCATCCAATCCATTACCTAAATAAGCTAAAGCATCTGGTGTTGCATCAATTCCTACAATGAGTATGTCTTCATCTTTGAATCCGAGTTTCTTCGCAGCCAATAAAGCCCCTATCGCCATTTCATCATTATTACTCAGAATTACATTTGCATCTCGGTGAGCTGAAAGCAGATTTTCTGCGACTTCCATTCCCTTAGCTCTATCCCATTTTGCCTCTTGTTCTGCGACCACTTTAATTTCAGGATGATGAGCAAAGATCTTTTTATTCCCTTCTGTTCGCTTAATTTGAGCTTCTAAACCCAACGGTCCAAGTAAAATAATGACTTTAGCTGGTTTACCATTCAATGAGTTAACAATAAATTCACCTTGCATTTCACCGCTTTTAATTTCTTCAGAACCAACGTAGCTCGCTACGTATTGCATGTCTTCTTCATTCGGTTTCACTGTCACCACAATTAAAGGAATCTTCGCTTTTCTTGCTTTTAATCCTATGGCTTTTACGATCTTTTGATCTGTTGGCATAATGATCAAAGCATCAACCTTCGAATCAATAAAATTTTCCACATCATTTAACATCTTGGCGGGATCGCCATTCGCATCGGCATATTTAAATTTAAGATTAGATTGGGAGGTGACAAACTTATCCATGGAATCCTGCAAATAAGTGGGATATTTATCTGCTAGGCTATACATTGAAACACCAACTACTATCGACTTGGCTAAAATAACTGGGGCAAAAAAGAGACTAATAACTAAAATGCATACCTTTTTTAACATTGTTCATCCCTCCATTAATAAATCTCTTTAGCTTTAACCGGAAGGGTTATCACCCTTCCGTTATTTAGATGAGAAAATCTATTTTTTATATCTCGCTTGATATTCCTCTTTTTTATCTGGTGTAACGAGTTCAAAAGGCACCCATTTCACAGCGGGAACTTTTTCACCTTTTGCAGCAAGATAGGCCATTTCAGCCCCCGCAGAACCTTGTCCTGCAGCTGATTGGAACACTGTTGCATCTAATCCTTTACCTAAATAATCTAATGCATCAGGTGTTGCATCAAGACCAACAATTATTAAATCTTCATCTTTAAGACCTAATTTTCTACCTGCTAATACCGCCCCAATCGCCATTTCATCATTATTACTAACAACAACATTTAAATTTTTATTTGCCGCAAGTAAGTTTTCTGCAATTTCTAAGCCTTTAGCTCTATCCCATTTACCTTCTTGTTCAGTAAAAATTTTGATATTTTTATGCTGACCAAAAATTTCCTTATTGCCTTGCGTACGCTTAATTTGAGCATCTTGCCCTAAAGGCCCCATCAAGATTGCAGCTTCAGCATGGTTACCTTTTAAGGTATCAACAATAAAGTTTGCTTGAATACGTCCACCTTCGATTTCATCCGATCCTACATAACTAGTAACGTACTGCATATCTTCATCTAATGGTTTACGATTGATAATAATGAGAGGGATACCGGCTCGTTTAGCTTTTTTGCCAATAACCTTAACAATATTTGGATCTGTTGGAACAACAAGTAATGCATCAACTTTTTGATCGATAAATGTTTCTGCATCATTTAATAAACGAGCGGGGTCACCATTCGCATCTGCGAGTTTAATTTCCACATCATCATGTGTTTTATCAAACTCACGAATGGCATCTTGAAGATAGGTTTGCCATTTATCAGAAAAGGCAACCATTGGTGCACCAATCACAACATTTTTAGCGATAACAGCTTGAGACGTTAATAAAACTCCACCACAAAGTAACGCAAGCAATGTTTTTTTCATAATGCTACTCCCTTTATTAGTTAAACGAATAACAAAGATTGAAATACAGCTATAATCTCACAATATGCGAATATAAATTTCACCAGTGTGTAATTTGGAATAAATCATCCACATGTATCTATATCATTAAAAGAAGATTTTCTGCAACTGTCATTTTTTGAAAGTGTGAAGTAGATCTTACTTTTTAGTCGAAAATATTTACTATTCGCAAAATCTTCCGATTAATAATAAAAAAATAAGGGGCACTATAATTGAATGCCCCTCATCGAATTACGCTATTTCTTCTACATTAACCCAACGTTTTTGGTGATACGATAATGCTATTGCATCTAACACGCGAGACACCTTATATCCTTCTTCAAAATCAGGATATAAAACACCTTCAGGTGAAGCTAAACCATTTACTAAATCTCTAATCTCCACCGTTTTCTGATCGTTAAAACCAATGCCATGACCTGCGCTCACACAAAAATTCTTGTAATCAGGATGCAATGGTCCAGTAAGGATAGTTTTAAATCCTTGTCTTGCTGGATCTTCATCATGTAAATAAAGCTTTAATTCTGCCATTCTTTCTTGAGTATAAGAAATACTGCCTTTTGTTCCCGTAATCACATAGCTCAGTCCCATTTTTCGTCCACAAGCAATTCGAGACGTTTCAATCATTCCCATGCATCCATTATCAAATCGAACCAAAGCTGTCGCCTGATCTTCATTCTCTACAGCTAAACGCTCTTGTACATTATGAGGGTTTGGGCGATTTTTAATTACTGTTTGCATGTCTCCAATAACAGCCCGAATATCCTGCCCTAATAAGTACTGAGACATCTGTACAATATGAGCCGCTAAATCCCCCAATGCACCTAGTCCTGCTTTTTCTTTCACACAGTGCCAATCTAATGGTGTATTTTCGTTAGCTAAGTAATCTTCATTATGAGTACCATAAAAATGTACTACTTCTCCAATTTCACCATTAGCAATAATTTCTCTGGCTAATTGAGTCGTTGGATTCTTTATGTAATTAAACCCAACCAAGGTCTTAACATTTGCTTTCTTCGCCGCTTCATACATTAATTTGGCATCTTCTGCAGTGAGAGCTAGCGGTTTTTCAGAGTAAACATGTTTACCATTAGCAATGGCTGCTAATGCTATTTCTTTATGAAGAAAGTTTGGAGTGCAAATATCTACTACATCCACATTTGGATCTTGCACAATATCCATCCAATCGCCCGTAAAACGATTAAAACCGAATTCTTTTGCCTTTTTCTCTGCTAATTCAGGAGTAATCTCGGCTAAATATTCCAGAACCAATTCAGCATCAAGTGGAAATACTGTTGGTGCCTGAGCATAAGCAATAGCATGGCAACGACCGATATATCCAGTACCAACCAAACCAATTCGAACCTGTTTCATACGATATCCTTACTATTTATTGCATAGAACAAGAGGAGATAACGTCCTTAATGCGATTATCTCCTCTTCATAATTTAAAACATTATGTTAATTAAAGTGTCGGCATACTAAATGCAGCATTTTCAATTACATATTTATTTGGCCAACGTGTTGTTGTTGTTTTCATCTTCGTATAGAAACGGACACCGTCTGGTCCATAAACGTTCAAGGTACTGTAAGATGAATGTTTCCAACCACCGAAGCAATGGAATGACATTGGTACTGGAATTGGCACGTTAATACCCACCATACCAGCCTGAACGTGATATGCAAACTCACGAGCAGCACCACCATCAGAGGTAAAGATAGCTGTACCGTTTCCATAAGGGTGTTCATTAATTAACTTCATTGCTTCTTCAAAGCTTTTTGCTCTGACAATACCCAATACAGGTCCAAAGATCTCTTCTTTATAAATCACCATATCGGAAGTGACATTATCGAATAAGGAACCACCGATAAAGAAACCATTCTCATGACCAACTGGTTTTTTACCTCGACCATCAACAATAAGTGTTGCACCTTCTTCCACACCGGTTGTAATGTAATTTGTCACATTGTTGAGATGTTGCTGAGTAATTAATGGACCAAAATCCATCTCTTTTTCACCATCTTTTGGAATACCTGGACCATAACGCAGTGCTTCTACTTTTGGTTTTAAAGCTGCCACTAATTTATCTGCAGTTTCATCATCAATCGTAACAGCCAATGCTAACGCCATACAACGCTCACCCGCAGCACCAAATGCCGCACCTAATAAAGCATTTGCGGTAGATTCAATATCTGCATCCGGCATGATTAATGCATGGTTTTTCGCTGCGCCAAAGGTTTGTACGCGTTTGCCGAATTCAGAACCGACTTTATATACATGTGCTGCAGCTGGTGTAGAACCCACAAAACTCACAGCATGAACACGAGGATCACGCAATAAAACTTCATTATCATGACGATCACCATGTACCACATTAAATACGCCATCTGGTAAACCTGCTTCTTTTAACAGTTCAGCCAAACGAATAGATAAAGAAGGATCTGCTTTAGCTGGTTTTAAAATGAAGGTATTACCACAAGCTAATGCAATTGGGAACATCCACATTGGCACCATTGCAGGGAAGTTAAACGGTGTAATACCAACAGTTACCCCTAGTGGTTGCAAAGATGAATGAATATCGATGCCGCGTCCTGCTTGCTCTGAAAATTCACCTTTTAATAAATGAGGAATACCACATGAGAATTCAACAACTTCCAAACCACGAGTCAATTCACCACAAGCATCAGAATAAACTTTACCATGCTCCTCTACAATTAAACGTGCTAATGAATCCCAATCTCTTTCCAGTAATTCTTTAAATTTAAACATAATCCGGGCACGGCGTAGCGGAGAGGTTGCTGACCAATCAGCAAAAGCTTTATGTGCTACTTCAATAGCTTCATTCACATCATCCGGAGTACTCATAATCACTTGGCGAATTTGCTCACCCGTCGCAGGATTATAAATTGGATGCGCTTTTGTCCCTCTGCTTGGCACTTGTTTACCATTAATAAAGTTATAAACAGTTTCCATTTTGAACTCCTTCATACAGTTTCAGAAATTAAGATGCGACAAATGAATAACAACTTGCATAAAAAAACAATATTCACTATCTAGGGTTAACATAGATTAGGGTAATAAATCGAACTTTTCAATTCATTTTTAATTAAAATTGAACTTTTCATTTCATTTTGTGATCTATGTCTGATTTTAAAAATAAAAAAGCGATACACTTATTGGAATGTATCGCCTCACAGAATTTGAATTGTCGTATATCTTATTCAACAATTAACTAAAAAGGATAATCTAGAAGGATTTCATCCTGCTATGATTTAGCATAAAAACTTCTCTAGA
Organism: Parahaemophilus parainfluenzae; assembly: GCA_018363335.1. Taxonomy (GTDB): domain Bacteria; phylum Pseudomonadota; class Gammaproteobacteria; order Enterobacterales; family Pasteurellaceae; genus Haemophilus_D; species Haemophilus_D parainfluenzae_Y. The sequence goes on along the minus strand of JAGZOA010000006.1, from coordinate 32,285 downwards.
CAAGTTTGGGTCAATAAAATCATAAATTTGAACCCCTCTAATCCCCTGCTTACTTTTCCAAAATATTTGTGTATATGGATTTAAATTTTCAGCATAAAGATCAGGAAAACCTAATTCCCCATTAGTCGCACTAATATGATTGAGAATGAGCTTATCAGCAGGAATATTTACACTATTTTGGATAAGATGTTCGACTGCCTTCTGTTTTTGATGAATAGTTGGACCATCCCACAAATCTTGCAATTCTATATTAGGGTTAGAATGCCAGTTTGCTGCCCAGAATTTGTTTTCTAAACGATTAAATTTAAATTGAACAGGAGAACATTCTAAAGCAATAATTTTTCCTCTTACATCTTCAACCCTAGGCCATTTAGGATTTTCCTCCATATCTAACTCATTCTCAGTCCAAAAATAGAACATAGATGAATACTGACTTATTTTCTCTAACAAAGATACTCCATACGCCTCAAAGTCATCCTTATTCTCATTGGCATTTTGAATACGCATCAAAATGAACTCTTTGGAATTTTGTTGTAAAAAATCATGACAATTTTTAATGATTTGATCAAATGTAATGTGGCTTATCCATTCTCTGTGAGCGGCAACCATCTCTTGTCTTAATCTAATATCTAAAAACCGCACACCACAGGATAGTTGTTCCTCAAGAGATAAATGCTGTGTTTTATAGTATCTCTGCTGGCAACTAGCTGTCATTGTATCGTGTGTGCCCGGTATCAGTAATTCTGAAATATATAACCCAGAATCACAAAAAGATATCCAATTTCTTCCATTAATTAATTTATCCATAAGACTCTGACCTGTATTTAAATTTTAAGATCTGTTCTGTTTTAATTTAATTAAAATATGAGACATAAGAATTGATAGAGCAACCAATACTGCAAGCCCTAAAAATGCCCATCCTAGAATCTGAGTATCTGTTAGATAAGAACGAATAATTTGACCTGCAGCATCTTTGTCTGGAGATTTTACAAGTCCACCTAATAAAATAGGCGCCAACAATGCGGGAAAATAACCAATAGTAATCGCAAAAGACATTGCTGCAGAGGAATGCTTTTTAGCCACCCCTAACTCACCAATAGGTGCATAATAAACTCCTCTAATCATAAAAATACATGCTGAAGCAGATAACATTAATACAATTAAACTCCAGAACATTGAAGGAGAAATAAGATTATCCGGTGCTTGATTAGGCAAATAGCCATTTGCATACAAAGAAATATCAGGATGGTTACTAAAAAATATTAATGAAATTGCTAACAGTATTACAGTAAGTATTACTTGCATTAATCTCATAAAATGAGCTGTAGAATCGAAAACTTTTTCAACTAATACTGTTGATACTAAAGGCAGCATTCGCAATGCTATCACAACAGTTGCAAATACAGCCGCAGCTACAGCACTGGTTCCATACCCCCCCTGCAAAAAGCGAGCAAAATAAGTACCTGCCGCAACAAATGCCCCATAGATACAAAATACATTAACCCCAACAATCCAAACAACTGGTAACTTTGCAACTTGCCAAACACCACTTAAGGCTTCTTTTGTACTATTTGCTTGAGTATCATCTCCAACCTTTTGTCCCTTCGGTACGACAAAAAAGACTGCAAGCCCTGTAACAATCACAATAACACAGCTTGTCATCATCATAGCTTTTGGGCTAGCCTGATAATAGAGCATGGCTGTCCATAGTAATGAAATAAGAAAAGCCAATAGGCCTCGACCAAATTCAAATAACCCAAATGCAGCACCTTGATGTTCTTCTGAAGTTGAAATTCTTAAAGCCTTAAAATTAGCTGGTTTGAATAACACTTCACTAAAAAATAACATAGAAAAAAAACATGCAAGTAGCACTGGCATACTTAATCCTGGTGAGCAAATTGTAAGAAAGAGAGATATACTACCAACACCAATAGTAGACAACAGCATAATACTTCGTATAGAAAATCGATCGCCAACCCAACCTAATGCTATTGTACCTAGAATAATTACAAGTCCTTGCATTGAATACAAATAACCAGCCTCTTGATCTGTCACACCTAATGCGGCAGGAAATCCACCTGGAACACTATTTCGGATATCCCAAAAAGCATAAATTAGCTGAGCATTCACAGTAATTAAAATAAGTTGGAAAAATGAAACGGGAGTAAATCCATATTTATAAAGTAAGTCTTTCATATAAAACTCCTTTTTATTAACGAAAATGTAGATATCATTGGTGCACATTATTAGTCATTAACACGTATAATACGGTTAAGTCTTAGAAACAGTTCTTCTGTGCAACAACCTAATATATAATTACCCTTTAACAATCCATCTTTTTCAAGGAAGTTATTCACATAACCTCCAGCTTCCTGAACAATAATAATGGCAGCACAAACATCCCATGCATTAATATGTGGTTCAAAATACCCAATCAAGCGACCAGCAGCCACATACACTAACATTAATGCTCCTGAACCATTACGAATAAATATCCCACCATCGAGTAAAATATGATTTAACACAGGCGTAAATGTATTAGGATGAACCCGGTGAGATACTCCTAATCCTATTAATCCCTCTTTTAATGAAATAGAAGAAGATGCACGAATAGGATGATCATTCAGAAACGCACCATCTCCTTTCATTGCTCTGAATAGCTCATTATGAACAGGATCAAAAATCACGCCACAAACAATCTGATTTCTGTGTAGAATTGCAATAGAAATACACCAAGCATTTAAGCCATATAAAAATGAGCTAGTTCCATCAATAGGATCTACTACCCAACAGTACTCACAGACTAAATTTTCAGCACCAGATTCCTCTCCCAAAAAACCATCTTGAGGAAAGTGGCTTTTCAGTGCATCTTTGATTTTTGCTTCAACAGTTTTATCTGCAATGCTAACTTGATCTTGCAAATCACCTTTCTTACATTCGATTTTTAACTCATTACGATTAAGGTAAAAATCAAGTGCAATTTCCCCAACTTCTTTAACTAACTTTTGAGAAAATAAGTATCTATTTCTTAGTTCAATGTCCATACACCTCCTCCTGATGAATATTCCATTGTTAACTTACAGACTAAGCTTATAAATTACACACACTCATCCTTGTGGATTTTATATACAATCCCATAGTAGATCTCTATTTTAAAAATTTAAATACAAAAATAATGAATTTGAAATTTTTATTTCATTTATGTGATCTATGTCTGATTTTGTATAAATCTCGCTAGATTAATTCACTGAACGGAGTATTATCTTAAGAAGTTATTTGGCTATTTTAGGAGCATGAAATGAGTTATTTACTATCCAAATCACGAAAAGATCATCCTGAAAAGAATGGTGAAGTACAAAAAATCACCCCAAAAACAGCGAATTGGGAGTACGTTGGTTTTGAAATGTACCATCTACAAGAAGATCAAGAACTAACTTTTGATACTGAAAATACTGAAACCTGTTTTGTTCTCGTTGCTGGTAAAGCTACTATTGTTACATCCCAAGCCACTTTCGAGCATATTGGTAATCGCGCCTCCCCATTTGAGCGCATTCCGCCTTATTCAGTCTACGTTCCACACCAACAAAAAGTACAAATCAAAGCTGAAAGTTATCTAGAATTGGCTGTCTGTAGAGCACCAAGTCAGGGTAATTTACCAATTCGCTTAATTAAACCTGAGGATGTCGGTGTAGAAAAACGCGGATATGGAAATAATAAGCGCTTAGTACATAATATTCTCCCTGAAACTGAAACCGCTGATGCCTTATTGGTTGTTGAAGTATTTACAGATGAAAGTAATACGAGTTCTTTCCCTAGCCATAAACACGACGATAAAAACTCTCCGACTGAAACCTATTTGGAAGAAACCTATTATCATCGTTTCTCACCATCACAGGGTTTTGCATTACAACGAGTTTATACCGATGATCGTTCACTAGATGAATGTATGGCGGTGTATGATGGGGATGTTGTTCAAGTACCAAAAGGATACCATCCGGTCGCAACTATTGCAGGTTATGACAATTATTATTTAAATGTTATGGCTGGTCCTGTAAGAAAATGGCGGTTTACTTGGGAACAAGATCATTCTTGGATTAATAGTGAAAAATATGCAGATAAATTTAAATAATTTGAGATATTATCTTTGACTAAGAAAAAATATTTTTCTAAATCTGTATAAACAAAAAACCCGACATAATGTCGGGTTTTCTTTTATCAAAAACTTTGATAATTATTCTGCAACAACGATAACATCTAATGTTGCAAATACTTCGCCGTGAAGTTGGAAACGAACATCGTGATCACCAAGAGTACGGATTGGACCGTTTGGTAAACGAACTTCGCTTTTCGCAATTTCAACGCCTGCTGCAGTTACTGCTTCTGCTACATCACGAGTAGTGATTGCGCCGAATAAACGACCTTCATCACCTGCTTTAGATGCGATAGTTACAGAACCTAACGCAGTCACTTGTGCTGCACGAGCTTGAGCTGCTGCTAAACTTGCTGCTGCCGCTGCTTCTAACTCTGCACGACGTGCTTCAAAGTGTTCAATGTTAGCTTTAGTTGCCATAACTGCTTTACCTTGTGGGATTAAGAAGTTACGAGCGAAACCAGATTTAACATTAACTTGATCACCTACGTTACCTAGGTGAACGATTTTATCTAAAAGAATTACTTGCATTTCCTAACTCCTTCTTAATTGTGATGAGAATCAGAGTAAGGTAATAACGCTAAATAACGAGCGCGTTTGATTGCGCGTGCTAATTGGCGTTGGTACTTCGCACGAGTACCGGTAATGCGGCTTGGTACAATTTTGCCGCTTTCAGAAATGTAGTTCTTTAATGTAGCGATATCTTTGTAATCGATTTCAACAACATTTTCCGCTGTGAAACGGCAGAACTTACGACGACGGAAATAACGTGCCATTTGGCTGTCTCCTAATCTATAAATTCGATTTGCTCGGCATGCAATACTAACTGCGTTAAACCATTTGAGGTTTTATGTGAAGTAATAAACCCCACCACAAGAAGTTTACTGCCGACCGTAATGCTTTGAGTTTTTTCTATTAACTGATTGCCACTGACTTGAACTGGCATCTTTAACCACGCTTGGCGTGATAAACCACTTTCGACTTGTTCGGAACGATGTTCCAGCCAAAATTGGCAATGCGCAATCCCGTTAGGGCTGTTGCTTCGCTTGGGTAATTGACACACTGTGCCGATTAACGAGAAGCGATTATCAAGTTTTGAATTACTCTTCAGCATCCTCAAAATCGTTGTTTTCAACTTCAGCTAAAGGTTTACGTTCTTCTTTAGCCGCTTTCATTGGGGACGCTTCGGTTACGGCGTGCTTAGTATGGATAACAAGACTGCGTAATACAGCATCGTTATAACGGAAAGTCGTTTCTAGCTCGTCGATGACTTGTTGAGGCGCTTCTACATTCATAAGCACATAGTGTGCTTTGTGTAATTTGTTAATTGGGTACGCTAATTGACGACGACCCCAATCTTCTAGGCGATGAACTTGACCACCAGCTTCTTTAACAGAACCTGTGTAACGTTCGATCATACCTGGTACTTGCTCGCTTTGGTCCGGATGAACCATAAACACGATTTCGTAGTGACGCATTACTGCTCCTTACGGGTTAATCAGCCTTTGACGTAGATTAGCCACCAATCTGCAAAGGCAAGGAACGAAAAAATGAACGTGGCTAAGGGCGCTGATTATACAGATTTTTTTCTAGACTTCAAATAATTTGTACGCTTTTCAAACAAAAAAAGCCGATATCAACATATCGGCTTTTCTTTTATTTCTAAATTAACGGCTACGGAAAATGATACGACCTTTGCTCAAGTCATAAGGTGTCATTTCTACTGTTACTTTATCGCCCGTTAAGATACGAATATAGTTTTTACGCATTTTGCCAGAAATATGTGCAGTCACTACGTGACCATTTTCTAACTCAACGCGGAACATGGTATTTGGTAAGGTTTCCAAAATTGTGCCTTGCATTTCAATGCAATCTTCTTTTGCCATTTTATCCTCTAAAATAATGATTTTTTTGACCGCACTTTTTTGCGGGTTATAAATGAAAAACGGGCGGATTATAGCCGTTTTTGGCGTTAGACGAAAGATTAAAATAAAATTGAACAGAAAAAAATCACTTTTTTTACTAATTTGTACGTTATATCAAGACTTAGGAATGATTTACAAAAGAAAAACTCCCCCTATAATGGACACATAGTAATCTCTTAGATGGTATAAAGAAATGAATAAAACATTACTAAGTAATAATAATCACCCCAATATTTCATTAACCTGTCAAAAATTTCAATATGGCGGAGGTATGGAACGATATCTTATTGATATTGTTAATGGATTATCTCAGGCAAACATTACACCTAAAATTTACTCTGCCAAGTTTGATACTGCATTACCTGAATATGATTTAATTAATCCAGTTAAGATTAATCTTTCTTTTATTCCTAAAAAATGGAGAACCTCATTTCTTTCCTATTTTTCAAATAAATATAAAGAAACATCAGAAGTCTCACTTACTACCTCTTATACCCTATCTGACGTGGTTATTTGTGGTGGGAATCATAAAGGATATCTACAAGCATCAAAGAAAAAGCCAAGCATATCAGATCGATTTAAAATAATAGGTGAACAAAAATCCTTAAATCAATCCAAATATGTCATCGCTCATTCTGCATTAATGAAAAAAGAACTCGTTGAGTTATATCATATCCCAGAAAACAAAATTGATGTGATTTATCCCCCTATTAATACAGATAAATTCACACAAATCAATGAAGAAGAAAGAGTGAAGCTTAGAGAAAAGTTAGGTTTCAAAAAAGATGAAATCATTTACCTATTCCCTTCTACTGGGCATACGCGAAAAGGTTTCGATATTTTGAAAAAATATTTTGAAAAAACTCAGTTACCGATTCGCTTAGTGGTAGCAGGAACGCCTGTAGAAGAAAATCCTAAAATCTCTTCGCTTGGTTTTTGCAAAAATATGCCTGAATTATATCAAGCGGCAGATTTCACCATTATGGCATCTCAATATGAGCCATTTGGGCTTGTTGGACTAGAATCCATATTATCTGGTACGCCAGTTATTTTTTCTGAAAACATGGGATGCCTAGAAGTATTACAATATGAATTTGGCTATACATTTTCTAGAGAAAACATGGATACATTGGATGATGCAATTCAAAAATCAGTAAAACAAGCATCTGAACATCAACATCGCATTCTCAATCCAATGGACTGTATTCGTTATAATCCTAGTTTGAGTCATCATATTAAAGCAATACTGGAACTCATTGCTAAATGATATTACTCATGACAGTTACACTAAAATTTACAAAAGAAATACAGGCTCTATAATAACCGCACTTTTCTTCTTAAATAGTACTTATGAATTCAAAAAAACACTTAGGCCATACGGCGCGTAAACGCTTTGGTCAAAACTTTTTACATGATACTTCTGTCATTCAAGGTATCGTGGCGGCGATTTACCCACAACCCAATCAATTTTTAGTGGAAATTGGTCCGGGACTTGGTGCATTAACAGAGCCGGTTGGTGAGCTTGTCGATCATCTGACTGTGGTGGAGCTTGACCGCGACCTTGCAGAACGTTTACGTCATCATCCATTCTTACATCAAAAGCTCACCGTTATTGAAACGGATGCGATGCAATTTGATTTTGGTGAACTTTATACAAAAGAAAATTTGGCAGAAAAAGGGCAAAAATTGCGTGTGTTTGGTAACTTACCTTACAACATTTCTACGCCATTAATGTTCCACTTGTTTAAGTATCATGATGTGATTCAAGATATGCACTTCATGCTGCAAAAAGAAGTGGTGAAACGCTTATGCGCAGGACCAAATAGCAAAGCTTACGGCCGATTAACCATTATGGCGCAATACTTCTGCCAAGTGATGCCTGTACTTGAAGTGCCACCTTCCGCATTCAAACCTGCACCTAAAGTGGATTCAGCGGTTGTGCGTTTAATTCCGCATAAAGAATTGCCGCACCCTGTAAAAGATTTATATTGGTTGAACCGTGTTTGCTCCCAAGCGTTCAATCAACGTCGAAAAACATTACGCAATGCACTTTCAACACTATTTTCACCTGAAAATCTGACCGCACTTGGTATTGATTTAAATGCACGTGCAGAAAATTTGGCTATCGCAGATTATGCGCGCTTAGCAAACTGGTTGGCGGATAATCCTCCAGCTGATATTAATAAAGATGAAATCTTAGATTCAGAAGAGTAAAGAGCGGTCAAAAATGGCAACCTATTTCGTCGGTGACTTGCAAGGCTGTTATGATGAATTACAGCTTTTATTAGCGCGTGTAGATTTCAATCCTACGCAAGATAAACTTTATCTTGTGGGGGATCTTGTCGCGCGAGGAGATAAATCACTTGAATGTCTTCGTTTCGTAAAATCACTTGGTAATGCAGCGCAAACCGTGCTAGGAAATCACGATTTACACTTAATTGCGACCGCACTGGGTATAAAAAAAGTAAAACCGCGTGATCGTGTCGATGCCATTTTTAATGCACCCGATTTTGATGAGCTGATTCATTGGTTACGCCATCAGCCCTTACTTGTTCATAATGAAGAATTAAACTTCCTGATGGCGCATGCAGGCATTTCGCCTGATTGGAATTTGGAAACCGCAAAATCTTGTGCGGCTGAAGTGGAACAGATTTTACAAAACGGGGATTTTCATTATCTTATTGAAAATATGTATTCTGAACAGCCTGATCGCTGGTCGCCGGATTTGCAGGGCTTAGAACGCCATCATTACATTATTAATGCTTTCACTCGAATGCGTTTTTGCTATTTGGATCATCGCTTTGATTTTGCCTGTAAATCCCCTTTAAAAGATGCGCCAGCTGAACTCACGCCTTGGTTTAATTTAGATAATCCTCTTTATAAACAAATTCCCATTGTATTTGGGCATTGGGCAAGTTTAGTCGATGAGCCTACCCCAGAAGGTATTTATGCCCTAGATACTGGTTGTGTATGGAATAATCGAATGACTATGTTGCGTTGGGAAGACAAACAGTTCTTCACGCAAAGTGCGGTCAAAAATTACAGTGATTTTTAAGGAAATGCCATGCTCTCGCTTACTGCTGAATCTTGCGAACTGTTCAATATTCCTTTCTACCAATTCGCCCAAATGAAAAAATTCTGTCCGGAAGAGATTCCGGCGATTAAAGCTGATTACAAATTACATTGGGATAACTGGAAAGCGATTATTCAAGAAGTCGCAAAACAACTTGGTATGCCTTTTGCGAAACCACATATTGAAAGTTGGACTAATGGCTGGCAGGTTCGCGCGCATTTCTTCGCTTATTTTAAATACGAGTTTAACCAAAATTCAGCAGCCATTTTTTCTGTGCTATTAAATCGTCGCCGACTAAGAGTGTGTTTAGATTGGCATTGCTATCGTGCAGCTCGCTCACAAATTAATGTGCAACAATATAATCAGTGGCTTGAGCAATTTGATTTCAAACAATTTGCTGATTTTGATATTTGGCGAGAAGATGAAAGCGAATATGATGATTTTCGCCAAGTGAAGGACATTTCTGAAAAAGATCTTCTCTTACGTTCAGATGAGGATTTTTGGTGTATTGGAAAAAGCATTGAAAAAGCCGAACTTCATCAAATCGATCCCATTTTATTTATCACCCAAACCATTCAACAGTTACAACCACTTTACGATCGCTGCCATCAATAAAGTGCGGTCATTTCCATTAAATTTTTTCGTCTTTTTATTTGTTATGCTATCATTACATTAGTTTAACATTTTTAACAATTTTGCTTTTAGGAGTACTTTATGAAAAACGTCGTGATCGTTGGTGGAGGCGCCGGCGGCATAGAGTTAGCGACATTTTTAGGCGACAAATTAGGTCGCAAAAAACAGGCTAAAGTGACGCTGGTGGATCGCAATGCGACCCACTTGTGGAAACCCTTATTACATGAAATTGCTACAGGTGTAATGGATGATGGCACAGACTCGCTGAGCTATCGCGCACATGGGAAAAACCACCATTTCAGCTTTGAGCAAGGTTCGATCACGCGCATTAATCGTGAACAAAAATATGTTGAACTTGCCCCTGTTTATGGGCAAGAAGGCGATATGCTCGTGGTGGCGCGTCGTATTCCTTATGATTACTTAGTGATTGCGATCGGTAGTAAATCGAATGATTTCAATACAAAAGGCGTAGCTAATAACTGTATTTTCTTAGACAGCTCTGATCAAGCACTTCGCTTCCAACAAAGAATGTTGGAATTATTCCTTAAATTCTCTGAAAACCGTGTATTAGATGATATTGGTGAAGAAGAATTTAAACAAAAATTAGTGGATGAAAGCAAAGTCAATATTGCGATTGTTGGCGGTGGTGCAACTGGTGTGGAATTAACCGCTGAGCTTTATCATGCGACTGAAGACTTGTCTTCTTACGGTTACGGTAAAATTGATAATTCTTGCTTGCAAGTCACTTTAGTTGAAGCGGGTCCTCGATTACTGCCTGCTCTACCCGAAAATTTATCTGCAGCAGTATTAGATGAATTACAAGAAATGGGGGCAAATGTGAAATTAAATACGATGATCACGGAAGCCCAACCTAACACGCTTATTACCAAAGATGGCGAAGAAATTAAAGCTGATCTTATTGTGTGGGCAGCGGGTGTTCGTACCTCAACGGTGACACAGCAATTCGATGGATTAGAGCTTAATCGTATCAATCAATTAGTGGTAAAAGATACCCTTCAAACTACGGTAGATGACAGTATTTTTGCCATTGGCGACTGTGCAGCATTAATGCAACCAAACGGTAAATTAGTTCCGCCAAGAGCGCAAGCGGCACACCAAATGGCAAAAGCTTGTGCAAAAAATATCTTTGCACTTTTTGAGCAAAAACCATTAAAAGCATTCAAATACAACGATAAAGGAACCTTGGTTTCTCTTTCAAGCTTTACCGCATTGGGTAGCATCTCAAATAAATTTGGGAAAAACCCTCTGACTGTTCAAGGTAAATTTGCACAATTTGCGTATGTGTCTTTATATCGTATGCATCAACATGCTTTGCATGGATGTATTAAGATCGGCTTGATTATTTTAGTGGATAAACTTAACCACTATTTAAAACCAAGATTGAAATTACATTAAGACAAAAGTGCGGTCAAATTTAACCGCACTTTTTTATTTCTTAAACCAGTTGATTGTTATGCTCATAAGCATAAAGTGTATTAAACATCAGCATGGCAACTGTCATTGGTCCTACTCCACCAGGTACCGGCGTAATATAAGCCGCTTTTTGTAGCGCCACATCATATTCCACGTCACCCACTAATTTGCCATTGATACGGTTAATCCCCACATCAATGACTGTTGCCCCTTCTTTAATCCAATCGCCTGGAATAAAACGAGGTTTACCCACAGCTACCACTAAAACATCCGCCTGACGAATATGATGTTCTAAATCTTTGGTGAAACGGTGTGTCACTGTGACAGTAGCGCCAGCCAATAATAATTCAAGAGACATCGGGCGCCCTACAATATTTGATGCACCAACGATCACCGCATGTTTACCGTGTAAATCGATACCTGTGGTTTTTAATAATTTCATCACTCCATAAGGGGTGCAAGCGCGTAAAGTTGGGATACGTTGGCATAAACGCCCCACATTATAAGGGTGGAAACCATCCACATCTTTTTCAGGACTAATACGCTCAATCACTGATGTGCTATTAATTTGTTCAGGCAATGGAAGTTGCACGAGAATACCATCAATGGTTTCATCGGCATTTAATTGATCTATCAGTTGTAGTAGTTCTGCTTCTGAAGTTGTTTCAGGTAAATCATAGGATTTTGAAACCATCCCGATTTCCTCACAACTTTTTCGCTTACTGCCCACATAGACTTGAGACGCGGGGTCCGCCCCCACCAAAATTACTGCCAGCCCTGGTGCACGTTTACCTTGAGCACGATAATGTTCAATTTTACTGGCAACATCAGATTTGATTTTTTTTGATAGTTCAGTACCTGAAATAATTTGGGCAGTCATGCATTTTTCCTCAAGGTGGAATTAAGTAAACGTTTGCTATTTTAACTGACAACGCCTTATTTTACAAAGACAACAAAAGTGCGGTTGAAAAAACTGGAATAATTTTGAGCAGTTGAAAGAGGAATCTAAAAAATTAATTGACTGAAAAGAAAAGCTCACTATAATTGTGCTCAATCGTCGGCGAGTAGCGCAGCTTGGTAGCGCAACTGGTTTGGGACCAGTGGGTCGTAGGTTCAAATCCTATCTCGCCGACCACTTCTTTTATATTTCCCTCGAAATTCCATACAAAAGATGTAACCCTTGAAATGCGCCCTTAGCTCAGCTGGATAGAGCAACGCCCTTCTAAGGCGTGGGTCAAAGGTTCGAATCCTTTAGGGCGTGCCATAACTCATCTCAATCTACCATTATTTTTCTAATTTGCTTTTTCAGAGAAAGTAATCAATTCAACGCATATTTTGTACAAGAAAATAGCGTAAATTCTAGATCTCAAAAATGATTAGTTTAAAATTCAGAAAAGAAAATATTTGAATGGCGGTGAGAGGGGGATTCGAACCCCCGATGCACTTTCGCACATACACGCTTTCCAGGCGTGCTCCTTCAACCACTCGGACATCTCACCGTTTTGAAGTGCGTGAAATATAAAGATTTATCCAAGATTAGTCAAGTTTTTTGAGCTAGAACATAAAAAATCCTTTTCCTTTTAGCTAAAATATAAACTATCTTTTTCTATCATCGTATTTTTATGCATATCAAATCACTCTTTTCTAAAAATGTGTTTTTGGCCGTAAAACCATTTAGCGCATTGAAAGAATCCTTCCGTGAAGGTTACGGAAAACAAAAATTGATTAAAGATATTATCGCGGGTCTGACTGTGGGCGTCATTGCGATTCCACTTTCCATGGCTTTAGCCATTGCTAGCGGTGTGCCACCACAACACGGTCTTTATACCGCTATCGTAGCGGGGATCGTAATTGCGTTAACCGGTGGATCGCGTTTTAATATTTCAGGTCCAACCGCCGCATTTGTCGTGATTTTATATCCCGTCACCCAACAATTTGGGCTCAGCGGATTACTCATGGCAACGTTACTTTCGGGAATTATTTTAGTCATCATGGCGTTGTCTCGATTGGGACGACTAATTGAGTACATTCCTCTCCCCGTTACACTTGGCTTTACCTGCGGGATTGGGATCACCATCGGCACCTTGCAAATCAAAGATTTCTTAGGTTTAGACATTGCTCAGATGCCACCTCACTATATTGAAAAAGTGCAAGCTATTTTGACCGCACTTCCGACAATTAACTGGGCAGACACTGCGGTTGGTGTGGTCACCTTATTTGTACTCACCCAATGGCATAAGCTTCGTTTACCTGTGCCAGGTCATTTACCTGCGGTCATTATTGGGACACTCATGGCATTAGCCTTAGGGCAATTTGGCTTCTCGGTTGAAACTATTGGTACGGCATTCCAATATACCTTATCTGATGGCACAACAGGACATGGTATTCCTAATGTCTTGCCTGAATTTACCTTACCCTGGAATATTCCTAATGCACAAGGTGAAGTCATCAATTGGAATTTTGACCGCATACAAGATATCTTGCCTGCAGCCTTTTCAATGGCAGTATTAGGTGCGATTGAGTCACTACTTTGTGCAGTCATTTTAGATAATATGACTGACACTAAACATCGTTCCAATAATGAATTACTCGCCCAAGGTTTAGGGAATATTGTTTCGCCATTCTTAGGCGGGATTACAGCAACCGCAGCCATTGCGCGCTCAGCAGCTAATGTGAAATCGGGTGCGGTATCACCAATATCTAGTGTCGTTCATGCACTCTTAGTCTTATTCTCACTGTTATTCTTTGCCAATGCCCTGTCTTATTTGCCACTCTCTTCTATGGCTGCATTGCTATTAATGGTAGCTTGGCATATGGCGAATGTACCTGAAATCATTCGTTTAGCGCGTCGCTCAACAAAAAATGAAATTGCAGTGTTGTTCACTTGCTTAATTCTCACCGTGTTATTTGATATGGTGATCGCTATCTCTGTCGGCGTATTATTGGCGAGCCTCTTATTTATCCGCACCATTGCAGAAATGACAAAAGCGATTGAACAACCTGCACCAGAAGATTTAAATGATGTATTAGCTTATCGTATCAGCGGTCCATTATTCTTTGCTGCGGCAGATAAACTCTTTGCAGATTTACACGATAAAACCGTACATACGGATCACGAGATAAAACATATCGTATTACAATGCGATGCCGTGACTGTTCTGGATACAGGGGGCATTCATGCACTCATCCACTTTGTACAACATATGTTGCCACATCAACAAATCTACTTATGCAATATGCAATTTCAACCACTCAGAATGTTAGTGAAATCAAACTCAGTGCCTGAATTGCAAAAAATCAACTACGGCTCAGATTTACAAGATGTTTTTAATAAAATTCGTGAGTTTGAACAAGCAAATCCATAAAACAGTGAAAAGCGTGCTAAAATAGGCACGCTTTTTTATCAATAAAAATAAAGGAATTCAGAATGCGTCCAAATAATCGTGAAAATCATCAATCTCGTCCAATCAAAATCACCCGTAATTACACGAAACATGCTGAAGGCTCAGTATTAGTGGAATTTGGTGATACTAAAGTATTATGTACGGCGAGTGTTGATGAAAGCGTACCGCGTTTCTTAAAAGGACAAAATCAAGGTTGGGTGACAGCAGAATATGGCATGTTGCCACGCTCTACACACAGCCGTATGCAACGTGAGGCCGCAAAAGGCAAACAAGGTGGACGCACCATGGAAATTCAACGCTTAATCGCTCGCTCATTACGTGCTATGGTTGACTTAGAGGCCCTTGGCGAACGTTCTATTACCTTAGACTGTGATGTGATTCAAGCGGATGGCGGTACAAGAACAGCCTCCATCACCGGTGCCGCAGTGGCATTATGTGATGCCATCAACGGTTTAATCGCTAACGGCACATTAAAAACCAATCCAATCAAAGGTCTGGTTGCGGCGATTTCGGTTGGAATTGTTGAAGGTGAAGCCGTGTGTGATTTGGAATATGTAGAAGATTCTGCCGCTGAAACAGATATGAATGTTGTGATGATGGAAGATGGTCGCATGATCGAAGTGCAAGGTACTGCAGAAGGTGAACCGTTCAGCCACGAAGAATTACTTACCTTATTAGGCTTAGCCAAACAAGGCTGCGAACAAATCTTCGCTGCACAACGTGAAGCATTAGGTTTATAGGAACAAAAAATGGAAAGCTACAAAATCGAATTTATTAAATTCGCCTTGAGCCGAAACGTGCTTAAATTTGGTGAGTTTGCACTAAAATCAGGTCGAAAAAGTCCTTACTTTTTTAATGCAGGATTATTCAGCACTGGCGCAGATCTTGCTCGCTTAGGTGAATTCTATGCGAAGGCAATTCAGTCAAGTGCGGTCGATTTTGATGTTATTTTTGGACCTGCCTACAAAGGCATTCCAATTGCGACGAGCGTTTCCATTGCACTATTCAATCAATTTAACCGTGATACGCCTGTTTGCTTTAACCGCAAAGAAGCCAAAGATCACGGTGAAGGCGGTAATTTGATCGGTAGCCCATTAACCGGCAATGTGTTGTTAGTCGATGATGTCATTACAGCTGGCACAGCCATTCGTGAATCCATGGCGCTTCTTGAAGCCAATAATGCGAAATTAGCCGCTGTCTTTATTGCATTAAATCGTCAGGAAAAAGGCAAAGGGGAACTGTCTGCCATCCAAGAAGTGGAACGTGACTATCAATGCCAAGTGCTTTCCATTATTGATTTGGATGATTTAATGCAATTCATTGAAAAAGAACCCGATTATCAGCAATATTTACCTGCGATGCGGGCTTATCGTGAAAGTTATGGTGTGTAATTCATCACTTGAAAAATAAGAATAAAGCCATATTAATGTAGAGGCAGATATTAGCGGCTGCCCATTATTGTCAAAAGACCTTTTGACCGCACTTTAGGGGAAGAGAATGTATTTTTTTGGAAAGATTATCGGCGTTTTTCTCGGTTTTAAATGGGGGGGCTTTTTAGGCGCCATCGCTGGACTTATTTTAGGCTCTATCGCAGATAAAAAACTCTATGAGCTTGGTTCGGTTAACTCTAGCTTTTTTAAGAAAAAAACGACCCGACAAGCGCTCTTTATGCAAACTACTTTTGCGGTACTTGGACATTTAAGTAAATCCAAAGGTCGAGTGACGGAAGAAGATATTCAACTGGCAAATCAATTGATGAACCAGATGCAATTAGATGAGAGCCATCGCAAACTTGCTCAAGAGGCATTTAGTCGAGGTAAAGCAACAGATTTTCCACTACGTCAGGTGATTCGCGAATTCCGTATTGGATGTGGACAACGTGCTGACTTGCTGAGAATGTTCTTGCACGTACAAGTGCAAGCCGCATTTGCTGATTCTCAATTACATAACTCAGAAAAAGAAGTGCTTTATGTGGTAGCCGAAGAGCTTGGTCTTTCCCGTATGCAGTTTGAGCAAATGCTCGCAATGGAAATTGCGGCTCGCCAATTTACCCAAGGTGGATTCTATCGCCAATATCAACAAGGTGGTTATCAACAGCAAGGTGGCTACCAATACCAACAACAAGGCGGATACCAACAATCTTCAGGCCCAACACTAAGCGATGCCTATAAAGTATTGGGCGTGAGTGAAAGTGATGACCGTAATGCCGTAAAACGTGCATATCGTCGTTTAATGAATGAACATCACCCGGATAAATTAGTTGCGAAAGGCTTACCGCCAGAAATGATGGAAATGGCTAAAGAAAAAGCGCAACAAATCCAAGCCGCTTACGATTTAATTTGTAAAGTGAAAGGCTGGAAATAGTGCGTGTTATCCTCGCCCCTATGCAAGGGGTGCTTGATCCTTTCGTTCGTCGGCTTTTAACTGAAGTGAATGAATACGATCTCTGCATCACCGAATTTGTCCGTGTAGTGGATCAACTCTTACCCGAAAAAGTCTTTTATCGTCTTTGCCCTGAACTCAAAAATCAGGGCTTTACCCCTTCTAAAACACCTGTTCGTGTCCAACTTTTAGGTCAACATCCAAACTGTCTTGCTGAAAATGCTAATCGCGCCATTGAGCTTGGCTCACATGGTATTGATTTAAATTGTGGCTGTCCATCCAAAACCGTTAATGGGAGCAACGGAGGAGCAGCACTTCTCAAACAACCTGAATTAATTTATCAAGCGACTCTAGCCTTGCGACAAACCGTACCTAGTCATTTACCTGTCAGTGTGAAAGTAAGATTAGGTTGGGATTGTACTTCTCAAGCGTTTGAAATTGCTGATGCCGTACAACAAGGTGGCGCCACTGAAATCACTATTCACGGTCGAACTAAAGCCGATGGCTATCGTGCCGATCGCATCAATTGGGAAAAAATCGGTGAAGTGAGATCTCGCTTGACGATCCCAGTGATTGCTAATGGTGAAATTTGGCGTTGGGAAGATGGTCAAGCATGTTTGAAAGCGACAGGTTGCGAAGATCTAATGGTCGGGCGTGGTGCATTAAATATCCCAAACTTAAGCCTTGTACTCAAACAAAATTGCGAAAAAATGCCTTGGGTGGATATTCAAAAAATCTTGCAAAAATATGCGGAAATGGAAAATTTCCATGATTCCGGTTTTTATCATGTTGCCCGGATCAAACAATGGCTACGCTATCTTAATAAAGAATATCCTGAAGCAGATATCGTTTTTGAACGAATTAAAACCAGCAAAACTGCAGAAGATCTTAGAGAAAGACTCTAGCAGAGCTAAAAAAGTGCGGTCAAAATAGACGGCTTTTTTAGCATTACCCCCACTCGTACGATGAGTGCTTACACTCAAACAAAACTTGACCAAAATCAAAAAGCTATCATACAGAATCAGTAGAATCGATGAGGCATATACCACAAAAAAGGAGAGGTGTCTTATGAAGACTCGTCTATTGCTTTCTAGCTTACTTATCGCATTAAGTGCAACATCATTTGCCCAAACGCATAAAGCGCATTGGTCTTATAATGGGAAAGAAAGTCCTGAACATTGGGGTGATTTGCTCACCGAATATCAAACCTGTAAGCTAGGGAAAGTTCAGTCGCCTGTTAATCTTGAAGCTGATAACGGCATGAAAGTGGCAAATAAACCACTTAAGATGAATTACTTCCCTGCGGAGTATCAAGTAGAAAACAATGGACATACCGTGCAAGTCAGTGTTGCACAAGAAAATGCACCATTTATTACGCTCAACAATAAACCATTTTATTTAAAACAATTTCACTTTCACACACCAAGTGAGCATACCTTTAAACGCCAACATTATCCTTTAGAAATTCATTTTGTCCATCAAAGTGAAGATAAAGCCTTGGCGGTTGTTGCCGTGATGGTCAATGAAGGTGAGGCTAATCCAGCATTAGCGCCAGTAGTTGAGAAAAAACTCACCGTTGGACAAAAAGAAAAATTGGCTCAACCGATTGATATTCAAGCGCTAACGCCAAAAGAGATGGCACGCTTCCGCTTAAATGGATCGCTCACAACTCCACCTTGTAGTGAAAACGTGGCTTGGACCATTTTTAAAGCACCAATTCAAGCAAGCAAAGCACAAATTGCCGCAATAGAAGAAATGGAAGGGAAAAACAACCGCCCAACACAACCATTAAATCAGCGTGACGTGGAAGTTGAACAATAAATAAAAAATGCGTGGATAGCTTCCACGCATTTTTTATTCGATTAGAAGAGCTTAAAGGTGAATGTTACCATCATAAATATGAGTCGCATCGCCAGTCATATAAAGCGGTGAGCCTACGCCTTCCCATTCAATAAGTAAGCTACCACCTGGTAGATCAACTTGCACTTTGTTATCAAGTAAACCTTGCATAATCCCTACAGCCGCTGCCGCACAAGCGCCACTGCCACAAGCTTGCGTTTCACCTGCACCTCGTTCATATACACGCAACTTAATGTGGTTACGATTGACGACTTGCATAAATCCAGCGTTTACCCTTTCCGGAAAACGTTCGTGATTCTCTAATAATGGACCTAATTCTGCTACATTGGCCGTTTCAATATCGTCCACTTGAACAACACAATGTGGATTGCCCATTGATACTGCACCACAAAGCACCGTTTGAACATCGGTACGTAGAATATAATTTTTTTCAAATTTATTGGCAGTAAAAGGAATCTTATTGGGTTCCCAAATCGGCTCGCCCATATTGACACGAATTTGCCCATCTTCTTTTACCGTTAAAACCATTTTTCCTTTTTGCGTGCTTACTGCAATATCCTTTTTATTGGTCAGCCCTTTTAAGGTAACAAAACGCGCAAAACATCTTGCCCCATTTCCACATTGCGACACTTCACTACCATCTGCATTGAAAATACGATAATGGAAATCTAAGTCTGGATCATAAGGTGGCTCAACAATTAAAAGCTGATCAAAACCAATTCCACGATGACGATCGGCTAAGCGTTTAATGGTTTCAGGGGTAAAATAGGCATTTTGCGTCACAGCATCAACAACGACAAAATCATTGCCAAGGCCATGCATTTTGGAAAACTGCATGTTTCCTTCCTTGATTTGAAAATTTTTTGGCATTATAGAGAGCAATAAGCCGAATGGCAAATAGCCATAATAGACAAAGTGCGGTCACAAAACACTTTATTTTCTCACCGCACTTTCATCATTACATCCAAGCGTTATTACGAATGATCCCTACTGCAATACCTTCAATTTCAAAATGAGGTTGTTCTTCAAGATTAACGACAATCGGCTGAAACTCTTCATTTTCTGCATGCAGATAAATAACTGAACCTTTACGTTCTAAGCGTTTTACTGTCACTTCATCTTCAATTCTTGCGACAACAATCTGCCCATTTCGCACATCTTTTGTGCTATGCACGGCAAGAAGATCGCCATCTAAAATGCCGATATCTTTCATGGATTGACCATATACTTTTAATAAGAAATCAGCTTGTGGTTTAAACATATTAGCATCAACACGATAAGTACCTTCAATATGTTGCTCGGCTAAAATTGGTTCCCCTGCTGCTACGCGACCAATGAGCGGTAAGCCCTCTTCTTCCTCATCATTTGCACTGTCATCAATAATGCGAATACCGCGAGAAGCACCCGCAACAATTTCAATTGCACCTTTACGAGCAAGTGCTTTTAAGTGTTCTTCTGCCGCATTAGGGGATTTAAAACCTAATTCGCGAGAAATTTCTGCACGAGTAGGCGGCATACCCGTGGTTTCTAAATGGCGTTTTAAGAGTTCCAGCACTTCTTGTTGTCTGGCAGTTAATGGTCTCATATACACTCCTGTTACTTTATACAGAATAACTGTTAGTATATACAGAAAGATGGCGATTGCAACAACTATTTTCTAGTCATAAAAGTGCGGTCAATTTTTTTCATATTTTTGCGTGTTCATCATAAATCTCAAATGTAAATTTTTAGAATTTGACTGGTCGAATGTGTTAAAATGCCTGACAATACCTAGAAATGTCTAACAAAAAGAGAATATTAATTATGTCTGGCATCGTAAGTACTTATCGTAAATTATTAGAATTACCGCTTTCGGTTTTAGTAAAAAATAATCCTATTCCCGCTCAACCCATCGAAGAGCTTCAACTCAATATCAATCAACCTATTCTTTATGTTTTACCTTATACCTCTCAAACTGACTTCGTGATTTTCCGTCGTAACTGTTTGAGTGTGGGTTTGCCTGATCCGGCTGAAAAAAATGTGATTGATGGCGTAGCATTACCACGTTATGTCTATTTAGATGAAGGTCGTCGCTTTTTTAAATCAAAAGGCGCAAAAGATGAAACCGCTAAAGTCTTCAATAAATACTTAGAACTGCACCGTGATGCAGCCGATTTAGATGTACAACTCATTCCTGTTTCGGTGCTTTGGGGACGTTCACCAGGTAAAGAAGATAAAGCAAGCTTACCAAATCTTCGCTTATTAAACGGTCTTCAAAAAACCTTTGCGGCAATTTGGTTTGGACGTGACACTTTTGTACGTTTTTCTCAAGCGCTTTCTTTGCGTTACATGGTAAATGAGCACGGTTCAGATGAAAAAATTGCGCAAAAACTGGCTCGCGTGGCTAAAATGCACTTTGCTAAACAACGCATTTCTGCGACTGGACCTCGTTTGCCAAACCGCGAAGCGATGTTTAATAAACTCTTAAATTCCCAAGCGATTCAAAATGCGATTGAAGATGAGGCAAAATCAAAAAATATCAGCCGCGATAAAGCCTATGCTGAAGCTGAAAAAATTCTTCATGAAATCGCGGCTAATGTAAGTCATTCAAGCCTTCGAGCAGCGGATCGTTTCTTACGTTGGTTATGGAACAAACTGTATTCAGGGATTGATGTACAAAATGCGGACCGCGTGCGTAAATTAGCGTTAGAAGGTCATGAGATTGTTTATGTGCCTTGTCACCGTAGCCACATTGACTATTTATTACTTTCTTATGTGCTTTATCACCAAGGTCTTGTACCGCCACATATTGCAGCAGGGATCAACTTAAACTTCTGGCCAGCAGGTCCTTTATTCCGTAGCTGGGGGGCATTCTTTATTCGCCGTACCTTTAAAGGTAACCGCCTTTACTCTGCGATTTTTCGTGAATATTTAGGAGAATTATTCCACCGCGGTTATTCCGTCGAATACTTCATTGAAGGTGGTCGTTCTCGTACAGGTCGCTTGCTTGCACCGAAAACCGGTATGATGTCAATGACGCTACAAGCACTTCAACATAACCAGACTCGCCCTATTTCAGTGGTGCCTGTGTATATCGGTTATGAGCACGTATTAGAAGTAGATACTTACGCGAAAGAATTACGTGGTGCCGCGAAAGAAAAAGAAAATGCCGGCTTAGTTTTACGTGTAATCAAAAAATTGCGTAATTTAGGTCAGGGGTTTGTGAATTTCGGTGAGCCAATCACGCTTTCAAATTACCTCAATCACCATTATCCAGAATGGAAAGAACAACATCATGAAGATAAACCTCACTGGTTTAACCATGCAGTTGGGTCTGTTTCGAATCAAGTGATGGTGAATATTAATAAAGCCGCTGCTGTTAATGCGATGAATTTAGTGGGGACCGCTCTACTCTCTTCTCGTCAGCGTGCACTTTCTCATGAGCAACTATTAGAACAACTCTCTAGTTATCAAGAAATGTTAAAGAATGTACCGTATTCTACTGATGTGGTACTGCCAACTGATACACCAAAAGCGATGCTTGATCATGTATTAAGTTTAGATCGTGTTGGCGTGCTAGTTGAAAAAGATAACTTTGGGGAAATTATTCGTTTAGAACGTAATTCTGCTGTTCTCATGACGTATTACCGCAACAATATTCAACACTTATTTGTGTTGCCTTCACTTGTTGCGAGTATCGTTTTACATTATGAAGCGATTCAAAAAGATTTATTATTGGATGCGGTTCGCAAAATTTATCCATTCTTAAAAGGCGAACTCTTCCTTCATTTCACTGAAGAAGAATTAGATACACAAATTAAAGCCATTATTGATGAATTTGCGCGTCAAGAAGTTATCCAAGCCAATGATAATTTCTTATCTATCCACCGCTCTAAAGTTCGTATTTTACAACTTTGGTCTGCGGGTATGCGTGAAATCTTACAACGCTACTACATTACAGTAAGCATTTTACGTAGAGATCCTGGAATTGCCCGTGGCTTATTAGAAAAAGAAAGCCAATTAGTGGCACAGCGTCTTTCTGTATTACACGGCATTAACGCACCAGAGTTCTTTGATAAAGCGGTATTCTCTGCCTTCATTGCTAACTTAAAAGAAGAAGGTTATTTCGATGATGATAAAGAAAAATTACACGAGTTTGCTACAATCTTAGAGCATTTAATTTCGAGCGAAGTGTGCTTAACGATTAACGGTGCTGCAGACAAAGCAGATGACGTTGAGATTGAAGTAGAAGAAGAGGATAAATCAAATAAAGATGAATAATCTTTATCTCTTAAAAGAGATAACAAGAGGCGTGTTTACCACGCCTTTTTTATTGACTTAATAAAATGCTCATCCCTAACCTTTAGATCAGAAAGATTCTCAGGCTATTTTATGTAACATTTTCTTCTAAAAATCCTTTGTTATCCATCTTGAATTTCAACGCATTATGGTGTTAAATCGGCACATATTATAAGGGTATAAAATTATAAAAATAAGTGTAGGAATTTATGTGTCAATTACTCGGAATGAACTGTAATACACCGACGGATATTGTCTTTTCTTTTGAAGGTTTTCGTCGTCGTGCGGGTCTTACCGACTGCCATTCAGATGGCTTTGGTATTGCTTTTTTTGAAGGTCGTGGTGTGCGTATTTTTCGTGATAACCATGCAGCCTCTCAATCTCCTATTGCGGATTGTGTAAAACAATACAACATTAAATCGCTTAATGTGATTGCTCACATTCGTAAAGCAACGCAAGGTGGGGTAACCATTGAAAACACGCATCCCTTTATTCGTGAAATTTGGGGACAAAACTGGGTGTTTGCTCACAACGGTAATTTAAAAGATGTGCCAGATATGTCTGAGAGTTTCTGTCAACCGATTGGCTCAACGGATTCAGAAGCCGCATTTTGTTATATGGCAGAATATTTAAAAAATCGCTTCCGTCGTAAACCGTCTGAAATGGAAATTTTTGAAGCCATTCAAGACATTACCAAAGAGCTATCACAAAAAGGGACCTTTAATTTCATTCTTTCAAATGGAGAATGGATGATTGCCCACTGTTCAACCAATTTGCATTACTTAACACGTAAAGCCCCTTTTGGTAAAGCGCATCGCATTGATGATGATGGTGTCATCGATTTTAATGATTACGCAAAAGATGGCGACAAAGTCACGATCATTACGACTTTCCCTCTCACCAAGGATGAACCTTGGGTCAAAATGGAACATGGCGGGTTTGTTTTCTTCAAAGAAGGAGACAAAATTGCTGAGGTCGTCGGTGTGGCTAAAGAAATGGAAGATGATGGTACATTAGGCAATCGTGCAGCAGCCTAATAACAAATCACAATAAAAAGTGCGGTCAAAAATATCAGAGATTTTGACCGCACTTTCTTTATCTACAATTAGCGCATTGTGACAAATTCTTCAGAACCTGTTGGGTGAATCGCTACTGTATTATCAAAGTCTGCTTTAGTTGCACCCATTTTGATTGCCACAGCAAAACCTTGAATCATTTCATCCACACCAAAACCAATGCCGTGTAAGCCTACGATTTTTTCTTCTTTGCCAACACAAACTAATTTCATTCGGCAAGGTTGACGATGTTCAGTGACAGCGGTGTACATTGCCGTGAAAGAGGATTTATACACTTTCACATTTTCTTCGCCGTATTGCTCAATCGCTTGCGGTTCAGTTAAACCCACTGTACCAATTGGCGGATGGCTGAACACGACGGTTGGCACAAGATTGTAATCTAAATGCTCATTTGGTTTGTTATTGAATAAACGCTCAGACAAACGACGACCTGCTGCTACAGCAACTGGCGTTAATTCAATACCACCTTCGATAATATCACCTACCGCATAAATGCCAGGTACGTTTGTATTTTGATATTTATCGACAATAATTTGTCCGCGTGAATTAGTTTTCACACCGGTTACTTCAAGATTAATCACATCCGTTGCTGGTTCGCGACCAATCGCCCAAATTAACGTATCCACTGTGGTTTCACGGCCATCTTGTAATTTCAAGGTAAGCGAACCATCCGCATTTTTAACCACTTCTTCTGGCAATGCTTTGGTATGTAATTGGATACCATCTTGTGCTAACACTTCAACTAAGGTTTCTACAATCAATGGATCTTGATTACGCAATGGAGCATGTTGGCGCACAAATAAATGGGTTTCGCTACCTAAGCTATTTAAAACGCCTGCTAATTCAACTGCAATATAACCCGCGCCTACCACTGCAACACGTTTTGGTAATTCATTTAAAGCAAATACACCATTTGAATCAATTCCGTATTCTGCACCTTTTACTGCAGGAATACTTGGGCGGCCACCTGTCGCAATTAAGATATGATCAGCGGTCACTAATTCTGTTGAACCATCTGCATAGCTCACTTCAATCGTTTTTGCATCTTTAAAACGTGCAAAACCATTTAGAACATCTACATTATTTTTCGCTAATACATTATTGTAAGAGGTATGAATACGACCGATATAAGCTTGACGACTCTCAACTAATTTCGCGTAATCAAACTTTTTCACTTCTACATCAAAACCATAAGCTGGTGCATAGCGATTAATGGCTTCTGCAATTTGTGCGCCATAGAACATCACTTTTTTCGGTACACAACCTACGTTCACACACGTGCCACCTAGATGTTTTGCTTCGATAATCGCACATTTTTTGCCATAGCTTGCCGCACGGTTAATGGAAGCAATCCCGCCGGAACCGCCACCAATTGCAATATAATCGTAATGTTTAGTCATTTTCATTATCCTTTTTTACTCATTGGAATTTTGCTCTATTGTGCCTAAAACTGAACGAGAAAGCTATAAATTGATGTGATTGGAATTGTCTATATGAAGATTAGGAAATATTGAAACTGGAAAGAAAAAAGCCGCTAAATTACTTTAGCGGCTTCTTAGAATTTGGCTCCTCCTGCGGGACTCGAACCTGCGACATATGGATTAACAGTCCACCGTTCTACCGACTGAACTAAGGAGGAAATGGTGCCTCGAGGCGGAATCGAACCACCGACACGGGGATTTTCAATCCCCTGCTCTACCGACTGAGCTATCGAGGCGTTATCGTTATTGGCTACTGCCTGACAACGGAGCGTATTAAACTATTTTTTCGGGTATCGGTCAACAATTAAATTCAAAAAAAGTAAAAAAGTTGGTGTGTTTGAGTGGTTAATAACCAAAACGACTATAAAAAGAACGTATTTTATAAAACTCAAGCAAAAATAACCGCACTTTCTCAAAAAATAATGCCCGAAAATTCTTTCGGGCATTGTATTTCATCGCTGACATTATCGTCTTACGCGGAATTTCTTCTGCGCCGCATCCACTTTCAACAAGTAGTTTCTTGCTTGTGAGGATGGGTGTGCAGTCGTTAAGATACGATACACTTGTTCTGGATACATCTGGTTGATCTTATAGATCGCCTCATCTTTATCCTCATCGAACACGCGTAATACTGCACCTGCACCACTGTTGTAGGCTGAAATCATTGCAAAACGTTTAGAGGTAGGGTTTGTAATACCATCTAAATATTGATTTTGCAGAATCCATAAGTAAGAGACACCCGCATCAATGTTATTTGCTGGATCATAAAGGTAACGTGCAGAGGGTTGTCCACCTTTACCTTTCATCGCAAACACATCGCGACCTGCTGTGCTTGGTACCACTTGCATTAAGCCAATTGCATTCGCATAACTGATCGCATACGGGTTGAAGCTAGATTCTGTTTGCATAATACCTAAAATCAAGCTTTCATCAATGCCATAGCGTTCTGCGGCTTTACGGACTAATGGAATATATTTTTGTGCACGCACTTCAACGTGGTTTGCAATCATGGAGATCACCACAAATTGCACGGTGTTACCATTTTGTAAGCGGCGAGTTTGTAATTTATTTTGGATTAAATAAGTCGCAAAGTTACTTGCAATCACTTGGTTAGCAATTTGCTGACCATTGTTATCCACAACCTGACCTAATAAGAAAGGACGCGTACTAATCGGTACATCACCAGAAGCGAATAAGTCGATCCCTTTCGCATCGGAACCCATCAATAAAGTATGGACAATCGCATTGTGTAAGCGATTAAGATCTTGTTGAGTTTCAACAATAATTGTACCTTCGTCAAAGCTTACGTGGCTACGCGTATAGAAAGAGTCCGTGTATTTCACGTAGTCTTTACGACTCGCCACTAAAAGCTCATTCACCCCCCAAATACGATCGATATTATGGGAGAATTGACCAGTTAAAATATCTAAACCTTGCGTGTCTTTTGAAAACACTTCGTCATAATTAATGCCACGTCGATGGGTTGGCGAATCGCTACAAGCATACAAAAGCGGAAGTAGCGCCAATAATAAATACTTTTTCATAATCTTTTGTTATTTAGATGGGGGAACGTAACCTTCAATATGCACATCTTTGCCTTCAAATAAGAAATTCACCATTTCTTCTTCTAATAATTTACGATGTTCGGCATTCATCATATTGAGTTTTTTCTCGTTCACTAACATGGTTTGCTTTTTGATCCATTCGCCCCATGCTTGTTTACTAATAGAATTAAAAATACGTTTACCTAATTCACCGGGATACAGTTGAAAATCCAACCCTTCCGCATCTTGTTTCAAATATTCGCAAAAAACGGTTCTAGCCATAATAATTCCTTACAAATTGCGTTAATAAATTTTTCACAGGCTGAGCTAACCCGATCTGTTCAGGTGACGTTGGATCATACCAATATTTGACCGCACTTAATAGACCAGATCGAGATTCTTTTCCTTTTTCTGATAATTTTTTCCAATCTGAACGATCGCCCTCTTCCGATTTTCGATCGATTTCGACATAAATCGGATGAATGTCTAAGTGAAAATGGCTAAACGTATGACGGAAAGTTACCCATTCTTGATACTCGGTAATCCCTTGTTCTTTCAGATAATTCAATAATGTTTGTTTATCGTCAAACTGAGGAAAACAATACAATCCGCCCCATAAGCCTTTGCTTTCACGCTGTTCCAACCCGACTTTTCCTTGATAAGATAAAATCAAAAAATAGCTCTGCTTTTCTGGCAATGATTTTTTGGGTTTCTTTCCTGGAAATTCTGTCCACTTTTCGAGTTTATTGGCTAAACAATCGTTACTTAAAGGACACAAATCGCATTTAGGTTTTGTTCGAGTACAAATCGCCGAGCCGATATCCATCATCGCTTGATTAAATTCCGCCACTCTCGTTGTTGGTGTAACCTGCTCGCTCAACTGCCATAATTGATTTTCGACTTTCTTTTCGCCAGGCCAGCCCTCAACAGCAAAATAACGAGAAAGGACGCGTTTCACATTGCCGTCTAAAATCGGGTAAGGCTGATTTTGTACGGAAGATAAAATTGCGCCAGCCGTCGATCGTCCCACGCCTGTTAATGCCCAAACTTGCTCAAATTGAGTAGGAAATTCGCCTTGATATTCATCTCTGATGGTTTGAGCGGCTTTATGTAAATTTCTCGCACGTGCGTAATAGCCTAGCCCCGTCCACAAATGTAATACTTCATCCTGCGAAGCATTAGCAAGTGCGGTCACATTAGGAAAAGTTTTGATAAAGCGTTCAAAATAAGGAATAACCGTGGTAACTTGAGTTTGTTGCAACATCACTTCGGAAAGCCAAACACCATAAAGGGTTTTATTTTGTTGCCAAGGCAAATTTTTACGCCCAAACTTTTCATACCATTGTAAAACGGAATGGGCAAAAGGGGCATCAACAGAGGATTGGGCTAACATAACTTTCCTAAAGTGTGGTCAAAATAAACAAAAATTTTGTGATGATTTTATCACTAAAGCACACCACTTGATCAATTTGATTTTTTCAGTATAATTCGCAGTCTATTTGGTGCCGGATTGTCGGCGATTATTAACTCACGCGGTGTAAGTGGAAAGCATTTATAGCGGCGTGGCTTCAATTTGAGGTTTTCTATGAAACAAGGTATTCATCCAGAATATAAAGAGATCACTGCAACTTGTTCTTGCGGTAACGTGATCAAAACTCGTTCAACTTTAGGCAAAGACATCAACCTTGATGTGTGCGGTAGCTGCCACCCATTCTACACTGGTAAACAACGTGTTGTTGATACTGGTGGTCGTGTTGAACGCTTTAACAGCCGTTTCAAAATCCCAGGTACAAAATAATTTGAATCTGTGTGAAGAACCCTGCCGATGCAGGGTTTTTTATTATCTGACATTCACCATTTTTCAAATTCAATCAATAAAAAAGTGCGGTCAAAATTGACCGCACTTTTTTTATCATTTCTAAATACTCAATTAAAATGAATATTTTACCGTCGCATAATAAGCACGGCCAGGTTCGTTATAAGTATGAGCATTGTAATTTGTACTGCTTGATGAACGATAAATGCGTTTATCAAATAAGTTACTTACACCAACACGAATGCTGATTGTATCTCTCCAATTATAACCTGCACTTAATCCCCAAACAGCATAGCTACCAATATCTTCTGAGCCTGCAAGCTGATTAACGTTCGCGTTGTTACCATTTTCCATACGGTTTTCCGGATTTTTACGGGATTTTTGTTTACCGTATTGCGTATAAGTTAACATTGCATCCAAACTATCGGTAATTTTATAACTTAAGCTTGAGTTCAAGGTATATTTCGGCACGATAGAAAGCGGGTTACCTGTATCTTTATTTTTGGTTTTATGCATATAAGTGAAGTTATTCACCCAGTTTAATTTATCTTGGATTAATGGTAATGTCAGATTACCTTCAAAACCTTCAATCACTGCGCGGTTTGCATTACCCCATTTATACACATAGTTACCTAAGTTAGTTAAACCGATAAATTCACCATCAGACACGATTTTGTTACGATAGTCATTACGGAAGTAAGCCACAGAAGCAAGAAGCCCGTCTTTATCATATTCAATTCCGATTTCTTTATTCCAGCTGGTTTCTGGTTTAATGTCGCTATTACCTTGGAAATAACAAGTTTTATTATTTGGTACATTCGTTGGACAACCTTGACCTACAGTAAACAACAAGTAATTCGGGTTAGTTTGATATAGATTCGGTGCTTTATAAGCTCTTGCTATCCCACCTTTAATTCTCCAATCATCGTTGAGGCTTTGTAAGAAGTTTAATCCACCACTTAGATTAGAACCAGAATAGGTGTTGTAATCATAACGCAAAGATGGCGTTAAGATGGTAGATTGGGTTGCTGAAATATTATCTTCAACAAATACTGCCCATTCAGTTTGACTGCTATGACCACCTCGTACATTTGAGATACCGGTTGGTAGGCGTTCTTTCAAATCATAAAGTACCTTCCCTGTATTCTTGTCTCGTCGTCCACCAAGTAACTGTGTCATAGAAGCGTCATCATCTAAACTGCTATGTGCACCTTCAAAACCAACTGTCAGCATATGATCTACACCCAAGGTAAATGGGATATAGAATTCTGAACTAAAACGCGTATTTTTAAGAATAGAATCGCTAAAAGCTGATGTGCTAGAATAACTACCTTCTGGACCACCCGCTAAATATTCTGGTAAACGGCTGTTTTTAGTTTTATCAAAAGTAATATAAGTTTTATTGTCAAAATGATCGAATTTACCTTCATAGGTTAAAGCATAGTTCTGACGATATAAACGAGCGGTTTCAGCTTTGCTTCCTGCCAACGTTTTGGTTTCAGGATAGTTTTTATTATTGTAAAGCCCTGCTGAGCTATTTTGTGTATCACCATTATAAATATTACCTTGACGGCTAAAACCGGAATCCAAGGTTAATTTATTTTTCTCATTGATATTCCACACTAAACGGCCATTAATATCTTTATTACGTACGCCTTCACGACCGGCAATCGCCGGATCGCCATTAATACCAACTTCATCCGCTTGCGTTTTGTTCCAGTTACCATATAAACGGAATTGCAATACATCTTTAATTAACGCACCGCTTAGATTAAAACCGACACGGTTCGTTGCGCCTTCATCGCTGTCTTCTGGTTGATTGGTGTAATAGCTTAAGCTACCGTGTAAATCATTGGTAACAGGTTTAGTGATAATATTAACCACCCCACCCATTGCACCTGAACCATAACGTGCTGCTGAAGGACCACGTAATACTTCAATTTTTTCAATCGCTTCAACCGGCACCCAGTTGCTGTCGCCACGAGAATTACGTTCACCACGCACACCATAACGTTCTGCATTACGAGAGGTGACTGGTTTACCATCCACTAAAATCAATGTATTTTCTGGTCCCATGCCACGAATATCAATTTGACGTTTATTTCCACGTTGTCCTGTGGATGAGTTACCCGTTAAGTTCACACCGGGCATAGTGCGTAATACTTCAGAAATATCATTTGTCGCTGGGCGTTTCTCTAAATCTTTTGCAGTCACAAGAGAAGAACCAAGTGATTGTTTTACCTGATTTTCTGCTGTAACTTTAATTTCCTCAAGTTTCTCTTCGCCATAAGAATAGCTTGAAAAAAGCGCGATGGTTAACGTGCTTAATGCGAAGAATGATGTTGTTTTTAAATGATTGGTTTTATACATTGAATGCTCCCCAGGCATATGTGAAATAAAAATGCCTGAGAATTCTAGTACAATATCATTTTAGTGTAAATGAAAATTCTTATCACTGTTATTAAAATCAAACTAAAACAAATAAAATGCCTAGATTTTTGACCGCACTTTCTTGCAATCCCAATAAATTCTAGTATTATTCACGGCTCGCTAATTTGGCGAATTTATTTCTCATGTCGGGTTCCCTACCCCCGATTAACCAACTAAAAAGGTCTTAAAATGAAAATTAATACTCCGATCTTCAATGATCAACAAAAACGTTTTGCTTTAATTTTATTAAGCTTATTTCACATCTTCATCATCACAGCCAGTAACTATTTCGTTCAAATTCCATTTGAAATCAATTTAAAATTGACCGCACTTGGTTTTGCTGATGATTTCTCATTCCACAGCACATGGGGCACACTCACTTTCCCATTCATTTTCTTAGCCACCGATTTAACGGTACGTGTATTTGGGGCAAAAGAAGCTCGTTGGATCATCTTTATCGTAATGATTCCAGCACTTATCGTGAGTTATATTGTTTCAGTTGTTTTCTCTAATGGACAATATCAAGGTTTAGGTGCATTAAGTGAATTCAATATGTTTGTTTTCCGTATTGCGTTCGCTAGCTTCTGTGCTTATGTTTTCGGACAATTATTAGATGTGTTAGTATTCAACCGTTTACGTCAACTAAAAACGTGGTGGATTGCCCCGAGTAGTTCCATGACATTTGGCTCTCTTGCTGATACTTTCATGTTTTTTGGCGTAGCGTTCTATCAAAGTAGCGATCCATTTATGGCAGAACATTGGTTTAGCCTTGGATTTGTCGATTACTTATTTAAATTAT
>JAGZOA010000005.1:0-90465 GCA_018363335.1 Parahaemophilus parainfluenzae | reverse complement strand
CGTTATTTCTACCGATTGTTGCCTCTTTTATCATTTTCCAT
Source organism: Parahaemophilus parainfluenzae (assembly GCA_018363335.1). Lineage (GTDB taxonomy): Bacteria > Pseudomonadota > Gammaproteobacteria > Enterobacterales > Pasteurellaceae > Haemophilus_D > Haemophilus_D parainfluenzae_Y. The sequence goes on along the minus strand of JAGZOA010000005.1, from coordinate 90,424 downwards.
GAAACATTAAGTCAGCCCAAAATCGTTGGCATTATTTTGGCATTCATCGGTTTATTCTGTATTTTGAACAAATCGAATGAACAAAGTGCGGTCACTTTTAAAGGTATTTTAGGCTTAATCGGTGTTTGGTTTGGCTATGGTACCATTGATATCTTATTCAAACAAGTGGCCAAAAGCGGGGGAGCATTCCCAACCACATTATTTATTGCCTTCTCATTAGCCGCTTGTGTCATGTTCCTGTATTTATTCCTAAAACGCACTCAGTGGACAGTACCAAGCTTTATTGGTGGAATTATTTTAGGTGTATTGAATTTCTTCAACATCCTGTTTTACATTAAAGCGCATCAAAGTTTCGGACAAAACCCAACCTTAGTTTTTGCGGGAATGAATATTGGTGTTATTTGTTTAGGGACCATCACGGGCGCATTTTTCTTCAAAGAAAAAATCAGCAAAATCAACTGGTTTGGTGTACTTGTCAGCCTTTCAGCAATTTTCTGTTTATATTATTTAGATAAAATTTTGGCTTAATTATGGCAAACGATTTTAGTTTTTTTATCTACGATTACGAAAGTTTTGGTATCAATCCGGCAAGTGATCGTCCAGCTCAATTTGCTGGTATTCGTACCGATGCCGATTTCAACATCATTGGCGAGCCGATTATCTTGTATTGCAAGCAAACCAATGATTATTTGCCAGCTCCCGAGGCCGTAATGGTCACAGGAATCACGCCACAAGAATGTAATGAAAAGGGGATTCCTGAACCTGAATTTGCCGCAAAAATTCTAGCTAAGTTTTCACAACCTAATACTTGTGTGATGGGTTACAACAACATTCGCTATGACGATGAAATGACCCGTTATACCTTTTACCGAAATTTCATTGATCCCTATGAGTATAGCTGGAAAAATGGCAATTCTCGCTGGGATTTGCTCGATGTAGTGCGGGCTTGCTATGCGTTACGCCCAGAAGGAATTAATTGGGCCTATGACGATGATGGAATGCCAAGTTTCCGCTTAGAAAAACTAACCAAAGCAAATGGCATTGAGCATGAAAATGCCCATGATGCAATGGCAGATGTGTATGCAACCATCGCTATGGCTAAATTAATCAAAGAAAAGCAGCCTAAATTATTTCAATTCTTCTTTGAGCATAGAGGTAAAAAGGAAATTGAGAAATTGATCGATACAGCTGAAATGACACCATTGGTGCACGTTTCTGGCATGCTAGGGAATTATCGTGGCAATTGTGCTTGGGTGGCACCATTAGCATGGCATCCAACTAATCAAAATGCCGTAATCGTCTGTGATTTATCAGGTGATATTGATAATTTACTCAGTAAAAGTGCGGTTGATTTGCGTCAAGATTTATATACCAAGAAAAGCGAGCTAGAAGAAAGGGGAGTTTCATCAGTTCCATTGAAATTGGTTCATATTAATAAATGCCCAATTTTGGCTCCTGCAAAAACCTTACTGCCAGAAAATGCAGCTCGTTTAGGGATAGACAGACAACAATGCTTAGGTAATTTAGCAAAATTGCGCCAATCCTTAGATATTCGCGAGAAAGTTATTGAAATCTTCTCAGAAGAACGCGAATTTGAGCCGAGCGATAATGTAGAAACGGAGCTTTATAACGGTTTCTTTAGCAATGCCGATAAAAACAATATGGCTATTTTACGTGATTTACCACCTGAAAAATTAGCTGATCATGGTTTAGCATTTGAAGATAAACGAATTCCTGAATTGTTATTCCATTATCGTGCAAGACATTTCTACAAAACCCTAAATCGTGCTGAGCAAATCAAATGGCAAAAATATCGCCAACGTAAATTAGAACAAAGTGCGGTTAAATTTGAAGAAAGTTTACAGCAGTTAGCAGAGGAATATTCAGATAATCCAAACAAACTGAATTTACTGCAACAGGTTTATGAATACGGAGCAAAACTGTTATCTTAATCTTATACATATCGTGACATAGTCACACAAATGCCATTCATCAAAAACGTAAATCTTAACCCCTGAGATTTACGGTTTTTCTTTTTTAAATCTGATGATATTCACCTCATAAAATAACGCAGAATTCATGTAGCGTTGTCATTATTTGATACATATAAACTTCTTTATTTTTTCCTTACATAACAACTTTAGAGTGTATAAATCATTATTTCATCTTATTGTAAAGTGTTGTGAGACCAAATTTTACATCGCTTGAGTGGTATTCGTGACCTGTGTATAACTCTGTGATCTTATTAATACGTAGCTTTCACTAACCTTGTAATTGATTTCGCATAATGTATATTATGTTAAATTAGATATATAAACATGTCACAAATCAATATGAGTGACTATCCTACTTCATGTATTACTCAAAATAAGATGAGTTTTGGCTTATGGATATAGAAGAAATAAATGAATGTCTTTGAGATGGAATAATTAAATTAGAATGAAATTTTGAGATAACGCTACGTAAATTCTGAATACAATTGTGTACATCAAATTCACCAGATTTCATCATTCTTGATCTGATAATGAGAATTTATTTTACATATATTGCATAAATGAGAATAATTAATATTGATTTTTTCTTTATTATTAGTGGCTTATGAAAAAAAAATAAAAAAAATGCTTGACTATTCTCATTTGTGAGATTAGAATGCACACCGATGACAAGTTAAGCAGTCTTGTTTTTATTTTTAATCTCTACTTAATAAGGAAAGGAGTTGTTTATGCTTAATAAAGCAATCGCAGATAAGTTAAATGAACAAATCAATTTAGAGTTCTACTCTTCTAATGTTTATTTACAAATGAGTTCTTGGTGTAGCAAACACGGTTACGAAGGTGCTGCAGCATTTTTACTTCGTCATGCTGATGAAGAATTAGAACACATGCAAAAATTATTCAAATATGTGAGTGAAACAAGTGGTATGCCACTTTTAGGTAAAATTGATGCACCTAAGAATGACTACAAATCACTTAGAGAAGTATTTGAAACCACACTTGAACATGAAAAACTCGTTACTTCTAAAATTAATGAATTAGTTGAAGTAACTTTTGCAAACAAAGACTATTCTACTTTTAACTTCTTACAATGGTACGTTGCAGAACAACACGAAGAAGAAAAATTATTCAATAGCATTATTGATAAATTTAACTTGCTGGGTGAAGATGGTCGTTCGCTTTACTTTATCGATCGTGATTTAGCAACATTATAATTTTAGAAGGAGAATACAAAATGTTATCAACAAACGTAATCAAATTATTAAATGATCAAATGAACCTTGAGTTCTACTCTTCAAACCTTTACTTACAAATGAGCGCATGGTGCGAACAAAACGGTTTTGAAGGTGCAGCTAAATTCTTATCAGCTCACGCTGCAGAAGAAATGCAACACATGCGTAAATTATTCACGTATTTAAATGAAACTGGTGCATTAGCAGTAATTACTGCAATTGAAGCGCCTTCGCATGAGTACAAATCATTAAAAGAAATCATTGAATTAACTTACGAACACGAAAAATTGATCACAAGTAAAATCAATGAATTAGTGGGTAAAACTTTTGAAGAAAAAGACTACTCTGCATTCAATTTCTTACAATGGTATGTTGCAGAACAACACGAAGAAGAGAAATTATTCAGCGGTATTTTAGACAAATTAAATCTTCTTGGCGAAGATGGCAAAGGCTTATTCTTAATCGATAAAGATTTAGGTAACCTTGCTGGTCAAACCGCTTAATTAGATAATCATAAAGCTTAGTAGAAATACTAAGCTTTTATTTTACCTATTATTTGTGACAACGTATCAAATTATTTTAAACTTCCCTTTTATCTTTGAATAGAAGTTGATGAAATTTAAAACAACCACACGTTTTTAATGAAATTTTACTTGCAACGAAGTAAGATAACCGTATAATTCAGAACAACCCAAATGCCTGGGTGGCGAAATTGGTAGACGCAGCGGATTCAAAATCCGCCGGTGAATAACCGTGTCGGTTCGAGTCCGACCCTAGGCACCACAGAATTTATAAGCTCTGAAGTTATTCAGGGCTTTTTTATTAGCTAAAGTAAATCAATATGACAGAACAAAACCAAGATAAAAAACAGACTTATAATTTCAATAAATTGCAAAAACGTCTTCGCCGTAATGTTGGCAACGCAATTGCTGATTTTGGCATGATTGAAGATGGTGATAAAGTGATGGTTTGTCTTTCTGGTGGTAAAGACAGCTATACACTTCTTGATATTTTGTTGAATTTACAACAAAGCGCACCGATTAAATTTGATATCGTAGCCGTCAATTTAGACCAAAAACAGCCTGGTTTTCCTGAGCATGTTTTACCTGAATATCTGCAAAATATTGGTGTGGATTATAAAATCGTTGAAGAAAATACTTATGGCATCGTGAAAGAGAAAATTCCAGAAGGTAAAACAACGTGCTCTCTTTGCTCTCGCCTACGCCGTGGTATTTTATACCGTACGGCAACCGAACTTGGTGCAACAAAAATTGCACTTGGACACCATCGTGATGATATGCTGGCTACCCTGTTTCTGAATATGTTCTACGGTGGGAAACTAAAATCTATGCCACCGAAATTAATCTCAGATGACGGCAAGCAAATCGTGATTCGTCCATTGGCTTATTGTAAAGAAAAAGATATTGAAAAATATGCCGTAGCCAAAGAATTCCCAATTATCCCTTGTAATTTATGTGGTTCTCAACCTAATTTACAACGTCAAGTAGTGAAAGAGATGCTGAATACTTGGGACCGTCAATATCCAGGTCGCTTAGAAACCATGTTTAGTGCGATGCAAAATATTACGTTGTCACACTTATGTGACCCGAAACTTTTCGATTTCAAAGGCATTAAGCATGGTCAATCACTTGATGGCATTGAAGGTGATACTGCATTTGATGAAGAACGTATCGAACCAATGAAATTTGATGATGAAGATACGTCTGACTACTCCGATAATGAAATGATCAGTTTTAAAGAAGTGAATTAATATGATTACCGTACAAGGAAAACAAATCGAAACCGACGCCTTTGGCTATTTACTTAATATTGCTGATTGGAATGAGAATGTAGCAAAACACATTGCTCAGCTAGAAGATGTAGAACTGACCGAAGCTCACTGGGAAGTAATTTATTTTGTGCGTGATTTCTATAAAGAATATAACACCTCCCCTGCGATTCGAATGCTGGTAAAAGCAATGTCAGAAAAACTAGGTGCTGACAAAGGTAATAGCCGCTATTTGCAACGACTCTTCCCTGACGGACCAGCTAAACAAGCAACCAAATTGGCGGGTCTGCCAAAACCAGCTAAATGCTTATAAAATAACGTAACCGCACGATAAAGTGCGGTTATTTTTTTAGAAAAAATTTAAAAGAATTCTTATATTGAAAAAAAAGGGGCGCTAAACGCCCTTTCCATTATTCATCACAGATTTCTTGCTGTACTGGTTCCATTGATTTCTTAATGGCTTCAGTTAATTTAACTTGATTCGTCATATCACCGTTTAGAATTTCACCACCAGTTGTCTTAGCTAGGCAATCAGTATAATTCCAAGGCGAATTAATATTAACGATATTAATTTTTAATTTTGGTCTTTCTTTCGCTTCTTTTTTAATGAGCTCACAGACGTTGCGATTCGTACAATCACCATTACCTTCGGTAATTAACACAATTAACGCTTCACGTTCTTTACCATCAATAATAGTTAAGGCTTTTTGTAACCCTTCATAAATTGGTGTGCCTGGAACCTGATTTTCCCGTACCTGCATTTTATTAAGTTTGGCTTTTAATGTACTGCGTTGTGCCGCAGTAAATATGCCATGATTGGTAGCATAAGATGCTTTTTTCGAGGTAGATAAACAACTTTTTAGTTCGACTAAACCAATATCCACTGTTGTTGGAATATTATTAATTAATTCCGCTACCGATTTTTTAGAGGCTACGGACCGATTTGGTTTACGGTACATATAATAGACATCTTGTTGCGTGATGCCATATTTTGCTGGATTTCTTAATTTTTCGTCAAAAATCGCTACTTTTTTTGCGCTTTCTAATAAGGTATAGCGCATTCCTGAAGCATTATTAAAAATAATAGCCAGTTGCGGTGCATCAGTTGGTTTTTCCACTACTCGGCAGTTTTTCTTCGGTTCTGGTTTGGGCTCCTCTACTTTCGGTTCTTCTTTTGGTGGTTCTTGAACCGGCTCCGGTTTTGGTTCTTCCACTTTAGGCTCTTCTTTCGGAGGCTCTGGTTTGGGCTCTTCTTTCTTCGGTTCTTCGACCTTAGGTGATTCTACTTTAGGCGGTACAACTGGTTCGCGATTGAGCCACCACCAAGCCAATAAGCCTAGTAGTAATAAAAGAAGCGGTAAAAGCCAATAGCACCAACGGTGTTTTGGTGCAGTAAGGGGAACAACTGGTGGCGGAGCCGGTGGTTCTACTTTTTTTCCAATACCCCAACCAGTAATAACTGGTTCATTATTTACTAAATAAATTTGACGGGTATCATGAGTCGCCCCTTCCACCAATTGAGCTAACCAAGCACTTTGTTCGGGTGTCAGTACACCTTTAGCCATAAGCTCCTGATTCAATGTTACAATCGCATTTAGGCGTTGTTGAATCAGTGAAATTATTGGTTTAAATTGCTTCTCTTCTTGCATTTCTTGAGCAATCAAGACTGGCTGACCTTCTAGTTCGCTATACCATTCTACTGTAACCTGATCGGCTTTTATTTCTGGTTTTGCAAATAAAGTGGCGGTACTTGGTGGCAAATGGCTACGCAAGATTTTAATTATTTCATCATAATGGACAAGAAGTGCGGTCACATTTTGATTAATTTCTTGCAATTTAAAACGAGCTAGACGTTGCATAAGCGTTCCTTATTCACACTCATCAGTTTTAGTCATAGGTTTAATAGCTTGATTCACCATACTCACCACTTGTTTCTGATTATTTGCGGTAAATACTTTTCCGCCAGTAGCGCTGGCTACACAGTTGGCAGCTCTAGCCCCACCAATATCAACCACATTCACTTTTAAACGTGGTTTTTGTCTGGCTATTTGATTTGCTAGGCCACAAATATCTGGTGTATTACAGTTATCTTTTCCATCACTTAAAATCAAAATGAAAGCATCGCGTTTTACTCCATCAACCATAGAGCTTGCAACCTGTAATCCGTTGTATAGTGGAGTACCGCTGCTGTCACCTTCTGCAGGGGTCATTGCTTGAATTTTAGCTTTAAGCGCATTACGTTTACCTGGTGAATAGAAACCATGATTGGTTGCAGCTGGACAAGTTCTTAATGAAACTAAGCCGATATCCACATTTTTACCAATACTATTAATAATGTTGGTGGAGGCCTTTTTCGCTGTGGATAAGCGATTTGGTAAGCGCTGCATATATTGAATTTCTTCATCGCTAGCACCATATGTCTCTGCACGTTGAATGAAGGCATCAATGGTTTGTGAGCTTTCCTGCATAGTGAAAAACATTGATCCAGAATTATCAAAGACCATCACCATTTGTGGTGTTTCACCTGGTTTGTATTTCGGCTTACACACTTTTTGTGGTGGTTGTTTTGGCTCTTCTTTCGGGGGCTCAACAACAGGAGGTTCTACTTTCGGCTCTTCCTTAATCGGCTCTTGAATAGGCTCAGGCTTAGGCTCTTCAACCTTTGGTTCCTCTTTTATAGGCTCAGGTTTAGGCTCTTCAACTTTTGGCTCTTCTTTTGGAGGTTCTGGTTTAGGCTCCTCAATTTTTGGTTCTTCTTTTTTCGGTTCTTCTACCTTAGGTGGTTCCACTTTAGGGGGAACAACAGGTTCACGATTAAACCACCACCAAGCTAATAAACCGAGTAGCAATAAAAGAAGCGGTAATAACCAATAGCACCAACGGTGTTTAGGTGTTGCCACAGGGACAATCGGTGGCGGAGCCGGTGGTTCTACTTTTTTTCCAATCCCCCAACCAGTAATAACGGGTTCATTATTGATTAAATAAATTTGACGGGTGTTATGATTGGCTCCTTCCACTAATTGGCTCAACCAAGTGCTTTGTTCTGCACTAATAACCCCTCTTTCAGTTAGATTTTGAGTAAGTGCAGCAATAGCATTTAAACGCTGTTGAATGAGAGGTGAAATTTTTTGTAGTGTCACTTTATCTGATTCATTTTCAGACACTAGATAAGGCTGCCCTTCCAGTTCGCTATACCATTCTACGGTTACTCGATCTGATTTGATTTCAGGTTTAGCGAATAAAGTGGCTGTGCTTGGTGGAAGATGAGCTCTCACAATTTTAAGTATTTCATCGTAATGTTCAAAAAGCACCGTTGCATTTTGATTAATTTCTTCTAGTTTAAAACGAGCTAAACGTTGCATAAATCCCTCTACATTTGAGTCGTATTATTGGAATAAAAACTGTCAATATTCTTATTCCAATAATAAGGGCTGATCTTTTTTCAAGATCAGCCTTTATAATTATTTAACAGCAAGCGCTTTTTTGTAAGCAGTCAACTTACGCTGTAACGTTTGCAATTCTTTTGCTTTCACTTCATCAGATGCACTAGAAGTATTTACCTGCTTCATTTGTTGTTCTACATCTTGAATTTTTGCTAATAGGTCGCTATTACCTTGAGCTTTTTGTTTAAGCAAGGCCGCATCATTTTGCAATTCCTTATTTAAATTAGCCAATGCAGCTTTTTTCTGATTCAGTTGCTTGGTTGATTTATTTTTTGCCTCTTGAGCTCGTTTATTTTTAGCTTGCAAATCAGCATTTTTGGCTTGCTCTTGTGATAACTCGCTTTCTTTACGCTGCACTCGGGTATCATAGCTACCTGAATTCACACAGGCCATTTTACCCCAAATACTTTGCTCCACATTTGGATCACATTCTTCAGGCGTCGCAGAACAAGCAACTAATAAAGCACAAGCAGAAAGTGCGGTGAATAATTTAATCGTTTTCACGCTCACTCCTTACCCAACTTGAATTGCAGAGCGTTGTTTCACCTGTGCTTGTAATGCTTGTTCATAGGTTGAAACCTGTTTTCTTAATTGAGAAATTTCTTGATCCAATCTCTTGCTTGAAGCACCGGAAGAACGTTCAGCTTTAGCTGTATCACTAAGCATATTTAAATTAGATTTCATTACACTTAAACGTTCTTTTGCAGCTTTAATATCAGCATCTACTTGAGCTAATTGTTGTTTAGCTTCTGCTTTTTGAATTGTTCCGGCTTTTAATTGACTATTCACTTTAGCAATCAATTGATTGTTTTTAGCCGTAGCAGCATTTAATTTTGCTGTGGATTTTTGTACCATCTGTGAATTTTGACGAACATCAGCAATATAAGCATTCAAACGATCTTCTTTTTTCACATAAGTTTTACGTTGTTTTTCTAAATAGTAGTTAGCACTCATACCAGCAGCACAGCCTGCTGCTCCACCAATTGCGGCACCAGCTACTGTACTTTCAGTATCACCACCCGTCAATAATCCTGTTAAAGCACCTAATGCAGCACCTCCTGCAGCTCCCCAAGCACAAGAACCCCAGCCTGATGAGCTAAAAAATTTAGCATCATCACCGCTATCTAAGCTGCTTGAACTACTACCTGTACCAGCACAGCCTGCAAGGGCTAATGAACTAGATAAAATTAGTACACCAAAGGTCTTTTTCAATTTCATAAGATTTTCCTTATTTATCATTAGTGAGTTTGAGGTTTAATTTGATTACATTGCTGTAACCATTGTTCTCGGGTAATTTTGCCATTCTGATAATATTGGCTTAAATGTTTCCAATATAAATCAAGGTACTGGCTCAAATTCGTCGCTTGTCCATTAGCAAGTTTTTTCTCACTCATCATGGATTTTGTTCTTTCTACTTGTTCTTTTACATTAGCAAGGCTATAAGTGTCAAATGTACTAGTAATTGTGCCTGCATAATATTGCACAACAAAATCTCTAGCCTTTTCTGCCTCTTGTAATCGTTGTTTAAAATCAGATTCTTTTTGCTGATAAATTTGTTTTAAATCGGTATCCTGTTCATTTTTTATTTCCTCAGCAAAAGCTTTTACCGCTGTTTCTTGCTGTTCTACTTCTGCCTGTAAATCAGAAACATTAGCACAAAGGAATCCACCTAATTGTAAGGCTGAACGAATTGCGGCATCTCTCTGTTCATCTCGTGCCTGGTTTGCTGCTCGCAATTCATCTTTGGTCTTAGTGATTTCTTGTTTAAGTTTTTCATCTTCAACGTTCGACGCTAATTTTTCCAGTTTACCAACAATATTTGGATCATTACTCTCTTTACTATCTGAACCTAAAGCTGACCATTCTTGACGTAATTGATTAATACGATTATTTGATGTTAATAAAGGCGCGGTAATTGCTACACGGAATCCCATATCTTTTTTCTTCATCGCACCATTATTATCGTAATAAGGGACCTCAATACGTGAAGTATTGTTGACTTCACTTTCTCCTTTAATATAGCTTCCACCTCGGGCAATCATGCCCCCCTCTTGACCATGATAGCGGCTTAGCTTATTAGCACGAAAACCGTCAAATACCATTTCAGAAACATTCCCCAATGTATCAAATAAACCAAGTGGATTCGGTTCAAGTAAACCGATAACTTGCAAACGACCATTAGCATTTTTAGATGACCATGCATAACGAGCAATACCATCTGGCATAGGAAAGGTATTTTCACGGAATGCTGCTTCATCAACCGCAACTCCACCTCGAGAAGCAAATTCCCATTCAGCATTAGTTGGCAAACGGACAAAACCTTTACTTCCATCTTCCGTTGGAAGTTTATCGGCTGCATTTTTAAGTAGCCATTCATTATATTTATGGGTAAATTCTACCGCATCAAACCAACTCATATTAATTGCTGGTAAACTGGTTTTCATATTTACTGAAGGACATTGCTCACCTTTCATTACGGAATTAAACTGAGCTTCTGTCACTTCATATTTTCCCATTAAGAAATAACGTTCTTGTTTTTCATTAGCAAAACTACCCGAAATATAATTTGGCGTAGCATATTGCGCATAACCATCTTCATCATTGCTATTGCCACCGAGAGTGACTTTAATATCTTCTAATGGTTTTTTGGTATTGGTTTTAATTACTCGAAAAACCATACTCCCTTCACAAGGCATGGGTAATACAATATCACCGTCTAATTTTTTCGGATTGAAAAATTTTTCTTCCCAAGGTTGGGCTGATACAGCCGTACTGGCCATAATTAATGCTAATAAAGAAAAGCGATATTTAAACATCTCGCAGACTCTCCGCTGGTTGAATTTTTACTGCGCGAACTGCCCCTATAGCAGCAACTACGCCAGCAAGTAGAAAAGAGAAAATAAAAGCCAAGCATAAATGTATTGGAGCCAAACGGCTAACAAAATGGGAGCCACTTAAGCTTGTTCCTAGTATTTGATTAAATAATTGACTGCCAAACAAATACAGCCCATAGGATAAAATGAAAGCAATACTACTGAGTACGATTGCTTGAAAAACTAAATAAATACCAACCGCACTTTGTTGAAAACCTATTAAACGTAAAACAGCAATATCCTTACGTTTTCGATCAATATTTGCAAGAAATGCACCAATAAGAGATAGCACGCAACCCACTACAGAAGTAAAAGCAATGACCATAAAAATAACATTTAATACACTATCAATCGCTTTTACATTTTCAATCGCTTTGGATTCCGTTCGAGTATCAATATGAAATTGTTCACGTAGCTTTAGAGCTAGAGGTGCCACATCATCCAGGCTTTTAGCATAAATTCTCGCTCTAGCAAAATTTTTACGGAGTTTATCATTTGGCTTTCCACTTGCCGCAGGGAAAAGTTCCGTTTTCATACCATCGCGAAAATCTTCAACACCAATTAATAATGACATGGGCACAAAAATTGCAGCACGAGGAAATTGTTGCTCATTTAAAATAGCTTGAACTTTTAATGGCAATAATGCCTTTTCTTCTTGTCCATTTTCATTTCGAGTTGCAACTAAAGTAATACTTTCACCTTGTTTAGCTTGTAGTTTTTCTGCACTTAATGCACTTAAAATAATGGAATTCTCATTTTGCAAAGATTGTTGAGTAATTGGATCGCCTGAAGTGGTTGGAATTAACTCCACATTACGAACAAAATTTGCCTCTTTCTTCAAATCAATAATTGTATTAAGTGAACGCGTTAATGGAATAGAGAATTGGGTTTCCGGCTGTTGTTTAAGCCAATCAAACCAATCTTGAGAAAGGTTTAAATTACCAACAATTTTAATTTCTAAATTGGTTGGATCATTAACCAATTGATGACGTAATTGAGAAACAATGCCATATTTCAAACTAAATAGAAGCAATAAAGGAGCAATTACTGCTACCAATGAAGCAATAATACAAAAAGAAACCTTACGATCATAGAAAATATCGTTTAGTGCTAATTTTGCCAATAATGTAAATCTATTTTTCATCAAGATACCCTATTCTTGCTAGTCATTATTGGCTTGTTCAATAAAACAAGACTGACGTAAAGACATATCCAATTTTGCACTAAAAGTACGAAGTTCATTACGTTGCACTAAATCCCAATCATGAGTTACTAGCAGCACGGCAATTTTTTGCTGTTTTGCTAAGGATAGCATTAAATGAAATAAAATCTCTGAGTGATGGGGATCTAATGCAGATGTCGGCTCATCCGCTAATAATAAAAGTGGTTTATGGGCAATAGAGCGAACAAAAGCGACCCGTTGACGTTCACCTATAGAAAGCTGCTTTGGATATTTTGTCATTAAATGATTGATGTTTAGTTTTTCGCATAGATGATGTAACCAACTTTCATCAGCTAAAATCCCATTTGTTTGACAAGGTAGCAGAATATTTTGCCATACACTTAAAAAAGGTAATAGCCCACCATTTTGTAACATAAAACCAAGATTTTTAGAGCGAATCTCAGCCAAAGTCTTTTGCTTATCACTCAGAATAAGGGGGGCTAAATCCATGCTTAAAGTAGCTGAGCTCAATTCATATTGACTCAAGTTATCCGGTTTTAAAATTAGCCCCATCATTTCCAATAGCGTGCTTTTTCCACAACCGCTCGAACCACAAAGTGAAACGACCTCACCTTCAGCCAAAGATAAATGTGGTAGGGAAACCGTAAAACTTTGCTCCCCTTGTCCACGAGTTACGGATAGATCTTTAATGGTTAGCACGTTTTGTCCTTTTTAAGGTAATGCATCCAGTGGTACAGGATAAACATTATCACGAGGGTCAGCCCCTTCTGATAAAGGAATCCAACGAGATTGATCTTCATTGAAAATACGATAATGACGCAATTTACTATGTAGATCACGAATAAATTTCTCTTGTTCCTGCACACTCATACCTTTCCAAGTATCTTCATCAATTCCTGTCACTTGACTCTTATAAGGAATGCCATCCAAATATTCACCAAGTAAACCTAAATCTGCCAATTTAGTTGATTTATCTTCCTTGATTTTATTTGGATCTTGTCCCATTGCAGCAGCTACTGAACGAAGTTGTGCAAACATATCTGTTGGTGAAATTAACCCGCTATTTGCCGCATCCGCAATTTTCTTTACTACATCACTCAAATCACTTAATTGTGATTTGGTTAGTAATACTCGAGCCTCGGCGGTTGGGACTGTTGGTTTAGCAAAATCACGGTCACTCACCCAAGCTTTAAATACTGGTGGTGCTTTTGTACCTTTTACTTCCCCTAAATATGCCAATTGCATTGCTTTACCTAATAAAACAGCATCTTCTTCAATTTCAGATTTTTTCGGATCTCCGCCTGTTTTTGTGGTGGCTGTTAATACGCTACCAGCAGCCTCTTCACCTGAGTAAGCTTGTTTTACCTGCTTAGTTAAAGCACTAGCAAGAGTATCTACTTTTTGCCCAAACTCATTCACATCTCCAGCATTGACCGGATAGTAAAGTGGTTTATTTAAATAATTATTAAAAGATAATTCATTATATTGTGCTTGAGCTATTTGATGGTTATTTTTTCCAGATGGTGTTTTAAGATGTAGAGTATAAAGTGCAACACCTCGATGCTGAGCCTCTAAACGTAATTGTTTTGCATCTAACCCCGTAGTCGAAATTGGATTATCCCCTTCAATCGCACCGGCGTCAGTAATCAATACTAAATAACGGCCTCCAAAATTGTTCCAATTAATTTCATTTAATGCCTGTGACACACCGGCATAAGCATCTTCACTAAATTCTTTTGAAGAAACAGTAGCTTGTTTTAAATTCGCCACTTTATCCATGAAATCTTTACCATCTTTTACGGTACTTGGATCAACGAACATTTTCGAAGTGTACTCTAATCCAGGTACTGCTTTAGTGCTTGAACGGAACGCCACTAAACCAAATTTAACCTGTTTACCCAGGTTCTCTTTTTCGATTTTTTCATAAACTTTTTTAATCGCATCGCGCGTTCTATTGATGTAAGGGTCCATAGAAATCGTCGAATCAATAACAAATACTACCGCAGCGCTAAATCCAACAATTTCTTGAGGTTGGTTTTGACCTGTTTTGTTAGTTTGATTATTGTTTGTTGTGCTTGTAGTTGGTTGAGTGACCGGCTTATCATTTTTGCTGACAGATGCGACTTCTAACAAGCGCTCATAAAATCCTTGACTATCCATCACTTCTTCTCCCTGTAAAACAGGTAAGAGATAGAAGTTTTTTTGGAAATCTACAAATTCCTTTGGTTCTTCCGCTAACACTTTCTCACTACTTTTCTTTTGGGAAAGTTCAGCACGAATTGACTCAACTGCTTTTGCTGGAGAATTGTCATTAATAATACTTTCAAGAGTTGCTTTATCCTTAAAGAATAATAAAGACCCCCGATCGGATGGATTAGTAAAGACCATTGTCATTTGCATATTCCAAGGTACAGCACAATTAGCATCTAACCAACCGACAGTTTTACCAAAGCTATCTGGACCTACCTGTAATAAAGCCTTATTTCCTACATTTTCCCGTTTATATACATAATAGCGGGAAAAAGCAGGAATTTTTTGACCGCTCTTAGCATCACTTTTTTCTAATAACTCACAACTTGGTGTACTTAACACGCGTTGATAAAGTGTGGTTTTACCTTCTTGCAGTAATGGTTTTATCTCTTCAGCAAAAACTGACGGAGACATGATTGCTGTTAAGCAACAAAGAGATAAAGTAGAAAGTCTTAACTGTTTCATTATTTTTTCAATGCCTCTAATTTTTCTTTAGCTGTCGCATTATTCGGATCATTACTTAATGCAGTTTCATACCAATAAATTGCTGTTTCCTTATCAGCTTGGAAACAAGAACTACCTTTTTCATATTCCTCCGCATAAGCCAGTGCAATCTCCACATTGCCACCTTGAGCCTGGTTGGCATAAAGTCGTTGAGCAATCGCACATTTATTTGCTTGTTTAGCCGAAGCAATAATTTCTAAAATTTGTTTTGGCTCTGGTTTAGTTTTCAGACAGCTCTGAATAAACGCCAATTCATCATTGGTATTTGTATCCACTGCACAGTCAGATTTTGCCACTGGCTCATCTTTCTTGTTTAAGAAGAAATAAGCCCCAACACCACCGCCAATTAACAGAGCTAAAATTAAGGCAATTAAGCCGCCTTTACCTTTTTTCTTTTGCTCTACTGAAACTGGTACTTCAATATTCTCTGCTGGCTCAGTCTGTGTTTCGTTTTGCGCTAAATCTTCAAATACTATAGCTGGTTCTGTTGATTGCTCATTTTCAGCTACAACAATGGGTTCTACCAAAGGCTCTTCAATGACTGGTTCTGGTTCAGCTTGCACATGACTTTGTACATTGTCTTCTCGACTGGAGTCACCACCAGCAAGAGAAGCTAAGATATTACCAACCATTCTGACTGGGCCACTATCAACAATCGTACCGTTCTGTACATCACGGACAGACATCATATAACGTACATTACCGATCTGTTGAACAAGGCTATCAATTAGCCATTTACCAATAACACCTTGCAATACATCATTTTCTAAGGTTAATCCCTCCACCTTATGCCATACTGGTTCTGGATTCCATGGGGTTTCATTGCCATTAAAATAGCAGCCATCCTGATTTCGTTGTACTGCAATTTCAACTTCTGTACTACCACTCCATTTCGTCGCAGTGAATTTAGCGTATCCTGGACGATCTTCCTCTAATTGAATTCGTAACATTTTCTATTCCTTAGCATTGTGCAGAACGATATAAATCTAATACCGAACCTAACTTTGTATTGCTGACCTGATCAATTTCTCGTCCAGCGCTGTGTCCGGCATTTCCTTCAGCAAAATGACCAAAGGCTACAAACCAGTCAAAAAGATAATTTTTAGTGTAATTATTAGTTTGGTCATCTAATTTAGGTAAACCGTTTACCTTTTCAACTTCCCTATTTTCAAATATTGCTCGCTCGTTCATCACACGACTAGCCGGACGTTGAGTCAGTGGTTGATTAACAAAATCTAACCATGCAATAAAATCCGCAATTTCAGTATTAATAGAAAATACTTGACGCTCAGCTAATTGATCACGTTTACTTCCTGCGTTTTCATTACGGAAAACGACCTTAGAAAGTTTATCCTGTAAATGAAGGCGATTTGCACCAGTAATCAATTCGCCAACTAAACCTTCAACGGCTTCTTTAGTAAAACCAAAGAATTGCATCAAATGCTGATCAGAAGAAATTGAACGCAAATGTTCAATCCAGGATTTAAATGCAGCCATAGCAAAACGAGATTCCACAATTTTTTCAGCCGGTTTCTCTTCTACAACAACAGGAGCTGGTTCAGCAAATAAATCAAATCCTTCTGAACTAAAACCAAAACCAGCATCAAAGGTATTTGCTGAATTTTCTTGTGCTTTAGTTTCTTCTTCACCTTTGTTTAGTAAGATTTCTTCATAATCAGAAAAATATAAAGAACGAATTGTCTCTTCAGGTAATTGAAGACAACGTAAAAACTCACCGACCAAAAGCCCTTTTTTACTTAATTCACCAACAATCATTTGTGCTAATTGGCGTTTTTTATTGACCTCTTCGGCTCCTTCACTTTGATACCAAGAAGAAAAACGGTTTTCTACAATATGATGGATAGCTTCATTAAGTTGCTCAGTTAAACGTTGAGCTTTCACTTCTGGCAAAGCAATCGTTTTCAAATAATCACTAATTCGTTGCATCCCACCATCATTCAATTTCATCATTGCATCCCAAGCTTCTTGAGGTTGAGCAACATGTTTTTGAATATCAGGGTCATTAGCAAAAGTACTACGTAAAAGATTAAGCTGACCAGCCTCTTTTGGATTAATGGCTAATTCTTCAGTATTATCCATATCTAAAAAAGCCACTTTGAAACCTGGCTTACGTACTAAAAAAACATTATCAAACGGCTTGCCATTTGCCCATTCATTTAGCCAAGAATAGTTTCCGAAACGCTCTAAAATTGTTTGTTTCAGCAATCCACCTTGTCCCCAAGACATTTTCAGCATATCTTCATCTTTGGTCAAATCACTACTGATACGCATATCAAACATGGTTATCGCCCAAAGAAGTCCGGGTTTACGTTTAGCACGATCAGTCGGATTATCTCCTTGCGTTTTATTAATCCAACGCTCCAATACAGGACCTACACTATTCACATCGGATTGTTTGGTTGATGGGGTACAAACAATCAAAATGTTCATTTCTTGACTATCGGTATAACGCTCAAAAAGATAAGCTACTTTCCCCCTTAAAATGAGTTGAGATACAGGATTACCTTCTTTTACTTCACTTAAAGAAGTGATTGCTAAACGACCACGGTACCCAGGGAAATCTAATAAATCAACCGTTTCAACAGCCGGAACTTTAGTTGGGTTAATCAACGGGAAAACTAATTCTGCGGTAAGTGCGGTTAATTCAGCCAAAGAAATGGAAACAGGCTCACCAACATGGCCTTCTTCAATAAAAGGACGAACAGCAATTTGTTCATCTCGATTTGTACCTAAACGCTCAAGCATATCCACGTTCATAATACTGTCAGCTTGAGAAAGTCCACCACTACCATTATCTTTTACTACTGCGGTAAGTGGTGCATAAACACGTTCAGGATTACCTAATTGAGCCAGTGTTTTTGCAAATTGAATATAGATTTGAGTCAACTCTGGAATTTCTGCCCATAATATGGAGAATAATGTTGCTCTATCTTCAATGCTCAGTCTTGGTGCCATGGCTACCGCTCTAGCCCAATAATTAGCCTGTAATACAGATAAAGATTTTCCGAAACTTTCCTGGGCGTAATCCTGCAAATCAACTACATCATCTTCATTAACACCTTTTACAGGTTGAGCATTTAATTTAGCATTTAAAGGTTTAAGTATTTCATTAATGCGAGATTGTTCCAATTGATAAGTCACACGTTCTTTATCAAAATCGTTGAAATAAGCATTAACTAAAATTTTGGCAACTTCAATTTCATGAAATAAGCGAAGTTCTAAAGGATAGCCTGGAACAGCCGCTTTTGCTGAGCGAGTAAAACGAGTAACCAAACCCGTTGCTTCTTTTCCCCCACCAGGAGGATTGATATGTTTAATGAAATCCAACTGTTGGCCGTCAAAAATAGTTTCCAAATTGCCCTTTTGATCGGCAGCCAGTGCTGAAATTAAGAAAGATTTACCTGCCTGTGATAACCCAAAAAAACCAGCTGTAATTGGTTTAGAAGAAACGGCACCTAGGCGTTTTGCTGTATTACGTAAACGTCTTAATTCAAGAATTAAACCATCAGCCTCATTATTTAAACGGGCAACATTTGGGCGAACATCATTTACCCAATCAATCGCTTGTTGTGATGCTTGGAATACCTTATCCCAAGATTCTGTTAATTGATTATCCGTCATTTTCTCTTCCACCTATCGTTTCACACAGCCAGTATCTAACCAATATAATTTTTGATCACCAAGTCCTGCATCGGTCATTGTGTTTAGATGAAGGGTAATATCCCTTTCTCGTACGCAAGAACGGCCATTTGATGCTGTCACATTTTTTATGTAGAAATTTTCTGCTCTTTCTTGGCTATTACGGCTATTTTTTATACCTAATGTTACTTGTAATACCACACCTTCATTATTCAACATCGCTTTCCATTCGCGGCTTTCTATAGAGAGCATATAAAGTGGAGAAGCAACCCAACGCTCCACATTCAATTGACGGAAACCTAAACGGGTATCACCGCGTACTTCAAAGGAAGTATCTGGGAAATCATAATCCTCATTGTCTAAATCAATATCGTGATAATAAACGTTGCTGTCTTTAATTACGTTATTGTTATCTAAATACCCAATGTATTTCACTGTGGAATAAGCTGTCATTGCCATTGAACGTAAATAGAAGTTGGTTAAACGCATATCTTTACATAAGAAACAAAGCATAGCTCCCACTGCGGCAGTCGTTTTTGGATCATCTATACGACCTTGTTTGTGGAATGGATACCAGTTTCCTGTGCGGTAATGATGTAACGGTAAAATCCGTCCGACTGGTAAAGGTAAACGAGAACGGAAGAAGGATTGTACACCAGGCAAACGTGATGGTCGGCCGGTTAGTAACAACACATCACATTGATAACTGTTAACGACCTCACACAAGGCGTTGAAGGTTTTGCAGATATCAAAATAATCACCACGAATAAATAAACTGTGAATACGTTCTAAATTCACCTGAACCGGTAAATCTAAAATATTAAAATCTGAACGACCTAAGGCACGGCGAATCGGTTCATTAATATAATCCAATACACTTTCTGTAGGCTGTTCTACATCTTCTAATAGTTCACCAAAAGTCTTCCCATTTAATGCATTGGTCTTTTGCATTGGATCATAACCTTCGTACTCTTTCAATACGCGCAAGCCAATTGGGCTGAATACTTGTAATGTCAATTGTTGGCGTAATAATGCATCTTGTACTTTTAATGCCTGATCGCCAATCAATTCAGAAAGAATAGGTTCAGGATCACGTAAACCTGCATTTTTCAAACCAACAGTTAAAGATTCCACTACTACATTACGAATCATATCTAGCAAAATATCATCACCGGCCACTTTGAAACCATCACGGAAACGCTGAGTCGGAATAATATAGGCGTTACTACCTGAACCACCGTTTTCTCCATAATCCAGCGAGTAATCGTTGATTACTAAGTCTGTTGTACCACCACCTATATCAATAGTTGCGATAGTAATACGATCCTTTTCTTTTTTATCTGGACGTTGCAATGCAGCAATGAATTCTTCTGGTCGACCGCCATAGTTATTTTGAGTTTCATTAAATAGATAAACAACTTGTCCACAGGTTGCTTCATCCCATTGAATAATCACCTCAGGTAAAATCGGCCAATATTTTTCTCTTGCACTTTGTGAATTGAAGTCAAAATCATCATCAGATTTATCCCAGCCAAGAGATTTCCAAACTAAGCCGATAGCCTGATAAATAGATTGACGGAAAATTTCTCGTTCAGGTTTAGGCATTGCTGGTGGTACAGTCAAAATAATCGAACGTAAAAAACGTGGTGCTTTAGAATGTTCCAATTTAGCTCGTTGAGCAGGACTGTTAATCTGCATTAATGCTTGCATCAACACTTCTGATAACATAAACGTCATCAATGAACGACGAGAATATTTAGGTTGGAATACAGGCATTTTGCGTTCAAATTCTTCATCAATATCATCCCGCAAAATATGTAATGCTTCACCATACTCATTGATTAATCCAGAAAGCGGATCTGCTGTTGCATAAGGCTCGTAATCTGTTTTTACATAGGATGAGTTAAAACGCCAGCCTTGTTCATAACGGGCATCATCCCATAAATAACGTTTTGGACTAGATAAACCTGTTGAACCTTCATTCCCCTCTCGACGGCTTGCTAAACGAGCGGCCTCCTTCCCTACACGCGCAATTGTTGCCCATTGGAAAGCATCACGACGCCCACTTTGTACAGAAAAATGATCTTTGCCAAAAAACGCTTGGGCAAATTCAACACGGCTTTCAAATGGCTCAGAATATACTCGTTCTGGGCGCGTCAAATCACGTAATTCCAATTCATAGCGTTTTTTCAAGCCATCTTTTTCTTGCACGTGATCTTCAATTAAAATTCCACACGTGCGGGAGTTTCCCACATCCAATACCATATCAACTGGAATTGCACGATTAATTTCATCAGAACGATTGGAAATCATTTTAATCCGTGGAATATCAATTTCCTCACCTAGAATAGCCAAAATATTCAAGTAATGACCCTGATGAAATTTAGCAGCAATGTCCATTTTCAGATCATCCGGATGAATTTTTAAACGATCATTTTCTGGCGCTAATTCAGTGAAAAGCTCCAATAACCATTCATTTATCCATTTGTAGTCCAAAAACCACGACATTTGATGAGATTGATAAGCGAGACCAAAAACCGCGCCAGAACGCACATCTTCTTCAGTTGGTGCAAGGTAAGCAACATCAGCACGATTAGGAAAAATTTTAGTATCAAAAGCTAAAGTAACTCGATAAGTATTGCCTTCTACATCTGGTTCAGCTAGTTTAACAATTCGTGCACGCGCCCAGTTATAAGGGCCTTCATCAAAACCATCTGTAGAAGCTACTGTACGCAAAACAGGAATAGGTAACCAAACACCATCTAATAATTTGAATGACTGTTCTACACTGATTTCATGTTCCACTTTAACCATTCGGCTCAAATCACTGCTATCACAATAACCTTCACCGCTACGATGTTCAACTAATCGACGAATTGGATGGTTCTCACCTCCAGAGGCGAAGTTTCCCACACTTTTGGTACGCCATTCTTTGTCTTTCCAATCAATTTTTAAACCGAAGTCTAAAAATTGCACTCCACTATTCATAATTAGTGAGATTTCTTTTCCGTAATGATGTAAATCCGGTAACATTTTTATTCTCGCTTCTATTCGTTGTTTATTGGTTCACTAATTCGATTTCATTGTCATTGGGAAGCTCTGTCCTGAGCCATATCCACCTTGACAATCGGCAATACTCTTCGCGCCAGGTTTACAAATTACTTCAGGTAACTGATAGCTTGATCCATCGCTACATTTTGCCACACCTTTATTAGTAATATTCAAACCACTGCCTTGCATTTTTGCAGAAACATCTCCCGTACATTGTACGCCGTCACCGCGTTGTACTTGTACTTGACCTACGCCATTTGAGAATGCATATTTTAAGCGTAGAGGTTTACCCGTAGTTTTATCCTGAATCCCCGCTCCAGCATTCCACTGGCCATTTAGAAAATCTACATTACCATTTTGTGTACTAGTTGTTGGAATTTGTAATGGTTTAGCATTAGCATTAGAAGTGGTTTGATTCTTTTTATCATCTTCTTTATTTTGTCCAGCCTGAGTATCTGATTTATTTTCGGCTAACGGATCTACTGGTGGTTGCTGTGTTTTTTCATCTACTTTATTTTGATCCTCTTTAGTATCCGATTTACCCTCTGCTAGAGGGTCTACTGGCGGTTGTTGTTTATTTTCATCTTTATTTTGCTCTGCTTTGGCATCATCTGCTTTATCATTTTTTGATTCATCAGCTTTGGCAGCATCTGTTTCTGTTAATGGTGTATTAAGACCTTCACCTTGCATATTTCCTTCTCCAACAATCGGAGCATCGCCTAGTTGATTTAAAACTGAAGGATCTGTCACAGCCACACCCTTTCCATCAACCCAGCGTCCATTCAGATATCGGTAAAGAACATCTTTCAATTTACGTAATTCTTTTTCTTTCGGTTTTTTGAGGTTTTTTGTTTGTGGTTCAGAAACTGTGACAGGGTCATTTTTCACTGTCGCTTCCTCTTTTGGCCACCATAAATCCTTAAACCACCAAGCCAATAATAAAAGTAATCCAAGTAATAACGGCAATACCCACCAAAACACACGACAAGGATGTTTTTTCACAACGACAGGTTCAACTGGCGTTATAGGTAAAGCGAGTTCAATTGGTTTTGGTGCAGCAGCTTGTAAAGAAAGGAATGGATTACCGTGCGCAGCTGCATGTTTTTCTAGAAATCCCCAGAAAGTGATCACTGGACGATCATTGACTAAATAAACATGTTCAGGATTAGGAAAGCGCAAGGCTTTGAGATTTTCAGGATCGGTAATATCATCAGGATTGCCACCACAGAGTAAACGGGCAAATAGTAGTTGATCGCCTTTGGAAGAGGGAGATTGAATGAGTTCTTTACCTAACTCCAGTGCAGTTCGTTCAAAAATTTTTAATTCTGCTCGAGCATTTTCACGCTCTTCCTCTGTAGCCGAGGTCCAAGGAATAATCATATATTGCCCATCTGCACGAGTGGAATCAAACGGCACATACCAATCGATTTTATCCCCCTGTTCATTACGCTGTGGAATCGCTAAATATTCAGCAAAGGAACGACCTCGCTTAAACTTAAGTGCATCTCGCAACTGGGATGCTACCGTATAAACTGCCATGCCATCTTGGCCTAATGGCGTATAGTTTTTGATTTCACCACTTCTCAATAATGCACTTAACATAAAAAAAACTCCGCGGACTAAAACTTATTAAAATAGCTACCATTCTATAAAAGTTGGGATGAAAAATGAAGACATATTTATATGTTTTGTAAAGAAATATAACTTTTAAATCATTAAATTTTATATGGGATAAATAAATTTCTTAATACTATTAAGTGATGCTTCATAGAAACACTCTTAATTAACGCAAATACTATAAAATAGTTTTACGTAGCACTCTATTTCATCATTCTGCCGTGCTAAAGTGCGGTTATTTTTTTACTCAAATTTCGCTATATACAAAAAAATATAATCGCTATATACTTATAAAAACAACGAATTTTGAGTATATGAACAAATCCTCCCTTACCTTGCCCCTTTTACTTTGCCTACTTATTGGACTCATTTTATGTTCACTCTCTTGGGGACGCTTTGCGATTCCGCTTGAGAATGTTGTACAAAGTCTTATTGGTAATAATGTCAATGATGTGCAAAACAACATCATTTTTAATCTTCGTTTGCCTCGTGTAATTGCAGCTATACTTGTGGGTGCTTCATTAGCTATTGCGGGTGTTGTGTATCAAGGTATTTTCCGTAATCCATTGGTTTCACCTGATATTTTAGGGGTATCTAATGGCGCTTGTGTTGGTGCTGCATTGGCGATTTTAATCGGTTCGGGGATGCTGGGTATTCAAGCCTTTGCCTTTGTCGGTGGTTTGATTGCCGTCTTGCTCACCATGAATTTACCGCGTCTAATTCAGCGCGACTCAACCATTGTTTTAGTGCTTTCTGGCATTATTGTTTCGGGCTTTATGATGGCGACATTAGGCCTATTGAAATATCTTGCTGATCCTGAAACTCAGCTGGCTGATATCGTTTACTGGCAATTAGGTAGCCTAACCAAATCTAACTACGACAACTTGCTTATCCTTTCTCCTATCATTTTGCTCACTACCCTTGGCTTATTTTTAATGCGTTGGCGTATCAATGTGCTTTCATTAGGTGATCGTGAGGCTAAATTAATCGGAGCCAATATCCGATTAGAACGAGGTTTAATGGTAGTTTGTGCCACGTTGCTGACGGCTTCATCGGTTTGCTTAAGCGGGACAATTGGTTGGCTTGGTTTAGTGATTCCGCATTTAGCGCGTCTTTTCATTGGTGATAACAATGTCAAAAGTTTACCGCTAGCCGGACTTATCGGTGCGATTTTTTTGCTCGTTATCGACACTCTCGCCCGCAATTTATACATTCAAGAAATTCCACTCGGCATTCTCACCGGTTTTATCGGTGCGCCATTCTTTGCTTGGGTTCTGATTAAACAAAAGGTGGTGGACTAATGCTGAAAATTGACAATCTCTATTATTGGCACAACGTTGAGCATTCGTTACTCAATGGCATTGATTTAACCTTACAAAAAGGCGAATTACTGACGATTCTTGGGGCAAATGGGCGTGGTAAATCCACGTTATTAAACTGTATCGCGGGGCTTTTGAAACTAAAGAGCGGTCAGATTTTGCTGGATAATTGCAAA
Source organism: Parahaemophilus parainfluenzae (assembly GCA_018363335.1). GTDB lineage: Bacteria > Pseudomonadota > Gammaproteobacteria > Enterobacterales > Pasteurellaceae > Haemophilus_D > Haemophilus_D parainfluenzae_Y. The sequence continues at coordinate 65,333 of JAGZOA010000005.1, read as the reverse complement.
TTAAGCGAAATGAGCAGTAAGCAAATTGCTCAGAAAATTGCTTATGTCTCGCAACACAGCCCACAAACCTATCAATATCGCGTGCGTGATTATGTAGTACTCGGTCGTGCTGCGCATTTAGGTGTTTTTGATAAGCCAAATGAAGCTGATTTTGCACTCGTTGATGAAGCCTTAAATAAACTCGGCATTAGCCATTTTGCTGACAGAATTTATATGCAAATGAGTGGCGGTGAAAAGCAATTAGTCAATCTTGCACGTATTTTGGTGCAACAACCTCAATTGATTTTGTTTGATGAACCCACTTCGGCATTAGATTACGGCAATGTGTTTAAAACCTTAAGCCTAATAAAAGAGCTCTCACTACAAGGCTTTACCATTATCATGACAACACACAATCCTGATCATCCCATGTTGTTACACAGCACACTGCCCCACAGTCGTGTAAGCATCTTAAACGAGCATGGCAAGTTACAAACAGGTTTGGCACCGGAAATCATTACCGAAGCCAACTTGAAAGCACTTTATCAAACAGATTTGCGCCTGGTCGATGTACCTGCTCTGCAACGACAAATCTGTGCGATTACCCATTTATAACCCCACTAGAAGGACATTCATATGTTGAAACACTCTCTGAAAAAAGGCTTAATTGCCCTCTCCCTAGCAGCTTGTTTTGCTCTTCCTTTGCAAGCAAAAATCATAACTGATGTTGAAGGTAATAAAATTGAATTACCGGATAACGTACAACGTGTTGCCGATCTTTGGCATGCGAATAACCAAATCGTCTTGTTATTAGGCGGTGCCAATAAACTGGTTGGCACGACCACATCTATCGCAGCCAATCCTTGGTATAGCGAAGTATATCCAAATATCAAAAACGTACCGGTATTAACCAATGGCGAAACCATTCAAACAGAAGAATTGTTAAGCCATAAGCCGGATGCAGTATTGCTCTCGAAAAAATCCATGTTAACTGAAGTGGAACAAGCGGGCTTAAAAGGCGTGCGTGTAAGTTTCCAAGATTTTGATGGTTTGAAGAAAACCGTGCGTATTACCGCTGATGTTTTAGGTGATAAAGCTCCTGAAATTGCAGAAAACTATATCAAAGAATTAGAAAGCAATATTCAATTTGTGGAAAGTCGTCTTAAAGGCTTAAAAGATGAACAACGCCCAACGGTGTTACATATCACTAAAGGCTCAGACTTATTGATGATTGACGGTGGAAAATCGATGATTGGTGAATGGATTAAATTAGCTGGCGGTAAAAGTGTGTTACCTGATGAAGCCAATATGGTGACCGTTACGGTAGAAAGCATTATTCAAGCGAATCCAGATGTCATTATTATCGGCAGCAGCGGTAATAAAGCACAAGCGGCTATTGAAAAAATCAAAGCTGACCCAGCATGGCAATCAATAAGTGCGGTCAAAAATAATCGTATTTATGCCAACCCAACCGGCACATTCCCATGGGATCGCTATAGCGCAGAAGAAGCCTTACAAATTCTTTGGGCAGCTCAACTTTTCCATCCTGAGCAATTTAAAGATTTAAACATGGTGGAAAAAACACAAGCCTTCTATAAAAAATATTATGGTTATGAGTTAAGTAAAGAAAATGCCGAGCAAATTTTGAAAGGTTTATCACCTCTTAAGTAGTATTTGCATTTGAAAAATTTGTTTATATAATACGCACTCTTTTTTAATTCAACATAAGGAAATGCTTTATGAAAATTAGCGCAAGAAATCAACTTAAAGGTACTGTAAAATCAATCGAAACTGGTTCTGTGAACGCAATCGTACACATTGATATCGGTAACGGTAACGTAATTTCTTCTACCATCTCTATCGATGCAGTAAAAGAATTAGGTTTAGCAGTTGGTAAAGAAGCATATGCGATTATCAAAGCAACATCTGTAATGGTTGGTGTTGAATAATCTCAACTGAACTGTTCAGAATTCTATATAACCGCGCTTTAAAGTGCGGTTATTTTTTTGTCTTTTTTCTCTCTAATCTCTTTATTCCCCTTCTAATAAAATGCATCTTATCCTTCACTAAAATGAAACGATCTTTGCTCTATCTTGTTATTTATTGACTTTTAATCAATTATATTGTACAATTTTCACATATTATCAATTTTTAATTAATAATCTAGTTTCGGATTATTCTGTTAAACTTAGGATGGCAAATGACAAACCAACGTTTTATTACTATTTTAGGCTATGTCGCAACATTTACTTCTGTTTGCATGTATGTGTCTTACTTGCAACAAATTGGTCTAAATTTATCTGGTCAAAAAGGTGGCTGGTTACAGCCTTTTGCTACGACAATCAACTGTAGTTTATGGGTGGCTTACGGCTTACTGAAAGAAAAACGCGATCTGCCTATTTCATTAGCCAATGCACCAGGTGTAATTCTTGGCTTAATTACTTTCGTCACCGCCTTATAACACCATAAAATCTCATACAAAAAAGACCGCACTTTTTAGAAATTTTAAAGTGCGGTCTTTTTATTTATTAATTTAATTCATTTAAAAGCTGAAAATTATGAAGTTGTATAATCTTCTCTTCTGTTGCATTCTATAAATGAACAGACGTTTAGACGTCTAAACAAAACAAAAACAATAGAAGGATTCATTATGACAACATTTCATTTAGCTGGATTTCCGCGCGTAGGCGCAAAGCGTGAACTTAAATTTGCTCAAGAGCGTTACTGGCGTGGCGAAATTGCAGAAGCGGATTTATTAGATATTGCAAAAAGATTACGTGAACTTAACTGGCAACACCAAGCCAAGGCAAATGCTGATTTTGTTGCGGTGGCTGATTTCACACTTTACGATCACATTTTAGATTTACAAGTGGCAACCGGTGCGATTCCTGCTCGCTTTGGTTTCGATAGCCAAAATTTAACACTCGATCAATATTTCCAATTGGCGCGTGGTAACAAAACACAATTTGCCATTGAAATGACAAAATGGTTCGATACCAACTACCATTATCTCGTCCCTGAATTCCATAAAGAGACACAATTTAAAGCGAATCCAGCACATTATGTTGCTCAAATTCGTGAAGCTAAAGCACTTGGGTATCAAGTTAAACCAACAGTCGTTGGTCCACTCACCTTCCTTTGGTTAGGGAAAGAAAAAGGTGCGACATTTAATCGCTTTGATTTATTAGCAAAACTCGTGCCAGTTTATGTTGAAATCTTAAATGCGTTAGCTGCGGAAGGCGTGGAATACATTCAGATTGATGAACCCGCTCTCACCTTAGATTTACCGGCAGAATGGATTACCGCTTATAAAGCGGTGTACGCCACTTTTGCTGAACAAGTGAAAGCAAAATTATTGCTTGCAACTTATTTCGGTTCTGTGGCAGAACATGCTGATTTGTTAAAAGCCTTACCTGTAGCAGGTTTACATATTGATTTAGTACGTGCACCTGAACAACTTACTGCCTTTGCAGATTACGACAAAATCTTATCTCTGGGCATCATTGATGGTCGTAATATTTGGCGTGCAAACTTAAATCAAGTGTTAGATGTGGTTGAACCATTAAAAGCGAAATTAGGTGATCGTTTGTGGATTGCCCCAAGCTGCTCTCTCCTCCATACACCTTATGATTTAGAAGTTGAAACGCAACTCCAAGCAAATAAGCCTGAGCTTTATCAATGGTTGGCTTTCACGTTACAAAAAATTCAAGAATTACGCATTATTAAGACCGCACTAGAACAAGGTCGTGAAGCGGTTCAAGCCGAATTAGCGGCTTCTCAAGCAGCTGCGGATGCACGTAAAAACTCGCGTGAAATTCACCGCACTTGTGTGGCAGAACGTTTAGCAAATCTACCGAAAAATGCTGACCAACGTAAATCGCCATTTGCGGAACGCATTAAATTACAAAATGCGTGGTTAAATTTACCACTTCTGCCAACGACGAATATTGGTTCTTTCCCACAAACGACAGCAATTCGTCATGCGCGTGCAGCCTTCAAAAAAGGCGAACTCAGCTTAGCTGATTACGAAGCTGCAATGAAAAAAGAAATTGAATTTGTTGTACGTGAGCAAGAAAAATTAGACTTAGATGTATTGGTACATGGCGAAGCAGAACGTAACGACATGGTGGAATACTTCGGCGAACTACTCGATGGTTTTGCGTTCACCAAATTCGGTTGGGTACAAAGTTATGGTTCACGTTGTGTAAAACCACCAGTGATTTATGGTGATGTCACTCGCCCAGAACCCATGACGGTACGTTGGTCGCAATATGCCCAAAGCCTGACCAATAAAGTGATGAAAGGCATGCTGACTGGTCCGGTCACGATCTTACAATGGTCTTTCGTGCGTAACGATATTTCTCGTGAAACGGTCTGTAAACAAATTGCGGTTGCGCTTTCTGATGAAGTATTAGATTTAGAAAAGGCAGGTATTAAAGTGATTCAAATTGATGAGCCCGCTATTCGTGAAGGTTTACCGTTAAAACGTGCAGATTGGGATGCGTATTTGAAATGGGCGGGCGAAGCCTTCCGTTTAAGCTCAATGGGTTGCAAAGATGATACCCAAATTCATACGCACATGTGTTATTCCGAATTTAACGACATTCTACCCGCTATTGCAGCCTTAGATGCCGATGTCATTACTATCGAAACTTCGCGTTCTGACATGGAATTACTCACCGCATTTGGTGATTTCAAATATCCGAATGATATTGGCCCAGGTGTATATGATATTCACAGTCCACGTGTGCCTGCAGCAGAAGAAATTGAACATCTTCTTCGCAAAGCATTACAAGTGGTACCGAAAGAACGTTTATGGGTAAACCCAGACTGTGGTTTGAAAACGCGCGGTTGGCCAGAAACGATTGCGGCATTAAAAGTGATGGTTGATGTCACGAAAAAATTACGTGCTGAATTAGCATAAAATCAGTAAAAAGAAAGGCGAACATGAGAGATTATCTCTGTTCGCCCTTTCTTTTAGTCCAAAAACTAATTCATTTTTGACCGCACTTACAGGCTAATATATTCCATTTTCACCTTGCAGAGGCTCTTCAATAACTGCTCTGCCATCTTGCGGTGACTTAAACGCAACGGTTTCTCTGCAAATACCACTCGCTCAATTTTTGATACATCCAATTGATTTAAGTAAGCAAAATTAATCGCTGTTTGCATAGCAGGTAGGCTTGGGTTGAATGCCGCATTTTCTGCATATCGACCACAAATCATTTCACCATTTTTAAATAAAATGCCGACACCATGTGGGCTTTTAGAATAAGGTGAATGTGCTCGGTTTGCCCCTAAAATCGCTTTATTTGCCACTTCATCTTCCGTCATCAAAGTAAAACCTTGTTCTTCTTTGTTTAATAAAAGCAAATCAACGCCTAAATCTTTCGGGCCAAAGCTATCGGGTAAATATTGAGGAAGTGGATTATTTTGGCTGTGTGGTAAATGAATTTTTAAATCTTGCGCTTGATAAAGCTCATTCATAAATTGACGGCAGTGACCGCAAGGCGTGTAATTCACCACGATATCCGTGATGCGAGGTTCATTACGTAACCATGCGTGGCTAATCGCACTTTGTTCAGCATGGATGGTTTGAGCCATACTACCACCCTTAAATTCTTGATTCGCACCAAAGTAAAAATCACCACTTTCACCAATCGCAATCGCTCCAACATGAAATTCTGAAATGGGTGTGTGGCTATAACAAGCTGCTACGGGCAAAAGCGCCAAACCTAATTGAACAGGTGTAAGCTTAAATTCATCACAAATTGACCACACTTTTTCAGCCGGTAAAAAACCTTTCCATTCTTGTTCTTCTAACGCAGAAAGAATTGCATTTGAAAGTGGCGAATCGGCTAATGCTTGTTGAATTTTTTGTTGCATATTAAATCTCCTTATTTTTATATGCCCATTCTACGCTATTTAAGAAAAAACCTAAATGCTAAAAGATTTTCGGAATATGTTTCCAATCATTTATCAACATTAAAAATAAACAAAAAAATAACCGCACTTTTAAAGTGCGGTCATAAATTAAGATATTTTATTTACTCGTTTTATAACAATGACGGTGCAACACCAAGTAATTTTCGGGTGTAATCCACTGTTGGGTGGTTGAAAATATCTTCAGTGCTACCCGTTTCCAAAATTTGACCGCCGTACATCACGACTATGCGATCAGATACTTGGCGTACGGTTTGGATATCGTGAGAGATAAATACCATGGCAAGATTGAGTTCTTTTTTCAAATCCGCCAATAAGTTTAATACCTGAGCACGAACAGATACGTCTAATGCAGAAGTCGGTTCATCCGCAACGATAAGCTTTGGATTCAGCGCCAAAGCACGTGCAATCGCCACACGTTGTTTTTGCCCGCCCGATAAACGAGTTGGCTCAACTTGTGCCGCAGAACGTGGTAAACCGACGCGAGAAAGTAAGTCATATACGCGTTTTTCCCGTTCGTGAGGTTGTAACACATTGTGAATATCCATTGGGTCACGCAAAATATCCAACACTTTCATACGAGGATTCAGTGCGGTTGCAGGGTCTTGGAAAATGACAGACACTTGACGACCGAATTGTTTTCTCGCTTCTGAGCTGCCATATTGCATTTGTAAACCGTTGAATTTCACTAAACCTGATGTCGGTTTAAGAAGCCCAATGATCACGTTGGCTAAGGTAGATTTTCCGCAGCCAGACTCCCCAACTAAACCAATGGTTTCCCCTGCTTTTATGCCAAGACTCACATTGTTCACCGCAGTGAATTTTTTACGTCCAAACAATGAACCGTCGCGAGAAGGAAATTGCACCACGATATTTTCTAAATCGATGATGTTTTGTTCTTTAATGACTTTAATACTACTGCTCATATTATGCTCCTTTCGCTTCCGTTACAGGCTTAGCTAGATGAGAAGCCCACAAGTGAGACGGCTCGCCTTCTACAGCGGTTAATACCAATTTTTGATCCGGATTTGCATCTGGTCGTAATGAACGACTTGCAAAACGGTCACCTACAGCAAAATCGTAAGGTGATGGTACGCTGCCCGGAATTTGATATAAACGTTTCGCTCGCACTTCAGTTGAAAGTACAGAGCCCAATAAGCCACGTGTATATTCATGAGTTGGATTAGCAAGCAATAAGGATGTTGGCGCCATTTCAACCACTTGTCCTGCATACATTACGGTAATGTGGTGAGCTAATTGAGCAACCAATGCTAAATCGTGGCTGACAAACACCATTGCAAATCCCAGTTTTTCACGTAATTCATTCAATAATTTCACTACTTCTGCTTGAACGGTTACGTCTAATGCGGTTGTTGGTTCATCGGCGATTAATAATTTCGGCTCACGAGTCAATGCCATTGCAATTACCACACGTTGACGTTGACCACCAGAGAGCTCATGCGGATAACGGTTCAATACTTTTTCAGGATCAAGGTGTACCCATTCCAACAATTTTTCTGCGGTATGGTGGCTGCCACGTTTGATGAGCTGTGCCATTTGATCTTTGATACGCATTGATGGGTTTAACGCACTTAAAGAGTCTTGGTAAATCATCGCAATTTCAGAGCCACGCAATTCACTTAAATTGTGAGAATTAAGCAAGCTATGTTGTTTGCCACTGCGGTCGGTGAAAAGCACTTCCCCAGTGATTTTGGCTGTTTTTGGTAACAAGCCCATGATAGAGAATGCTGTAATAGATTTACCACAACCAGACTCACCTACTAATCCCATAGTTTCACCTTCATTTACGGTGAAGCTGATATTATCAACCAATGGAATTTCACCATAACGATTCGGGAAACGAATAGATAAGTTTTTCACTTGTAAAATCGGTTTTGCATTTGGATCTAATTGCATACGATTAGTACGTGTGATTTCTTTTTCATGTAATTTGAGTAAGTAACGTTTTAACGCAAGACCTTCAGAAAGCGCCTCTTGTACGTCGGTAGAAAGACGTTCATCTGATTTACCTTCTGGTTTTTTACTGCCTTTCAAGCGCGGGTTAACCAATGCATCAGTAAGACCTTCTGCTAAGATATTTAAGGCTAATACAGTTAAAAGAATCATCACACCAGCAAAGGTTGTTGCCCACCATGCACCGTTTAATACGATATTACGACCTTCAGAAAGAATGTTACCCCATGAAGGATGCGGTGGTTGTACACCTGCGCCTAAGAAAGAAAGCGAGGCTTCGAATACAATGGCATCCGCCACCATTACGGTTGCAAAAACTAAAACTGGTGCTGCTGTATTGCGTACAACGTGTTTAAGAAGAATATAAGTACGGCTACCACCAATAACGCGTTCAGCACGCACATAGTCTTCATCCCATTGTGATACCACGTTCGCACGAACCACTCGAGCAAGTTGCGGAGTATAAACCACGGCAATGGTGATGATAATGACCGGTACAGAGTTACCAAAGGTTGCTAATAACACTGCCGCTAATGCGATACCTGGGAAGGCCATTAAAATATCCATTAAGCGCATGATAATTTCATTGCCCCATTTCTCAGATGTCGCTGCCGTTGCACCTAAAATACTACCGAAAATAATGGCACAAGCTACCGCACCTAAACCGATAAATAAGGATGTTTGCGCACCGTACACAATACGAGAGAAAATATCACGACCAAGTCGATCAGTCCCAAACCAATATTCCGTACTTGGAGCACGCATACGTGCGATCACTTCTAATGGATCATGTGTTGCGACCCAAGGGGCAAACACCGCCACTAAAGCAACGAAAACTAAGAATAATAATGAAATTTTTGATGCGGTGGAAAGTGCTCGGAATCTCGCACCGCTTGCAGCTAATCGATCTGCTAAACCTTGACGAAACATTATAGACTCCGAATTTTAGGGTTAATCAACACATAGAGAATATCAACGATAATATTCACTAAAACGAAGGTAAAAGCGATTGTTAGTACCACACCTTGTACTAAGTGCAAGTCATGGTTGACGATGCCGTTAAAGATCAATTTACCCATGCCTGGTAAGTCAAAGATTTGTTCGATAACTACCGCACCACCAAGTAAGTAACCTACACGTAAGCCTAATACAGTCACAGGTGTAATTAAGGCATTACGTAATACGTTGTGACGAATAACGGTTGCATAAGGCACACCGTTACCAATCGCTGTTCTCACATAGTCTTTATCCATTTCTTCAACCATGGTTGTACGCACCACACGAATTAATGACGCACATACTGGCACAGCAAGCGCAAGAGATGGCAAAATCATGGAATTGATATACCCCATTGGGCTTTCGCTGAATGGTACAAAACCACCAGAAGGCAACCAATCTAATTCCAAAGAGAACCATTGAATAAGTAAGATACCTAACCAGAATGAGGGGGTCGCAACCGCTGCAACAGAGATTAAACGAATCACTTGGTCTACCCAGCTATCACGATAAAGCGCGGCTAGTACACCTAATGAGAAAGAGACTACTGCCGCAAACACCACGCCAATTAAGGTAAGTTGTAATGTGATTGGGAAAGATTTCGCTAGCATGCTACTGATGGGTAATTCTGGTGGCATCGTCACACCAAAATCCAATACAAGTAAATTACCTAAGAAACGAAAATATTGAACAAAGAGTGGATCATTTAAGCCATGTGATTCACGGTAAAGTTGTTTTGCCGCTTCACTAGCGCTTTCGCCCAATGCCACCGTAGCGGGATCACCTGGTGTGAATTGAAGCACCACAAAAACGAGTGCTGTTACACCTAGAATCATGACCGGCAAGGCCATCAATCGGCGTAACAATAATCGAAGTATCATTTCCATCTGACTTCTCCTATTCTAGCTTGAGAAATTCGTTAGCTTCAAAAATGAAGCAAAACAATCAAATTCAAAAACAAAATGAATTACAGTAATCATAATGTTCAGCCTAAGCCCTGTCAATCCAAGTGCATAGAGCAAAATTCAAATCTGTGATCGGCTTCACAAAGATTTTTTTGAAATGAAATTGAGAGAAAAAATGATTGAAAAACAGAGAGAAAAATGACCGCACTTTTAGATAAAAAGGAAAGAAAAAAGGCTGTTGATTTCTCAACAGCCAAAACATTAAATTAAAAAATGCTTTTATTTACGGCCCACACCGAGGAAAGATAAACCGGTTGTTGCCAATGGTTGATAGCCTTCAAGACTGCTATCATCCCATGCAGAAGGAAGTTTACGATGAACAATCGGATAAAGTGGTACTTCAGCCGCAATGATATTAATCGCTTCTTCCCATGATTTTTTCGCTTCAGCATGATCTTTTGCTCTCACTGCTGCATTGAGTAATTCAGTCACTTTCGCAAATTCAGGGGTGTTACTCCAGCGGAAACGACGTTTCGGCCATACATCACCACGATACCACCAGCTTAAAAGCAAGTCTAAGTCATTACCGAACACTGATGGGTCACCTGGTGCGATTGCCACTTCATATACACCCGGATCCACGTTGTTGCTGTATAACGCACCTGATTGTAAGTGTTGTAAAGTCACTTTCACACCTGGAATCTTGTTCCAAGACTCTAAAATTAATGGTGCTGATTCTTTCACCCAGTCATGGTCGGTTGCAAGCAATTCAAATTTAAGCTCAGTTACACCGGCTTCTTTTAATAATGCCGCTGCTTTTTCCGGATCATAAGGATATTGAGTTGATGCCTTAATATAATCTGGGTGAGTAGTTTGTAAGTATGATGTTGCAGCTTCTGCATTACCATCAAATACAATATCAACAAGTTTGTCAGTGTTTAAACCATAGTGCAACGCTTGACGTACTTTTGGATTGTTAAACGGAGCTTTCTCACAGTTAAACATTAAGAATAACAAGCCGAAAGATTGAACGGATTGCACTTGTTGTTTTTTGTTTTTCAAGCGACTAATGTCTAAATAAGGCACGCTTTCCATTGCTTGAGTACGTTTAGACTCTTGTGCAGTTACACGAGCTGCGGCATCAGAAAGTAATAACCAAGACATTTTTTCAACTTGCGCTGGATATTTACCATTGTAAGGTTCGTACGCTTCAAAGACGATTTTGTCATCTTTCACCGCTGAAACAAATTTGAATGGACCAGAACCAACTGGGTGCGCATCAAATGCAGATTGTCCTACTTTGTCGATCACGTGTTTCGGTACAATCTTCACGCAAGTTAAACGGTTAGCAAATAAAGCAAATGGATATTTCAATTTAAATTCCACTACTTTATCATCCACAGCTTTCACACTTTCAATGAAATCAATAAACATTACGAATAAAGATTTATTGGCTGGATCCATAATACGATTGAAAGAATACACAACATCTTCAGTGGTGACTGGTGCGCCATCATGGAAGGTTGCGCCTTCACGTAAAGTAATGCGCCATGTTGTTTCATCGACTTGTTCTGGCTCTTTTCCTGCTAAAGCAAGATAAGGTTCACGAGTTGCAGGATGCAAATCCACCAAACCTTCAAAAATGTGCAAGTTTGCTGCATAAGGTGAAGCACCACTTGATGTCATTGGGTCAAAACCGGTAGAAAGCGGATAAGCAATCCCCGCCTCAATGGTTTTACCTTTAATGTCTGCAGCAAAGGCTTTTGGTGCAAATGTGCCTAATGTGCCACTAAATGCAAGACCTGCCCCCACGCCAGCCATAAGTTTCATAAAATGACGACGAGATTCATTAGTTTCAAAGGAAAAATGCTTTGTCATACTAAACTCCTGATGAGTAATAAAATCATATTTTTGGTTTTTAAACCTAGCCAAACATTTCATTCGAAAATGAAGTAAAGCAATCAAATCTTAGAATAAAATGATTTATATCAATCATAATCATCTTCTATTCATTCTGTCAAAGAGGAAATATTGAATGTGTGATCTACTTCACAGAGTTTTTTTCACAACTCAAAATAAAAGTTTTTAACTATGTATAATTTATTATAGATAGATTTTAACTATTGAATCACTAGATAATATGAAATAGCTATCAGAAAAAACGATGCTTATAATGACCTCACTTCCCAAGCAAGGGAACAACATTTTAATTAACAATAAAGAGGAAAATACTATGTCAAAAACATCAATCGGTTTAGATAAAAAAGCATCTGAAAAATTAGCAGTAAAATTAAACGAATTATTAGCAACCTATCAAGTATTCTATACCAACGTGCGCGGTTACCACTGGAACATTAAAGGGGTAAACTTCTTTGAATTACACGCAAAATTTGAAGAAATCTACACCGATTTAGTGGAAAAAGTCGATGAAGTGGCAGAGCGTATCTTAACTTTAGGTTACACACCGCATAACGGTTATTCACAATACTTCCAACACTCACGTATTAAAGAAGAGTTAGGGGTAAGTGATGCGCAATCTTGCTTAAAAGGCACATTAGAAGGATTAAAAGTATTACTTGAACAACAACGCGAAATCCTTGAATTATCAGGCGAGTCTGATGATGAAGGTACGGCTTCTCAAATGAGCGACTACATCAAAGAACAAGAAAAACTTGTTTGGATGTTCCAAGCCGCTTGCCAAACTTGCCATGCTTAATTTGGCATTCATATAAAATAAAAACCTGCTGAAAAGCAGGTTTTTATTTTGTTTTTTAATATGTATATCTATCGCTTTTACTGATTCTCTTTCTGCATTTTTTTAAACATATCTAAACTTTTTTCTTGTAGCTTATCTAATTCTTTAAGCATTTCTTCCGTATAGCCAGCCTTTTTAATCCAATACTCTGCTTCTTTAGCATCCATATTGCCTTGCCCGTTCTGAGCTCGAGAAGCTAACGCTTGGGCGGCTAGCTCCTCAATCGCCTCTTGGTTACCTAATTCTGCGGCCTTTTTAAGGAAGAATAAGGCTTTATCATCATCTTGCTCAACAATATCACTTTCATCATAGATATAACTTAACGCAAGTGCAGCATCCGCATGATTAAGCTCAGCTGCACGTTGATAATATTTAATAGACTTAGCTAAATCAGCCTCAGCCCCTTCTGAATAATACACGCCTAATTGATAAAGTGCTTCTGGCTCATCATTATTCGCTGCCCTTTCTAACCAAAATAATGCTCCTTTGTTATTTTCAGAATAAAGATCAAAAAAATTCATTGCGAGTAAATACTGTGCATAGCCAGATTCTTTTTTTGCGGCTTTCACTAATAAAGGCTTCGCTTGTTTCAATTTATCTTCTTGAATATAAAGATCAGCAAGATTCGTCATCCCTAGCGCATTATTTTGTTTTGCTGCCATTTCATAGTATTTCATCGCCTCTTTGATATTCAAAGGAGTGCCGATTCCAAATTCATAAGCATAGCCTAAAGAATTCGCATAATGCATATTGCCAGAATCCACTTTCTTTTTAAGTGCATTGAAACCTTCTTTCATCAATTTTTCATCTTCTTGAATTTCACCTAATATAATTTTGGCGGCTTCATTCCCCAACTCAAGCGATCTTTTCGCTGCTTGGGTAGCTTCCTTCAAATTGCCATTATTTTGTTGATGAATAGATAGGAAAAATAAAGCATCTGCATTCTTTAACTTTTCAGCTTCCTGAAAATACTTCACCGCTAGAGTACGATTTACGGGATATGAAATACCGTAGAAATAATCATACCCTTCTTCATAAAGTTTTTTCGCTTTTTCATCTCGCTGGGCTTGAGTCATGGGTATCTGTTCAATCATCACCAAGTCTGTTAGAGCCTCATTTGATTTCACAGGTATAAAATGAGTTTGTAGATTTAATACGGTTGCTGCAATTAATGCGACAATATTTGTCATTTGGATTCCTTTTGTTAGAGGACTATTCTGTTTCCATTCAAGAATAACAAGCGGTTAAATTTCTTCCTTGTTTTGCAAAAACACGATGAAATTTAACCGCACTTTCATTATTTTTTCTTGTTTAATTTTGCTTCTAATGCTTTAATTTTTGCTTTAATTTTTTTGTTATCCCGTTTGGTTTCTTTCTTTTCAATTTCGTACCCTTGTTTATAAGCTTCTAATGCTGCATTATCATCTTTAGCAAATTCTTCATAGCGCTCTGCCAATTGATAAGATAAATTATAGGAAGCTTTTTCTTTCTCACTTAAACTTTCATCCAATGAAATTATGTTATTAAATAACGTTTCTGCCATTTCATAATTTCGTTCAACACCTCTGCCTTCTAAATAGCGAATAGAAAGCTCATTCATGGCCTCTAAATTTTGTAATCGAAACGCTTCTTCTAATAGCTCAACGGCTTTCTTATCATCCTTTTCTACACCTTCGCCATTTTCATATAAATAACTTAACTCAAGCATCGCCTGAGAATCATTTAATTCAGCACCTTTTTGATAATAATAAATCGCTTTTTTTATATCCTGATTATGATAATAACTCGCTAAATACATGATGGCTTGAAGGTTATTATTTTCAGCCGCTTTATTGAGCCAATACAGTGATTCTTCTGAGCCTGCTTCATAAATGCTATAACCTAAATTGTATTGTGCCACATCATTATTTTTTTCAGCCGCTTTCAGCATAAGCGATTTAGCCTTTTCAATTTTATCCTGTTCAAGATAAAGTTCACTTAAATGTCCTAATGAGATCGCATTACCTTGCTCAGCCGAAGAGGTAAAAACTTTAATTGCCTGTTTAATATTCTCTTCAGTGCCAATACCGAAACGGTAAGCATAGCCAAGTACATTAGAATAATGTAAATCGCCTTGTTCAACCTTCTCTTTTAATGCCTTAAAGCCTGCCTTATATAATTCTTCAGTATCCCCAAAATATTCCTGTTCGGAAATTTCCGCCAATATATATTTTCCTGCCATGTTTCCTAGTTCAATAGCTGAGTCAGCATATGCTCTAGCTTGTTCAAGATCGCCATTCCCTACCGCATTCATCCCTAAGAAAAAGAGAGCATCAGCGTGACCTAAATCGGCAGCTTCTTTTAAAAATTTATCCGCTAAAGTACGATCAACGGTTTTTGTGATCCCATATTCATAATCAAAGCCTTTCTCATAAAGTGCTTTTGCTTTTTCAAGACGTTGTTCAGGTGTCATTGGGGCTGGTGCACTGATTGTTGATTTTAGTGCAGAAGAGGTTTCCGCTGCTGAAGCATGAGAAAGTGGAGAGTCAATTACAGCCGTAGCAATTAATAATGCGATGATATCAATCATTTTTATTCCTTCTATTTTAAGAGCGGTTAAATTTCTACTCTTTTATAAAAACATCGTGAAATCTAACCGCTCTTTATTTGAAATTAATCTTGTGATAATTTTTGAATGCCTTTAACAGGTAGCATTAAGGTATCACCCACGAAACTCAACGGAACGTCAATGATGATAAATGGATACAAAAGAATTGTACCAAAGGCCTCACCAACATCTCCTGCAGGAACTGTTTTAGAAAAGGTAAGACGAGAAACATCTTCTTGAACACCACTATAAGCCTTTGGTTGATCTAAAGTCATTAAGGTCCCACACCCAGTTAAAGGTAACATCATAGCCAAAAGAAATGCTTTATTTAAAATTTTCATACATTAAATTCCCCAAAAGATAATCAAATTTTTCAAAATAATATGTTTGTTAAATATAGTAGGGTGTGAATAATATAGTTATTCACTCAACTATTCAAGAAAATACCCACAAAATTTAGAGAACACAGGAATAGATGGGGTAATGATTCAATTACAAAAAATAAGGGCGTATTACACACGCCCTTAATTTAAACTTATTAACGTTATAATCAAAACACTTCTCTTTTACACGACTGGCTTTTGTCGATAGAACAATAGCCCCGGTAAAGCTAAGCCCAAAACAAGGGCTCCCAAAATAAAGCTGGTATTGATAAAAGAGCTGATCATTTGCTCAAATAATGTATCGGAAAAGCCATAATGATGAATTTGTACGATAGCAATCATCGCTTTATAAGCATGAACCCCCGGAATCATTGGAATAATTGCCGCAACGGTAAAGACTTTTGGATGGGCTAAATAACGATGAGATAAATGCACGCCAATAAAACCAATCACACAAGTGGCGAAAAAAGTGGCAAAAACAATCGGGACTCCAAAGTGTAATAATAAAGTTCTCGTGACATGCCCAAGCGCGCCTAAAATAGCACAATACTTTAAGGCTTTAGGCGGAACATTAAATACTAAGGCAAATCCTACTGCTGGAATGGCGGCAAAAAGCATATCGTCGAGTAAATTCAGTAAAAACATTCTATTACCCCACCCACGAAACAATATTTAAAAGATCTAATGCAAAAACGATACCTAAACAAGCACCAAAGGTGAGAACCGTAGCAATGGTCCATCGTCCTATTCCCATATTGACATACCCTTTTAAAATATCTGCAAGTGAATTAATTAATGGGAATCCTGGGACAAGTAATAAAACGCTAGAAGCTAATGCGATATGAGGATCATTACCTAAACTATATTTCAAACTGACACCGGAAATCAGTGAGGCAACAAATGCGGTAATGGCAAAAACGATGAGTGGATTGTAATGACGTTTAGAAATTTCTTGTCGAACAAACATGGCAATGGCAGAAGCAATAAAGGTGATTGCACAAATTGTGATATCTCCGCCAGAAAGGTGAGCAAAAGAGGCACAAGATAAACCAATCATAAACACCACCAAATAACGATTATATTTCAGTGGTTTTAATTTATCCAGTTTCTTTTGAGCCATGGACAAATCATATAAGTGATGCTCTACGGCAACCACAATGTGTTGAACATCCGTAACAATTTGCATATTAATGCCTTTATCAACATTCTTCCGCACGGTGGTAATACAATGTTGCTTAGAAAGTGTGGTTAATAAGACGGCATTTGCCGTTAAAGCACACTCCACGCTTTCAATGCCTAAAGCTACACCTAATCGCTGTGCCATTTGTACGACGATAGCACTTTCTGCACCATGCTGTAACAATAACAAAGCGGTTTCCACACAAATACGGGTAACCGCTCGTTGGTATTCCTGATCCATATCTCTGCGCTCTTATTAAAGTAAACCTTAGAGATTATAGATCGATGAATAAAAAATACTGAAAAAATGACCACACCTATGATCCAAGTCAAAACTTCAGTATTTCCTAGCCCTATTAATCAGCTGTGGTTAAATGGCTTTATCAAAATACAATGGCACATCGCTTAACTTAGCCATATTCGTGATATAAGCTAAAACCGCTGGTGGGAATTCGATTCCTTTCACACAAGTAAGATTTCGTAATACAGGGAAAACGATAATATCTTCAAGAGAAAGTTGGCCGTTTAAGGCATTTTCAGATTGAATTAATACCGCTAATTTCTCTAAATCGCTTTTTAAGCGAGTGAGATAGGTTTCGGTCTTCGCAATATTTTCAGCAAAATCCCCAATAAATTCCGTTTTCTTTTTAGTAAAATAATCAACCGCACTTTGGGTTTCAAATTCTGCTAAACCAATTTGTGTAAAGCGTGCAGTCGTAAGATGACCATAATAACTGCCAACTTCTTTTAACCATGCTTCAATTTCAGGACGAACTTGTTCAGATAGGATTTTTTCACCAAAATGCTCATCTACATAATGCACGATATCCAAACTTTCCGGCATCGCGGTACCATCTTCTTTGACAAGAATTGGCACAACCTTTTTGCCCACTAAACCAATTGGTGTTGCTTCATCATCATTTGCAAGCACTACAAGTTCTACTGGTAAATTTTTTAAACCGAAAATCATGCGGGCTCGCACACAAAACGGACAATGATCGTAAACATATAATTTCATTTTTTACTCCTCTTTTTCCTGCAATAACTTGCCTAAACCACTTTGTCTTTTTACCGTATTTCTGACCGCACTTTGCCAGATTTTTTCATTGGCAAAAACTGAAAGCTGATTTTTCGCACGGGTAACACCGGTAAATACCAGCTCTCGTGAAAGCACTGGATTAGGTTCTGTTGGCAACACCATGACGGTATGATCAAACTCCGAACCTTGGGATTTATGAATCGTCATCATAAATGCAGGCTCGTGAGCGGGAATACGACTGGTCGAAACTTCTCGATTGCCAAACCATACTTTGCCTTTAGCCAAACACAAGCCAATATCACCGTTATACAATTTCACATTATGATCGTTTTCGGTAATCATAATGGGTTTACCAATATACCAATCGTCCTCTTGACGGAACCAAAGTAATTTTTCTGCACGCAATGCCAAGGCAATTTCACGATTTAAGTCTTCCACACCTAATGCTGAAGCGCGAAGTGCGGTCAAAAAACGAACGGAATTAAAACGGTCTAAAATTGCTTCTGCATAAGTTTTTTCATTGCCCTTTTCATCTATAAATTTTGCATTGAGATCTTTCTTCTGAGCAAAATAAGTTTGAAGTTGCGTTAAATAAACACGGTAATTTTCAACCGCACTTTTCACCACTTGACGAACAGATTCTTTAACGTCTTGCTCTTCATCAAAATGATGAAAATGCAACTCTTGTGGATATTCCGCAAAGGTTGCCACACTCCCCTCGCCTTTTCCTTGTTGAATTTGCTCAGCAAGTTGTTTAATGCCCGAATCATCTCGGAAACGACGACTAAAGGTTAAATGGCAAATGGCATCACGCAGCGGACTATGTTCATCTGAAGTTGGAACGGTATAGCCTGTTGTTGCATGGATATAATCTGCTTGAGCAGGGCTATAATCTAACGTTAAAAACTGTGCAATTTCACCTAATACTGCCCCAGCTTCCACAGAAGCCAATTGAGCTTGGTCACCCAATAAAATCAAACGCGTTTCGGGTTTCAACGCTTGCACGAGTTTCGCCATCATCGGCAAATCAATCATCGAGGTTTCATCCACCACTAGCACATCTATTTGCAGCGGATTATGCGCATGATATTTCACGCTATCGGTAAAAGGTTGAACGCCTAGTAAGCGATGCAACGTTTCTGCTGTTTTAGGAATGGATGCACGTAATTCCTCTGAAATCGGCATTTGAGCTAAAGCGTTTTCGATAGATTCTGTTAAACGAGCCGCTGCTTTCCCTGTTGGCGCAACCAATTTAATGTGAAGCTTACCGCCAAATAATTCCTGTAATACGCATAACAAGCGAGTAACCGTTGTGGTTTTCCCTGTTCCCGGTCCACCTGTAATCACAGAAAATGGGCTTTTCACCGCTGTTGCGACTGCTACTTTTTGCCAATCAACTTGTGCTTGTTGTTGAGGAAAATAATGATCTAATAAGGTTCGAATTTGTTGCGGTTCTACCGATAAAGTGCGGTCATTTTTCAATGCGTTTTTAATATATTGCGCAACACGGAATTCATCTTGCCAAGCCCGATAGAAATAAATCGCCCCAAATTGAAATACGAGAGGCGCAATCTGATTTTCAGGATCTTGTGTAAAAGCAATATGCCCCGCTAAGGCTGATTGCCATTTTGATACAGGAAGTGAACCAATCTTTTCATTGATCAGCAGCAAAAAATCCGTTTCAGTATGACGATAAGCCAAGCCGAATAAATTACGTTCTAAAAAGCGATCTAACACACAACAAGTATTGCCTTGCGTATAGCTCCAGTTGCAAAGTGCGGCTAATAAAATCGCTAAATTTTGTACGGGTTCGGCATAGCCTTTATCTTTTTGTTTATCAGCAATTAATTGAGCAAAATAATAATCGCCTTGAGTAATCACACCTTGTTCTTGCAAGGATTTTAATAGGCTTAACATTAAAATAATTCCTCTAATTGTTGGATTAATTGCCAATCTGGTTTATCAAAAAAGACGCCCGATTGTGGCGAACCATTCATTCCTCGTAAAAATGTATAGACTACACCACCAAAATCTCGGTTGTAATCGTAGTGAGGTAAACGTGTTTTTAAATAACGGTGTAATGCCACCACATACAACAAGTATTGCCAATCATAGTGATGCTCTAACATGGCTTTTTTCAATGCAGCTTGATCGTAATCCTTTAATGTCTCACCTAAGAAATTCGATTTGTAATCAAGCAAATAATATTTATCTTGATGACTGAAAACTAAGTCCATTGTGCCTCGTACCATGCCTTGAATATCATCAAACTGTAACGGTTCTGATGGTAAATGATGTAAGGTTGCTAACGCTCGGTTAAAACCAGCAACATCAAAATGATTGGAGATATTGAGATAAAACGCTAACTCTTTTAAGCATTGTTTTTCGTTAATTTGAGCAAGAGTAAAATCATCGTTTGGCAAAATTGGCGTGCTGAGTATTTGGGCAAACCACTGTTGAACTGCTACAAATTGCTCTTCTGCAAGATTCAAATCCTGACATAATTTTTCAATGTTTTCTTTCTCAGCCAGTTGAGCAAAAGGCATCTTTTCAAAATAACGATGCAATAACGTACCGATTTGTGTTCCCCTTGGGAAATCTAGAACCATTTCATCGTTATCATGCTCAAGTGCGGTCAGATTTTCAGTGATATTTTCTATTGAAATTGATGCATCATAATCTTTCGCATCATCAAAAATGAGCGATTTTTTCACCGCACTTTCATTCAAATAAGCTTTGCGTTGATGTGTTTGTTCAATGCCACTAAAGCTCGTCACTCGCCAATCTTGTTCAATTTCACCTTGGAAAATTTCCGCACTTAAATTTTCTTGAGAAACATTTAAGGTTAGTGGTTCACTAGCTTGTAATACATCGGTTGATTCAATCGATACATCATTGGGTAAAAGCTGCTTAAACTTTTCCAATAATGGCTGTGTGTCCCAATTATTTGGCAAATCAAGTTTTCGACCAATTTCACCCTGTGTTAACACATACAATAAAGCATTCCATTTTTTATCAAAGGCTTTCGGTAACACAAAGGCCATTTGGTATTTTGCTCGAGTTAATGCCACATAAAGCAAACGCAATTCTTCCGCAAACACTTCTTCTGTTAAGTCATCCAAGTGTTGATCTTGCATATCCCACAAGGTTTTCTCTTCATCTCTGTCGTAATATAAATTAAACAGTTTCTTCTGCTTGCCTGATTTTGTTGGGTCTTTTGCTTCATTACCTAAAAATGGCAACCAAACCAAATCATATTCCAACCCTTTGGATTTATGGATAGTCACAATCTTCACTAACTGACGTTCGCTTTCTAAACGAATTTGTGCTTCTTGACGACCTTCATCTTGAATTTGCTTTTCAAACCAACGCAATAAAGCTGCTTCACTTTCATTTAATGCGGCTGCTTGCTGTAAAATTTCGGCTAAATGTAATAAATCCGTCAGTTTCCGTTCACCATCAGGTCGAGATAAGAGTTTTTCTGTAATATTTTCAGCTAAAAGTAAATGGTGCAACATCGGCAAGACGCCTTGGCGTTGCCAAATTTGTTGATACTCTGCAAATTTTTCAGCCCAACGTTGCCACTGAATTTCATCTTGGTGAATTTGGTGAATTTCAGCTGCATTTAAGCCGAAAAGTGCGGTCGCTATTGCATTCAAAATTGGGCGTTCCGTCACGCTCAAACAGGCTTGCAAAATCAAGGCTAGTTCTTTTGCTGTGTTACTCTCAAAGACATTTCCTCTATCCGAAAGGTAAACCGACGCGATACCCAGTGCTTGCAATTCTTTTTTCACCAATTCGGCTTCCGTATAACCACGCACCAAAACGGCAATATTTTCTGCTCGCAATGTTTGATTTTCCGCTTTGCTTTCATTTGGAAAAACAACCGGATTTTCAGCCGCACTTTTTAACCATTGCTGAATCGATGTCGCGCAAGCTTTCGCATAATCTTGCTGGGTGGATTTGTCTTTATCGTTAATGTAAAAACGAAAGGCTGGTTCAGGCTGATTATTTAACTGAAAAACAAGATTTTTCTTGGCTGCACCGACATTTAAAAATTTAATATTTTTATAAATAAAAGGCGCATTTTTAAAATCAAATAATCGATTTACCCCTTCCACTAAAGGTTGAGAAGAACGGTAGTTTGTACCGAGATTAAAACGCTCGCTTGCTTCGTCTGCTGCTTTTAAATAAGTGAAAATATCGGCACCACGGAAGCGATAAATCGCCTGTTTTGGGTCTCCGATCATCATAAAGCCAACATTGCCAGACGCGGTTTCATTGTGATAAATTTTCGAGAAAATTTGATACTGCAACGCATCCGTATCTTGGAACTCGTCAATCATGGCAAAAGGATATTGAAAACGAATTAATTCCGCTAACTGTTCTCCGCCCTCACCATGTAATGCTTCTTTCAATAATCGTAATAAATCATCAAAGGATTTTTCAGGATGATTCGCTTTGTATTCCAGAAGTTTCTTTTGAATACCTTGACGATAGTGATAGAGAATGATTTTTTTTAATAAATCACTTGATTGATGTTGTTTAACCAAAATTTGTACATATTCTTCAAGTTCTGCAAAAATCGGTGCATACAATGGCATAGCTGCTTTTTTATTGTTTAATTCTTCTGTCTGCTTTTCGTAATTTTGCTCAATCGAAGATTGTAAAAAATAGTCCCTTAATGTTTTATTTATTTCATAATCTAGTGGATTATTTGCCCATTCATTAATCTGTTTAGTCCATGTTTTAAGACGTCCTTTTTGGTAGATTTTACGATTGAGAGATTTGGACTGATCTTCTGGATAATCTTTTGTTATTTCCTCCATGATAATGGAGTAAATTTCATCTACATTTTTTAACCAAAAAGCTTTTAGATCTTCAACAACTTTGAATCGCTCTCCCACACTTTTCTGTAAAAATTCATCAATTGACAACGACAAGCTTTGTTGATTATCCGTCGCTACCGATACATCTTTGTTTAAATCAGATTCTAAAATGCTTAGCACATCATCAGGCGAACCTAACTCTTTCGAGATAAAATTAGCAATCTCGAAAGGTTGGGAATAAAAATGCTCTCGCCAAAATTCATTTGCAAATTGTTTGAGTAAATCAGACTGATCTTTGAGAAGTTTTAAATTGAAATGCACGCCTGAATTAAAAGCATGTTGCATTAACATTCGGCGACAAAAACCATGAATGGTATAAATGGAGGCTAAATCTAAATTTTGTTCAGCCAGCTTCAAGCGACGAAGTGCGATCGGGATATCCTCTAAATAAGGCAACAATTCCGCTAAAAATTGATGTTCCCCAGTAAAAATCGCCTTATCTTTTGTCTCATAATATTCAGAGAAAACCGAAATTGCCGCCGTTAAACGTTCCCGAATTTTGCGTTTTAAATCTTCCGTCGCCATTTCAGTAAAGGTTACCACCAAAATTTCTTCCACATTTAATGGTCGAGAAAAACAATTTTCTCCTGCTTGTAAAAGCAAACGAAGATAGATGGAACCAATGGTATAGGTTTTCCCTGTACCGGCAGAGGCTTCAATTAAATTGACTTGATTTAAGGGTAACGAAATGGCATTAAGTGCGGTTGATTTTTGGCTCATTTTTTATTTTTCTGTAAACATTAGAGTGTCCCTATTGTAGGGATTTAGCTGAGGGATTTCCATAAAAAATGCGGTGAAATTTCACCGCACTTTAATCTTTATCTTATTATTTTAGAACGTTAAAACTTTATCCGCCCATAATGTCCATTCTGAAACATCATCTAAGGTACCAAGGGTCACGCCGTCAATTAATTTAGCATCTAATAAACCACGTGCTTTTACGCAGCTGGTGCATAATTTAATTTCAGCACCTTGTGCCGCTAAAATATCGATAAGTTGTTGGATATTGAAACCTTCATTTGGGTTTTGCCCAGCAATACCGCATAAAATCGCATCAGAAAAGCAGAATAATTTAATATTCACATCCTTGCTGTGCTCTTCTTTCATATTGATGGCGAAGCGAACAGCGTTGAACGTTTTTTCTCCGCTATATGTGGAATCATTGACGATAAAAAGAATATTTTGCATGACGCACTCCTTGTTGCAATGCTATAAAAATGAAGGCGTAATTTATTACGCCTTCATGAAATCAGCCAACCCAAACGAACTTGGCTACAAATAATAAAGACACCACCCACACTGGGGCATTGACCTCGCGTATTCTACCTGTACAAGCCTTCATGACGCAATAACTAATAAAGCCAAATGCGAT
Organism: Parahaemophilus parainfluenzae; assembly: GCA_018363335.1. Lineage (GTDB taxonomy): Bacteria > Pseudomonadota > Gammaproteobacteria > Enterobacterales > Pasteurellaceae > Haemophilus_D > Haemophilus_D parainfluenzae_Y. The sequence continues at coordinate 41,332 of JAGZOA010000005.1, read as the reverse complement.
ACCTTCAGTAATTGAATAAGTAAATGGCATCATCGCTGCAGTGATAAAAGCAGGCGTTGCTTCAGTTAAATCATCCCAGTGTACACGTATAAGACTAGATGCCATTAAAATCCCTACATAGACTAATGCTCCTGCGGTTGCATAAGCTGGCACGACACTAGCAAGTGGTGAAAAGAAAATAGTGAGTAAGAATAAAACACCGACTGTCACCGCCGTTAAACCTGTTCTACCGCCGACAGAAACCCCTGCACCACTTTCAATATAGGTACTGATAGCGGATGTTCCGATATAAGAACCTACTACCGCACTCACGCTATCCACATAAAGAGCTTGTTTCATTTTTGGGAAACGACCTTTTTCATCGCTGAAACCTGCTTTATCGGTCACGCCTAATAAGGTGCCTGATGAGTCAAATAGGTTTACTAATAAGAATGAGAAAATAATGCCGAGTAATGCCGTATCTAAAGCACCAGCAATATCCACTTTACCCACAACCGCACCTAAACTTGGTGGCATAGAAACAATGCCGTGGAAAGTGACTTGGTCATCAATTAAAAGCGCTAAGCCAGTCACTACCGCGATAGAAATTAAGACGCCAGAGAAAATATTACGAGCAGCTAAAACTACGATAATGAAGAAACCTAATACGCCAAGCAGAATTTTCGGATCATGTAAATTACCTAATGCCACTAAGGTTGCAGGATTCGCGACAACCAATCCCATATTTTTAAACCCAATTAAGGCAATAAAAAAGCCTATGCCCGCACCAATTCCTACGCGCAGTGAAAGCGGAATAGACGCCATTAACCAATAACGGATTTGGAATAAGGTGAGAACAAATAAACCAATCGATCCCCAGAAAATGGTACCCATGCCCACTTCCCATGAATAACCAAGCTTGCCTACTACCACATAGGCGAAAAACGCATTTAACCCCATGGCTGGCGCAAGAGCGATAGGTAAATTACTGAATAATCCCATCGCAATGGTGCCTAGCGCGGCGATTAAACAAGTGGTCACGAAAACAACTTGTTTATCCATTCCCGCATCACCTAATACGGATGGATTCACAAACACGATATACACCATGGTAAAGAAGGTGGTGATACCAGCAATAATTTCGGTTTTGGTGGTACTGCCCTTTTCTTTAATCGAAAAAAGGCGTTCAAGTAAAGATTGTTGCATTGTTTTCCCCTTAACTTAAATTAATAACCTTGGTGATAAATCGATTCAAGTAGCTTCACACCTAACAAGGCAATATTGAAACGTTGTTCATCGGCAACCGTCCAAAATTCAATGCCGTTTTCAACCGCACTTTGTTGGCTAATATGCAATTTTACGCTTTCTTCACCATTTTCGTTTTCACCGTTAATCACGGGGGTAACAAGGATATCGTGTAATTCAATCAATTCGCTTTGTTGTGGTTGGAAATCAAATTCATAATCTGAAAGTGCGGTCACTTTTTGTGCCATGCCGTAGAATACAGGCACTTGAATTTGATGGAAAATGACATTGTCTAGCTGTGGGAAGATTTTTTGCAATTGCAGATTTAAATTAGCGGCTTGTTGTGGAAACACATCAAAAGCAAAACGGGTTTCACCTTCTTCCAATGGCATACCATTCAGTAAACGAGCCGTTTGTCCCGCAAGTTTATTCACGGTTTCACCATCTGTATAAGAAGCAGGTAAAAGTGACGTTGCAAAGACTTGAGTTAAATTTGTTTGTTGAATAATTGGTAGTAGAGATAAAGCTAATTGACTCACTTGCGGATCAGGTAAACTCACAATGTTACGTTGTCTTAATTCAGTCAGATTTTCTTCATTGATTGTAGGGACCACAACAGGAACATCAGACAATGCAGAGCAAATCCCTTTTAAATCAATCACCACACAGCCACTTTCTGCGGCTTGAGCTAATAAAGGCGCTTGGTCAATTTGGCCTGCGAAGAAAAGATAATTAACGCTATCCCACTCAATCTCATCAGTGGCTAATTGAGCAATGGCTTTATTGCGAAAACGAACCGCTTGCTCTTCTTCAAAAGGGTAAATTTCTACAATTGAAACCTTGCCTACATCTAGCTCACTTTGTTCAAGTGCTTCGGCAATTTTTTCACATAGATCAAATTCTGCTGCAATAGCAATATTTAGGCTTGCGTCCATTTTTCTCTCCGCTGTAAAATGTTCTGAACCGATTCATTCTACAGAAAAAAGACGTATAAATACATAAGGAAATCAGATGACACCGGCAATTGATTTACTAAAGAAAAATAAAATTCCTTTTACTCTCCATACCTATGATCATGACCCTAACAATACGCATTTTGGTGATGAAGCCGCTGAAAAACTTGGGCTTGATCCGCACCAATCCTTTAAAACACTTTTAGTCGCTGAAAATGGTGATCAGAAAAAATTAGCGTGTTTTGTGCTTTCCACAGCAAATATGTTGAGTTTAAAGAAAGCGGCAAAATCAATTGGTGTAAAAAAAGTTGAAATGGCCGATAAAGATGCGGCACAAAAAAGCACGGGATATTTAGTCGGTGGCATTAGTCCATTAGGTCAAAAAAAACGTGTAAAAACAGTAATAAATTCGACCGCACTTGAGTTTGATACGATTTTTGTTTCTGGTGGAAAACGTGGATTAAGCGTCGAATTGGCCCCACAAGATTTGGCTAAATTATTAAATGCCGAATTTGTCGATATCATTGACGAAGAATAGAAAAAGAAAAGCCCGAATGAATCGGGCTATTATTTTTATATGATGTTGTGTTTATTTGAATTAGAAACTTGATGTATCTTGGAATAAGCCAACTTTTAAATCGGTTGCAGTATAGATAACTCGACCATCTACTTCCACTTCACCATCAGCCATTCCCATTACTAATTTGCGATTAATTACGCGTTTCATATTGATACGGTAAACCACTTTTTTCGCAGTTGGTAAGATTTGTCCAGTAAATTTCACTTCACCTACGCCTAATGCACGGCCTTTACCTTTACCGCCTACCCAGCCAAGGAAGAAACCCACTAATTGCCACATCGCATCTAAGCCTAAGCAACCAGGCATCACTGGGTCACCGATAAAGTGACAACCAAAAAATGGTAAATCTGGATGAATATCTAATTCCGCTTCAATATACCCTTTACCAAACGCACCACCGTCTTCGGTCATTTTTACAATGCGATCCATCATCAACATCGTTGGTGCTGGAAGTTGCGGGCCTTCTTTACCAAATAATTCACCACGACCAGAAGCTAATAAATCTTCATAAGTGTAGCTGCTTTTGATGTTGGGTGTACAGGTGTTTTCCATTTTTTATTTCCTTGTATATATAGTTTTGCTTGGTTACAAACAATAAGTGCAGATTCTATGGGGATTTATAAGAAATGTAAACAGCGAACACTTGTTAGCTCAACTTGTCGGATCAGTCAGTGAAATTAAGATAAAAGAAAAGCGAACACAAGGTTCGCTTTAAAGAAATTAAGATTTAAAGAAATCTAACCAGCTTTTTTTCGGCGTTTCCGAACGGAAAGCTATTCGATTTTGAATTAAACGCGCAATAGGCTCTTTGCCCTTCGCATATTCTTCTTTCTCTTCCAATAAATCGCGGTCAAATAGAATTTTGGCTGTTTGATAAATATCCTCGACTTGATAGATAAAGAACTGCTCATTTTTCACCGCTTCAACCACTTCATCAGATAAGCTTAGTTGTTGAATCGTCGTCGCAGGAATAATCACACCTTGTTTACCCGTCAAACCGCGACGTTGGCAAATGGTGAAAAAGCCTTCAATTTTATCATTGACGCCACCTACCGCATGTACCAAACCAAATTGGTCAATGGTACCGGTAATCGCAATATTTTGTGGCAACGGCAAATCAGATAACGCGCTGACTAATACGGAGAAAATAGCTAGAGACGCACTGTCACCATCAATTTCACCATAGGACTGCTCAAATACTAAAGAAGCAGAAAATGGTAACTGTGATGGCAACTCTAAGATACTTGCCAAGCAAGCTTCAGAAATCATCATACCTTTTCCATGAAGGTTACCCGCTAATTCGTTTTTACGTTCCACATCCACAACTTCACCATCACCAAACTGCACTAAACAGCTGATACGAGAAGGTTCACCGAAACAAACGGGGGTGCCTGGATATTCAATCACAGACAAGCCATTAATCTGCCCAACAATTTCACCGTTGGTTTCCACATAAATTTGCTCGTTGAGAATATCTGCATAAGTGCGTTCACGTAAAAAACCATGCTGTTCGTTCTTTTGTTTAAAAGCTTGCTCAAAATCAACCGCACTTAAGGTTTGTTTTTGTGACAACGTCGCGGCATTAAGTAACATTTCTGTTATTTTTAACGGGGAAATGTTAATTAAAAAGCGGTCTTCACTCTCACGCACCAATAACTGATAGAGTTTATTTAATGCGGTTAAATCTAAATCAAGCTCATATTTTGAGGCTAATGCCAACACATAATTAGCCCAATTTTCTTGTGCTTTAGGTTGTGCAACAGAATAATAGCTTTCAATTTCAGCATAATCAGCTAAGCTGTAAAGATCTTCTTCTAACTCACCTAAAGTCGCAATTTCAGTGCGATTGCCTAAAATCACCACTTTTAAATTAAGCGGGTAACTTGGAATATCACAAGGCAAGGTTTTAAATGGATGGGCTGAATACCAATCAAAAGTTTGCGTTTGTAAAATATGTTTTAGGCGTTGCCATAAATCAAATTGGCTTAGCATCGTTGCTGCGCTTAAAATCAAAACGCCCCCATTGACTTGATGCACTAAACCTGGTGTAAGCAAAATATCTTGCGAACTTGGATGAACGCGCACACTACCAAAAAGACTAAATTGATCAGCATGCAATGCCTTCAACACATCACCTTGTGCGGCAAAATTATCTGTGAGAGATTGAGCAGGCTCGGTATAAATACGAGGGAAAGAAAAAGAATCTCCCTGCTCAACCACATAATTTACCCCAAAAACTGACCGCTCTTTTGGCTGTTCTTGGCGAATAAGTTCTGCTAATAAATCGGCATATTCTGCTTGATCATCAGCTTTTAAAACTAACAAAGAACGACGAGGTTGTTTTAAAAATAAAGAAATCGCTTTTGTAGCATGTTTTTGTAATGACCAAAAATCAGCCTTTTCAGCTGAAAGTTCAGTAATCGATAATTCTGGTTGTAAGGCTTGCCAATTTAAGGCTTGTTCCGAAGATGTTGAAGTCACGACATATCTCGCTTTAATTAAATTGGCGGTATTATCGCACACTTCACACTGAGTGAAAATCCGTTATAAAAATCTACTGGAAAATTTTGTTTAAAGCGCGTATATTTATGAGGTTACCACGTCACTAAAAAGCATAATAAAACGATGAAATACCAAAAATTAGAAAACCAAGAAGCAAACTGGAAATGGATTTATCTCATTCGCAAACATCGCGAAGGGGAAAAAATTACCCGTTACGAAGAAAAAAGTTTAGAAGAAAGCAAAGTTCAAGAATTAATAGAATGTCAGAATTATCCTGAAAAAATTGAGGAGTGGATTAAAAATCACCTCTCTCTTGATTTACCTATTAAGCTTGATCAGGCTATTCGTGCAAGACGTAAACGCTTTTTTAATGCAGAAAAACAATCAACGAAGAAAAAATCTATTGATTTAGAATATGGTGTTTGGCTTCGTTTGTCTAAATATTCACGAAAAATGAAAATGACACTTTCTGAAACCATCACTTATATGATTGATGAACGTGAAAGCAAAGCATTATATGAAAGCCAAATGACAGCAATGAAAGCCGGTTTGAAAAATTTGCTCAATAAATAAGATGAAAAAAAGCCAAGGTCGAAACCTTGGCTTTTGATTATGCTAAATAGAGAAGATTTTGAAACGTTTTAGCGTTTCGCCTATTCCGCAATCGGAATAATTTTTGTGGCGTGAGATCCTTTGTCGCCATGAATCACTTCAAATTGCACGCGTTGTCCCGCTTTCAATGAACGGTAACCATCCATTTCAATTGCTGAATAATGTGCAAAGATGTCTGTATCCACGCCTTCTGCAGAAATAAATCCAAATCCTTTTGCGTTATTAAACCATTTTACTACACCAATTTCCATAGTAGACCTCTATAGGCTTCGCCCTTAATACTTAAAAACAATAAGACTCATGCCTTATCACCTCAATTGGAAATATATTCAAACATTTTATTTTTTTATGCAACAAGGAAACTTTAAAAATGATACATTGATCACAAAAATTTTTATTTATTTACTGTCAGAAGCTTCTTTCTCACCTTTTTGATGAATTTCACGCAATGCTTTTGCCACAATTTGAATCGCTTCACCGCTGCTAATTCCTTGTGCCATTAATTCCTGAATTTGCTCTACTGCTTTTTGTTGCTGTTCGTGGGTTAAATTAATATCTAACATGATTTTTTCTCGTTAAATAGACCAATTAAATAATTCCATCACTTTCATCCATTGTTCATCTAAATTAGCTTTAATTTCTATTTTTTTTAAATCAACCGGATGCTCAAAAATAAGTGTATCTGCGTGTAAAAATAAACGCTGACAGCCTGAATGTTCCGTCAATGCACGATTTTGATGTAAATCCCCATATTGTGTATCCCCTAAAATAGGATGAAAGATATGTTTCATGTGACGTCGTAACTGATGTTTTCTGCCTGTTTGGGAAATTAACTTCACTAAGGAATATCTCGTGGTTTGATAGCGTCCTACCGCATAAGGCATTTCCACAATATTTAAGCCCTCATAATCCGTTACCGCCTCTTGAGGGGCTTTATCTTCCTGGGCAAACTTATCTGCAATCTTATCTAATTGGATTTTAAGAGGATAATCAATCTGTCCTTTACCTTGCAAATACCCTCGCACAATCGCCAAATAAGATTTTTGCACCGTTTTCTGTTCAAATTGCTGACACATTAAATTCGCTATTTCACTATTTAAAGCAAACAGCAAAACACCTGAGGTGGGGCGATCTAATCGATGAATAGGAAAAACATGCTGACCGATTTGATCGCGCAAGGTTTGCATCACAAATTGCGTTTCATGAGTATCAAGCCAGCTACGATGTACCAACATGCCTGCAGGCTTATTAACTGCGACAAGATATTCGTCTTGATATAAGATCTCTAACATTTATTGATTTTGTAATAAGGCTTCTAATTCACGTAATGGTGTTAATAATTCAACTAAAAAATCTTCTTCTGCTTCTTTAAACGCTTCCTCTAAATAAGGTGACACCGCAATTTTTGAGGGTAATTCAGCGCCACTTTCAAGTAAGGCAAACATTCTTGGAATAAAAATCCATTGCAACCATTCTTCTGGTGACATGGTATCAATAGCAAAAGGCTCTTCACTTAAAAAGGCGTCTTGTGAAGGAGGAACGGCTTGCCATAAATCAAGTTTTTGCATAGCAAGTTGTAATTGTTGAAGATGAAGTTTTGTTTGATTACGCATGATTTTTCCTATTTATAAACAAGCGGCGTATTCTACGAGCATCAATTCACACTGTAAAGTGCAGTCAGTTTTAATGATGAATAATCGAAAAGTCAGAATACCGTTTATCTTCAATATTATCGACTAAGACCTGTTCAACAGTTGCGGTTCTTGGCCCGACTTTTAACCAATCATAAAAATGTTGTAGTTGCTCATCGTTGCCTTCCGCAATGATTTCGACACTGCCGTCTGTACAATTTCTTACCGTGCCTTTAATTCCAATTTTCTCTGCTTCTTTCCAAGTAAAATAGCGAAACCCGACACCTTGTACTCGACCATATACGACAAATCGTTTTGCCATGATTTGCTCCTTTGTTACAAAAACTTTTTAAAAATTAACCGCACTTTCCTATTCCCATTTTTTAAAATTTAGCATAGCATTACAACCATCTAATTTCATTCAAAAAATAAAAGGAGTAATTATGAAATTATGTCAGTTTGCATTAGGTGTTGTTGCCTTTGCAGTCAGTGCGAGCAGTTTAGCCGGTACGGTCACCACGTCATCAAACCTTGAGTTTCTTGCAATCAACGGCCAAAAAGCCAGCAAATCCCTTCTAAAAGAAAAAAAATCATTCAATGCTGAAGCTGACCAAACACAACAGGTTGTGGTACGTTTAGGTGAGATCGTCGGTACAGGTTCTAGCCAAGGGCTTTTTGAGTCTAACCCTGTTATTGTGACTTTCAAAGGTACGGCTGATGATGTTGTGGTATCCGCAGAAAAAATTCGTTCGCAAGAAGATGGCGAAAAATTTAATGCACAACCACAAATTACCGTTAAAACTAAATCAGGTAATGTGATTGATGCTAAAGTGGATACCTTAAAACAAGAAGGTTTATTCCCATCAGCGAATATTGTTAACGATCTTGCTGAGTATAATGCATCTAATGCACCAGCTGCGGTTTCAGCTTTAGCGGCACCTGCAGTAGGTATGATGCCTGCAGCATCAGGAAAAGCAGCGAAAGGCAAAGTGGTTGTGCAAGGTGAAAACGTTGCTGAACAACAATTACAATACTGGTTCCAACAAGCCGATAAAGAAACCCAAACTCGTTTCTTAAACTGGGCAAAAAAACAAAAATAATCGTTTTTTAACCGCACTTTGATAAAGAAGTGAGCCTTCCCGCTCACTTTTTTATCATCCATTTTTTAGTCATAAAATAATAAGCAAGGATATCAACATGAACCAATGGCTTAATGCAAAAGTAATCGCTTCAATACCTATTTTTATTGCAGTGAATATCGCAGCGTTCGGCGTCTGGTTTTTTGATATTTCTACGCAATCTATGCCCTTGATTTTAGGGATTATTGCAGGCGGTTTAGTGGATTTAGATAATCGTCTTACCGGACGATTAAAAAATATTTTTTACACATTAATTGCCTTTTCTATTTCAACCTTCATCGTTCAACTCAATATTGGTAAACCCATTCAATACGTATTGCTGATGACCATCATCACCTTTTTATTTACGATGGTTGGCGCCGTAGGTGAACGTTATCGCACCATTGCGTTTGGTACGCTGGTGGTAGCCATTTATACCACTCTCACTTATACACCAGATAATTCTGCGAGTTGGTTTATCAATCCTGTAATGATTTTATTAGGCACCTTGCTCTACAGTATTGTGACTATCATTGTTTATCTCTTTTTCCCAAATCGTCCTGTACAAGAAAGTGTGGCAAAAGCGTTTTGTGCCTTAGGCAATTATCTAGATGCAAAATCAGAATTTTTTGATCCTGATGAGATTGATGAAATCGAGAAAAAACACCTTAATTTTGCGATGAAAAACACCAATGTGGTGGATGCCTTCAATCAAGCGAGAACAGCACTTTTCTATCGTATTCGTGGGCAACATCGCCATGCTCGCACACAACGCATGATCCGCTATTATTTTGCTGCGCAAGACATTCATGAGCGTGCAAATTCAACACATTTTGATTATCGACAAATTGCGGAACAACTCAAAAATACAGATTTAATTTTCCGTATTCAGCGCTTGCTCGAATTACAAGCGCAAGCCTGTCACGATATTACGGCTTGCCTGCGTCAAAATACGCCTTATCACTATAATATTCGCGTAGAAAAAGCATTAATGGGGACAATTCAATCCCTTGAGCTTTATAGTAAAGAACATACCAATCAAAACAATGTGTTGCTTGCCCTTCAAACACTTATTGATAACCTGCAAAGCATTAACTGGCAGTTACGTCAGCTTGAGCAAGAAACTACTGAAAATGAGCAAACTGCACAGATCCATACTGAACAAATTACGGGCTTAAAAAATATTCTTTCAGTTATTGGAAGTAATTTCACTTTTGAGTCACCACTTTTCCGCCATGCTGTACGTTTGTCTATCGTGGTGTTTTTGTGTTGCGCAATTGTTGAATTTTTCCAATTTAATTTGGGTTACTGGATTTTGCTTACTGCGGTCTTTGTGTGTCAGCCGAACTATTCTGCAACCAAAGTACGGTTACGCCAGCGTATTATTGGCACGATTTTAGGGGTAATTATTGGCTCCTTATTGCCATATCTCAACCCAACATTAGAGATGAAACTTGGTTTAATGGTGGTGACCAGTACGCTCTTTTTCTTTTTCCGTAGTAATAATTACAGTTTCTCCACGTTCTTTATTACCTTGCAAGTATTGATCAGTTTCGATGTAATGGGATTTGACACACAATCAGCGCTCTTCCCTCGTCTCATTGATACCGTATTAGGTTCAGCTATTGCATGGTTTGCCGTTTCTTATTTATGGCCGGATTGGAAATATTTACAGCTCGATAAAGTGAGCCGTCAAGCGATTCAAAGTGATGCACAATATTTCTTACACATTATTAGCCAACTGCAATTTGGTAAAAGCGATAATTTAAAATACCGTATTGCACGCCGTAATGCCCATCAATATGCGGCAGCATTAAGCACAACGCTTTCCAATATGAACAATGAACCGAAGAAATATCAGGCTTATTTGCAAGAAGGTTTTGATTTATTAAAAATGAATTATTCCCTATTGAGCTATATTTCTGCTTTAGGGGCATATCGCAATAAAATGGCGCAATTACAACAAACTACCGAGTTTTTGTCAGACTTTTATCCTGCAGCGAAAAAGGTTTTATATGCACTGGAAAATATTGAAAAGCTTCGTCCAGAAATCTTTGAAAAGCTCCAAAATAGTATTGAACAAAGCCTAAAAAAAATTCAATGGGATGAAACGCAAACCAAAAACAATGCGGTCTTTGCGTTGCCATACCAGCAACTTAACTTGATTTCTCAATTGCTACCTCAGTTATATCGCTATTTCCAACATAGTCAGAAAGAACTGATTGCAAAATAAAAAAACAAAGGAAAAACTGACCGCACTACCCCGAATTTTTTATTGTTCTCAAGGCGATAAACAGGGATAATACGCCACTTATATAAAATAAATTTAGACGCAATGACACATTACATTCTACTTATTATCAGCACTGCATTAATCAATAACTTCGTTTTGGTCAAATTCTTAGGACTTTGTCCATTTATGGGTGTGTCCAAAAAAATTGAAACAGCAATTGGTATGGGGCTTGCTACGACGTTCGTATTAACCGTAGCTTCATTGTGTTCTTATTTAGTCGATAATTATATTTTAATGCCACTAAATGCCACCTTCTTGCGCACATTAGTGTTCATTTTAGTGATTGCCGTCGTGGTTCAATTTACCGAAATGGTAATCAATAAAACGAGTCCATCACTTTATCGCTTATTAGGGATTTTCTTACCACTGATTACCACAAACTGTGCCGTACTCGGAGTGGCATTATTAAACGTCAATTTGGCACACAATTTAACCGAATCCGTCATTTATGGTTTTGGCGCCTCTTTAGGTTTTGCGCTGGTTTTAGTTTTATTTGCCGCGTTGCGTGAACGCCTTGTTGCTGCAGATGTCCCTATTACGTTTCGTGGCTCGTCTATCGCATTAATTACGGCCGGTTTGATGTCTCTCGCCTTTATGGGCTTCGCCGGATTAGTAAAATGATTTATCTCCTAATGTTTATTACTGTGACAGTGATTTTTCTCGGATTATTTTGGAATAACACTAAAAAATAATGTTTATCTTAATTTCAGTAACCGTTCTCGCTTTAATTTTTGGCGCGATTTTAGGCTTTGCTTCGATTAAATTAAAAGTTGAAGCTGATCCTATCGTCGAAAAAATTGATGCCATCTTACCGCAAAGCCAATGTGGGCAATGCGGCTATCCTGGCTGTAAGCCTTATGCTGAAGCAATTGCTAATGGTGACGTTATCACAAAATGCGTGCCAGGTGGTCGTCCAACAGTCGTAAAAATTGCCGAAATCATGGGCGTTGATGTGCCTGCAATGGATGATGTCGCTGAACCAGAAGAAATGGTTGCCTTTATTGATGAAAATATGTGTATTGGCTGTACCAAATGCATTCAAGCCTGCCCTGTTGATGCCATTATTGGTACAAATAAAGCTATGCATACTATTATTCCTGATCTCTGTACTGGCTGTGAACTTTGCGTGGCACCTTGTCCGACAGATTGTATTTCCATGATTAAAGTGAAAAAAGATATTGATAATTGGAACTGGAAATTTGATCCTAAATTAGTCATTCCGGTTGTAAACACCACAGAAATCGAGAAAAAATTAGTGGTTGGGGAGTCGGAATAATATGGCTGATGTATTAACAAGATTTAAATCCGGCAAAATTTGGGATTTTAAAGGTGGTATTCATCCTCCTGAAATGAAATCTCAATCAAACCAATCCCCTATTCAGCAATCAGAACTTGCTCATAATTTTTACGTGCCGATTAAACAACATGCCGGCACAGCGGGAAATGTATTAGTTAAAGAAGGCGATTATGTGCTTAAAGGCCAACCTTTAACACAAGGTGATGGCTTAAGAACCCTGCCTGTTCACGCGCCAACTTCTGGTACCGTAAAATTTATCGGAAAACATGTTGCACCCCATCCTTCTGGTTTAACCGAGGACATGATTCATATTCAAGCGGATGGCTTGGATAAATGGCGTGAGCAATTTCCACTTGAAGAATTTTTTACACAACCTGTCGAACAACTCATTGATCGTATTTATCAAGCAGGGGTTGCAGGCTTAGGTGGTGCGGTATTCCCAACTGCAGCGAAAATCCAATCGGCTGAAAAGAAGGTTAAACTCTTAATTATTAACGGCGCAGAATGCGAACCTTATATTACCTGTGATGACCGCTTAATGCGTGATTACACGGATGAAATGATCGAAGGGATTCGCATCTTACGTTATATCTTACGGCCTGAAAAAGTGGTGATTGCGGTTGAAGACAATAAACCTGAAGCGATTCAAGCTATTCAACAATCGCTGCATGGTGCAAATGACATTGAATTGCGCGTTATTCCGACTAAATATCCATCTGGTGCAGCCAAACAACTGATTTATTTGCTTACCGGCATGGAAGTGCCAAGTGGCGGGCGTTCTTACGATATTGGCGTATTAATGCATAATGTCGGCACGGCTTTTGCGGTGAAAAGAGCAGTCATTAATGATGAGCCTTTAATTGAGCGTGTCGTTACGCTTACGGGTGATAAAATTTCAGAGAAAGGCAACTACTGGGTTCGCTTAGGCACACCAGTTGATCACTTATTAGCACAAGTTGGCTATCAATATGATGAACGCTTCCCTGTTTTTGCAGGCGGACCAATGATGGGATTGCAACTTTCAGATCTAAATGCTCCCGTCACCAAATTAATTAACTGTCTATTAGCACCTGATCATTTTGAATATGGTGAACCCGAACCGGAACAATCTTGTATCCGCTGCTCTGCTTGCTCTGATGCTTGCCCTGTCAATTTAATGCCACAGCAACTTTATTGGTATGCTCGCAGTGAGGATCACCAAAAATCAGAAGAATATTGCTTAAAAGATTGTATTGAATGTGGCGTGTGTGCTTATGTTTGTCCAAGCCATATTCCGCTTATTCAATATTTCCGACAAGAAAAAGCCAAGATTTGGGAAATTAAAGAAAAAGCGAAAAAAGCCGAAGAGGCTAAAATCCGTTTTGAAGCAAAACAAGCTCGAATGGAACGTGAAGATCAAGAACGTAAAGCGCGTTCACAACGTGCGGCAGAAGCTCGTCGAGAAGAACTTGCAAAACAAAAAGGTGAAGACCCAGTTAAAGCAGCGTTAGAACGCTTGAAAGCAAAACAAGCGGGTTCAGCAGCAAATAAAGAAACGAAAACTATCGTATCTGAGAAAGGGGAAATCTTACCGGATAACCATGAACTCATGGAGCAACGTAAAGCTCGCCGTCTTGCTAAACAACAAGCGCAAGCTGATACAGGCACTGCGTCGGATGCAACACCGTCACAAACTGACGAAAAAGATGCGAAGAAAGCAGCTGTTGCTGCAGCTCTAGCAAGAGCGAAAGCGAAAAAAGCGGCAGCTCAAGTTGAGTCTACTGCGACAAATTCAACTGAAAGTGCGGTCGAAAAAACAGATGAAAACCCAACCGCACTTGATCCGAAAAAAGCCGCTGTAGCTGCAGCCATCGCGAGAGCCAAAGCTAAGAAAGCCGCCGCTCAAGGTGAAGCTGTTACGACAAATGTAACTGAAAGTGCAGTCGAAAAAACAGATGAAAATCCAACCGCACTTAATCCGAAAAAAGCGGCTGTAGCCGCTGCTATTGCAAGAGCTAAAGCCAAGAAAGCCGCTGCTCAAGGTGAAACAGTTACGACAAATGCAACTGAAAGTGCAGTTGAAAAAACAGATGAAAACCCAACCGCACTTGATCCAAAAAAAGCCGCTATCGCAGCAGCCATAGCAAGAGCTAAAGCAAAAAAAGCGGCTGCTGAAGCTGCCAAAGAAACAGAATAACGCAGGAAAAGATTATGTTTAAGAAAATGGTGAGTTCGCCTCATACCCATTCAGGCAAATTAACCGCCCGTATTATGTTATGGGTGATTGCAGCCATGCTGCCTGCTCTGCTCACACAGATTTATTATTTTGGAATGGGTGTTTTGGTGCAATCCGCTTTGGCTATTTCTTTCGCGTTATTGCTTGAGTTTATTGTGACCAAATTACGTAACAAGCCAAATCTTGTCTATATTTCAGATTTTAGTGTGGTGCTGACTGCCTTAATTTTAGCGATGGCGATTCCGCCTTATGCACCTTATTGGGTGATTTTAATTGGTACGCTTTCCGCTGTTATTCTAGGCAAACACGTTTATGGTGGCTTGGGACAAAATCCGTTTAATCCCGCTATGGTGGGTTATGTGGTGCTATTGATTTCTTTCCCACTACAAATGACAAGTTGGATGCCACCGATTTCATTATTAAATGAGCCACCAACACTTGAGGATTCGCTTTCTTTAATTTTCACCGGCTTAACCACCGACGGTTTTAGCTTAAGCCAACTCACCCATTCCATTGATGGAATTACACAAGCGACACCATTAGACAGCGCCAAAATCTTCTATAACTTACATCAAGGCGATGAAAGCGTATTCCATGATTTTGTAAAATTACCGATTTTATTACAAAACGGGACTGACTTTGCTGAAGGTTGGTGGCAGGTTAATCTTGCCTTTATGCTTGGTGGAATTGTATTAATCTTAAAGAAAAAAATTCACTGGCAAATTCCCGTTTCAATGCTCGTGACCTTTGTGACCTTAGCGACTATCACTGCGATGTCAGGCCATCATCATTTAAGTATGATTAGCCAACTCTTTAGCGGTGCCATGATGTTTGGTGCATTCTTTATTGCGACTGACCCTGTCACAGCTTCCATTACACCTCGTGGAAAACTGGTGTTTGGTACTTTGGTCGGGTTATTGGTTTACCTCATTCGTTACTTTGGCAACTACCCTGACGGCGTGGCATTTGCGATTTTATTAAGTAATATTTGTGTGCCTCTTATCGATCACTATACCCGCCCTCGTGTAGCTGGCCACTTTGTAAAGGGGAGTAAATAATGGGTATTTTTAAAGTCACCTCCCGTTTTGGTTTTTTATTAGGTTTCATCGCATTGCTTTGTACAGCAGTGTCTGCGGGCATTTATATGCTAACAAAAGATAAAATTGATGAAGCCATGGCGGAACAACAAAAAACGTTATTGCTCCAAGTAATCCCTCAAAATTATTTTAATAATAGCTTGCTTGAAAGCGTTGAAACGCCCGAACAAGATAAACTCAAAGGTATTCAAAAAGTCTATTTTGCGATCAAAGATCATGAGCCAACAGCCTATGCTTATGAAACGACAGCGCCGGATGGTTATTCAGGGAATATCCGTTTATTAGTGGGTATTACACCAAAAGGTGAAGTTTTAGGTGTGCGTGTCATCGAACATCACGAAACCCCCGGATTAGGCGATAAAATCGAGCTCCGCATTTCGGATTGGATTTTAAGTTTTACGAACCAAGTGATCGTACCGGAAAGCCTAAAAGATTGGGCGGTCAAAAAAGATGGCGGTAAATTCGACCAATTTTCTGGTGCAACCATTACGCCGCGCGCGATTGTAAATCAAGTAAAACGCTCTGCTCTCGTGATGCTTGAAAATGAGACATTACTCAACGAGATGGCAAAAAAATACGCGCAATAGGATATTTATTATGACTGATTTAACCGAAAAAACGACCGCACTTGATGAGCAAAGTACGGTTGAAAATTCAGAAGAAATAACGCAAACGCCTTCTGTTTGGAAAAAAATCTTTATTCAAGGCGTATGGAAAAACAACTCTACCCTCGTGCAATTATTGGGGCTTTGTCCGCTCTTAGCTGTATCGAGTACTGCGACGAATGCATTGGGTTTGGGCCTTGCAACTATGTTGGTTTTAACCTGTACAAACACCGTTGTTTCACTCTTTCGTAAGCAAATTCCTCATGAAATCCGTATTCCGATTTATGTGATGATTATTGCCACCACCGTAACCGTGGTGCAATTATTGATGAATGCTTATACCTATACACTCTATCAAGCCCTCGGGATTTTCATTCCTTTAATCGTGACTAACTGTATCGTCATCGGTCGAGCCGAAGCCTTTGCCTCTAAAAATAGCGTAGTACATGCTGCCTGGGATGGTTTTTCGATGGGATTAGGTATGGCATTAAGTATCACCGTATTAGGTGCGTTACGTGAAATCTTAGGCCAAGGTACCCTTTTTGAAGGCATTGAAAACCTATTTGGTCAAGGCGCCAAATTCCTTACATTACATATTTATCACGCTGACAGCAGCTTTTTACTCTTTATTCTTCCGCCTGGTGCATTTATTGGATTAGGCATTCTACTGGCGATTAAAAACCGAATTGATATGAAAAAATGAACCAAGCTAAACGAATTGAAATCCTCACTCGACTTCGGGAGCAAAACCCGCATCCCACTACGGAATTAGAGTATAATTCGCCTTTTGAACTACTCATCGCGGTGATCTTATCGGCTCAAGCGACCGATAAAGGTGTGAATAAAGCGACGGCAAAATTATTCCCTGTGGCAAATACCCCACAAGCTATTTTAGATCTCGGCTTAGAGGGGTTAAAAGAATACATTAAAACCATCGGGCTTTATAACAGCAAAGCAGAAAATATCATTAAAACCTGCCGTGATTTAGTTGAAAAACATAATGGTGAAGTACCCGATAATCGAGAAGCCTTAGAAGCTCTTGCAGGTGTAGGTAGAAAAACAGCGAATGTCGTGTTAAATACCGCTTTCGGTCACCCGACTATTGCAGTGGATACCCATATTTTTCGCGTATGCAACCGCACAAATTTCGCCCCTGGCAAAGATGTGGTAAAAGTGGAAGAAAAACTACTCAAAGTTGTGCCAAAAGAATTTAAAGTGGATGTACATCACTGGCTTATTTTACATGGGCGCTATACTTGTACCGCGCGCAAACCTCGATGTGGGGCTTGCATTATTGAAGATCTCTGCGAATACAAAGAAAAAACAGAATATTAAACGAATAAAATCAAACGGAATATATTATGACAACAAACAATCAATCTCGCCAAACGTGGTCTAGCCGACTAACTTATGTGCTCACCGTTGCGGGTGCGACAGTTGGCTTTGGGGCAACGTGGCGCTTTCCTTATTTAGTGGGTGAAAATGGCGGTGGTGCCTACGTACTCCTCTTTTGTATCGCGATGATTGTCATTGGTATCCCGATGATTTTAGTAGAAAATGTTATCGGACGCCGTTTGCGTGTGAATTCCATTGATGCCTTTGGCGACAAAATCCAGGATAAAGGTAAAAACATCTCCAAATATTGGAAGATTCTTGGTTACATGGGGCTTCTTGGTGCATTTGGTATCATGGCTTATTACATGGTATTAGGTGGTTGGGTAATGTCTTATATCATCAGTCTGATGAATAACACCCTTGATATTAGCGCCCCAATTACAAAAGAAGTGGCCAAAGATTTCTACGATTTACATATCAGCAACAGCCCATGGGAAATCATGCTTTACACCTTCTTGTTCGTGGCGGTGAACTACATTATTTTGGCGAAAGGTATCATTGGCGGGATTGAACGTTCCGTGAAATACTTAATGCCACTACTCTTTATCTTCCTAATTGGTATGGTAATTCGTAACCTCACCTTACCTGGCGCAATGGAAGGGGTAACTTTCTACTTAAAACCTGATTTCAGCAAAATCACACCTAAACTTTTCATCTTCGTATTAGGCCAAGTATTCTTCGCATTAAGCCTTGGTTTCGGTGTATTAATTACCCTCTCTAGCTATTTGAACAAAGAAGAAAACCTTATTCAAACAGCGGTTATTACAGGTTTCACCAATACCATTATTGCTGTGTTATGTGGTTTTATGATCTTTCCGTCATTATTCACATTCGGCATTGAACCTAACGCAGGGCCAACCTTGGTTTTCCAAAGTTTACCAATTGTATTCTCACATTTATGGGCGGGTAAATTCTTTGCTATCGTATTCTTCGGCTTATTGCTTATTGCGGCATTAACCACATCAATTACGATTTACGAAGTCATCATCACCGCATTGCAAGAAAAGCTCAGAATGCGCCGTGGTAAAGCGATTTTTGTTACCTTAATGGGGATTTTCTTATTAGGTAATGTACCCTCTATTCTAGGTGATAATCTTTGGAAAGACTTCACCATCTTCGATAAAAGCATTTTCGATGCCTTCGATTTCGTCAGCGGCAATATTCTCTTTATGCTGACCGCACTTGGTTGTGCCATTTTCGTTGGTTTTGTGTTAAAAGACGATGCAAAAAAAGAGCTATCACCAACGCCAAATTCACTTTTCACCACAATTTGGTTTAACTATGTGAAATTTGTGGTTCCAGTGATTATTTTGGTGATTTTTATTAGTAATATGTAATAAAAAAACCGAGCTATTTAGCTCGGTTTCTTTTTACCTATACCCTATTTTGCTTCAGCTTGGGTCTTTTTCTCTTCAAGTTCTTCCCATCGCATAAATGCCGTTTCAAGCTCCGCTTCCGTATCCGCTAATTCTTTTAGCTTCGCATCCGTTACATCATGAGCTTGTTGGAAAAAGTGAGGGTCACCAATTTCAGCTTGAAGTGCGGTGATTTTATCTTCCAATTCTTCCAATAATTGTGGTAGCTGTTCTAACTCACGTTGTTCTTTGTAAGAAAGTTTAACAGATTTTGGCTTTTGAGAAATAACGTCATTTTTAACCGCACTTTCCTGTGCTTTTGGTGCTTCTTTTTTGATTTTTTTAGCTTCTTGCTCTGCTTTCATGACAAAGTAATTGGCTTGTTGTCCTTTCGCATCAAAGAAACCGCCCACGTATTTATTCAATACGCCGTCGCCTTCAAAGAAATAACACTCCGTCGCGACATTATCAATAAACTGACGATCATGGCTGACAATCAATAAGGTACCTTGATAATCCGTGAGAATTTCTTCCAATAATTCTAAGGTTTCTACATCCAAGTCATTGGTTGGTTCATCGAGAATCAGCAAGTTATTCGGTTTCAGTAATAATTTAGCCAATAACAAGCGATTACGTTCACCACCAGAAAGCGCTTTTACAGGTGTCATCGCACGTTTGGGTGGAAATAAGAAATCCTGTAAATAGCCCAACACATGACGTTTTACACCATTGACTTCAATATCCTGCTTGCCATCAGCAACGTTATCCATCACTGTTTTTTCTGGATCAAGATCAGCACGATATTGGTCAAAATAAGCGATATCTAATTTTGTACCACAATGAATGCGACCGCTGGTTGGCTTTATTTCACCTAATAAAAGTTTAATAAATGTGGTTTTTCCGCAGCCATTTGGGCCAACCAATGCAATTTTATCGCCACGTAAAATGGTCGTGCTGAAATCTTTAAGCAGCTGTTTGCCTTCAATTTCATAACTCACATTTTCCATTTCAAACACGATTTTGCCTGAACGACTCGAGTTATCTAATTGTAACTTGGCCGTACCCATCACCTCACGACGTTGGCGACGTTCTTCACGCATCGCTTTTAAAGCTCGCACACGGCCTTCATTACGCGTACGACGAGCTTTAATACCCTGACGAATCCAAACCTCTTCTTGCGCTAAACGCTTATCGAAAAGCTCGTTCTGTAACGCTTCGACACGTAAGTTTTCTTCTTTCGTGGTGAGGTATAAATCATAATCACCAGGATAAGACACTAATTTACCGCGGTCTAAATCCACAATACGAGTCGCCATTTTGCGGATAAAAGAACGGTCATGAGAAATAAACACAATACTTCCGGTGAATTCTAATAAGAAGTTTTCTAACCATTCAATTGCATCCACATCCAAGTGGTTAGTCGGTTCATCTAATAACAAGACATCAGGATTACACACCAACGCACGAGCAAGAGCGGCTTTACGCAACCAACCACCCGATAAATCGGCTAATTTAGTATCGGGATTTAACTCGAGCTTTTGCAGGACTTCATTGATTTTATTTTCAAACTGCCAACCGTTGGCATGCTCTAATTTGGCTTGCACTTGTGCTAGTTGATTAAGAATTTGTTCGCTGTAATTTTGTGTCAATTCTTGCGAAATATGGTGATATTCCTTTAACAAATCCGCTAAATGCTCAATCCCTTCCGCCACATAATCGAAAACATTGCCTTCGGCGTGGCGAGGCGGGTCTTGTTCTAAACGCGAAACCACTAAATCTTTTTCATACTGCACTTTGCCGTCATCCATCGTGACTTGCTGCGCAATAATTTTTAATAACGTTGATTTACCTGCACCGTTACGCCCCACCAAACATACGCGCTCATTCGGTTCAATATGAAGCTCTGCGTGATCAAGTAAGGGGTGATCACTAAAAGAAAGATAAGCGTTAGTTAAACTAATTAATGCCACAAAATTGTCCTATAAATTCAAAATATCAATAAAAATAACCGCACTTTAGAGTTGATGATAAACCTTTAAGGCATAAGCATCTGACATGCCCGCGATATAGTCACAAATAATACGTTTTTTACCCTGCTCTGGTGCATTTCTCCAACGATTAGCGGTATTCGTTGGCAATAAACGTTCGGGGTCAGACTCAAAAATCTGAAACATTTCCGTGAGAATGCGTTGGCCTTTATATTCAATACGTTGTGTTTCAACATGGCGAATCACATATTTCCACACAAACTTTTTAAATACATTTAATGCCGCAATCACATCTTGCGGTAGTTCTGCGTTATAACGTAACAAAGGTTCATCAAAATTGCCGGTGACTTTCCAACGCACATGAGTAATAAAGAAATTCACTAATGCACCAATGGCATTTTTACGCTCGAAATGATGGTTGGAGAATAATCGTTGGCTGACTTGCTCTATATTTTTTGCTAGCCAATCTGAAAGAATCGTTTTAAGTTCAGCCAATGCTTCTTGCCATTGATGTTGATTTACGACACCGGTCACAATCGCATCTTCTAAATCATGTACGCCATACGCAATATCGTCTGCCAATTCCATAATGCTGCAATCTAACGATTTAAATTGTGTTTTTAAAAACTCGGTAGGATTTGACCGCACTTTTTGAAATGAGCCAAATAAAGTGCGGTCATTTTCAGAAAGATTTTGCAACAGCCAATCAAACATTGTGACGTCATCACGGAATAACCCTTTTCCTGGTTTCCAATCACTAATTTTGACATAACGCGGATCAGCGCTTTCAGTATGCGGCAACTGGGTATATTGCGGAGAGGATAGGTCTAAAATATTCGGATATTTCACCACGCCTAAAATAGCTCGACGCGTTAAATTCATCCCAGCCGTTTCAGTATAAGGCTCGAGTTTAGTAATAATACGAAATGTCTGCGCATTGCCTTCAAAGCCGCCATGATTACGCATCATATAATTGAGCGCTACTTCCCCACCATGACCAAACGGCGGATGACCAATATCATGCGCAAAGCACAAACTTTCAATTAAATCATTACTTGGTAATAAAGGCTTGAGTTGTTTCTGTAATTCACTTTTTTCGATATGAAGCTGGTCAGAAAGTGCAATATAACTTTCCGCAAATTTTAATTGGGAAACAAGGCTGCTACCGATTTGTGCCACTTCAAGGGAATGAGTTAAACGAGTGCGATAAAAATCATTTTCGCCCACAGCGTGAATCTGTGTTTTGGCTTGCAAACAACGGAAAGCAGCGGAATGTAAAATCCGCCCGCGATCACGACGAAATGGAGGTCGGTGATCTTTTTCGCGAGGCGGATCAGGAAGGAAACGTTCAGTCCAAAAATCAGCTAATTGGGTTCTCATAAAAATAGACGAATAACATGAAATACTAAGGGGGCTAAAATTGAGCTCATAATACCGCAAAGTACCAAAGAAATCGAACTATAACTACCGGCTTTCGGATCGGCTTCCATACAGCTTACCGTGCCTAATGCGTGAGAAACGGCTCCAACAGATAACCCCACCGCTTCTTGTTGTTTGATACCGAGTTTTTTCAAGATGAGATAACCAAAAACCGAACCTTGCAAACCTGCAACAATCACGCCTACGGCTGTAACGGCTGGAATACCGCCTAAATGCGAAGACACTTCCATCGCAATTGGCGTGGTAATTGATTTTGGCAATACGGTCGCCACCATTTCAGGACTCGCTCCTAAAATAATCGCAAAAATGGCACCGGTAAACATGGAAAACAGAGAAGCCAATGTCACCACAGAAAGAATAATTTTCCATTGTTTCGCAATTTGACGAAGTTGTTCATACAACGGTAACGCCAGCGCAACAATACTCACGCCTAATAAATTATTAATCGGCGCATTACCCACCATGTAATCATCATAAGGAATATCGCCAACTACTAAAATCAGCACAAGAATTGATACTGTGAGCACGAACGTATTGAAAATCATGGATTTCCAACGTTTACTGATTTGTAATGCGAGCCAAAATCCAAAAATCGTTAAAATGGTATAAAGATAAATTGCATACTGCATAATAAAACCTTAGTCAGCTTGAAGATTGCGTCTTTCTAATACTTTTTTACGCTTATGGGTAAAGGATTGTTTATAAAATAAATAGTTTCCTATAAATGCAATAACTAAAAGTGTCAGAACGGTACTGAGAATATTTGGAATAAGTAAAACTTTCCACTGGGCCACGAGTAAATCATAATATTTGATAATCCCCACACTCACAGGCACAAAAAGGACCGCCATGTAGCGGATCAGTAAGCTCGAACCGAAATAAATCCACTCCAAGTGAATTACATGAGTCGTTAAACCTAAAAAAAGTAATAACAAGCCCCAAATGCTGCCTGGAATCCCCACTGGGATATAGTGAGAAATCAAATTGCCGAGTAGTAACATAATGTATAAAATGATGAGCGAACGAGCGAGTTGAACGCCTTTTTGGAGTAACATATTTCCTCTATCAATTTTTTTAATAATAATTAAAATTTATTTTACGCTTTTTTGTTAAAATTACCCATTCATTTTAGCTAAATTTTGCGATGCAGATCAAAGAAATTCCAAATGATTAAAAAATTCTTCTTATTTTTAACCATAATTTTAACCGCACTTTGGACGCAATTTTCAATCTCAGCAGAACGCCAAGTAGAATGCTGGGTAGTAGGCGTAAGTGATGGCGACACCCTGACTTGCCTCTTACCCACTAAAAAACAATTCAAAGTGCGATTACGAGAAATTGATGCTCCAGAAAAAGGCCAACCATTTGGAAAGAAAGCTAAACAATATCTTTCACAGCTTGTTTTCAAACAAAATGTGACGTTGTCAGTTTCTGGTTATGATCGCTACCAACGTATTTTGGCAACGGTTTATCTACAAGAACAAAACATCAACTTAGAAATGGTGAAAAACGGCATGGCTTGGGTTTATCCGCAATATGCTAAAAATCCAATCTACTTCCAGGCACAAGATTTTGCCCAACAACAAAAAATCGGACTATGGCGAGAGCCCAACCCTATTGCCCCTTATGAATGGCGTAAACAGAAAAAAACACTCAAACACGGAGATAACCATGGCTTTTGATTATCAATCATTTAAAAATGAATTCCCTTATTTTACATCGCCAAATGCTGTGGTCTATCTGGATAATGCGGCAACAGCACTAAAACCTCAAGCATTAATTGATGCAACAAGTACTTTTTATCAATCAGCTGGCTCCGTACATCGTAGTCAGTATGAAGCCGCACAAACAGCACAATATGAAAATGCCCGTCACTTAGTCAAAACCTTAATTAATGCAGAAGATGAAAAAGCCGTAATTTGGACTTCCGGAACAACGCATGGCATTAATTTGGTTGCTAACGGTTTACTCCCCTCTTTGCATGCAGATGACGAGATTTTAATTAGCCAAGCAGACCATCATGCTAATTTTGTTACGTGGCATGAGACAGCGAAAAAATGTGGGGCAAAAATTCAAGTGCTGCCTATTTTGGATAATTGGCTAATTGATGAAAATGCCTTAATTGCAGCATTGAATAAGAAAACCAAATTAGTGGCACTCAATTTTGTTTCCAACGTAACGGGAACGGAACAACATATCCAACATTTAATTCGAGTAATCCGTCAACATAGCAATGCGCTCGTTTTAGTCGATGCTGCTCAGGCTATTAGCCATATACAAATTGATTTACAGTCATTAGATGCGGATTTTATTGCTTTTTCTGCACACAAAATTTATGGTCCCAACGGGATTGGTGTATTAAGCGGAAAATTAAGCTCACTTTCCCTGCTACAACCGCTTTTTTACGGCGGGAAAATGATTGAGCGCGTCTCCCATGAATGTATTACCTTTGCTGATTTGCCTTATCGATTAGAGGCAGGTACGCCAAATATTGCTGGCGTGATTGGTTTTGGTGCAGTGTTAGATTGGCTCAAAAAATGGGATTTTCAGGCAGCCGAAGCACATGCCGTTGCTCTTGCCGAGCAAAGTAAAGTGCGGTTAAAAAACTATCTGAATTGTCGTTTATTCAATTCGCCGCAGCCAAGTTCAGTGGTTTGTTTTGTTTTTGATGGGATTGCAGCATCCGATCTTGCTACCCTGTTAAGTGAACAAAAAATTGCATTGCGTGTTGGTGAACATTGTGCCCAACCTTACTTAGCCCGTCTTGGCGAGCGTACTACATTAAGACTTTCTTTTGCGCCTTACAATAGCCCACAAGATGTGGATGCTTTTTTTGCGGCATTAGATAAATCCTTAGAGTTATTAGCATGCTAGAAAACATTAAACAGGCAAAAAATTGGGAAGATCGTTACCGTTTCATTATTCAAGCCGGTAAACATCTTTCTCAACCTTCTCCAGATGAATTGACTCAAATGCTATCGATTCAAGGCTGCGAAGCGGGACTTTGGTTTAAGGCCATTCCACAAAATGATGATACGTTTCAATTTCAAGCTTACAGCGAGGCTCGCATTATGAATGGTCTGTTATGGTTGTTGTTACAAAACATCGACGGCCAAACGCGAGACCAATTACAACAATTTAATATTCGCCAATTTTTTGATGAGCTTGGTATTGCCTCTCGCTTAAGTGAAACCCGTTTAAACGGTTTAAAACAAATCGAAGAAATCTTACACAATCTGTAATTATGTATCTGATCGAACCTTTTTTTAAATTGACCGCCTTAGAAAATGATATTGGCCAACAAAGCCGTTTGCTCAATGCTATCATCGACCAATGGCGTTATAACGGGCAAATTATCGGCCGTGAAATCCCGCTTTATTTGACGGAGGAAGACGATCAACAAGGTTTTGCAATGCGCGTTATTTGTCCTGAGCAAGATAGCCTTTTGCCCGAGAACAATAACCAAACTGTGAATCTGGCGATGGAAAATGCTGAAAAGTGCGGTCTAAATTTTCAAGGTTTTCAAATTATTGCCGATGATTTAAATGCAGACAGCACTGCAGAATGCAGCCATCCTGCATGGCAGATACTTTATACCACACATTTGCAATCTTGCTCGCCATTACATAGCGGAGAGGATTTTTCCCCAATTCCGCTCTATAAACAGCTAAAAAATCAACCGCACTTAAGCCAAGATTTAATTAAATGGCAGGAAAATTGGCAGGCCTGCGATCAGTTGCAAATGAATGGTTCGGCTTTAGAAAAAGAATCATTAATCGAAATCTCCGAGATTAATAGCACGCTCAGCAAACATGGACGCTACCTTGCTGCTGAAATCGAAAAAGAAAACGGCATACCGACCTATTATTATTTATACCGTGTCGGTGGACATTCTTTAGAATCGGAACAACAACGCTGTTGCCCGCAATGTGGTGGCGATTGGACATTAGACGCACCACTATTTGATGTAATTTACTTTAAATGCGACCAATGTCGATTAGTCTCGAATGTGTCGTGGAATTTTTTATAACGCTTTCGTCATTCAGGAAAACAAATGAACTATCAAGATAAAAGCCTTCAATCTTTAAAACTCGGTCAAGCAACAGAATATGCTGCGAATTATGACCGCACTTTGTTACAACCCGTGCCTCGAAAACTCAATCGTGATGGCTTAGGCATAACTGAACAACAGCCATTTTCCGAAGGGGCGGATATTTGGACAGCCTACGAAATTTCTTGGTTAAATCCAAAAGGTTTGCCACAAGTAGCTATTGCCGATGTGGAAATTGATTATCGCAGTGAAAATTTAATTGAATCGAAAAGCTTTAAACTCTACTTAAATAGCTTTAACCAAAGTAAATTTGCTGATTTTGCTAGCGTAGAACACACTATGCGTGAAGATCTAAGTGCTTGTGCTCAAGGCGAGGTCAAAGTACGTTTGCATCCTTTATCCCATTATCAAGGACAAAGTATTGATACTTTACCGGGCGATTGCATTGATGATCAGGATATCGAAATCCACAGCTACGAATTTGATGCAGACATTTTGCAAGATTGTACGTCCAATAACGTGGTGGAAGAAACCTTAGTAAGCCATTTATTGAAATCTAACTGTCTTATCACCAGTCAGCCGGATTGGGGAACCGTGCAAATTCATTATGTGGGTAAGCAAATCGATCGCGAAAAACTTCTCCGCTACATAGTGTCTTTCCGTCAACATAATGAGTTTCACGAGCAGTGTGTCGAGCGTATTTTCTGTGACTTGATGCATTACGCCAAACCAGAAAAACTCACCGTCTATGCGCGTTATACGCGCCGTGGTGGATTGGACATTAATCCATTCCGTTCGAACTTTGAGGAAATTCCACAAAATTTACGTTTGGCAAGACAATAAGTAAAAAGAAAAAGTGCGGTGAAAATCAACCGCACTTTTTACTTTATACGTGACGTAAATCGTGAGCTTGTTGTAATAACTGACGACTTTCTTGCAAGAATTGATCAGAATATTCCCCAAACCATTCTCTCACTTGATGGAAAGCATCAATAAATCCTTGACGATCGCCTTTTTCAAAGAATTGTAACGCTTCTTCATAGGTTTGTTTCAAACTTTCAATCACATCTAAATTTTCTGGCTTATCCATAATAATATCTGCATAAAGTGCCGCATCTTGAGCAAATAGACGACCAATCATAGCTAATTCCAAACGATAAATCGGGGAAGATAGCGCCAATAAATTGCTTAAATTGACGGGCTGTTTAGAAAGATGCAGACCATTCGCAAAGGTAGAAAAGTGACGTAATGCTTGAATATACGTCATATTGTGATCATGCTCAGCTGCATCAATTTGGTAAATTTTTGCACCCCAGATTTGAATTTGCTCTAGCAACCATTCATAACGCTCACTAAAGCGCCCATCACAACGCACAACCACTTGTTTTGCCATGCTCGCAATATCAGGACCAAACATTGGATGCAACCCAAGCACTGCCCCTTTATGCACGTCTAACATTTTAGCCAATGGTGATCGTTTCACAGAGGTGAGATCCGCCAATAGCATATTTTCCGTTAAATAGGGTTTTAAACGTTCTATGGTTTCTAACGTGTGATCAATCGGTACTGAGACAATAACAACATCCGCATTCGTTAAAATACGTTCAGCTACATCCCAATCATTGCGGTCTAAAATAGAAATAGGATAACCGGAAGCACGCAAATAGCGGGCAAATAACTGTCCCATTTTTCCGTAACCACCGACAATAACAATTTTATTAATGGCAGGGTTCAGGGTTTTAAAACCAAATTGATTTTCATTGGAATACGATTCACGCATAAAACGACGGAGCACATCTTCAATGAGTTGTGGAGAGATTCCTGCTTTAGCCGCTTCTTCTCGGCGTGCTTGTAACATCGCTAATTCACGATCTGGTGCATAAATCGGCAAACCTTTTTCATGCTTTACTTCGCCGATTTGGGTCACCAATTCGAGGCGTTTAGCAAAAAGTTGAATCAGTTCACGATCGAGCGCATCAATTTCCTCACGTAAATGATTAAGGGCATCCATAATTCACCTGTAATATCTTATTTACATAAATTGCAATTAAAAGGTTACAGGTGAGATTACTGGAATTAAAACAGAAAGGCAAATGATTAGAGAGATTGTGTAATCAAGCGTTGCGGACGAATCACATTGTTATCATCCACAAGTGCCACGCCTAAAAAGATATTCTTGTCCGAAAACAACCGCACTTGACCATGTAATTTTGCTTCATTCGCAAATTTAACGCGCTGTCCAAAGCCGATACCTTTACTTTGTTCGGCATTTAACTGTAATGCAGGTAATTTACTGACTGCGGTATCTGTCGGTAAAAGATGTTGATCAAGTTGAGCAAGATCACCTTGCTCTGCAAGCGCCTGCAATGCATCCCATGTCATCATCTTTTCTGTTGGATAATCCGCAACTGCAGTTCGACGTAACACAGTCACATGAGCACCACAACCTAGCACTTCACCTAAATCATCCACTAATGTACGGATATAGGTTCCTTTCGAACAATGCACTTCTAAAGTTAGAAAAGGTGCTTGATACTCGATAAAGTTAAGCTCAAAAATCGTGATAGGACGTGCTTCACGTTCTACGGTAATGCCTGCGCGAGCATACTCATACAACGGTTTTCCATTGTGCTTTAATGCTGAAAACATGGTCGGCACTTGGAAAATATCACCTCGAAATTGTTCAAGTGCGGTCAAAATTTGTGATGTTTCTACATTGACTGGGCGAGTTTCGACCACTTGCCCTTCTGCATCCGAGGTATCCGTACGTTCACCTAATTTTGCTGTAACCACATAGCGTTTATCTGCATCTAACAAAAACTGTGAAAACTTTGTAGCCTCGCCTAAACAAATAGGCAGCATACCAGTTGCTAATGGATCAAGCGCACCGGTATGTCCTGCTTTATTCGCTTGGAATACGCGTTTCACTTTTTGCATAATGTCATTTGATGACATGCCTTGTGGTTTATCTAATAAAAATACACCATCAATATCACGCCCACGCTTACGAGGTCTCGACATTAGTCATTTTCCTCAACGTGTTTTTTCTCGTCTTCACGAATCACGTTTGTCACCAAATTAGACATACGCATTCCTTCAACTAAGGATTGATCGTAGAAGAAACGAATTTCCGGCACAATGCGTAAGCGCATCGCTTTACCCACTAATGAACGGATATAAGGTGCTGCTTTTTCCAAACCTTTCATGCCTTGTGCAATCGCCACTTCATCATGATCAAACAAAAATGTGACAAACACTTTTGCATACGCTAAATCGCTTGAAACTTCCACATCTGACACGGTTACCATGCCAATACGGGGATCTTTTACTTCCCGTTGTAAAATGATGGCGATTTCTTTTTGTAATTCTTGTGCAACGCGATCGCTGCGTTTAAATTCTCTACTCATAACTTAGCACTTTTTAATTTTTTATTTAAAAAATAAAGAATAATTCCATGATATGGTTCTTTTTTACCTTCTTTATTTACAGAGCATAATTTACTAATTTCTCTTTCTAGTGTCGCCCTATCATTTACGTGTCTTTCATACTTTTGATTAAATGCTCTTTGATAACCAATAAGGGCACTCTTTCTATTTTCTTTTAACCAGGGTAAATTAAGATTTAAAACATCATTTAATTCATTTTTAAATTTGTCATCCTCAGAATATATTGAACCATCTTTATCATATTTGATCTTTAATTTCATGATATGATCTTTATCAGCAGGATTATAGCTAATTGTAATGTTTCCCTTCTTTGTATCACAGTGTTGAAATTTTTTAGAATTTCCTTCTCCTCCTTTACAAACTCCCAACATGTTTTGATAATCTAAACTTAAATTTGGAGCTATTGACTGAGGGTTCCAATGCTCTATTTTCATATTATCCTTATCTATTCTACACATACAATAAGCACATAGTGCCCCTTGTTCTTCCAACAATGATTCTTGTATATCAGTTTTCTCTAAATCATCATAATTAATATGATTTTTTGATGCCTTTGTTAAAATTAGTGGTAGATTTGTTTTCTTAGTTATAGGAATCATTAATCCTCCATAAAATTAATAAAATTTCTAGCTTTTATAATCTCAGGAACATCGGAATACTCATTCTGCAAATCAGTTAAAAGCTTACGAGCTTTATCATATTTCTCCTTATCAATATTAGAATATAATGTAGATAACTTTCTTTCAAACTCTTCATTTATAGTCAGTGTATTCATTATTTCAGAAAGGACATTAGATGAATCCAATCCGATTGTTCTTTTAGGATTAATTACACTTGCATTCTTTTCACTATCAATAGATAACAAGAATATAGATTCTTTCTCTACTTCTCTAATGACTTGAGGAGAATGCGTTGTCAAAATAAATTGACAATTTGGGAATGTCTTTTTCAATTTTTTGACAACTTCGGATTGCCATTGCGGATGAAGATGTAATTCTATTTCATCAATTAGGATTATACCTTCTCCCATTAAAGGATTTTTTATTCCTTGATTAGCTATAACTAAACGTCTAGCTATATCACCAATCATAGATATTAGTATTTTCTCCCCTTGTGAAAGTTGTTCAATGTGTATCTCAATATCATTTTTTTCTGCTACCATTGACAACGGATTTCTAGTAATTCTTATATTATGTATATATGGAATAAATTCCTCTATTGCTTTTCTTACGTAATTAATTGCTTTAAATTCAACTGAGTTATTATAGTTTTTACTATCTGCAACAATATTATGATAATTA
This sequence comes from Parahaemophilus parainfluenzae, assembly GCA_018363335.1. GTDB lineage: Bacteria > Pseudomonadota > Gammaproteobacteria > Enterobacterales > Pasteurellaceae > Haemophilus_D > Haemophilus_D parainfluenzae_Y. The sequence goes on along the minus strand of JAGZOA010000005.1, from coordinate 10,229 downwards.
ATTTGTTTTTTTTCTACATCATTCTTTGCTTCTGAAGCCTTTACCTTAAGAGTATTTATCTCTTCCAATATACGTTTAACATCATTATCTCCTGCTTTTTTTTCTGAACTATACTCTTTTAGATTATGATCAAAATCCTTAGATAAAGATACCAATCTAGCAAGTAAAATAAGAGAATCTTCAACTTTAGCAATATCTTTTTCTAAATCTTTTGATATTCCTTTAACATTAACAATTTTTTCATTCTCTAAGTCATCTTGCATTCGAAACCATTCGAAAAATAAACGAAAATTTGCATCCCCATTCAAGGATCTATCATAACTTTCCAATGCAGAAAATAGGTGGCTTTTTCTAATTCTGAGAGGAATATCTAATAGCGCTCTATGAGTTTGATAATACGCAAAAATAGGAATACTTGAAGCAACATTATCATTTATATCAGCCAATAATTTATCTGATAATAATTTAAAGAATGTAGTATCATCTTTTGTTAAAGAAATCTTTCCTTTTTTAGTCTTATGAAGAGAAATTTCTCTCCCCCCCTCAACCTGTAAATTCGGGTTTTCTAACTCAAAAGATGCATTAATACTAGATGAGAACTCAAGATTATATATATCTTTATCTTCAAATTTTAAGCTACTCTTACTTTTAGTTATTTTCCTGATAAAATCAGACAAAACAATAGCACAAGCATCTAAAATAGATGTTTTACCAATACCATTTACTCCAACAATAACATTAATGTTTTTATCAAAGTTTATAGAAAGATCTTTAATTCCTCTGAAATTATGAAGTTTAATATTCTTTATATACATTCAATTTCTCCAATATATTAGAGGCACGCAAATGCGTGCCTTATTAAAAATTAGATTGAACGTTTAACTTCAACGACTTCAAACACCTCGATTTGGTCGCCGACTTTTACGTCATTATAGTTTTTAACGCCGATACCACATTCCATACCATTACGGACTTCAGAAACGTCATCTTTAAAGCGACGGAGAGATTCCAATTCACCTTCAAAGATTACCACGTTATCACGTAATACGCGGATTGGATTGTTACGTTTTACTACACCTTCGGTCACCATACAACCGGCGATTGCACCAAATTTCGGATGTTTGAACACATCACGCACTTCAGCCAAGCCGATGATTTCTTGTTTGAATTCAGGTTGTAGCATACCGCTCATTGCCGCTTTCACATCATTTAATAGTTCATAAATGATGGAGTAATAACGAAGGTCAATATTTTCTGCTTCAATAATACGACGAGCAGAAGCATCTGCACGAACGTTAAAGCCGACCATAATCGCATTAGAAGCCGCTGCTAAGGTTGCATCAGTTTCAGAAATACCACCTACGCCTGAGCCCACTACTTTCACTTTCACTTCATCAGTAGAAAGATCTTGTAATGATTGAATAATCGCCTCCACAGAACCCTGTACGTCCGCTTTCACAATAACGTTAAGCTCTGCCACATCACCTTCCGTCATATTGCTAAACATATTTTCAAGTTTCGCTTTTTGCTGACGAGCGAGTTTCACTTCACGGAACTTACCTTGACGGTGTAATGCCACTTCACGTGCTTTTTTCTCATCACGTACGACTGTTGCTTCATCACCCGCTGCAGGTACACCAGAAAGACCCAACACCTCAACAGGAATAGATGGACCGGCTTCATCGATTTCTTTACCGTTTTCATCACGCATTGCACGAACGCGACCGTATTCAAAACCACAAAGTACGATATCGCCTTTACGTAAGGTACCAGATTGAACAAGAATGGTTGCAACTGGACCACGACCTTTATCAAGGTAAGACTCAATCACTACACCGCTTGCCATGCCGTCTTTTACAGCTGTTAATTCAAGTACTTCTGATTGAAGCAAGATGGCATCTAATAAGTCATCAACACCAGTACCTTTCTTCGCAGAAACAGGAACAAATTGCACATCACCACCAAATTTCTCAGAGATCACTTCGTGTTGAAGTAATTCTTGTTCTACACGATCTGGGTTTGCTTCTGGTTTATCAATTTTGTTCACCGCAACCACTAAAGGCGCACCCGCTGCTTTCGCGTGTTGAATCGCTTCAATGGTTTGAGGCATCACACCATCATCTGCAGCAACAACAAGAACGACGATATCCGTTGCTTTCGCACCACGTGCACGCATTGAGGTAAATGCGGCGTGTCCCGGCGTATCTAAGAAGGTGATCATTTTGCCGTCATCCATTTCTACGTGGTACGCACCGATGTGCTGAGTAATACCACCCGCCTCACCTGCTGCAACTTTCGCTTTACGAATATAGTCAAGCAATGAGGTTTTACCATGGTCAACGTGACCCATAATGGTTACAACTGGTGCACGAGTCACTTTTTCTGCGTTAACATCACGATCGCCTAATACTTCTTCTTCAAGTTCATTTTCATTACGAAGAATCACTTTGTGACCTAATTCTTCAGCCACTAACTGTGCTGTTTCTTGGTCAAGCACTTGGTTAATGGTCACCATTTCGCCCATCTTCATCATTGCTTTGATGATTTCAGTAGCTTTGGTTGCCATTTTGTTTGCTAATTCCGCAACGGTAATTGTTTCACCAATAACAACATCCTGTTTCACAACCTGAACAGGTTTTGTGAAGGCTTGTTGTAATGCTGCACCTTTCTTACCATTTTTACCTTTACCGAATTTACCGTCTTTTTGATTTTTACGGTTAGATTCGCGCTCATTTTTATTGCCGCCTTTCACGTCATCGCGTTCTTTTTTCGCTTTAGCGACTTTATTTTTGCCGCGACCGCGATTTTCATTACGGCGTTCTTCTTCGTCTTCCGCTTCTAAAGCATAACGAGAGCTTAAATTGTAATCAGTATAATCTTCTGATGCGCTTTCATTGCTTGACGTATCCGCTTCAGCATAACGTTTAGCATCTTCAGCAGCTTTACGAGCTTGCTCTTCTGCCTTTTGGCGAGCCAGCTCTTCCGCTTTGCGACGAAGTTCTGCTTCTTCCGCTTTACGTTTTTCTTTTTCTGGATCAACAGATTTAGATTTATTTTCAACCGCACTTTGTGCTGGTTTCGCTGCCTTTTCTGCTTCAAGCTTAGCTTTTTCGGCTTTCGCTTTTTCCTCTGCAGCTTTCTCAGCAGCTAAACGTGCTTTTTCTTCTGCCGCTTTCTTCTCTGCTTCTTGCTGTGCTTTTAATTTTTCTGCCTCAGCGGCTTTTCGCGCAGCATCTGTTGGCACAGTGCGTTTTTTACGAACTTCAACTTGTACCGCTTTTGCTTTACCGCCAGCTGTTGTACTGCTTACGGTTGTTTTTGTTCTGCGTTGAATACTTAGTTTTTTCGGTGCATTCGCATCCGCATTTTTTACATCTTCAGTCATTATTAAACTCCTTACTCTTCGCTAAACCAGCAAATATTACGCGCAGCCATAATAAAGTCAGCGGCTTGCTCTGCGGTTAATTCTTCGATATCAGCTAAATCATCTACACCTTGCTCTGCAAGCTCTTCAAGCGTAGTAATTTGTTTTTCAGCTAATTTAAAGGCAATGTGACGATTCATCCCCTCAAGATTTAATAAACGATCTTCAATATTCGCTTTTTTCAAGGCTTCTTCTTCAGCTGCAGCAGCTGCAGTAATCGCATCTTTTGCACGACCTTGTAACTCTTCGATAAGATCTTCATCTTCTAAACCATCAATTGCAGTCAGTTCGCTCACTGGAACGTAAGCCACTTCTTCTAATGAAGTAAAGCCTTCATCCACTAAGATTTGAGCAAACTCTTCATCAAGACCTAATTTATCCATGAATAAATTTAATACTTTGATATCTTCCGCTTGATGTTTTTCATTTAATTGTTCGGTAGTCATGACATTTAATGTCCAACCGGTTAATTGTGTCGCTAAACGTACATTTTGACCATTACGACCAATTGCTTGTGCTAAGTTGTCAGCATTAACCGCAATATCCATTGAGTGGTTATCTTCATCCACAATGATTGACGTTACATCAGCTGGTGCCATCGCGTTGATTACATATTGTGCTGGATTATCATCCCAAAGTACGATATCCACACGTTCGCCACCTAACTCATTGGTAATTGCTTGAACGCGTGCACCACGCATACCCACACATGCACCAACTGGGTCAATACGTTTATCATTGGATTTCACCGCAATTTTCGCACGAGAACCTGGATCACGAGCTGCACCACGGATTTCAAGCATTTCTTCGCCGATTTCTGGTACTTCAATACGGAATAACTCGATTAACATTTCAGGTTTCGCACGAGTCACAAATAGTTGTGCAGTTTTGCTTTCTGGATTCACTTTATAAAGCACACCACGAACACGATCGCCAGGACGGAAGTTTTCACGTGGAAGCATATCTTCACGCATAATTACGGCTTCAGCTTTATTGCCTAAATCTAAAATAATGCTTTCACGATTTACTTTTTTCACCGTCCCCGTAACAATTTTGCCTTCTTCAGAACGGAATTGCTCAACCACTTTTGCTCGCTCAGCTTCACGAATTTTAGTACTGATTACTTGGCGAGCAGTTTGCATCGCAATACGGTCAAATGCGATAGATTCGATTTGATCTTCGACATAATCACCGATTTGAATATTAGGGTCTTCAAATTGTGCCGCTTCTAATGTCATTTCTTTTGTTGGCACTTTAACTTCATCAACAACTAACCAGCGACGGAATGTATCAAACTCCCCTGTTTTGGTGTTGATAGACACACGAATATCGGTTTCATAGTCATATTTTTTCTTCGTTGAAAGCGCAATCGCACTCTCTAACGCCTCAAAAATCTTTTCACGTGGTAATAACTTCTCGTTAGATACTGCTTCAGCAGCTAACAAAATCTCTTTACTCATTTTCCTTTTTCTCCTTTAAAATTTTGCGATTACATTGGCTTTTTGAATGTTGCCAAAAATAAGAACTTGTTCCTGACCATCAACAATAAGTGTCAACATGTCATTTTCAATTTTTTCCAATTTACCTTGCCATTTACGACGATCTAAAACAGGAATACGTAAATGCACAGCGATATCCTCACCCACATAACGTTGGAATTGTTCAAGTGTAAATAATGGACGATCAAGACCGGGTGATGACACTTCTAGGTTATATTTATCCGCAATCGGATCTTCCACGTCTAAAATCGCGCTCACTTGACGACTTACATCAGCACAATCATCAACGCCTACGCCACCTTCTTTATCAATGAATAAACGCACGGTCATAAAACGACCTGCACGTTGGCATTCAATCCCCCAAAGTTCGCAGCCTAAGTCTTCTACTGCACCTTGAAGCATCTCTTGCAATTTTTGTTCTAATGTTGCCAATTTTTGCTCCTAATCTTAAAATTCAGACATAAAAAAAGGGTTAGGTTCGTCAATGAACCTAAGCCCAGTTTCTAAATTTCTCGTACAAAAAAACCCCAAACTTGGGGTTCTTTTTACTGAACTTGTTATTGGTTGCGGGGGCCGGATTTGAACCGACGGCCTTCGGGTTATGAGCCCGACGAGCTACCAAGCTGCTCCACCCCGCGTCCGAAATATGGGGTGTATTATAGTGATCTAAATCAAAAGATCAAGTAATTTCTGCTAATTTTCTTGAAAACATAAGATTTTTTGACCGCACTTTGCTTTATCTAAAGCGAGAATTAGAATCCAAAGCCAGTGCCTAGACCAACACCAACGCCTACACCGTTGCTACCGCCGCCAGCACCTACACCAACAGAACAAGCACTCACTAAAGCACTTAATACAGCCACTAAAAATAATTTTTTCATAGATTTTCCTTTGTTAAATGTTCAAATAACCGATAAACGGCCAATAGATCCGTTCGTGCAATCGGTTTGAACGGAAGTAAAAGATAATAAAGCCAACGAAATCTTCTCACATAAGACAACATATCAGTCCAATAAGTTGTCGGGCAATGAGATTTATAATAATCAAATAATTCATCAAGCTTTTCATTATCTAAGCCTTTCACACGACATAAACTGTCTAAAAATGCCAGCATATCACGTGTAATCAACCAGTGTTCATTATGGCTTTTTGAATGGGATTCAAAGTCCATAAAACTAATTTTACCATCTTTCCATGCGATATCTCGTATAGCTGGACGACCGTGAATAATGCCTTGTTGATGAAGATTAATCAATATTTCTATCGCTGAATGCAAAATATGTGATTTTTCTGCCCAAGACAATGTTTCATCATTCAGCCAGATGTTTAATGTTGGCCCTGCATCTTCCAATACTAAATAATCATCACCGAAACCGCATAATTTAGGTACTGGTGCACCAATATTATTTAAATGCTGTAGTATTTCACACTCTTCTTTAAAATGTTGTTTTGGATATGGTTTTAATAATAACCATATCCCTTTTAATTGCTCAGGCTGTTTTAACCAATAATGTTTTCCTAAATATTCAAAGCGGAAAACGCGTTCTCCACGATGTTCTTCAAGAAGCTTTTGCACATGGTCTTTAAGTGACAAAGTCATAATCTCTACTTAAATTTTTATTGTGTATTGAAAAGATAAGCGATACATTCTACAAAATTTTTATTCTTTTTCAATCAAGGAGAAAAATATGCATTTTTTGAAAAAATTGCTTACCGTGCTGATATTAGGTTTCTGCACGCTGTCTGTACAAGCTTCCCCTTTTAGCATCAGCGAGCAACAAATTAACCAATATTTAAGTGAAAAAGGCACGATTAATGACAAACTCGGTATTCCACGATTATTTTCAGTGGATTATGCGCTGAAAGATTTAGTAACTCAAATCGGGCAAACTGAAAGTAATCGTGTTGAAATGAGTGGTTTGGCTGATACGCTTATTCGTTTATCCGGTAAAACCTATCCGGCTAAATTGCATTTAACCTTTGATGCCGTTCCAGAATATAACCCACAGGAAGGTGCGCTCTATTTAAAAAATCTGCGAATTTTACGCTGGTCTGGCGAACCTAATAGTGTGATGGAGCAACTCCAAGATGTTATGCCGCTATTAAGTGATGGTGTGGCAGCACTATTAAGTCGGATGCCAGTTTACACCTTGGATGAAAGTGACATGAAACAAATGCTGATTAAGAAATTCGCCAAAGAAATTAAAGTTGAGAAAGGTCGATTGGAATTAATTGGTGGAATGTTTTAACAAAAAGGGCGTATTAAACGCCCTTTTTTTATAACTCAATGATAGCTCGCAAACCTTGAATTTGCCCGTTATCTTCAATATTGTCTAATCGGAAACGATAGTGATGCAATTCTGCTATTCTTGCCACAATAGACAATCCAAGCCCACTTCCCTTTTCATTTTGTCCTGCAGGACGATAAAAACGCTGCCCTAATTTCGCTAATTCTTCTGGCGCAACACCACTGCCATTATCTTCAATAAAAATTTTACGTGGCTGTAAAATCACACGAACCAGAGTGCCTTGAGGACAATATTTAATGGCATTATCCAACAAGTTTCTCAACATTTGGGCAAGTAATAATGGCTGCCCTTGCTTAACGGCAGGATCTCCCTGATGCTCAAACTGCAATTCGATTTGGCGTTGCTGTGCACTGAAATATAACTCACCGATAAGTGAAGTTATAATTTCTGACCAATGAATAGGCTCCTGATGATTTAATTCTTTAAGATTATCCAAGCGGGAAAGTGTAAGAAGCTGTTCAATTAATTGGGTTGCTCGATCGATACCTTGGGTTAAATGCGCTAAGGCCATTTCACGCGTTTGTGCATCATCGCCAGCCAACTGTGCGACTTCTGTTTGAATGCGCAATGCCGCTAATGGACTACGTAATTCATGTGCTGCATCAGAAACAAAACGTCGCTCCCGTTCTAGCTGCTCACTGGTACGTGTGAAAAATTGATTTAAGTTTTGGACTAACGGTAGAATCTCTTTTGGCACATCATCAATTTCTAATAACGACACATCACCTGGTCGGCGAGCTTGTACGTTTCGACTCAATCGATTAATTGGTTTTAATGCACGATAAATCACAATAAAAGCGACCAATAATAGTATTGGTAATCCAGCAAACCAAATCCCTGTTTGGCTGAAGACCATTTTATTGACCAACTCTTCGCGGTATTCCAATTCTTGTCCCACCGCAATGACAAGTTCACCTTTACCGACAGGTTGCCAATAAATCAGCCATTCATCGTCATCATCTAAAATATGTTCTTTGCTAAAACCGGTCTTATTTTGAAAAATAAATTTGTCGCCATTATCACCATCGGTTAATAGTCTTTCGCCTTTGTTAGAAAATATAGCAAAGGCTAGAGCGTCATTATCGTAATGACGTTTCTGCGGTTTAAATCCACCACGTGGAAAATTCGCATTTTCGTCCAACAATACATTTTTTAAATCAGAGGTTGCCAAACGCTCAGCAAAAAGCACTTGTTGTGCATTAAACACATCTTTAGTTTCTTTTTTGACAACCTTCCAGGCGACAGCCGTGGCAATGCACCACACACAAAGTGCAGTCAAACTTAAACCGATTAAGAGACGAAAACTCAGTCGTTTATTTTTCATTAACTTGTCCTAAAGCATAGCCTACGCCATGTACAGTACGAATAAATTGTTTACCCAGTTTTTGACGCAAATTATAAATATGTACGTCCAATGCACCGCTACTTAATTCTTCATCCCAATTTGATAGCTTTTCTTCAATGGTCGCACGTGAAAGCACTCGTTCTTTATTCAGCATAAAAAGCTCAAGCAATTTATATTCACGCCCGGTTAATGTAATTTCATCTTCATTCAACCAAGCCTTACGTTGAGCAGGATCGAGTTTAACATTGCCATGCTCAATCTGAGGTTTAACTTGCCCATAACGACGACGAATTAATGCCTGCAATCGCACCACCACTTCCGCCAAGGCAAAGGGTTTGCAAAGATAATCATCGGCACCTTGTTGAATGCCTTTAATACGTTCATCCAATGTATCACGCGCAGTTAAAATCAATACAGGCACATCTTGATTATTTGAGCGCCATTGTTTTAATACATCCAAACCATCCAGTTTAGGCAGGGTTAAATCCAATACCACCGCATCATAAGGCGCGCCGATTAAGGCATTTAATCCACTTTGCCCATCGGTAAACCAATCTATAATAAAGCCTGATTTTGTTAAACCAATTTGCAGACCATTGCCGATCAGAGCATCGTCTTCTACTAATAAAACTCGCATAATATTGACCGCACTTTTATCTTTCTCAAAACGAAAAAATGGCGGGCTTTGCCCACCACTTCAAATTATATGAATTATTGCGCTTTTTCAACGCTAATTACTTCAAGCTCTGGTTTTTCAAAAGGTTCATTATCCAATTTACCGTAAACGCGGATTTTATCCTGAGGTCCCACATTTAAGCCATTCCAAACGCGCTTTTTAATTTCCAATTTGATTTGGTCTGTGCCATCGGTGAAAACATATTCATCACCATCAATTTGTTGAGTGATGTTACCGACTAAGGTAATCATAGAATTATCTTTCGCAGATAATGCTTGTTTAACAGTCAGTTGTTGACCTTGGTTACCACCTTGGAAGCCACCTTCTGCAGTGTTGCCATTAAAACCAGCAAATGCTGCTGAAGTAGATAAAGCTAAAAGGGTTGCTAAAGCTAATTTTTTCATTATGTTCTCCTAAATAGAATTAAGCATAAATTAATCATGTTTCAAAGCGAAGGATTATCCTCATTGCCGCCTTGTTGATGCTTATTAAACACAACAAATCTTAATGAAATCTTAAGCAACCTTAAGATTTTTAAATTTTTTTAAAATCACCAACAAAATCGCTCATTCACCAGGTTATCTTGGCGTTCTTTTTCCCATTTCACTTTATTTTCAGGATTAGCAAAATAGCGGTCTTGCTCAACTAAACGTGTATCAAGTTTTGCTTCTGCTTCTTTTAACGCTTGTTTTCTATCTGGATGCTTGCTTGGTAATTGAGGTAAAAACACCGCCTGATACGGATGATTTTTAGCCCAGTCAATCGCATCTTGCGCCGCCTTGTGTTGCTTATTCAAATCACAGAACGCATACGGATTAACATGCTGTCCCACTAATTGCCCAAATGCTGTGTTATTCGATACTGTTAATTTATCTAAATCCAACACATATAACGCGGTGATTAAGCGGTTCTGCCCACGATAAAACCATTTTACCGCTTCATCTCGTAGGCCAAAATCATAAGCACGAGCAGAAAG
>JAGZOA010000004.1:0-91564 GCA_018363335.1 Parahaemophilus parainfluenzae | reverse complement strand
CACGTAACGGATTACACCAACGCATCCCGTACCATGTTATTTAACATCCATACGAAAAAATGGGATGACAAAATGTTGGAATTATTAAATATTCCACGCTCTATGCTACCTGAAGTACGTAATTCGTCCGAAGTGTATGGCCAAACCAATATCGGGGGGAAAGGTGGCGTACGTATTCCTGTTGCAGGTATTGCAGGTGACCAACAAGCAGCACTTTACGGCCATCTATGCACACGCGCAGGCCAAGCGAAAAATACCTATGGTACAGGCTGCTTTATGTTGCTTCACACTGGTGATAAAGCCATTACCTCTAAAAATGGTCTATTAACCACCATCGCTTGTAACGCCAAAGGTGAACCTGAATACGCACTCGAAGGTTCTGTATTTATTGCAGGCGCTTCAATCCAATGGTTACGTGATGAACTCAAAATCGTTCATGACAGCCACGACTCCGAATACTTCGCACAAAAAGTCCCTGATAGCAACGGGGTATATGTTGTTCCAGCCTTCACCGGTTTAGGTGCACCATATTGGGATCCGTATGCACGCGGTGCAATTTTTGGTCTTTCTCGTGGTTCTAACCGTAACCATATTGTACGCGCAACCCTTGAATCTATTGCTTACCAAACCCGTGACGTATTAGAAGCAATGCAATCTGACTCAGGTCAACGTTTACAATATTTACGTGTTGATGGCGGTGCAACCAACAATAACTTCTTAATGCAATTCCAAGCAGATATTTTAGATGTGAACGTAGAACGTCCAGTGGTGAAAGAAGTGACTGCACTTGGTGCAGCTTACCTTGCAGGTCTTGCAGTTGGTTTCTGGAAAGATTTAGACGAACTTCACGACAAAGCACGTGTTGAACGTACCTTCACTCCAGACAATGATGAAGAAAAACGTGAACGTCGTTATAAAGGTTGGAAAAAAGCAGTTAAACGTTCATTAGAATGGGCAAAAGAAGACGCGGAATAATCCTTTCTAATCCATAATAAAGTGCGGTCAAAATCGCTTGTGTTTTTGACCGCACTTTTATTTGGTATCTATATCCTATGCTTGATAACAGGCAACATAATATCCAACATCTTTGTTATGATATTCATCTATAATATGTTTACCGCCTAGAGAAATAACTTTTTCCTGAGTCAGAATATATGAAAAAAATGCAAATTCATCATCCTCATCAGGTGAAACTATCTCAATAACTAGATGATCAGGAATTGTTATTTTATAAGAATAAAGCAACTCATCTGTTTCATTACTATATACTTCAATATATCTTCTAACTTTTGGACTCATATCATCTCTAAATATTTAACACTAAGGCTTTATGCAACCAACTCCAATGCTCTACAGAAGTTACTTTCATGATATTCCTTTCCTTGTCTATCGACCAAATAATGAAGCCCAAAATCCTTTTTTATTTTCAACTTTCTTTTGCTTCGCTTCTTCCATTCTTTGTTTGACATAATTTACCCAAACTTGATGGGGCGCATCAAAATCAAATGATTTCATAAAATCATAAGGAATTTTATATTCCGCTAATGGATTTATATCAATCAATTCTTTGGGTGCTATAGGACTATCAATACCCAAATCAAAACCGTGGATTGCTGCGATTTTGGCATACATTAAAACTTGCGGTTGCAAGTAAAAATCAAAATGTAAAAGTGTGTCTTTTGCTGCTCGTTTAGCAAACTTAAGTTCGAGTAATTTATCTAAAGCCTCTTTCATTCCTTTTATATTTTTATCTGCTAGTGCCACATAAAATTCATGATCAGGAATGCGCTTTAAATCGCTACGGGCTTTTTTCTCATCATTTAAGAACGTGAGTGCGCGCTCTTTTAATAATTGCCAATCGCCACTTAACGCCAATAAAGTGTTCGCATTAAAAAAAGGTCTGATATCAGTTCGTTTATAAGGGACTGAAATATCCACAATTTCATCACGATGTTTAATTAAATAATCAATCAACTTTTGATTATCTGAAAGCAAACTCATAAAAAAGAAATTTGTATTAATTCCGTTGTACGCCCATTGAAAATCATACTTAGATAAAATACCTAAGAAACCTGCAATAGAAGCATTTTCTTTAAATCCTGAAATATCATTTTCTAATAAATGCTTAGAGGCTAATGCTACATGATAATCTTTCATCCAAAATATCAATGAAAATACATTTCCATTGAATTCTTCTATATGACTCAATACTAGTTTCAATTTTTTATTGTCAAATTCTACATATTCTTCAACCCTATCCAAAGTGAATTTCTTTGCATCACTGTAAGTCTTTGCAAGATCACTACCTAAAAAAACTTTATATTTTTCCATCAAAACCTACTTAATTTTTATAGCTAATGCAGAAGGAACAACAGGTCCACACGCATAAATAAAAATATAAAAACATATGTGGATTTTCAAATCTATATACGCCTATCTTACTTAAAAACCAACCGCACTTTTATTTTATCAATTAGCTATACTGCTGCCGATACTTCTCTAAATTATCTTGAAAATGCTGAATATAGTATTCGATGTCTTTTTCTCGGTAGCCAAGAATTCGGCCGATTTCACGTTCCACTTTTGGATCAAAACCATTCACAGTGCTTGCTGGAAGTAGCACTTCCATTTGTTCAGCGAGTGCAAGAGATTGAGGTAAATAGACAATAAAATCAGTTAAGCAAACATCATTTACATGACGTTGCACCGTTTTTGAATGAAGCATTCCTAGCTCAAGATAAGGGAGAAAGGCGTCAGGAATACCGAGCTCCTGATTGAATAATGCCACTTGCTTTTCGCCCCTTAACATTAATTCCAGCTCCTTGCCTTCATGCGGCCCAAGAATACCTTTTTCCATAAGAATATTCCTTTCGTTGAAATAAAAAAGGGGATTGGATGATTGACCAGATCCCCTTCATTGTACGCCTATTTGGCCACAATGTTCATCTAAATGACGAAATTATTTTTTCCAATTTTTCAACGCATCGGCAAAGGCATTCCCCATCGCACTATTTCCTCTAGGATGACGATCTTGGCGAGGTGCATTACTTCTTGGTTTTGCGCTTAAAGTGCGGTCAGATTTGCCGTCATTTTTAACCGCACTTTCATCTAATCGCATCGTCAACGCAATACGTTTACGTGGCACATCCACTTCCAAGACTTTCACTTTTACGATATCGCCCGTTTTCACCACTTGATGTGGATCTTCTACGAATTTATCGCTTAATGATGAAATGTGTACTAAACCGTCTTGGTGAACACCAATATCCACAAATGCGCCGAAATTAGTCACATTGGTGACGGTACCTTCTAAAATCATACCTGGTTTTAAATCGGTAATTTCTTCCACGCCTTCTGCGAATACAGCAGTTTTAAACTCACCACGCGGATCGCGCCCTGGTTTTTCCAATTCTTTGAAAATATCTTGGACGGTTGGTAAACCAAATTGCTCATCAATGAATTGTTTAGCATCAAGTTGGCGCACCACACCGGCATTACCCATTAAATCTTGGATAGATTGTGCTGTCGCTTGCAAGATTTTTTCGACCACAGGATAAGCTTCTGGGTGGACACCTGAAGCATCAAGTGGATTTTTCCCGCCTGCAATACGCATAAAGCCTGCACATTGCTCAAAGGCTTTTGGCCCTAAACGCGGCACTTTTTTCAATTCGCTACGGCTTTCAAAACGCCCATTTTCATCACGATATTCCACAATGTTTTGCGCTAAGGTTTTTGTCATCCCCGCCACGCGAGCAAGTAACGGTGCGGATGCCGTATTCAAATCCACACCTACTGCGTTTACACAGTCTTCCACCACCGCATCGAGTTTACGCGCAAGTTGGGTTTGGTTTACATCATGCTGATATTGCCCAACACCAATGGCTTTCGGTTCGATTTTCACTAGCTCCGCCAATGGATCTTGTAAACGACGAGCAATAGACACCGCACCACGTAAAGATACATCTAAATTCGGAAATTCATTTGCGGCAAATTCAGAAGCGGAATAAACCGATGCGCCAGCTTCGCTCACCACAACGGTTTGTGGTTTATTTTCTTTGATTTCTTTAATCACTTCTTTCGCAAAACGTTCAGTTTCACGAGAAGCCGTACCGTTACCAATGGCAATTAATTCTACGTTATGTTTGCGGATCAAACTGAAAATCGCCACTTGTGCTTCGGCTTCACGCCCCGTGTGTGGATAAATGGTGGTGGTATCTAATAATTTACCTGTGTTATCCACCACCGCGACTTTAACTCCCGTACGCAAGCCCGGGTCCAAGCCCATAGTGTTTTTCGCCCCAGCTGGTGCCACCATTAAAAGTGCGGTCAGATTTCGGGCGAAAACATCAATGGCTTCTTCTTCCGCTTTTTCACGTAAACTTGCCATTAATTCCGTTTCTAAATGCAACGAAACTTTGATTTTCCATGTCCAGGCAATCACTTGCTCGCGCCATTTATCTGCAGGCAGCCCCGTGAAACGTACATCTAAATAATCACGAATAATCTCTTCACAATAACTTTGGCGACTTCCCTCTTCCGCATCAGGATCAGCATTTAAGCTTAATTGTAAAATACCCTCATTACGTCCACGGAACATGGCTAATGCACGGTGAGAAGGCACATTTTTTAATAATTCTTGGTGGTCAAAATAATCTTGGAATTTTGCCCCTTCCGTTTCTTTGCCTTCGATCACTTTAGATACTATAACGGCATTTTTCGCTAAATAATCACGGACTTTCGCTAATAAACCCGCATCCTCAGCAAAACGCTCCATTAAAATATAGCGTGCACCATCAAGCGCGACTTTGGTGTCTGTCACGCCTTTATCAGCATTCACAAATTCCGCTGCCGCCGTTTCAGGGTCATTTTTTGGCTCATTCCAAAGTAAATCAGCCAATGGCTCAAGACCAGCTTCAATCGCAATTTGCCCTTTGGTGCGACGTTTCGGTTTGTATGGTAAATACAAATCTTCTAATTCGGTTTTGCTTTGTGTTGCATGGATTTTGTCACGCAATTCATCGGTCAATTTCCCTTGCTCTTCAATAGATTTCAAAATGGTTTGACGACGATCTTCTAATTCACGTAAATAAATTAAACGGGTTTCAAAATGACGAAGTTGAGTGTCATCTAAGCCACCTGTGGCTTCTTTACGATAACGGGCGATAAATGGAATGGTATTACCATCATCTAATAATTGAATGGCGGCGAGGATTTGTTGAGGTTGAACGGTTAATTCTGCCGCAATAATTTGGCTAATTTGTTGATTTAACATTGTCATACTTCTTTGTTATTAAAGGATTCGATAAAAACGGGAATAGAATACTGGTTTTAGACAACAGGCTCAAATATAATTCAAAAAAATTTCTTTTATTTTTATCATGGCAAAATCAAATTACATTACCCGTCAAGGCTGGCTTGCCCTTGACCAAGAACTTAAATTTTTGTGGAAAGAAGAACGCCCAAAAGTTACCCAAGCGGTTTCAGATGCCGCCGCACTTGGTGACCGCAGTGAAAACGCAGAATATATTTACGGTAAACGTCGTTTACGTGAAATTGATCGCCGTGTGCGTTTCCTTTCCAAACGCTTAGAAGTGTTACAAATTGTGGATTACCACCCGAAACAAGAAGGCAAAGTGTTTTTCGGGGCCTGGGTTGAGCTAGAAGATGAAGAGGGTGAAGTGAAGCAATATCGCCTTGTCGGCTGCGATGAATTCGATCCCGCTAAAAACTGGATCTCCATTGATTCTCCCGTCGCTCGCGCTTTAATCGGGAAAGGCGTTGATGATGAAATCCATGTGGAAACACCCTCTGGCAAAGTCGTGCTCTATGTGAACCGAATTTGGTATGAAAAATAACAAGCATAAAAAACAAAAGAGCGGTCAAATTGACCGCTCTTTTTTATTTTATCAATCGGATAAATTATGCTTTATCAGCAATTAATACAGACTCTAAGGCAATTTCAATCATATCATTGAAGGTTAATTGACGTTCTTCTGCAGTAGTTTGTTCGTGTGTACGAATATGGTCTGAAACGGTACAGATACAAAGTGCTTTTGCACCATATTCTGCTGCTACGCCATAGATACCAGCTGCTTCCATTTCTACGCCCAAGATACCGTATTTTTCCATCACATCAAACATTTCGAAATCTGGCGTGTAGAATAGGTCTGCAGAGAAAAGATTCCCTACGCGAACTTGCTTACCTTTTTCTTTTGCTGCTTGAACCGCTGCTTGTGCCATATCAAAATCAGCAATTGCAGCAAAATCGTTATCTTTGAAACGGATACGGTTTACTTTTGAATCAGTACATGCACCAAGGCCAATGATAACATCACGTACTTTAACGTCCATACGTACAGCACCACAAGAGCCAACACGGATGATTTTTTTCACGCCGTATTCAGTAATTAATTCTTTCGCATAAATTGAGCAAGATGGGATACCCATACCGTGACCCATAACAGAGATACGACGACCTTTATAAGTACCGGTATAACCCAACATATTGCGAACGTTAGTCACTTCTTTCGCATCTTCTAAGAATGTTTCAGCAATATATTTTGCACGAAGCGGATCGCCTGGCATTAATACAACATCTGCAAATGCGCCTTCAGGAGCGTTAATATGTGGAGTCATTGTTTTTTCCTCTTGTTGATAAATAAAAAGTCATTTAAGCAAACGTTTTCGCCTGCTTTAAAGTACAACACCACGAATGATTCGTGGTGTTGAGAGATAAAGTGCGGTCAAAATTCACCACATTTTAATTACATTGCTACGCCGCTTAACTCGATGAATAAACCTGCAATAGTCGCACTCATTAAGTTAGCTAATGTACCCGCTACAACTGCTTTTAAACCTAAGCGAGCCACATCACCACGACGATTTGGTGCCATACCACCGATACCGCCGATTAAGATTGCGATAGAGCTGAAGTTAGCAAAACCACATAATGCGAAAGTAATGATGGCTTTAGTTTTTTCACTTAATACAACTGCTGTATCTGGTTGTAAGTATTTCGCGAACTCTAAGTAACCCACGAATTCATTTACGGCTAATTTCATACCAATCATTTGACCCGCGATTGCAGATTCATCCCAAGATACACCAATTAAGTAGGCTAATGGTTTGAAGATCCAACCAAAGATTGATTGTAATGTTAAATCACCGTAACCGAACCAGCCGCCTACACCACCTAAAATACCGTTAACTAAAGCGATTAAACCCACGAATGCGATTAACATCGCACCTACGTTTAACGCTAATTGCATACCTGCACTCGCACCACCTGCCATTGCTTCAAGCACGTTAGTCGGTTTTTCGCTATCATCCGTTTCAGGTTGTTTATCGGTAAATTGTTCAGTTTGCGGGAATAAAATTTTCGCAAATAATAAACCTGCTGGTGCAGCCATGAAAGAGGCTGCGATTAAGTAAGTCAATGGTACGCCCATTCCTGCATAACCCGCCATTACTGAACCCGCGATAGAAGCAGTACCACCCGCCATAATAGCGAACAATTCAGATTGGGTCATATTTTTAATGTAAGGACGAACCACTAAAGGTGCTTCAGTTTGACCAACGAAGATATTCGCGGCTGCGGACATTGATTCTGCTTTAGAGGTACCTAACGCAGCTTGCAATGTACCACCGATCACTTTGATGACGGCTTGCATGATACCTAAGTAATAAAGCACAGAAATTAAACCGGAGAAAAAGACGATGATTGGTAAAACTTTCACCGCAAAGATAAAGCCGACATTTGAAGGATCTGCTAATCCACCAAAGACGAAATTAATCCCTTCGTTACCATACGCAATAACATTTGACACTCCATTTGCTGTCGCTTGTAATGCATCACGGCCATACGGCACATACAAAATAAGGGCCGCAAATCCGATTTGGATCGCCAAAGCCCCTAATACAGTACGTAAATTAATCGCCTTACGATTATTTGAAAATAATACGGCAATGACCAGTAATACGACAATGCCTAAAACGCTACCTAAAATACCCATTTTTTTCCCCTAGGTTGGTTAGATAAGTAAGTGAATAAAATTGTCCTATTCTACTTGTTTTTCGGGAAAAAGTCGGAATATTTTTGCTACTTTTCGGTATGTTTGCTTATAAAATGGTCACAATTTTGGTCAGACCACAAGATTTTGCATAGTTTTCAAGTTCTTGGATCTGCTCAACAGTTGGGACATAAGGGCTGAGCCCTTCAGCGTCTCGAGCACCTTTTGTGTGCATTCGAATAATTTTGAACAAAACATCCGGATAATCTTTCAATAAGGAAGCAACTTTTTCCACCAACTTTTCTGCATCAAAAAAATTCGCCACATAAACTAACCGCACTTCTTCCACTTTATTCAATGGTAATAATTGCGCCAAGTTCTTCAAATTGCGATCTAAGTTTTCTTGCTTGATATGTTGATGAGTGGGGATGATGTTTTTCGGGACAATGCCTTGGCGATTTTGTCTATCAAAGCACAAACGTTGTAAGCCAAGTCCTTCTCCTTTCAAGTCAAAGAGAAATTTGTCTGTGACATCAATTAAAGGACGAATTGCTTCAAATTCAAAGAAACCACTGCTATCTAAATAGCAAGTTAGCCCTTCCTCACGTAGCTTTTGGAACAATGGAACAAGTTTTTTATGATGAATGGTGGGTTCCCCGCCGGAAACCGTTACACCACGAATAAAAGGTACCGCATCCATCACTTGCTCATACAAATACTGCAGACTGACTTGATGAGCCCCTTCCGCATAACGAGGAATGGTTTCTGGATTATGGCAATAAAGGCAGTTTAACTTACAACCTTGTAAGAAAATACTGGTACGATTCCCCTGCCCTTCTACATTAGAAAAAGGAATAATACGATGCAGGGGAACATAAATATCAGAAAGTGCGGTCACAAAAAATGCGGTTTTCTAGAGTAAGTCATTACTTACGAAAGTTTCATTTGGAAAATCACTAACTCCGCTTGGCAGCAGAATGTGAAAACCGCTTTAAGTACATATCCCTCTTCAACCTGTTGAATTTCAGATTGAATTTGGCAAGGTTCACTTTCTACATCACGTGCTTTTAATGTGAAATATTCCAATGCACCTTCTGCATCTTGACGAGTCGCGTAAAACTGTTCGATAGGTAAACTACAATCACTGTTATCAAACAATGATTTCATATCGAAAGTATTACAGCCTACACATTCAATTGGTTTTTCAGTTTGAATGGCCATCTTTTTCTCCTTATCTAAAAAAGCCGTGATATAACACGGCTTATTAAGTTTAAAATTATTTTGCAGCAACAAAGCCGACGGCTTCGTACACTTTGGCAAGGGTTTCCTTCGCTCTTGCACGGGCTTTTTCCGCACCTTGACGTAAAATCTCGTCTAAAAGTGCTTCATCGTTACGATATTGATAGAAACGTTCTTGTAAACCCGCAAGTAAGTTTGACACTTCGTCAGCCACCGCTGTTTTTAAGTGTCCATACATTTTGCCTTCAAATTCTTTTTCAAGGTCTGCCACAGATTTATCCGTTACTGCAGAAAGGATATCTAATAAGTTAGACACGCCCGCTTTGTTTTTCACGTCATAACGAACAACAGGCGGTTCATCAGAGTCTGTCACCGCGCGTTTGATTTTTTTCGCTACCGATTTAGGATCTTCAAGCAAGGTCACCACGTTATTGCGGTTATCATCTGATTTAGACATTTTTTTATCAGGATCTTGCAAAGACATAATACGCGCACCGGCTTTGCCTAAGAAAATTTCAGGAATCGTGAAAATATCACCATAAAGCGCATTAAAACGAGCGGCAATATCACGGGTGATTTCTAAATGTTGTTTTTGGTCATCCCCTACCGGCACGCTTTTCGCTTGGTAAAGTAAGATATCTGCTGCCATTAAAACCGGATAATCAAATAAACCCACGTTAATATTTTCAGCATAACGTGCTGATTTATCTTTAAATTGAGTCATACGACTCATTTCACCAAAATAGGTGTAACAGTTTAACACCCAGCTTAGTTGAGTATGCTCTGGTACATGAGATTGCACAAAGATCGTGCTTTTATTCGGATCAATGCCACAAGCCAAGTAAAGGGCGAGCACATCAAGGGTCGCTTTGCGAAGTGCTACAGGGTCTTGACGTACCGTGATGGCATGTAAATCCACCACGCAGAAAATACACTCATAATCTTCTTGCATTTTCACCCAGTTGCGAAGTGCACCTAAATAATTCCCGATAGTTAATTCGCCGGAAGGCTGCACGCCACTGAATACAATTGGTTTTGTCATTGGTTATCCTTTTATTCTGTAAACTGAATTGGCGCTATGATAACAAAAGATAGGGCGTTTTTTAATGATTGAGTTCAAAACAATGTGTAAAAATGCTATATTACGCCAAAAATTTCTGCAGCTCACAATTTATAATCCCAATGAAAAATTATAATGATATGGCTCTGGCACTTGCCGGTGTTTGTCAATCAGTCTTATTAATCAGTCAATTAGCACAAAAAGGCGAAGTTGATAACCAAGGTGCATTCCAAACAACCATTCATTCTCTTCTCATTACTCAGCCTGAAGATACATTAGCCGTATTTGGCGGTGATATTCAACATCTTAAAATGGGATTAAACACACTTATCGAGCAACTCACCCAATTGAATGACAAAAATTTATTAAATTATTGGGGTAGTTTGTTAGCGTTAGAGAGCAAATTAAACAAACAACCTGAAATCAAACAAGAACTTGGCCGCCGTATTGCCCGTTTACCAGAACAACTTGCTTATCACGACAATCAATTTGATGATGAGATGTTTTCTATCATGGCAAACATTTATGTCGATACGATTAGCCCTTTAGGCAAACGCATCCACATTATTGGTTCGGCATATCATTTGCAGCAACAAAACGTGCAAGACAAAATTCGTGCGTGTTTACTTGCAGGTATTCGTTCTGCCGTTTTGTGGCGTCAAGTCGGCGGCAGCAAATGGCAACTGTTATTTCATCGTAAAAAATTAGTGCAAGCGGCACGACAACTCTACTTAACTTTAAATTAATCCTTGGAGAACTCTTATGCAACTTTCCGCATTAACCGCTCTTTCCCCGATTGACGGTCGTTATCAAGATAAAGCCACTGCATTACGTGGTATTTTCAGTGAATTTGGCCTACTCAAATTCCGTGTCACCGTGGAAGTACGTTGGTTACAAAAATTGGCGGCGACCGCTGAAATCCAAGAAGTTTCTTCTTTGTCCAAAGAAGCAAACGATTACCTTAATAAAATTGTGGAAGAATTCAGTCTTCAAGATGCTGAACGTATTAAAGAAATTGAACGCACTACGAATCATGACGTAAAAGCAGTTGAATATTTCTTAAAAGAAAAAAGTGAAGCTTTACCAGAATTAGCCAAAGTTTCTGAATTTATCCACTTTGCTTGTACCTCGGAAGATATTAACAACCTTTCTCATGCCTTAATGTTAAAAACGGCGCGTGAAGAAGTAATCTTACCGGAATGGCAAAAACTGATTGATGAAATCACCCGTCTAGCGAACGAATACAAAACCATCCCATTACTTTCTCGTACACACGGCCAACCTGCCTCACCTAGTACTGTAGGTAAAGAAATGGCGAACGTGGTTTACCGTTTAAAACGCCAATTCAAGCAACTCCAACAAAATGAAATCTTGGGGAAAATTAATGGTGCTGTGGGTAACTACAATGCACATTTATCTGCCTATCCAAATATCAACTGGCACAAATTTAGCGAAGAGTTTGTCACCTCATTAGGTTTAGATTGGAACCCGTATACCACTCAAATTGAACCACATGATTACATTGCTGAATACTTTGATGCTGTGGTACGTTTTAATACCATCATCATCGACTTCGATCGTGACTTATGGGGCTACATTGCGTTAAATCACTTTAAACAACGCACTATCGCAGGTGAAATTGGTTCATCCACCATGCCACATAAAGTGAATCCTATCGACTTCGAAAACTCAGAGGGCAACTTAGGTTTAGCCAATGCGATGATGACTCACTTAGGTCAAAAATTACCAATTTCTCGCTGGCAACGTGACTTAACCGACTCTACTGTGTTACGTAACTTAGGTGTAGGTTTAGGTTATTGCTTAATTGCGTATGTCGCAACGCGTAAAGGTATCAGCAAATTAGAAGTGAACGAACAACATCTCCGTGATGAACTCAACCACAACTGGGAAGTTTTAGCTGAGCCAATTCAAACGGTGATGCGTCGCTATGGTATTGAAAAACCATACGAAAAATTAAAAGAACTCACTCGTGGTAAACGCGTTGATGAAAAAGCAATGCGTGAATTCATCGAAAAACTGGATATCCCAGCCGATGAAAAAGCACGTTTACAACAACTCACTCCTGCAACCTATATTGGTGCAGCTATTGAGTTAGTGGAAAAACTTTAATAAACAAAAGGGTGTTTTACCACGCCCTCAAAATTAAAGTGCGGTCAAAAACATCTTAGATTTTGACCGCACTTTTTTCTTTCTTCTCTTACCTATTGCATCATTCATGCTTAATAAACAGCAATCGCGCGTGCTCATACACCCAATTAAAAATAAAGGTATAAACAGTCACCATCACCGTTAAGCTGAAATCCATCATAAAAGCTGTAATCCAATCCACTTTTAAAAAGTAAGCAATGTCCGTTTTTAGTCATCACCACGCCAATTAGTGGCACATACCCCTAAAAAGCAACATGAAAAATGCTTTCATACGAATGAAATCCCCCTTCAAGCATTCAAAATAGATAATGCTTAATATAGTAAAATGCCATATGAATTTGAACTCAGGTTGCGTAGTGTTATTTTAATCCCCAATAAACTAAACCTTTATGTGGTAATTTGATATTAGGTAGCCAAAAATCTTCGCCTTTCCAACCTTTCTTTTCATCACCAACAACAAGATAAAGTGTTAAAAACAAATCATTTGGGTATTTATCACCCAATTTCCGGTCATCTTCGGAAAGCATTGTACCGGTGGCTCTACCAATTTTTCTTCCCTTTTTGATTAAAACATAATTTTTAAAACTTGGTCGTTGAGTTTGTAAGGCTTGAATACTGGTGACAAATTTTTCTTTATCCCAATCATCAGATTGATAATTACCTAGATTTTCTAAAATTAAAAATAAGGTTTCATTGTCAATTTGATATAAATCCTCCTTAATTGGATTTTGCTCAGTAATAGGTAGTAATCTATTGATCTGGGATAAATTTTTTTCATTTGGCTTAAATGGAAAATAATTCACACCACCAACTAGTTGATTGACAGCATCTGATTTCAACACATTTTTACGCGTTGGGTTGATATTTTTCGGATAAATAATTTGTACATTTCCGTTTAATTGCTTGGCTTGTTCAATAATTAAATTATTTGCTTGATTAAGCGATACAAAAAATTTATATACATCCATAGGCATATAAAGCCTTAATAGAGATGTATCACGATCATAACCAAAAATGCGAGAATGTTGCCAAAAGGTATCAGCATTGGGCTTTTTCGCCGTACGACTGTAATAAACTGTCTGTAATTTTGGAATAGTTAAGCCACGCCCAATCACATTACCGCCAATCACGATATTAAATCCTTTTTCCAAATCAAAATCAGCTTCAGTCTTAGAATTTAGTACAACAACACTGATTCTTTTATCTTGCAAAAGTGCGGTCAGATTTTCGTAGATTTCTTCAAAGTGATGAATATCTGGTTTGGTTTGCTGCAAATCTTGGTAGCTTTCTTTAAAACTATTTGCAAAATTTTCATCATTATTCACCGCTTGTACGAGATCATTTAAACAAGCCTGAATTTTATCAGCAAAGGCGGTGTGATCTTGAATTTTATAACTTGGGTGCAAGGCAAAATTGCAATTTGTTTTTCTACATAAATCAAATTCTGCACAAGTTAATAAAAAACTTTGCAAGGCTCGTTTTACACCTTCGGGAATTTCTCCACTATCATCTTTAATTTCATCTAACTCACTGTCAATCGGACGGAAAATAAGTTTGTTCGGTGGATCAGAAAAAACAAAATTGCCACCAATATATTTTTCACCAGCTTCAAAAAAATGGATAAATTCGGGTTGCCACTCAGATTCTTGGTGTTGTAATAATAAAGACTGTGGAGTAGCGGTTAATTGAATAAATAAACTTTGGCAACAGCTATTTTTGATTTCATTCAATAGCTTATTGATTGTACTGGTATCTTTATCCTGTTTATCTGCATTAGTATTTAAACTTGCCGCATCGGCTTCGTCGTCCACAATAACCAGCGGATAGCCTTTCAAATTTTCTTGGCTTTTAAATAAATTCCGCCAACGTTTTAACACACTGGCATTTTTTTTAATAACCACCAAAATTGGATTATCGGCTTTCATGACTTGAGTAAAACTTTTGTCATCATCTTCTGATAAAATAATAAATCTATCCAAACTTGTTTTGGCTCGTTTTACCGTTTGCTGTTGTAAATCAACACTATCCGTAGTCAGATAGAGAAAAACTTTATGATCGCCATCATCTGCTAATGCACTTAATACACCTAAAACTTGGGCGGTTTTACCACTTTGTACATTACCTAGTAACAAAACATTTTGAGCTTTTTTCAGCTCAGTTTGAGCCAATTTATCCATAAATCCTGAAACGGTATTTTTTACAGAATCCGCTAACTCAGGTGGTGTAAGTTTATTTAAATAAGTTTGCAGCATTTAGTTTTTCCCCTTAAATGAAAGCAACCAAACATCAGGATTATCCGTTGAACGAAATTCCAATTTATCATTGCCGTATTTACGTAGAGTTTCTTCGGTAATCATTTCACCTGTTTTCAAACAGTTGGTACTTTCTAATCTGCCCTTGATCCATTTTCCTAATGTTTTGAGATCATTTTCAGAACGAAAGTTTTTAGAGTAATCTCCTGATGTTTTACATTTAAATTTCCAACCGTCATCAGTAATTACAGTAAATGATTTATGGTACGGATAGCCCTGTTGCTTTGTAAGATATTTTGAAACGATAATCTCTACTTCATACCAAGGTCTTGGCTTGATAAAGCCACGCTGGTCTTCTCGCCCTTTTCCAAAGAAAACATTTAGATTACTACTTTTTTCGGTTTTAGCCTGAATATCAAATTTATAAATTGATGTTTGCATAAATAATTGTGCTACATCAGCTGCGTTAACTTTACTTACACCCAAGCAATTTTCTAAATGGCTATTATGTTCTTTAAAGTTATTTGGTGTTTCAACTTCGCTAATAGGTTTTCCTAGCTTAGTAATTGTGCTTTGAATGTCCGTTTGCAGACTTAATGCCCCATTTCCACTTAAATGAAGCATTGTTTCATAAGTACGTTCTGTACTATCCCAAAAACAAGTTAAATTTGCTGAACCAATTAAGCTGTCAATTTGTTTTCCGTTTTTAAAGGAATACATTTTTCCGTGGAATTTAACAAAGGGCGAAATGAAAACAGAACCACGTTTTTCTTCTTGCAAGAATTGATTAAGCTCACAAAGGCTGTCATATTGTGGACGAGTAAAACCTTCCAAGTAGAGCATTCCAACTAAAAGATCCAGTTTTCTTAATTTAGGATTATGCTCAATGATTTTATGCAATTCTTTAATCGCATCATTAGAAACATAGCCAGTCGCCATAGTGACTTCATCAGCAGACTTAAATAGATCCATCCAAACTTTATTGAGCGAACGAGCTGTAATTTCGGCTTGGGCGATATTAGAAAAAACGGTGTTCATCGTTTTCCCCCACGAATTTTATTTAAACGCTCCTGGAAAACTTGTGCTTTTTCAGCTTCCAATTTTTTGTATAAATCCACTCTTTTATAATTGCCCGAAAAAATCGGTAAAATCGCCTTTGCAAGCTCTACCACACCTTGCGGTGGCACAGCATTGCCAATTTGACGACGTACTTCGGTGGTAGAACCGATAAATTCAAAATCGTCAGGAAAACTTTGTAATCTTGCTCGTTCCCGGTTGGTAAAAGCTCGAGGTTCAGGGAAGTGATAACCCCAAGTACCACCACCGCCAGCCGCAATAATAGTTTTAGACGGTTCATCTCGGTGCATTCGGCGATAAACATGGCTAATCATTCCTTTCACATATAATGGGTGATCTTTGGGAATATCGGTAAAGTTGCCGCCTTCGGGAATAAGCGACAGCATTTGACGAGTTTTGTCGCTGATTTTCATCAGTTCATTATTCATCGCATCACTTGGAATATTGGAAACAGCTTGACCTGCGGTAACGTAAGGTTTCAGCCCATTTTCACCGCTTGCATTATGGGTGGGCTGTGGGTGATGAAAATCGAAGCCAGTATCTAAACGCACACCGACAATCAGCACTCGTTCACGAAATTGTGGCACGCCAAATTCAGCAAAGTTATACAATTTCGCCTGGACGTAGTAACCGCAGCTTTCAAAATCGGTAATTATCTGCTGAATAGCTTTTTTCTTGTTTGCCGTGAGCAAACCTTTCACGTTTTCTGCCACAAAAACTTTGGGCTTTTTGGCGTTTACAAAGCGTAAAAAGCTCTTGTAAAGATTGCCACGCTCACCGTCTAAGCCAGGTTGTTTCCAAATCATTGAGAAATCTTGGCACGGAAAACCACCAAGAATAATGTCACAATCGGGAATGGTAGGATCGTTCGGATCGATTTGCTCAATATCGCCTTCCACAATCACATCGCCGATATTTTTACGAAAACTTTCGCAAGCCCAATGGGAAAAGTCGTTCGCCCAAACGGTTTCAAATCCAGCTTGATGAAAGCCAAGATCTAGACCTCCACAGCCTGAAAAAAGAGAAAGGATTTTAGGTTTGGTTTGAGCATCAAACAGAGAAATTTGATTAGATTGCATAGGATTTTACTCCTATGTATTTTATTGAAAAGGACGCTTGCACTAATAGCAGTAAAGATTTACGCTGAATACGCAACGCAATATTGTTATTGATAATGGTTAGTGTCAAGGACATTTTAAAATCCACTTTAAATATAAAAAATTGTTTGAATTATGACATAAAATCGAAAAAATGTCGCCATCAGTCCTAAAGAGACAAGCTACTTAGTTCAGCTTAACTTTTAATCGCAAAATAACATTCTGATTCGTATCAGGGAAGGTTGCTTACCTTTTACAAGATTGAGCGAATTAGTTACGTCTGCAGTAAGGAAATTTTGTGTAATACGTGGAGAAATCAGCTAAAATCAGATAAAAGAAATGCTCTTAATCCTTTTTTAGAGATAAGGGCATTGGAAATTTTACTGCAGTTAAGATTGAATCTCGGGTTTTGTGCAACTGCTACATAATACCAAAAAAAACACCCGAGATTTTGACCGCACTTTTTATTCTTTTTTTACTATTTCCCGTTTCATCATTCACACTTAATAAATAGCAATCGTGCGTGATCATACACCCAATTAAAAATAAAGGTATAAACTGTCACCATCACCGTTAAACTGAAATCCATCATAAAAGCTGTAATCCAATCCACTTTTAAAAAGTAAGCAATGATCGGTACGGTGAAAATAAGCAAACCGCCCTCAAATGAAATAGCATGTAAAGTACGAAATATGACACCTCGCTTTTCTCGCGGCCCCGTAAAGACTTTATCAATAAAATAATTAAAAACGAGGTTCCATAGCATGGCGGTTAAGGAAACCAGTACCATGGACCCAAAGAGAATAGAAACACTTTCTTCTGTAAAGAAATACAAAGCGAAAACAGAAAGCAACACAACCGTGGTTTCAAACAAGATTGCGTGAAAAAGTCGCTCAAGAAAACTCATTTTTCATCCTTTACAAAGAAAAAGTGCGGTCAAATTCACCGCACTTTTCATCAATATTTGATTAATTAGTTTTTAATTTATTCCAATATTTTTCGTAAATATCCACTGCTTCACCCACATCGCCTTGCATAATGCCTTTTTCAATGTTTTCAGCAGATGGGAACAAGGTTGGGTTATTCGCCATTTCAGGTGAAAGTAACGCTTTCACGCCTTCATTTGGCATAGAGAAGCCCATTTTTTCAACCACTAATTTTGCATTTTCAGGGCGAAGTAAGAAGTCGATAAATTTATAAGCGCCCTCTGTATTATTCGCACCTTTTGGAATCGCGTAATTATCCATCCAGAAAATCGCGCCTTCTTTTGGATACACAAATTGGATACTTGGATTTTCTTTGTGGGCTAAATAAGCCGAACCATTCCACAACATACCAATAGAGGCTTCACCTTGAACAAACGGCACTTCTGGTGAGTCTGAGTTAAAGGTCACCACATTTGGTAACAATTTCACTAAACGCTCGTAAGCGGCTTTGATCTCTTCTTCATTCGTGGTGTTTGGTGATTTACCATCTAAAAGTAATGCAATGTGGAACACTTCACGCGCATCACTGGTTAATAACACTTTGCCTTTAAATTCTGGATTCCATAAGTCAGCCCAGCTTGTAATTTTGCTTGGGTCAATATCATCCGCATTCACGCCGATGCCGGTTAAGCCATAAACGTAAGGCAGAGAATATTTGTTATTTGGGTCAAATTCCTTGTTTAATAAATTTGCTGGAATTTGTTTAAAATTACTTAATTTGCTGTGATCAAGCTCTTGTAACATGCCTTCTTTCGCCATTTTGTTGACGTAATAGCTTGATGGGAAAACTAAATCATAACCACTACCTGTGCTAGAGGTCAGCTTCAATTTAGCATACATTTCTTCATTACTTTCAAATGTTGAATAAATCACTTCAATGCCGGTTTCTTTGGTAAATTCCGCAACCAAATTAGATGGCACATAGTCAGTCCAGTTGTAAACATAAAGTTTTTCAGCAGCAAATGCAGCAGAAGTTGCAGCAAATGCAACGGCAGAAAGACAAAGTGATTTGATGTATTGAACAGCATTTTTTTTCAATTTATTGACCTCCTCAGGACAATCAAAATAAACCTTAAGCAATCGTTTACTTGTGTAAACTCGAAGGAGTATAGCACCTTTTTAGCAAAAGGTTTGACATATTTTCCCATCAGGGTAAGATTCCCTCAATTTCAATTTTATGTTAATTAGGCATCAATCATGCTCGAATTTGCTCATCAAGAACATATCAAATCTTATTATTTCGACAGTCGAAACCAAACCTTCGAATTGCCGCCTCTCACTCAGCAAGAAGAAGCGGATGTTTGTGTTATTGGTGCGGGTTTTTTCGGTTTATCCGCAGCCCTTGAATTAGCAGAAAAAGGCAAGAAAGTGATTGTTCTAGAAGGCGCGCGAGTCGGATTTGGTGCATCTGGTAGAAGTGGCGGTCAAGCCATCAACGGTTTTGAAGAAGGCATTGATGAATATATTGCTCAAGTAGGCTTTGATAAAGCGAAAAAACTTTGGGATATGTCACTAGAAGCCATTGATATTATTGATGAACGCATTGCGAAATATGGCATTCAATGTGATTGGAAAAAAGGCTATGCTACATTGGCGTTAAATGAACGTCGTATGGACGATCTCATTGAAATGGAAAAAGCCAGCCACGCGACTTTTGGCTATGACAAAATGCAACTTTGGGATAAAGCCAAACTGAAACAACATCTAGGCAGTGATATTTATGTGGGTGGCTTATACGACAGCAATTCAGGCCACTTACACCCATTAAATTATTGCTTAGGTTTAGCAAAAGCCTGCTTAGATTTAGGCGTGCAGATTTATGAACAATCGCCCGTTGTGGATTTAATAGAAAAATCAGGTTGCATTGAAGTCAAAACCGATAAAAGTGCGGTCATTTCTCAAGACGTTATTTTAGCCACCAACGCTTATATCGATGTGCTACCAAAATCCATTCATCGCGGCATCAATCGTAAAATTTTGCCAGTAGAAAGCTTTATTATTGCGACCGAACCTTTAGATCAAGCTACAGCGGATTCCGTGATCAACAATGGCATGTCTGTTTGTGATAACAATATCTTGCTCGATTACTATCGTTTGAGTGCAGATAACCGTTTGTTATTTGGTAGTGACTCGAGTTCTGAAAAAGATATGGTACAGATTATGCGCCGCAATATGCTGCATGTCTTCCCACAATTAGAAAATGTCAAAATTGATTATGGTTGGGCAGGACCGATTGATATGACAATGAACGCTACCCCACATTTCGGGCGTATCTCACCGCACATTTATTTTGCTCAAGGCTATTCTGGTCATGGTGTCGCTCTCACTGGACTTGCTGGACGCATTATTGCAGAAGCAATTTTAGGTAATGACGAACGTTTGAGAATTTTTGAAGGATTGAAAGTGCCTTCGTTTTACGGTGGAAAATCCCTCAAAAACTTAGCCACCAAGATCGGCGTGCAATACTACAAATTCCTCGATCGCTATCGTTAATCCAAGAAAAGAAAAAGGCGTGTATCAAACACGCCTTTATTGTTTCGATAACATTAAGGTTTAATGTCTCGTAAAATAGGATTTTGCATGGAAATTAGGGTTTCCGTCGATTGAATTTCATCAATCAGCTGAATCTTAGTCGCCAACACGGAATGTAATTCAGCAATGGTGTGCGTCATCACTTTAATAAAAATCGAATAGTTACCTGTGGTGTAATAGGCTTCCACCACTTCATCAAAAGTGTCGAGTTTTTTAATCACTTTTTCGTAATCTTTTGCACTTTTCAAAATAATGCCAATAAAACAACATACATCATAACCCAGCTTACGCTCATCAATAATCGCTTTTGTGCCTTCAATCAAACCAGATTGACGCATTTTCTCTACACGAACATGAATCGTACCTGGGCTCACACCAAAGCTTTTTGCCATTTCTGCATAAGGCGTACGGGCATCTTTGGTCAGTACTCGGAGAATTTGTCGATCGAGCGTATCGATATTGTGCATATAGCCCCCTGTTAGATCTTTTTCAAAATATCTTCTTTATTTTTGATAATATTCAATATTTAAAACAATGTAAAGAAATTACTTGAAACAAATTGCGATTTTATTGAATAATGCACAACAAATCTTACCAGTTATTATAAAAAGAAGGATAAATATGAAAAAGACGTTTATTTTACAACAACAAGAAATTAGCTTTGTGAAGAACACCTTTACTCAAAACTTAATTGAGCAACTTGGCATCATCGAAGTGCAAGGTCCAATCCTTAGTGAGGTTGGCAATGGTATGCAAGATAACTTATCAGGTATTGAGAAAGCGGTTCAAGTAAACGTGAAATGTATCCCAAATGCCGTTTATGAAGTGGTTCACTCATTGGCTAAATGGAAACGTCATACTCTCGCACGTTTCCACTTCAAAGAAGGTGAAGGTTTATTTGTTCACATGAAAGCATTACGTCCAGACGAAGATTCATTGGATCAAACTCACTCTGTTTATGTGGATCAATGGGACTGGGAAAAAGTGATTCCTGAAGGTCATCGTAACTATGCCTATTTAAAAGAAACGGTACGTTCTATTTATCGTGCAATCCGTTTAACTGAATTAGCCGTAGAAGCTCGCTTTGATATCCCATCAAGCTTGCCAAAAGAAATCACTTTCGTACATAGTGAAGATTTAGTTAAACGATACCCAGATCTTTCAAGCAAAGAGCGCGAAAACGCCATTTGTAAAGAATATGGTGCCGTGTTCTTAGTCGGTATTGGTGGCAAATTATCAGACGGCAAACCACATGATGGTCGTGCACCAGACTACGATGACTGGACAACTGAATCAGAAAACGGCTACAAAGGTTTAAACGGCGATATTTTGGTGTGGAACGCTGAGTTAGGTAAAGCGTTTGAACTTTCTTCAATGGGTATTCGTGTGGATGAATCCGCATTACGTTTACAAGTTGGTTTAACCGGTGATGAAGATCGCTTAAAAATGGATTGGCACCAAGATTTATTAAACGGTAAATTACCTCTCACCATCGGTGGCGGTATCGGTCAATCTCGTATGGCAATGCTTTTACTTCACAAAAAACACATTGGTGAAGTGCAATCAAGCGTATGGCCAAAAGAAATGTTAGAACAATATCAACATATTCTTTAATCGAAAGAGAAAATAAAAAGTGCGGTGAAATTCACCGCACTTTTGTTTTTAGATTCCTTAATCTTGCAATGCACCACTGTTAAACATTGGCAATCCCATTGTTTTTAAGCTGTCACGATAAATACCCAGCAAGTCTTTCTCCGTAATTTTTTGTAACTCATCTAACGGTTTATCTAACGCTGCTACGGTTTCAATCACAAGACCTTGTGGACCGGATTCTTGCGTCGCAATTTCAAATAACGCTTGTCCACGACGAACATGACTACCCGAACTAATCAACACAGCATGTTTGATTTTATGTTTCGCTAAAGAGTAACGAGAGAAAAGCGCATTTTCGACAGTTGAACGTGCATAGTTATCCGAATAAATGCGGCTTGCATCCACACCTTTATCAATTAACCATTGCTTCATCAAATCCCCTTCAGTTTTATTATTTTGTGGCACACCGCCCGTCACAATAATTAACGCATCTGGATTTTGATTCGCAATTTCTAAGGTTTTCTCTAAACGTTGCACCAAAATATCATGCATACCGCCATCTGGATTTAAAGCGTACCCCAACGTAATAATCGCCGATTGCGCCGGTAACTTGGTTTCGAGTTTATCGGTAATTGGCTGATTAGCCGCTTTATCAATCACTGCAAAGACTTTTTCTAATTTGCTTGCGCTTTCTGGGGAAAGTTGTTTTAAGCGATCTAAATGTTTTGTCGCTTCCGCTTGGTTGCCTTTAAAACGATTCCATGCAGCCAAATAAGTATGTGCTTTCACATCATCTGGCGCCACATCAAGCACTTTTTGGTAAAGCTCAATGGCTTTATCGGTATTGCCGTTATAAATATTGGCATTCGCTGCACCAAACAAAAAATCTACACGATAAGGCTCAAGCTTATACGCTTCTAATAAAAGATCCGCAATACGCTCCATATTGGAAGGAAGTTTCGCGGTAAAACCTGCATTTGAAACACGAGCCGGTGAGTTTTGGATTTTCACTGCTTGTTCAAGCAACTCATCCACAACCTGTCTTTGAGTAAGAAGTTGTTGGTAATTTAATTGAGGCTCAAGCACTTTCACTTCTGCCGTACTGGCAAAGCTGTTTACTGCAAGAGATGAAAGCACAGCAAGTAAGGAAACCTTGAAGATTTTTTGCATAATTAATTCTCCATATTGGATTGAATAACAAAAAGAGCGGTCACTTTTTTATCAGTTTCCGCTCTTTTCACTAAGCTTGATTCATCGACATACACAATAACGTCAATGGATGGATACAAGTCACGTTAGATGACATATCAATCTGCCATTTACAAGTTTGGCATTCAGAGATCACGTAATCAAATCCGCCTGCATTGATGTTATCGAATAAGTTTTTACCGATAGATTGGGAAACCTCGTAGTTTTCTTCCTTGAAACCGTATGTCCCTGCGATACCACAACATTGTGATGGGAGCATCACCACTTCTAAACCTGGAATTTGTTTTAACACTTCCAAGGTGTATGGTGCCCAACCTGCTTTATCCACGTGACATGCGGTGTGATAAGCTACACGCAATTTCAATGGTTTAAGTGGTAAGGTTTTACCTTCTTTAAAGAGTTGATATAAGAATGGTGTCACCATGTGAATATGCGGACGAACCTTCGCATTATCGATACCTAAAATATGATGATATTCATCACGTAAATTTAAGGCGCAACTTGATGCTTCGCTGATTACATCCAAGCCATTTTCATCCACCATTTTGCCAATGTAATCGGTGTTAAATTGCGCGATTTTCTTCGCACGTTCTGGGAATTGGTTCACGCTCAATGGCAAGCCACAGCATTTTTCCTTCTCCAATAACACCACACCAATATCCATAGCATTGAACACTTGGATAAATTCTTTACCCAACTGTGGATTATTGTAGTTCACATAACAACCGTGATAATACGCCACTTTGCGTTCGAATTTTTGTTGGCTTTCCAACATTTTCTTCATGTACCAGCTACGGAACGTACCAAAGGAATATTTTGGTAACGTACGATGACGGCTGATTTTTAATGCTTTTTCCAATACAAATTTTGTCGCTTTCAAACCTGTAATCGTATTCACAATTGGTGCAAGCGGTGTATTAAGTGAACCCATAATATCGGTGTTACTTAAAATCGCATCACGTAATTTTTGCACAGCCGGTTTGTGTTGTTGAGCAAGGTATTTGTTTCTTGCGCGAACGATAATATCACCAATTTTTACATCAGACGGACACGCAATTTCACAACGTTTACAGTTGGTACAGTATTTCAATGCTTCATCATAAAGCTCGGCTGATTTTAAGCGTAAACGCTCACCATCTGGGCCAGATTGTTTTGGACCTGGATAGTTTGGATTTTGACGCGAAACCGGACACACTGCTGTACAAGCGGTACATTTAATGCAGCTCTCAAAGCTTTCATCAAAGGCATGATGATGTTGTGGTGCATTAAGGGATTGTTTTGCATTATCAATTAATTGTTGAATGTTCATAACGCCTCCTTAATGTGTGTTGTGAAGAATTTCATCAGCAACAGCAAGTGCTGTTACCACTGCCACGCCAGAACCACAACCGAGTTCTAACGCATTGAAACCACCAATCACATTACCCACCGCATATAAATTCGTTAAAAAATGACCGCCCTTTTGAACTTGGCATTGCGCATTAATCGCCACGCCTGCAGATTGATACGGTTGTGGATTTGAAAAACGGTGATCAGTCCAAGTAAAGCGATCCGTATCGTTAAAACCTTCCACACCGATGATGTCAGAATGAAATACGGGTTCATAGATTTTATCGAATTCAGAAACTAAACCTTTACTGAAGAAGCTGCCTGACGCTAAGACAAAATGCTCAGCCGTGATTTCTTCCTCTTCGTGCAAACGAGTTTGAATAGCACGAACTTTGTTGCCATGAAAATGTGCTTTTAATGCGCTATCACCATTCATCATGAGTCCGCCTAATTTCTCAAAACGATGGCGTAATTGAATACGTTGACGCATACCTAATAAAGACGGTGGTAAAGTTGGCAATTCAAATAATGGCAATCCAGTTGCTTTACGAAGTGACTCCATAAACTCTTGATTTTCTAAACCGAAACAAGCTGGTAAGAAAATTGCTTCAGTGCCTTTCGCCGCATCTTTCATTTCAGCCACAAGATCATCAAATTTCAATTTATATTCTAAAACTTGTGCAATGTTCACACTGCGGAACTCACGAGAGTTTGCACGTAACTGATCTAATTCAGGAATATTTAAAAAGCCGGTTTTCACTTCACAATGTGCAAACTGTGGATTCAATGTGAGGTTATCTGCCAATAATTCCGGTTGGAAATCGTGATAGCCTTCAATGCCTAAAACCGCAATCTTTTTATAAGGGAATGGGGTTTCGCCTTGCACGGTTGGTACGCTATTTGGTGAAAGCCATGCACCGCGTAAGCTGCCTAAACCCGTTACACGAAGATGATTTTCTGCGGTTGAACCAACTAAATCTAAATTTAACGATTCCGCTAATTTTTCGAAATCTTGCGCTTTAGCTAATACACGTTCAGCACCCATAATGCTATAAGGGTGTTGTGGTAATTGAGCGGCAAGTGCGGTCAAATTTTCAGGAATATTTTTAACAAACGCACCATTTGGTAAACGGCTTAATAAATCTAATGAGCCGGATGCAAAATCAATCGCTGCTTGACCGTTATTGATAATGACACAACGTTTGCCTTGTTCTTGTAGGGCGATGCCGCAAGTTAAACCTGCAAGGCCGCCACCAATAATCACTACATCAAAATTCATTGTTATCCGTCCCTTGCTGTTTGTCAGTTTCAAGCGGTTGAACATCGTTTAAGCCCAACACACTGCCATACATCCATGAAGTAAATTCCGCTTCACGAATCGCCTCACCCCATGCAATAGGTTCAATACCGCGCCAACGCTCTTCCATGAAAGAGGTTAATTGTATGGTAGATTGGCGAGGTGTTGCCACTTCAAAACGGTTCATTAAACCCGCTGCACGGCATGCACAAAGCTCAGCTTGGCAAGTCCCCATCCCCACTCGAGTACGACGACGTAAATCCACTAAGTTATTCACATTTAATTCATCAACAGCATAACGGACTTCACCCGCTGTCACGGCTTCACATTCACACACCATTGAACGATCAAGACGTTCTTTATCTAATAAACGAGTTGCACGAGAACCATGACGATACACCGCTGAATAACGAATCGGACTTGGAAGTGAAATGACTTTCTGATTAGTTTCTGCACGGCTTTCACTTGAACCCGGTAATGGACGCTCTGCAGTCGTACAACGTGCTGTTTTGTTGAGTTTTTTACAAACAAGATCCGTTGCCCATTCTGCCATTAAGCGATAAGTCATTAATTTACCGCCAGTGATAGTGATAAAGCCGTCTAAGCCGTCACGTTCTGCGTGGTCAAGTAACACGATACCACGGCTTACGTTACGACCAGATGGGTCATCATCTGTCGCCACCAATGGACGCACGCCTGCATAAGCACGTAATACGCGAGTATGACGTAAGCTTGGTGCGAGTTTTTCCCCTTCACGGAAAAGAATATCCACTTCTTCTGGAGTTACTTCCATATTGTCGATTTGATCGTAAGGAATACGGCTAGATGTTGTACCAATAACACAAATGGTATCACCTGGCACAAGAATATCCGCATCCGCCGGTTTACGACAACGGTTAATCACCATTTTATTGATACGGTGACCCATAACAAGTAATGCACCTTTTGCTGGGAACATTTTGATTTTGAGATCGGCATATTCTGCGATGCCTTGTCCCCAAATACCGCCCGCATTGACGACTAATGGCGCAAAGAATTTACGGTTTACACGATTTTTGTGATCGTAGACATCCACACCGATTACTTTGCCACCTTCGCGAATTAAGCTTTTCACTTCGCAATAAGTGAACATTTTCGCGCCATTTTCGGTGGCATCCATCACGTTAGAAGCCGTTAAACGGAAAGGATCGATTGAACCATCTGGCACAACAACTGCACCAACTAAATCAGGGTTTACTGATGGTTCCATAATTTGGGCTAGTTTAGGATCAATGGCGACAGCTTCAATACCGGATTTGGTACAACTTTCGATGAAGGTTTTTTGATAATCAAGGGAATCTTCAGGTAAGGTAATAAATAAACCTTCTGTTTCATCCACACAGTGACGAGCGATATTGCGCAGAATTTTATTTTCTTTAATACATTCTTCTGCTGATTCTTGATCGTTTACGGCATAACGCGCACCACTATGTAACAAACCGTGGTTACGACCTGTTGCGCCTGTCGCAATATCACGACGCTCTAATAAAATACAGTTAATTCCTCGTAATGCACAGTCACGAGCAATCCCCGCACCTGTTGCACCGCCACCAATGATAATCACATCCGTCGAGATAGGTGAAAAATCACCCACATCACGATACATATTAGGCGATAATCCCATTGTTACCCCCAAAGCCAAAATATTAATAAAAAGAAACGTAAAAACTGTTACAAATTCCATGGCTATTGTATGGGAGAGCGGTTAAATTCACAACATTCTGAGCGAAAAAGAAAGCTGTTTTGTGAGATAGATCACAAAATTTTCGAATTCGCTCATTTGTTAAAAAATATTTTGTGAAATGCATCACATTTTTGAATTATTTCTCTTTTTAATTTCTATTTTTCTTTTATCATGCACGCTATCCCCATTATGGGGGTGGACTCATAATTAAAATGATTTTGGAGAGAAATTATGTTTGGACCATTTAAACCCGCTCCGCATATTGCGGAACTTCCAGCGGAGAAAATTGATTCCACGTATAAACGCTTACGTTGGCAAGTGTTTGCAGGGATCTTCTTTGGTTATGCCGCTTACTATTTTGTACGTGCAAACTTTGACTTAGCACAACCCGGTTTAATTCAACAGGGCTTGTACACTAAAGCGCAACTAGGTGTTATCGGCTCAGCGGCTGGTCTTGCCTACGGTTTATCTAAGTTCGTAATGGCAGGTATGTCTGACCGTTCGAACCCTCGCGTATTCTTACCATTTGGTTTATTGCTTTCTGGTCTTTGTATGACCATGATGGGTTTATTCCCATGGGCAACCTCTGGCGTTGCCATCATGTGGGTAATGATCTTCTTAAATGGTTGGTTCCAAGGTATGGGTTGGCCTCCATGTGGTCGTACAATGGTACACTGGTGGTCTAAATCAGAACGCGGTACTATCGTATCTATCTGGAATACCGCGCACAACATCGGTGGTATGATGCCGGGTGCAATGGTGCTATTAGCAAGTGCCGTCTTCTTCAGCACTCATGGTGTCGAAGCGCAAGCAAAAGACATTTGGCAACAATCCCTCTACTATCCGGGTATTGCGGCAATGCTCTGTGCAATTCCAGTTTACTTCGTCATGCGTGATACTCCACAATCTTGTGGTTTACCATCAATCGAAAAATGGCGTAATGACTACCCAGATGACTATAACGAAAAAACTTACGAAAACGATTTAAGCACAAAAGAAATCTTCGTCACTTATGTATTGAAAAACAAATTGTTATGGTACATAGCGATTGCTAACGTATTCGTATACTTAATCCGCTACGGCGTATTGAAATGGTCTCCGGTTTACTTAAGTGAAGTAAAACACTTCAACATCAAAGGTACCGCATGGGCTTACACAATCTATGAATTAGCAGCAGTTCCAGGTACATTGTTATGTGGTTGGGTATCAGATAAAGTCTTCAAAGGTAAACGTGGTTTAACCGGTTTCATCTTCATGATCTTAACTACCGCAGCAGTTGTAGCATACTGGATGAACCCAGCTACACCTGAAGCAGAGCTTGCAAACTATGCAGCTTGGTATGAAAACCCATATCAATTAACTGACTTCATCTTAATGACCTTAATCGGTTTCTTAATCTACGGTCCTGTAATGTTAATCGGCTTACACGCTCTTGAGCTTGCACCGAAAAAAGCAGCAGGTACAGCAGCAGGTTTCACCGGTTTATTCGGTTACTTAGGTGGTACTGTATCAGCGTCAGCTGTTATCGGTTGGGCAGCGCAACACTACGGCTGGGACGGCGGTTTCTACGTTATGATCGGCGGTGGTATCTTAGCGGTGTTATTACTCTTCATCGTAATGGTTGAAGAAGGTAAACACAAAGCGAAATTAGGCGATACCTACGGTACTAAATAATCTATAAATTAAAGGCGACAGGCGAAGGCTTGCCGCCTTTTTTATTACAAAAAACAACTGAATTTTTAACCGCACTTTCAAGGAGAAATGCTTATGAAACTCAAAACTTTAGCGCTTTCTTTATTAGCTGCAGGCATACTTGCAGGATGTAGCGCACACTCTTCTGTGGACACTATGAAATCAGACAAAATTATCATTGCTCACCGTGGTGCAAGTGGTTACTTACCAGAGCATACACTTGAGTCTAAAGCGCTTGCATTCGCACAACATGCAGACTACTTAGAACAAGACTTAGCGATGACAAAAGACGGCCGTTTAGTGGTTATCCATGACCACTTCTTAGATGGTTTAACTGACGTGGCGAAAAAATTCCCAAATCGTCATCGTAAAGATGGTCGTTACTATGTAATTGACTTCACCTTAAAAGAAATTCAAAGTTTAAATATGACTGAAAACTTTGAAACTAAAGATGGTAAACAAGTTGCAGTATATCCAGGTCGTTTCCCACTTTGGAAATCACACTTCAAAATCCATACTTTTGAAGATGAGTTAGAATTCATCCAAGGTTTAGAAAAATCGACTGGTAAAAAAGTGGGTATCTACCCTGAAATCAAAGCACCTTGGTTCCACCACCAAAATGGCAAAGACATTGCAGTTGAAACCCTTAAAGTGTTGAAAAAATACGGTTACGACAAGAAATCTGACATGGTTTACTTACAAACCTTCGACTTCAATGAGTTAAAACGTATTAAAAACGAATTGCTACCAAAAATGGGCATGGATTTAAAACTTGTTCAATTAGTGGCATACACCGACTGGCATGAAACTGAAGAAAAAGATGCAAAAGGCAAATGGGTGAACTACGATTACGATTGGATGTTCAAACCAGGTGCAATGGCTGAAGTCGTGAAATATGCGGATGGTGTTGGTCCAGGCTGGTACATGTTAGTAGATAAAGAAAAATCTAAACCAGGTAATATCGTGTACACCCCATTAGTGAAAGAACTCGCACAATACAAAGTGGAATTACACCCATACACCGTGCGTAAAGATGCATTACCTGAATTCTTCACTGACGTAAATCAAATGTACGATGCGTTATTAAATAAATCTGGTGCAACCGGTGTATTCACCGACTTCCCAGATACTGGCGTTGAATTTTTGAAAAAACAAAAATAATACGTAAGTAAAAGTAATAAAAAAAGAGCGGTCAAAATTCGTTGTGATTTTTGGCCGCTTTTTTAAATCCGGAACTTTTATATAATAGATAACTCTAACAAATTGATTTTATAAAATAAAAAGGAAACCTTATGAAACTAAATCTAAAAAAATACTGGGCCTTACTACCATTAACTATTGCAACACCATTTATGGTTCAAGCAGAAGAACAAGCCCAAAATGATACCAACAAAACCGAGTTCCATTTCAGTACTGATGTGACACGTGAAGTAGAACAAGATTCGATGCTAGCATCCCTATCTAGTCGGAAAGAAGGTAAATCGGTTAAAGAATTAAAATCCGAAGTTAATGAAAAACTCAACAAAGTGATGGATTTAACTAAACAATATCCATCTATTGAAGTCAGTAGCAACGGTATCCGTACTTACCCTACTTACTACACTCAAAAAAACGGTAAACGCCTCATCGAAAACTGGGTCGCAGAAGGCGAATTAGTATTAAAAAGTAAAGATTTAGAATCAATGGCAAAAGTATTAGATAACCTTGGAGATAATGCTTCCATTGACAACGTTTCATTTAGTATATCGAAAGAAAAATTAGCTTCATTGGAAGATGAAATGACCTTAGAAATCATCCAGCAATTCCAACACAAAGCTGAAATTATTCAAAAAGGGTTAAATGCTAAAAAATACACGCTACAAAATGTTCGATTAAATACGCCAAGCGATAGAGCAAACTTTTCCGACGGTTACTACTTTGCAGGAGAACGAGCATTATCTAAAATTGCACCAAGTTCAGAAGCTAAAAG
Source organism: Parahaemophilus parainfluenzae (assembly GCA_018363335.1). Classification (GTDB taxonomy): domain Bacteria; phylum Pseudomonadota; class Gammaproteobacteria; order Enterobacterales; family Pasteurellaceae; genus Haemophilus_D; species Haemophilus_D parainfluenzae_Y. The sequence goes on along the minus strand of JAGZOA010000004.1, from coordinate 60,331 downwards.
ATCTGAGCCAATGATTCTCATCCCTGGCAAACAAATCATTAAGGCCAGTGCTGACGGTTCAATTCAATTTGAATAAAATTCAATGTTAATAAAAAAACCGACTATTTCTATTCGGTTTTTTATTATTAAGCTTTTATATCTTAATAACAAAAAGGCTTGCCGTTTACCCCAGCAAGCCTTTTAAAATCTATTTACTACGCAAATTGTTTTTTATTCTCTAAATAACGTTTCGCACATTCTGCTGCAGCGACTAAGCCGCCTGCCATCATAATAATATCTTTAATCACGAGTCGGCCAGCACCTGAAAGATATGGGAAGCCATAATTAGGGGTTGGGAAGTCCCCACCTAAATTCGGCACCCAGGTTTCTGGCGTAAATATCAGGAACGACAGCGTGACTATCGACATACCAAAGGTGAGTAAGCCTCCGAATAAACCTAATGTTGGAGACCAAATGCCTGCTAATACTAAAATACCAATTGTCACAATGATTGCGCCAATAATATAAGAAGCGGTATAGGTGCCATTGGCTTTATGCCATTCGATATTTTTTGCGACCATTTTGCCTTCAGGGTTTTTATATAAGGTATATTCTTTCACTAAAACACCCTTATCATTTGTCACTTCGTTTGCACCGTTTTTGTAAAGGAAGCTTAAGAAAGGACTATTTGACACAAAGTGTGCAATACCATCTGCCTCATATTGGCAAACTTTTAAACCTCCAATCCAAACCATCACAACACAAATCGCAATGCGGATAAAGTTAATAAATTGACGTTGCAATGGCGCAACAATATTAGCTAGCAATGTAACTAATGCACTCATGTAGAACTCCTCATATAGTTCAATTGATATTACGGGCATAATGCCCAAGAATTTTTATATAAACATTAACAATATTACTTGCTAATATTGTTGGCATTTTTTATTACTAAAATTTATGTAATAAAAAAGAGATACCAATTTCTTAGTATCTCTTATTTTTAATTAATTTTCCGTGATCAATTTCACATTATTTGAAATTCACTCTCGCATTTCTAAAAATTCGCATCCATGAGCCATCTTCAGACCAATCTTCTGGATACCATGAGTTGCTCACGGCACGGAATACACGTTCTGGGTGTGGCATCATCGCGGCGATACGACCATCGACGTTAGAAATGGCAGTAATCCCTAGTGCCGAACCATTCGGGTTAGCTGGGTAGGTTTCTGTTACATTCAAATGGCTGTCGATATATTGTGCCACAATCAAGTTTTGCGCTTGAAGTGCGGTCAGATTTTCAGGTGTTTTGAATTCTACGCGACCTTCACCATGAGAAACGGCAATCGGCATATGTGAACCTGCCATGCCTTTAAACCATAATGAGTTGGTGTCGTTGATTTTCACCATCGCAGCACGCGCTTCAAAGCGTTCTGATTTATTACGCACGAAACGTGGCCAGTTTTCTGCACCTGGGATAATTTCCGCAAGGGTGGAGATAAATTGACAGCCGTTACATACGCCTAATGAAAGGGTGTTTTCATTGGCGAAGAATTGGCTGAATTGATCGCGTAATTGTGGGTTGAACAAAATAGATTTCGCCCAGCCGCCACCTGCGCCTAATACGTCACCGTAAGAGAAGCCACCACAGGCCACCATCGCGTTGAAGTTGTTTAAGTTGTAACGGCCTGCCATTAAATCGCTCATATGAACATCAATCGCTGCAAAGCCTGCACGGTCAAAAGCGGCTGCCATTTCAACGTGGCTGTTTACACCTTGTTCACGCAATACGGCTACTTTCGGTTTCACACCTTTGCTGATGTAAGGCGCGGCAATATCTTCATTCACATCATAAGTTAAGTGAGCGGATAAACCTTTGTTGTCTGTCGCTTTTTTCGCTTCAAATTCTTGATCGGCACATTCTGGGTTATCACGTAAGCGTTGCATTTGGTGAGTAAGTTCTGCCCAAATACCGCGTAATTCAGAGCGTTTTTCGCTTAATAGTTTTTTGCTACCACGCGTGATTTCAAAACGATCTTCTAAGCTGACAGAACCGAGTTCATAAGTTAAGCCAAGCAAGTCATGGGCTTTTAATACCTCACGCACGGCGCTTAATTCATTTTCTGACACTTGAATGACTGCACCCAATTCTTCATTGAATAACACGGATAAATCATTGTCGCCTAATGCAGAAATATCCACATCCACACCACAGTTACCCGCAAATGCCATTTCTGCAAGGGTGGTAATTAAACCACCGTCTGAACGGTCGTGGTAAGCCAATAATTTACGCTCAGCTACTAATGCTTGCATTGCATCGAAGAAGTTTTTCAATGTGGCGACATTTACCACATCGGCTGGTTTGTCACCTAATTGTTTATATACTTGCGCAAGTGCGGTCGCGCCTAAGCGATTTTTTCTTTCGCCTAAATCAATCAACAATAAACGGCTTGCGCCTTTGTCTGTACGTAATTGAGGTGTCACGGTTTTGCGCACATCTTCCACGCGCGCAAAAGATGAAATCACTAGAGAAAGCGGAGCTGTTACTGATTTTTTCTCACCATTTTCTTCCCAAGTGGTTTTCATCGACATAGAGTCTTTACCCACCGGGATGGTAATGCCTAGTGCAGGACAAAGTTCTTCGCCGACCGCTTTAACCGCTTCATATAAGCCAGCGTCTTCACCGCCATGACCCGCTGCAGACATCCAGTTTGCAGAAAGTTTGATACGTTTAATATCACCAATATTGGTACCCGCAATGTTAGTAATGGATTCAGCTACCGCTAAACGTGCAGAAGCACCAAAGTCTAATAATGCTACTGGCGCACGCTCGCCCATTGCCATGGCTTCGCCGTGATAGCTGTCTAATGACGCGGTTGTCACGGCGACATCAGACACCGGAATTTGCCACGGACCGACCATTTGATCGCGTGCCACCATACCCGTTACCGAACGGTCGCCAATGGTGATTAAGAAGGTTTTTTCTGCCACCACCGGTAAACGTAATACACGATGGAAGGCTTCTTTTAATTGAATATTTTCTGTTACAAGCGGTTGATTTTCGACAGTTTTTGACGAAACCTCGCGCGTCATTTTCGGGGTTTTGCCTAATAGCACATTCATTGGCAAATCAATTGGATTGTTGTCGAAATGGCTATCGTGCAAGGTTAAATGTTTTTCTTCCGTTGCCTCACCAATGACTGCAAACGGCGCACGCTCACGTTCACAAAGTGCGGTAAATAATTCGAGTTTTTCTGGTGCAACCGCTAAGACATAACGTTCTTGCGATTCGTTACACCAAATTTCCAATGGCGACATGCCTTTTTCATCACAAAGGATAGAACGCAAATCAAACTTACCACCACGTTCGCCATCGTGTACTAATTCAGGCATGGCGTTGGATAAACCGCCGGCGCCCACATCGTGAATAAAGAGAATTGGGTTCTCTTCGCCTAATTGCCAGCAGCGGTCAATCACTTCTTGGCAACGACGTTCCATTTCTGGGTTTTCACGTTGAACGGAAGCAAAATCTAAATCTTCTTTTGATTTACCGCTGTCCATCGAAGAAGCTGCCCCACCGCCTAAGCCGATGTTCATGGCTGGACCGCCTAATACGATCAATTTCGCGCCAACTGGAATTTCGCCTTTTTGAACGTGTTCGCCACGAATATTACCGATACCACCAGCCAACATAATCGGTTTGTGATAACCACGCACTTCTTCACCGTTGAAACTGTTGACTTTCTCTTCATAGGTACGGAAATAGCCTAATAACGCAGGACGACCAAACTCGTTGTTAAATGCTGCGCCACCTAATGGACCTTCAATCATAATATCTAAGGCTGAAGCAATACGGTTTGGTTTGGAAAGTGGATTTTCCCAAGGTTGTTCAAAGTTTGGAATGATGAGGTTTGATACGGAGAAACCGGTTAAACCTGCTTTTGGTTTTGCACCACGCCCCGTTGCACCTTCATCACGAATCTCACCGCCCGAACCTGTTGCCGCCCCTGGGAATGGCGAAATCGCGGTTGGGTGGTTGTGGGTTTCCACTTTCATTAAGATATGGGCATCTTCATTGTGATAGCGATATTGCCCATCTTGATCCGCAAAGAAACGGCCAACTTTTGAACCTTCCATTACCGCAGCATTATCTTTATAGGCTGAAAGCACGAAATCAGGGGTTTTCTCAAAGGTATTTTTAATCATCTTAAACAGGGATTTATCCTGTTTTTTACCGTCGATAATCCAATCCGCATTAAAGATTTTATGGCGGCAGTGCTCAGAGTTGGCTTGCGCGAACATATAAAGTTCAATATCGTGCGGATTGCGCCCTAATTGGGTGAAGTTTTCCACCAAATAATCAATTTCATCTTCTGCCAGTGCCAAACCTAATTCTACGTTAGCTGTGACCAAGGCTTCACGTCCACCTTTCAAAATATCCACAGTTTTAAACGGTTTTGGATCTTGATGACGGAATAAGATCTCTGCATCTTCAGGACGACGCACCACAGTTTCCATCATTCGGTCGTGTAAAAGTGCGGTCAATTTTTCTGTTGTTTTTTCATCAAGCGGTTGGCTTAACTCAAAATAATACGCCAAACCACGCTCAATACGCTCCACTTCATTTAAACCACAGTTATGCGCAATATCTGTCGCTTTAGAAGACCAAGAAGAAATCGTGCCAACGCGTGGAATCACGATAAAAGTTTCGCCTTTGGCATCGTGTTCTGCCAAAGTTGGGCCGTAATGTAACAACGCTTTTAGTTTTGCTTCCTGCTCGCTAACAAGCGGTCGATTTAATTCCACAAAATGCAAATATTCCGCATAAACCGATTTCACCGGTAATTGATTTTGTTGGAATTTTTGCATTAAACCTTGGATACGGAATTCAGAAAGGGCGGGTGAGCCACGAAAAGTTTGAAACATACGGGTACCTTTGAGTTGTGTTTGAGATGAAAATCGCGGGCTATTATAAAGGAAAACACGCCAAAACGAAAACGTTTGCGTCAATCATTTTCAAATGATTTTCAGTGGGAGAAAGCATATAATCATCAAGCAATTTAAAAACAATCCGAAAACTAACCGCACTTTGGGGCACCACTATGATCATCAATGACATCAATTTCAACGATCTCTATCAACAACATCTGAAAGCCTGTAATCACTATAATCTTCCAGCGACAAAGTGGGATAAAAAAGCACCTAAAATGGCCGAGAATTTAGTGGGTAAACCAAGCCGTTATAACGAGACGTTGCTTAAAGCCATGAATGTGCAACCCAATGAAACGGTGTTAGATATTGGCTGTGGCCCCGGCACGTTTGTGATTCCTTTAGCCCAACAATGCCAAGCTGTGTATGCTCTCGATTACAGCCAAGGGATGTTGGATATGGTGCAGCAATATAAAGAAAAGCATCAACTGAATAATATTACGCTTCTACATAAATCATGGTCGGATAACTGGGATGATGTACCTCAAGCGGATGTAATTCTCGCCTCTCGCTCGACGCTTGTCGATGATTTGGATGACATGATTGAAAAGCTGAAAAGTAAGGCAAAAAAACGCGTCTTTTTAACCTCGGTGACACAACGCCATTTTCTCGATGAAGGTGTATTTGAAGCCATTGGTCGTGATGATGTGGGCTTTCCAACTTATATTTATTTAGTTAATCGCCTTTACCAAAAAGGCATTCAAGCGAATGTGAGTTTTATTGAAACCAAATCAGGCCATTTCCAAGGTGAAACCTTTGAGGATTTATTAAATTCTGTGGAGTTTTCTCTCGGCAATCTCACCGAAAAAGAAAAACAAAATTTAGCTCAATTCTATCAACAAAAACAAACTAATAACGACCCAATAAAACACGGACAACGTAAATGGGCGTTAATTTGGTGGGAAGTTCAATAAAACAAAATATTTAACCTTAAAAGTTCACTAACTTTATAGACAGGATAGTACTGAAATGATAGTCTTGGGGGATACTTTTTAAAGGTATTTTACTTCTACTTTTTAAATAAGGAATATTAGTATGTCTTCTTTAAATCATATTTTAAAATTTAGTATAACAGCATTAGCCGTTTTAGTATTATCTGCGTGTGGTAGCAGCGGTGGCGGTAGCAACAATGATGAAGTTACACCAACGAATAATCAAGCACAACAGAATCAATCCAATACGTCTGTAAATAACAATGTAGTTAAACCTATTCAGCAGGTTAGTGGTAATGGGACTGGTGCTACACTTGTAATTTCGGGTGATGATCACAATGCTTCTGTTCGTCGTTCAGTAATTAATGGCTATAACACAACAAATATTAATGTTGATGGTACTAATGTGACGATTGGATTTCCAGGAATTTCAGCTGGCAATTGGTCAAAAATTAGAGCTAATGGTAGAGATCTAGAAGTGTGCTGTGGCCGCTACTCTGATATTCGTTTCGGTGTGAGTGATAGTTCAAATGATAGAGACAACACTTATTTATTCTATAATGGAAACCCTACTAACAGCATGCCAACAAGTGGCACTGCATCTTATGTAGGACAATCTATTATTACTGCAGATATTACAACTGACATTCCAGTATTAGATGATAAAGATTACTACACTGGTAGTTCACAATTTAACGTAGATTTTGGCAACAAGACACTAAATGGTTCATTAGGAATTAACAATATTCAACCTGTGAATATTAATGCCTCTATTTCAGGTAATAGCTTTAGTGGATCAGCAAGCTCATCTTCATTGCCATCTGCAGCACGTGTAGAAGGTAAATTCTATGGTGTTCAAGCAAAAGAACTTGCTGGCTTAGCACAAGCAAATGACAACAGCTGGGCTGCTGCATTCGGCGCTCAAAAACAATAATTAGTTTTAATCCTGACATAATAAAGCAAGCCTAGTGCTTGCTTTATTTCTCTTTCGATAAAAAAATGAAATTTACAAAAACTTTTTTATATACAGTATTAAGCATAACATGTGCTCAGTGGGCAAATGCCGAGGTTGCACAATCTAAAAATGACACCTTAGACAAAAATATTCAGGTTGCAGCGCCAAAGCTTCAAGCACCTGCGATCCACCAGCCGAAGACAAATAATGAAGGCTCAGTCTCAATGACTAAAGAAGAGCTAGCTCGTCATCCTGATTTAATCGTACGTGGGATGATTCCTTCAGTGTTACAAAATAACGAAGAAGCTGTTTCGCTTTTATTGCCTTTATATCGAGAACTCCCTAAAAAGGATCCTGTGTTATTGAGCTGGGCTGAAGCTATTGATGCGCGTCATAAAGGCAACTATAGTGAGGCTGCGCAACGTTATCGTACGCTATTCACCCAACATTCTGATAGCCTTCCATTACGTTATCAGCTTGCTCAAGCACTCTTTTTAAATAATGATAACGAAGCAGCAAAAGATCAGTTCCAAAAATTACGTGCAGAGCAAATGACGCCAGAAATGACCTCAGTTATTGATCAATATTTATCTGCATTAAATCAACGCGATCAATGGAAATTTTATGGTGGTGTAAGTTACCTCAATGAAAGCAATATCAACAATGCGCCCAAAGCCGGTACTCACATTGGTAACTGGAAAGCATGGAGCAAAGAAAGTGCACAAGGACTTTCTTATTCGTTAGGTGTTGAGAAAAAATGGTCTCTTGCACATAACTTTTTCACCAAATTAGGCTTAGATGGAAATGGTAAATACTACTGGAATAACAAAAAATATAACGAATTAAATGCGCGCTTAGCTTGGGGATTAGGTTATCAAACTTCTCACCTAGAACTATCCTTAACACCATTTACCGAAAAACGTTGGTATAGTGGTGGCTCAAGCGGTAGCGATGCACTCAAACAATACTCTAAAAACTCTGGCGCACGTTTTGATATTAGCTACTGGCTTAATCCTCGTTGGCAAATTTCATCTGCTTTGGAATATGGCGAACAACGCTATGATTGGCGAAAACATTTAAACGGCAACAATTATTTATTTTCCAACACATTACTCTATGTTCCGAAAAGCGGACAATATTGGTTTGCTGGGGTAGATTATTCTCGTGAAAATACTCGAGACAAAGATAACGCCTACCAACGAGTAGGTGGACGCTTTGGTTGGGGACAAGAATGGCCATGGGGAATATCAAGCCGAGTCACGCTTTCATATGCTAAACGTCATTATCAAGCGGCTGATTTCTTTAACATTCGTCAGAAAAATAGAGAATATGCTTCAACGTTAACATTATGGCATCGCGATCTCTATTTCTGGGGAATTACGCCTAAGATTACATGGTCTTATCAAAAAGTGAAAAGTAATCATCCTTTCTATGGTTACGATAAAAATCGTGTATTCTTAGAAATGAGTAAAACATTTTAACCACAAAAAACGGTTGCTGAGACAAACTCAACAACCGTTTTGTTTATTATAAATTAAATATATCCTTGGCATAGCAACTAAAGCTATGCCATGAATTTTAACTTTCAATTAAGCTTTAATTTGTCCTTTCAAGAAATCTAACAACTGATCTTTTGCAATCATTTGTTTTTCACCGGTGCGGCGATTTTTATATTCGATTTCGCCGTTTGCGAGATTTTTCTCACCAATCACCACCATGTGTGGTACACCGATAAGTTCCATATCTGCAAACATGACACCTGGACGCTCTTTACGGTCATCAAAGATCACCTCAACGCCTTGTGCTTGTAAAGTGCGGTACAATTCTTCGGCATATTTTTGAACGCTTTCAGATTTGTGCATATTCATAGGCACGACAGCTACGGTGAATGGCGCAATTTCATCTGTTGGCCACACAATACCGCGATCATCAAAATGTTGTTCAATCGCCGCAGCGACCACACGCGTTACACCAATACCGTAACATCCCATGGTTACGACCATTGGACGACCATCTTCACCTTGAACAGTCGCATTCATGGCTTCTGAGTATTTTTTACCTAATTGGAAAATGTGGCCGACTTCGATACCACGTTTAATCAATAAGGTACCTTTACCATCAGGGCTTGGATCACCTTCAACCACGTTACGAATATCGGCCACTTTTGGTAAAGCTACATCACGTTCCCAGTTGATATTAAAGTAATGTTTACCATCAATGTTTGCACCTGCACTGAAATCAGACACTAATGCCACTGAACGGTCAATAATCACTGGAATATTGAGATTAACAGGGCCTAATGAACCCACACCTGCACCAATTTTAGCTTTGATAACAGCTTCATCCGCAAACTCAAATGGTGAAGCCACTTCAGGTAATTTTTCTGCTTTGATTTCGTTTAATTCATGGTCACCACGAATGACTAATGCCACTAACGGTTGCTCTTCGCTTGCCCCTTTTACAATTAAGGTTTTAACCGTTTTCTCAATTGGTAAATTGAATTGTTCCACCAACTCAGCAATTGTTTTGGCATTTGGCGTATCAACTAATTCCATTGTTTTCGTTGGTGCGGCACGTTCACCAATCGCCACCGCTTCTGCTAATTCAATGTTTGCTGCGTAATCTGATTCAGTAGAGAAAATCACATCATCTTCACCGCTGTTTGCTAACACTTGGAATTCATGTGATGCGCTACCACCGATAGAGCCCGTATCCGCTTGTACGGCACGGAAATCTAAACCTAAGCGATTGAAAATATTGCTGTAAGTTTGGTACATCACATCATAAGTTTGTTGCAAGCTCGCATGATCCGCATGGAAAGAATACGCATCTTTCATGATAAATTCACGTGAACGCATGACACCGAAACGAGGACGCACTTCATCACGGAATTTGGTTTGAATTTGGTATAAATTGATCGGAAGTTGTTTGTATGATGACACTTCGCGGCGAACTAAATCGGTAATCACTTCTTCGTGTGTTGGACCTAATACAAAGTTACGGTTTCCGCGATCCACAAAACGAAGTAATTCTGGGCCATATTGTTCCCAACGACCTGATTCTTCCCATAATTCTGCTGGTTGCACCACTGGCATTTTGATTTCAAGTGCGCCGCTTTTATCCATTTCTTCACGGATGATTTTTTCTACTTTACGAAGCACGCGCCAGCCGGTTGGCATCCAGTTATAGAGACCTGAAGCAAGAGGGCGAATCATCCCTGCTCGAAGCATCAATTGATGGCTCACAATGGCCGCTTCAGCTGGGGTTTCTTTTAATGTTGAGAATAAATATTGACTTGTACGCATTGAATTAACCTTAGATTCTAAGCATTGAGAAAAAATTGGTGAGAGTATAACAAAAAGTGCGGTCATTTTTAACCGCACTTTTTTCTGTGAAAAGATTATCTTCTCGGTAAGTATCTAACTGGATCCACAGATTTACCTTTATAACGGATCTCGAAGTGAAGTTTCACAGCATTGGTCCCTGTGCTACCCATTTTCGCAATCTCTTGACCGGCTTTCACTTCTTGTTGATCGCTCACAAGGATCTTGTCGTTGTGCGCATAAGCACTTAAGAAATCATCGTTATGTTTGATGATAATTAAGTTACCATAGCCACGTAACGCGTTACCCGCATACACAACACGACCGTTCGCAGCAGCTTTAACTGCTTGGCCGCGAGAACCACTGATATCAACCCCTTTATTACCACCATCGGTATTAGAGAAGCCTTGAATCACGTTACCTTGGGTTGGCCATTGCCATGCAATATTCGACGCAACTGGTGCCACAACATTCGCATTAACTGGTGTATTGTTTGTAGTTTCTACTTGTGTTGTTGTCGTTGCTGGTGTGCTAGGCGTATTGTTTGTGAAAACTGGTTTTGAAGGTTCACCGTTACCCACGCCTGATTTAATAGGACCAATTACCGTACCATCAGAACCAATTTGTGTACCATTTGCACCTGGTGTATAAGTCACTTCTGGCTCAGCAGGTGCCGCTGGTGCGGTAGTTTTCACTGGAACCGTTGTGGTGATTGTTTTGGTTGAACAATTTGAAATTTTTAATGTTTGACCCACACTTAAGCTGTAAGGCTCTTTCATATTGTTCATGCTCGCTAAATCTTTTACGTCCATACCCGTCAAGTAAGCGATTAAGAACATGGTATCGCCTTTGTTTACTTTATAGGTGTTTCCTTTGTATGAACCTTTTTGAATTTGGCTGTAATCTGGTGCATTGGTATTTGGATTACGTGGCACGTTGATTGCACCTGAGCTGGTACAATCAGAAACTGTTTTAGTTACCGTTTTAGTTTGCGGTTGAACCGGTGCTGGAGCAGGCTGTGGTTGAGTTGCTGCTGGCTGTTGTACCGGTTGGTAAGTTGGTTGGAAACTTGGTTGTGGGGTTTGAGTTCCCGTTGGCACGCTGCTGCCCATTGTACTTGGCATGGTATTTTGTTGGATTTCTGGCTGCCATGTACCGCTAGAGTTATTATCGACAGGTTGCATTACACCTGGAGAAAGTGTGCCATCCACATTTTCGATTGGTGCAGGGCTATTTGAACTACAAGCTGTTAAAATAGCGATACTCACAGGGAGCAATAAAAACGATTTTTTCATTTATTCTTCCTTTAAAATTAAATTTATTTCATTTGATTTGGCATTGAATTCTTTTCAATTTCCGGCATAAAGCTACCACCGGCAACGGCTCCCGTTCCCTCTACTGGTTGCATAATACCATCTGGTAATGCGTCGGGATCTTGTTTTTTCGGTTCTCCCGTACAAGCTGAAATCAGCAATGCACTCGAGATAATAAAGAGTAATTTATTCATAAAAAAGGTCATCCTGTTATTTTAAAATAATATAAATAATCACGGCTAAAGCAACGACACTCCAACCAATGACTTCAATGGATTTACGTAATTTCGCGGCAAATTTTTCTCCGCCCCATGCGGCCAGTTTTGCGACTAAAATAAAACGAGCAAAACGCGACACAAACGCGGTAATCACAAAGGGGATAAACGCCATTTGCATCACACCTGCGCAAATGGTGAAAACTTTATAAGGAATAGGACTAAAACCGGCAACAAAGACCACTAACACGCCCCATTCTTTAAACCACGCCATGGCCTGTTCCCAAGCAGCTTGGTAACCCCATTGTTGAATATAGCCTTGTACCCAATCAAAGGCGTAGTAACCAATAGCATAACCAATCATTCCACCCACTACAGAAGCGACTGCCGTATAAAGCGCAAAACGAAACGCACTTTTCGGTTTTGACATTGACATTGGAATCAACATCACATCAGGTGGAATTGGAAAGAAAATGGCCTCAATAAAACTTACAAAGGATAACCAAAACACGGCAAAGCGATGTTTTGACCATTGCATCGTTTTATCGTACATCGCACCAAAAATATTCATTCACTTATCCTTCATGGGGTCAATGGGGGAAAATTCGTTTCAAAATGGCACATTATTCACTTTCCAGCCAATCTTGTAAAGCAACAATTGACTGATGAGCCGTAAGATCCGCTTGAATTGGCGTAATGGAAACATAACCATTTTTTACCGCATGAAAATCTGTGCCTTCACCATCATATTCCGGCAAGCCTGACGGACCAATCCAATAGATATTTTCGCCACGAGGATCTTCTTGTTTAATCACTTCGGCCGCAGATGTACGATAGCCTAAATGACAGACTTTAATGCCTTTAAGTTTTTCGTAAGGTAAATCTGGCACATTGATATTGATCACTTCACGTTTATTCAATAATTGAGGATGTAATTTCGGAATTAAATCACACACCACGCGAGCGGCTGTTTCATAATGCTGACGACCATCTAAAGAGACGGCAATGGCTGGCAATCCTAAATGACGCCCTTCCAATGCAGCGGCCAAAGTACCGGAATAAATCGTATCATCCCCCATATTGCAACCCGCGTTAATGCCTGATACGACAAGATCCACTTGGCCAGATAAAAAACCATTTAATGCCAAATGCACACAATCTGCAGGGGTGCCATTCACGCAATAATCACCGCTGTCTAAATGACGAGGACGAAGCGGCTCAACAAGTGTTAATGAACTTGATGCCGCGCTACGATTACGATCAGGCGCGACGATCACCACATCGGCAATTTTTCGTAATTCTTTTGCTAAAACTTGAATCCCTTCGGCGTGAAAACCGTCATCATTGCTGACTAAAATTCGCATTATTCTTCTTCCTTAATATTCACTAACTCTCGCACCAATGCAGTGGCATAACTCCCTGCCGGCAAATAAAATGAGAGCTTCAATCCTTCTTCAACAAACGTCCAATGGAAATCTTTTGCCTGCATTAATAAAGGGCGGCGAGCGGCTTTCATTCTTTCTTGTTTCATTAATTCTTGGAAAACCTGATGTTCCAAAACCACTTGATTTTCGATCGCACTTGCAGATAAATTTTCTTCGCCAATTAAAGGCGCGGTGAGCAAAATATCTTGCTCGTTCAAACGTTGCTGTAAAACCGCTAAATCTTCATTTTCATCAGCCTTAAACCAACTGTGCGATCCGTTTAATTGCACAATATCGTCTCTTAGAACCTGATCTGCCACATTTTGTTCAATTCGTTCTGCCACAACTAAATTAAAAATTTCGCTGCGAGCGGCGGAAAGATAAAAACTGCGTTTTTTACGATCTTTGACCTTAATCTCCCCTTTCGCCCAACGAATCGCTTGAGTCAGATTATGCCCATCACGCCCAAAACGTTGTTCAGTGAAGTAGTTAGGGAAACCGTATTTCGCCACAAAATTTAAGCGTTCATTCAACTCATCACTTTCTTTTGCACCGCGCAATAAAATCTCGAAGGTATTTCCTTGAAGACTCCCCGTACGAATTTTACGATTGTGGCGAGTGACGTCTAAAATCTCGACGCCTTCCAACTTAAATTGGCTAAAATCTGGCGTTTCCTTCCCCGGCATTTGTAAACAAAACCATTGTTCCGTAATGCCATGACGATCTTTTAAACCGGCATACCCCATATTTCGCTCAGAAACCCCCGCAAACTTGGCAAGTTTTTCGCCCACAAACAACGTATTACAATCAGTTTTACGAATTTTTACCGCCACAAATTCGCCTTCGCCTGATATTTCATAGCCAAGATCTTCTTTCACAATAAAATCAGCGAACGCTTGCTTTAAAAGTGCGGTTGTTTTTGGCGGTGTTTTTAAGGTGAAATAAGGGAGATGTTTGACCATTTTTTTTCGTTCTAAAATAAGAAAGCCCAACTTTTTTCGCTGCAATAAATAGCGTGATCAGCTGGGCATGTTAAGCACAATTTATTCGAGCAGAATTTTAACCTTTCCGCCCCCTCAAGGCAAACTGAAATGAGCATAAATTTTTAGCGACATTTTCATCTTTATCCCCTACAATGACCGCACTTTTTCTGACAAAAGGAATGCCTTATGACGAACTTTAACGAACTTCAAAAAGAAACCCGTGAAATCATTACGGATTTATTAAATGACGGCAGCGATCCGGATGCGCTTTATATTATCGAACATCACATCGCCCATTATGATTTTGATACCTTAGAAAAAATTGCCGTGGATGCTTTCAAAGCAGGCTATGAAGTGTCAGAAGCAGAAGAATTTGAAGATGAAAATGGCAAGGTCATTTTCTGTTTTGACATCATCAGTGAAGTGGAATTAAAGCCTGAAATTATCGATGCACAACAAAAAGAAATTTTACCATTAGTCGAAAAATACAAAGGTATTTATGATGGCTGGGGCACGTATTTTGAAGATCCAAATGCGGAAGATGATGAATACGGCGATGACGGCGAATTTTTTGACGATGAAGATGTCGAAGACGACAACGAACGTTTACATTAATAATGTGGGGTGGAGTTAATCGCCCTTAATTTTTATCTTACCCAAATAGAAATGAAAAAATGAAACTCAAAGCACTTTCTTTGGCATTACTTGCCTTACCTATCGCTTCTTTTGCAGAAGAACCCGTACCGAATTATCCAGCTGATGTAACCTTTACTGTTGAAGCAGAAAAAGATGTAGAACTCGATTTATTGCAAGTCTCCCTTTTTTACCAAGCAGAAGGGAATAATTTATCGGCTCTTAATAAGACCATGGCTGAAAAAATGAATAAAGCCATTGAATTAGCGAAAGCACAGAGCTCGGTCGAAATTACTGATAATTCTCGTAATACCATGGTTCGTTACGATAATAAAGGTAAACAGCAAGGTTGGATTGCGCGTGCAGAATTAACCTTAGAAAGTAAAGACTCTCAAGCCTTATCAACATTAGTAAATGAACTAGATGGCATATTGGTCATTGCTCAGGTCAATGCCTCTGTTTCTCGTGAAAAATTAAGTAGTTTAGAAAATGAATTAACCAAAGAAGCTTTAGCAAAACTTAAAGATAAAGCAGTCTTAATTCAAGAATCCTTGCAGGTAAAAGGTTATCGCATACAGAACCTTGAAATTTCCTCAGCTAATGATTCAGTCGCTTATTTCCGCCCTTATGTTGCTGCCGAGTTTGCCTCTAAAAGTTTATACTCGAGTGAGAAAGATGAAACTTACACTCAAAGTGGAAAAGAGAAAGTTAAAGTCAGTGTGAATGCGCGAATTGCATTGCTTAAAGAATAATTTTCTATACAATGAACGACGATTTTTTTAACAAGGAAAACAATATGAAAATAGCAAAAAATGCGGTTGTGAGTATCGCTTACCAAGTACGTACTCAAGACGGTGTATTAGTTGATGAAGCACCAGCAAATCAACCATTAGAATATTTACAAGGCCACAATAACTTAATCATTGGTCTTGAAAATGCCTTAGAAGGTAAAGAAGTAGGCGACAAATTTGAAGTACGTGTTCAACCTGAAGAAGGCTACGGCGAATACAATGAAAACATGGTTCAACGTGTACCAAAAGAGGTATTCCAAGGCGTAGATGAAGTAGTGGTGGGTATGCGTTTCTTAGCTGACACGGATATTGGCCCTGTTCCAGTTGTGATCACTGAAGTGGATGGCGATGAAGTGGTGGTTGATGGTAACCACATGTTAGCGGGTCAAGAATTACACTTCACTGTTGAAGTTGTTGGTATTCGTGAAGCAACATTAGAAGAAATAGCCCACGGTCACGTGCATGGTGCACACGATCATCACCACCATCACGATGATGAAGATGGTCATGGTTGTGGTTGCGGCGGTCACGGTCATCACCACCATGATCACGATCATGGACACGGCGGTTGCTGTGGCGGTGGTCATCATCACGATCATGATCACGGACACGGTCATGGCGGCTGTGGTTGTGGCGGTCACTAATCTTCATTTAAGAGATAAAAAAAGTGCGGTTGAAAATAACCGCACTTTTTTCTTTATCTAAACTTTCATTACAGAATGAATCGACTTAAATCTTCATTCTCAATCACTTCGCCTAATGCCTCAATCACATAGGCCGCATCAATATTCACGGTTTGTCCGTTCATATCGCTCGCATCAAATGAGATTTTATCCATTAAACGTTCCATAACGGTATGTAAACGTCTTGCACCGATATTCTCTGTTTTCTCATTCACACGGAAGGCTGCTTCGGCAATCTTCTTAATGGCATCTTGTGTAAACTCAATGCTCACGCCTTCTGTCGCCATAAGCGCTTTATATTGTTCTGTTAAAGACGCATTTGGCTCAGTTAGAATACGCTCAAAATCCTCTGCTGTTAATGCAGACAATTCAACACGAATTGGCAAACGACCTTGCAATTCTGGGATTAAATCTGATGGACGCGCCACTTGGAAGGCACCCGATGCAATAAAGAGAATATGATCGGTTTTCACCATCCCGTGTTTAGTATTCACCGTTGAACCTTCCACTAATGGCAATAAGTCACGTTGCACACCTTCTCGTGAAACATCCGCACCACTGTATTCACCTTTTTTACAGATCTTATCAATCTCATCAATAAACACGATACCGTTTTGCTCAACTGCATCAATAGCTTTTTGTTTCAACTCTTCTGGATTAATCAATTTGGCCGCTTCATCGTCAATTAAGGTTTTTAATGCATCCTTAATTTTCATTTTGCGTTTTTTGGTTTTATCCGAACCTAGGCTTTGGAACATGGATTGCAACTGATTAGTCATTTCTTCCATACCTGGAGGAGCCATGATTTCCACACCCATTGACACGCCCGCAGACACATCAATTTCGATTTCTTTATCGTCTAACTGCCCTTCACGTAATTTTTTACGGAACGCTTGGCGAGTACTGCTGTTGGTATCGTGGTTTTCCACTTCACCCCATTGATTTTTTGGTGGTGGTAGCAACGCATCTAAAATACGATCTTCCGCCGCATCTTCTGCTTTCGCACGATTTTTCGCAATTTCTTGTTGGCGAACCAATTTCATCGCACTGTCCGTTAAATCACGGATAATGGAATCCACTTCTTTCCCCACATAGCCCACTTCGGTGAACTTCGTCGCTTCCACTTTAATGAAAGGTGCATTGGCTAATTTTGCAAGACGACGTGCAATCTCGGTTTTACCCACCCCCGTTGGACCAATCATTAAAATATTTTTAGGGGTCACTTCATGACGAAGTGGCTCTTGCAACTGCATTCTTCTCCAACGGTTACGTAACGCGATCGCAACCGCTCTTTTCGCCTCTTTTTGGCCGATAATATGTTGATCTAGTTCGGAAACAATTTCACGAGGGGTCATTTCAGACATAATTTTTCCTTATTTATTCGGTAATTCTTCGATAGTGAAATTTGTATTGGTAAACACGCAAATATCACCGGCAATTTTTAAAGATTTTTCTACAATTTCACGAGCTGATAAATCGGTATTTTCCACCAACGCACGGGCTGCCGACAACGCATAATTACCGCCTGAACCAATCGCTAAAATCTGATCGGCTTCTGGTTGAACTACATCACCAATACCGGTAATGATTAAACTTTCTTTTTCATCCGCCACAATCAGCATCGCTTCTAACTTGCGTAACGCACGATCGGTTCGCCAATCTTTGGCTAATTCCACCGCGGCTTTTAACAAATGCCCTTGATGCATTTCTAATTTACGCTCAAATAATTCAAATAAGGTGAACGCATCGGCTGTACCACCTGCGAAACCGGCTAGAACTTTGCCATTATATAAACGGCGTACTTTACGGGCATTCCCTTTCATGACGGTGTTGCCTAATGAAACCTGTCCATCGCCCCCAACAACCACTTGGCCATTACGACGTACGCTTACAATTGTTGTCATTCTTTTTATCCTTCTTTTAAGAAAAGTTACTCGTTATATGGCGATCGATTCCACCAAATTCAAGGGAAAATTTTTCTTTGATGCTTTATTAGACAATCAGTTTAAAAAAATGTGACAAAGATCACTTTTTTAAATAGCAAACGATTGCTATTATTTCACACCTTTATTTTAAAGGAATATGATTTGTTATAAATAAAACAAACTACTTAATGAGGAAAACATGAAAAATTTACTTAAACTTTCTGCCATTGCAATTTTAGCGGCAAGCGCAGCCTCTACTTTTGCATCAAACAAAGAACCTTACACTGAACAAGGTACGAATGCTCGTGAAATGACAGAGCAAAAACCGATTCACTGGATCTCTGTTGAGCAGTTGAAAAAAGAATTAGAAGGCAAAGCACCAATTAATGTGAGCTTCGACATTGATGATACTGTACTTTTCAGTAGCCCTTGTTTCTACCACGGCCAAGAAAAATACTCACCAGGTAAAAATGATTACTTAAAAAATCAAGATTTCTGGAATGAAGTGAATGCAGGTTGTGACCAATATTCCATTCCAAAACAAATTGCAGTGGATTTAATTAATATGCACCAAGCACGTGGTGACCAAATTTATTTTATTACCGGTCGTACAGCTGGCGATAAAGATGGTGTGACACCTGTGCTACAAAAAGCCTTTAATATTAAAGATATGCACCCTGTAGAATTCATGGGCGGTCGCAAACTTCCAACTAAATATAACAAAACACCGGGTATTATTGAGCACAAAGTGAGTATTCACTATGGTGACAGCGATGACGATATCCTAGCCGCAAAAGAAGCAGGTATTCGCGGCATCCGCTTAATGCGTGCGGCAAACTCAACTTACCAACCGATGCCAACCCTTGGTGGCTACGGTGAAGAAGTATTGATTAACTCAAACTACTAATCTTCCTAAAAAAGTGCGGTTATTTTTGACCGCACTTTTCTTATCTAATTAACAATCTTAATTTTTAAAAAGTTTCTGGGAATATGCTAAAATTTTTCTGTTTCCAGGAGCCTATTTATGTCAGAACTCACGTCTAATCAATATTTAATCATCATTGCCGTACTGCTTTTTATCAGCATTGTGATGCTTTTTCTATTAAGCCGCAGCAAACGAGATACGCAAGAATTACAACAAGATCTCAATAAAACTATCGAAGATTACAATCAATTAGCTGAGCGTTTTGATTCCTTAAGTGTGGCCAAAAATCAGCTAGAACAGCAAGCTGTTAAAGCACAAACCCATTCAGAAGGCTTGCAAACTCGCCTTAATGAACGAGATGAAAAAATCCAATATTTAGAAAAAGAATTGGATGAGGAACAGCGCCGCCACGATCAAATTGGCGGGCAAATTACGGCATTAAAAGAACGCTTTGGAATAGCATCTGCACAAGCAGAAAGCTTGCAAGGTCAATTACAACAAGCGCAAGAAAATGTACTTAGAAAAGAACAAGAACAGCAAAGAATACAGGAAAAATTGACCGCACTCTCACAAGAATTAACGGAGTTGAAAACTACCCTTTCCGAAAAAGAAAAGCATTTTGCTGAACAGCAACAGCATATTGAGCAATCCAAACAACAGCTAGGCGTGGAATTCCAAAATCTGGCCAACCGCATTTTGGAAGAAAAAAGCCAATCCTTTAATCAGACCAATCAAACCGCATTGGAAACCTTATTGAAGCCTTTCCGTGAACAAATCGAAGGCTTTCAAAAACGAGTCAATGAAATCCATTCGGAATCGGTGAAAGGCAATGCGGGTTTAGAAGCGGAAATCAAAAAGGTGTTGGAAATTGGCTTAAATATGTCGCAAGAAGCCAATAATTTAACTTCGGCTTTAAAAGGTGAAAAGAAAACCCTAGGTAACTGGGGAGAAGTACAACTTGAGCGCGCACTTCAGTTGGCAGGCTTGATTGAAAACGTGCATTACAGTGCACAGGCCCATTTTAAAGATGAGCAGGGCGGACGAAACTATCCTGATTTTGTGCTGAATCTACCCGATGAGAAAAACATCATCATCGATAGCAAAATGTCATTGAATGCTTACGAAAGTGCGGTCAATTCTGAGGATGAATTCGAACGTGAGCGTTTACTAAGGGAGCATATTAAAGCCCTGAAAAATCACATTGATGACTTGCACCGCAAGGATTACAGCAATTTGATTGGCATGCGTAGCCCTAATTTTGTCTTAATGTTCATCGCCGTGGAACCCGCTTATATTGAAGCCTTAAAATTAGACCAAAGTCTGTTTAATTATGGCTATGAGAAAAATGTCATTATGGTTTCGCACACGACCCTTATGCCAATTTTGCGTACTGTGGCGAATTTATGGCGTATCGAACGCGGCAACGCCGAAGCCAAAGAAATTGCAGAAAAAGCAGGCGAAATTTACAACCAGATTTGCCTGGTGGCAGAACGCTTGAACAAACTGGGCAACACCCTTTCCACAGTGAGCAATCAATACAACAGCACTGTCACTGCCCTAGTGGGGCAACAAGGTTTAGTGGGGAAAGTGGAACGCTTTAAAGACTTGTCAGCAAAAGCTAATAAGAGCATGCCAAACGTTGAATTGCTCAATAATGACGTGGATTTAACGCGCCTATCCCTTATCACTACCGAGAATGAGGTAAAATAAAAAACATCGGTTGAATTTTTCTTTAAAAGCGGCTATTTTCTTGCCGCTTTTTTATTTGAATTTTTATTTATGAGGAATTTTATGGCAACAGAACAAAAAGAAATCTCGGATCCATGTGCAAAATATAATGAACAGACTAACTTTCTAAGCAAAACGATTTTTGCAAGTCGTTGGTTACAAGTGCCTATTTACTTAGGTTTAATTGTCGTGCAAGGCATCTATGCCTACAAGTTTATGAAAAACTTGTGGTATCTCATCACCAATGTTAATGAAATGGATGCGGACACCATTATGCTCGCCGTCCTCAATCTCATTGATGTGGTGATGATTGCGAACTTATTGGTGATGGTGACATTAGGCGGTTATGAGATTTTTGTTTCAAAACTGCGTACGAAAAATCATCCCGATCAACCTGAATGGATGAGCCATGTGAATGCAACTGTACTGAAAGTCAAACTTTCTATGTCAATTATCAGTATTTCGTCTATCCACTTATTGCAAACCTTTGTGAATGCCTCAAAAATTCCTGAAAAAACAATCATGTGGGAAGTGATAATTCATTTTTCTTTCTTGATTTCAGCGATTGCAATGGCTTATACCGACAAAATTCTCTACAGCACAAGTCATAAAAATCATTAATACAAAAAGTGCGGTCAAATTCGACCGCACTTTTGTTTTCTAGAACTCATCTTGGTGTTTAAATTTCAATAAATCTCGACGTTCTTTTTTGTTTGGACGACGGTCAGGATGTGGCATCGAAAGTGCATTATTTTTTCTTGCCCATGCCATTTCTTCGCGTTTTTTCACACTCTGTGCCGTTTCTTGGTAAAGCAATTGTGCTTCTGGCGCACCACGACGTTGATCACTTAAGGCAATCACTTCAATTTCTTTTTCATCGCTGCCTTGACGGAGCTTAATCATAGCGCCGACTTCTACATTTTTACTCACTTTAGCTCGTTGACCGTTGTAATGTACTTTGCCCCCTTCAATCATCGCTTTCGCAATGCTACGGGTTTTGTAAAAACGTGCCGCCCAAAGCCATTTATCTAATCGTACTTCGTTATTTTCAGCCATAACTCTTCCTATTTCTCTCACTTTGCGTATGATGAGCCAATAACAAGATAATAGGGTTAATATCATGAAAAAACAACTTCCACACATTCTCTCCCTTTCTACCGTGGCAAAATCCCGCTTGTTTGAAATTCAAGCTGTCGATCTCAAATTCTCTAATGGCATTGACCGCACTTACGAACGTTTCCGCCCTTTTAATCGCGATTCGGTCATGGTGATCGCAATTGATGGAGAGGATCTCCTTCTGGTTCGCGAATATGCCGTCGGAACGGAACAATATGAATTAGGTTTTGTAAAAGGTGGAATGGATACAGGAGAAACGCCCGAACAAAGTGCGAATCGCGAATTGCAGGAAGAAATTGGCTTTGGGGCAAAAAAATGGACGTTTTTACGCACAATGAAGATCAATCCACAAATCATGGGGCATAAAATGCACGTTTTATTGGGTGAAGATTTATACCCAAATCAACTGGAAGGGGATGAACCCGAACCTCTAGAAATAGTCCGTTACCCTTTATCTCAACTTGACGCCCTGCTGGTGAGTGATGAATTTAATGAGGCAAGAAACTTAACCGCACTTTATACCTTACGAGATTATTTAAAAAACGTAAATAAATCGAAAAAATTTAGATAAATTCTAATTGTAAGCGATTAACTTTAAATAAAACTTGAATAATTATTCTTTTTTTGAGAATGTATAGTCATTTTTCAAAAATAAATAGGAAAATTTATGTCTCATGATAATTTAAAAGAATTGACCTTCCGAGGAATGTTCCTTGGGGCGTTAATTACAGTGATCTTCACTGCATCTAACGTTTATTTGGGTCTTAAAGTGGGGATGACTTTCGCCTCCTCCATTCCAGCTGCCGTAATCTCTATGGCAATTTTAAAATTCTTCAAGGATTCCAGTATCTTAGAAAACAACATGGTGCAAACCCAGGCTTCATCAGCGGGGACATTGTCTTCTGTTATTTTCGTTCTTCCAGGTCTATTAATGATGGGTTACTGGCAAGAATTCCCATTCTGGCAAACCGTGCTTATCTGTGCCTCTGGCGGTACGTTGGGCGTACTATTCACTATTCCATTGCGTCGTGCGATGGTGGTAAACAGCGACTTACCTTACCCTGAAGGTGTGGCGGCAGCTGAAATCTTAAAAGCAGGCAATAATGACGAAAGCGACAGTGGTGTAAAAGATATCGCTTATGGCGGTATTTTTGCAGGAACCGTTGCGTTCCTAACCAATGCATTACGTGTCATGTCTGATAGCGCAAGTGCATGGTTCTCTAACGGCAAAGCCGTTTTCCAATTACCGATGGGATTCTCTCTTGCATTAGTCGGTGCGGGTTACTTAATCGGTATCGTAGGCGGTCTTGCAATGTTATTCGGTACATTCCTCGCTTGGGGTGTGGCTGTACCTTATTTCACCGCAACGGGTGATATGCCAACCGATGCATCCATCGTGAGCTACGCCATGACTGAATGGAAAACCAAAGTTCGCTTTATCGGTGTGGGTACTATCGGTATTGCAGCAATTTGGACATTATTAATCCTTCTCAAGCCAATGATTGAAGGGATGGTTCATTCTTTCCGTATGTTAAAAGGCTCACAAGCTGAATCAGAAAATCGTATTGATATCGACTTATCGCCAAAAACCATTATTTATATTTTATTGGCGACTGTCGTGTTAATCGTGATTTCCTTATATCACTTCGTTGCAGCGGCACCAATTTCTGCTGAGCTTGCCGTGTTATTAGTGGTAGTTTGTACTCTGCTTGCGGTGTTAATCGGCTTCTTCGTTGCAGCGGCATCGGGTTATATGGCGGGATTAGTTGGTTCATCTTCCAGCCCAATTTCAGGCATCGGGATTATTTCCGTTATCGTGATTTCACTTGTTTTAGTAACCATTGGTAAAAGCAGTGGCTTATTTGAAACGGCAGACGGTCAAAAATTCTTAACCGCATTGACCTTGTTCACCGCATCTATCGTATTAACCACAGCAACTATTTCAAACGATAACTTACAAGACTTAAAAACCGGTCTTTTAGTTGAAGCAACACCTTGGAGACAACAGGTTGCGTTAATCATTGGTTGTTTCGTTGGTGCATTAGTAATTGCGCCGGTATTAGAAATTTTATACCACGCTTATGGTTTCACGGGTGCATTACCACGTCCAGATATGGATCCAACACAAGCGCTTTCTGCACCACAAGCGACTATTATGACCACCATTTCAAAAGGTATTTTCACAAACCAATTAGAATGGACTTACATTTTAAGTGGTGTAGGTTTGGGTGTGGTCTTAATCATCGTAGATGCGCTTATGCGTAAAACCAGCAACAGTCGTTTTGCGTTACCAGTATTAGCGGTTGGTATTGGTATTTACCTTCCACCATCAATCAATATGCCGGTGGTAGTCGGTGCGGTGATGGTATGGCTTCTCACACGCAATATTAAGCGCTACGCAAAACGCACTAACGATACTGAAGTGGAGAAAAAAGCAGAACGCTTCGGTACACTTTTCGCGGCTGGTTTAATTGTTGGTGAAAGCTTAATGGGCGTTATCTTAGCCTTCATTATCGCGGCATCTGTAACATCTGGCGGCTCTGAAGCACCATTAGCCTTAGCGTTAGAAAACTGGGATAATATGGGCGAATTACTCGGTCTTGCCGTGTTTATCTTCGGTGTCTTTATTTTCGTTTCTCGTGTATTACGTGCGAAGAAATCAAAATAATGGATGAAAATAGGCTGTCTTCGGATAGCCTATTTTTCTAGGAGCTTAAGGTGTCAACTCAATCCCCTTATTTGAAAGCGATTATTGTCTTCCCATTGCTTACCCAACTGATAGGCAGTGTTATCGCTTATGTCCTTTTCGACCTAGACGACTACAGAGAAGGTTATTTCGACTCTGCGTTATTTGGTTTCTTTCTGACATTTTGGCCTCTCACTGTTCCGGCGATAATCAATGCTTACGTTGCCAAATGCAGAGGCTATCTACGCCATCACTGGAAGAAGATTCTCCTTTTTTCATTTATCATTATTTTTTGTTATTGGAGTATCGGTAATGTCGTGATCGCACCAAATACAAAATACCTCACTGACCGTATATCCTTCATCTTAGGCGGATCTTCCATCATGGCAATCTATACGACAATTTTCCTCTCCTTGTTATTACCGAAATCAAAGTAGGAAATAAACATGCAATTATCTCAATCTCTTCTCGATCAAGTCCGTGCACTCGCTAATGAAGCGGGAAAACATTTGGCTCGTTTTTACCAACAGGATGTGGCAATACAAACCAAATCGGATAACACACCTGTTACAGAGGCGGATCTATTTGTCAGCCAGTTTTTAATTGAAAAACTGACCGCACTTTTCCCCGATATCCCTGTTCTTTCAGAGGAAAACTGCAATATTCCCTTTGAACAACGCCAAACTTGGCAAACCTATTGGTTGATCGATCCCCTTGATGGCACACAGCAATTTATTGATCGCACAGATCAATTTTCCGTTTTGATTACACTCGTACAAAATCATCAACCTGTGCTAGGTGTCATCCACTTCCCTATTTTAAATATCACCTATTACGCCATGAAAGGTTTCGGGGCATTCAAACAGAGTGACAAAGAGATAAAAGCCTTACAACCACAAAAAATCGATCTCACGAAGCCGTTAAAAATCGCCGTAGGCGCCACCACTTCACAAGAAAAAGTGCGGTCAATTTTGGCGAAGAATTTGGTATGCGAATTTACGGTGGTGGGTTCCAGCAGTTTGAAAAGCGGTTTGGTTGCTGAGGGAGCTGTTGATTGCTATGTTCGACTCGGTAAAACTGGCGAATGGGATACGGCAGGCGCTGAAATCTTATTAGCTGAAATCAATGGGGGAATTTTCGATCCACACTTTCAGCCACTCACCTATAACCAGCGTGAAAGTTTAATTAATCCAAACTTTGTGATGGTGTCAGATAATACACAAAATTGGGCATCTGTCTTTCAATTTAATTGATTGGTTCGATTGGTAAAGTGCAGTAATATATTGCATTATTTAAAAACGCTACTCGGAACAATAAGGAATAATATGCAAACTAATAATAACTGTATCGTAATTTTTGGTGCTTCTGGTGATTTGACTCACCGTAAACTCATTCCAGCACTTTATAATCTTTTCAAATTTGGGCGTTTAAACCAATTTTCTGTATTAGGTGTCGCTCGTTCAGAATTAAACGATGACACTTTCCGTGAGAAAATGCGCGAAGCACTTCTTCAAACAGAAGAAACTACGCCTGAAACGCTCGAAGAATTCTGTAACCATCTCTATTACCAAGCGGTAAACACATCTGATGCTGCCGATTATGGAAAATTAGTCCCTCGTTTAGAAGAATTACATACTAAATATCAAACGAATGGCAACACGCTTTATTACATGTCCACCCCGCCAAGTTTATATGGTGTGATTCCAGAATGTCTTGCAGCTCATGGTTTAAACACAGAAGAAGAGGGTTGGAAACGGATTATTGTGGAAAAACCTTTTGGTTACGATGAAAAAACAGCACAAGAACTCGACGTCCAAATTCATCGTTTCTTTGAAGAACATCAAATCTATCGTATCGACCATTATCTTGGTAAAGAAACCGTACAAAACTTACTTGTTTTACGTTTCTCAAATGGTTTATTCGAACCACTTTGGAACCGTAATTACATTGATTATGTCGAAATTACGGGAGCCGAAGCCATTGGTGTAGAAGAACGTGGTGGCTATTATGATGGTTCCGGTGCAATGCGTGACATGTTCCAAAACCACTTATTACAAGTTTTAGCCATGGTTGCTATGGAACCGCCCGCAATCATCAATGCGAACTCAATGCGTGATGAAGTGGCCAAAGTCATGCATTCTCTACGTCCATTAACGCAAGATGACGTTGAACACAACTTAGTGCTTGGTCAATACACTGCAGCAGAAATTGATGGAAAAGAAGTCAAAGGCTATTTACAAGAAAAAGGTGTGCCAGCTAACTCTCGCACTGAAACCTTTATGGCCTTACGCTGTGAAATCGAAAACTGGCGTTGGGCTGGTGTGCCTTTCTATGTTCGTACCGGTAAACGCTTACCGGCACGTGTGACGGAAATTGTGATTCATTTCAAAACTACTCCACACCCTGTATTCAGTCAAAATGCACCAGAAAATAAATTGATCATTCGCATTCAACCTGATGAAGCGATTTCAATGCGTTTCGGCCTGAAAAAACCAGGGGCAGGCTTTGAAGCCAAAGAAGTCTCAATGGATTTCCGTTATGCTGATTTAGCCGATGACCAAGTCCTGACGGCTTATGAGCGCTTATTGCTTGATGCGATGAAAGGTGATGCCACACTCTTTGCACGTACTGATGCGGTGCACGCCGCATGGAAATTTGTGCAACCAATTTTGAATTACAAAGAAGCAGGCGGTCGAGTTTACGAATATGAAGCCGGCACTTGGGGACCCGTTGCAGCCGAAAAACTCATTGCGAAAAGTGGTCGCGTATGGCGTAAACCAAGCGGCAAAATGAAGAAAAAAGTTTAATCATTAATCTCAAGCCTTCTTCCCTACAAGCGGAAGAAGGCTTATATCCAATATAAAGAGAAGCAAACATGAACACCATCACCTTCCCAACGGCTCAACACGCGGTTGAAAAGATCGCCCAAGAATTTGTGATTTATAGCCAATTAAATCATCCTGTGCATATTTCTCTTTCTGGCGGCTCAACACCTAAGTTGTTATTTAAAACCTTAGCCAAAGCGCCTTATGCGGAACAAATTAACTGGAAAAATCTGCATTTTTGGTGGGGTGATGATCGCATGGTTCCACCAAGCGATTCAGAAAGCAACTATGGCGAAGTGCAAAAACGCTTATTCGATCACATTCAAATTCCAACGGAAAACATCCACAGAATTCGTGGCGAAAATGAACCGCACTTTGAACTAAAACGCTTCGAAGAAGAATTAAGTGCGGTCATTCCAAACGGTGTTTTTGATTGGATCATTTTAGGTATGGGAACTGATGGTCATACCGCTTCTCTTTTCCCACATCAAACCAATTTTGATGATGAAAACCTTGCTGTCATTGCAAAACACCCTGAAAGCGGTCAAATCCGCATTTCTAAAACAGCCAAACTCATTGAACAAGCCAAACGCATTACCTATTTAGTCACCGGTGAAAGCAAAGCGGATATTTTAAAAGAAATCCAAACGACTCCTGCAGAAAATCTGCCTTACCCTGCTGCCAAAATTAAAGCAAAAAATGGGGTGACGGAATGGTATTTGGATAAAACGGCGGCAGCATTATTGTAATACGCCCATCCCAAAAGGAACTTCGAGATGAAAAAAGTATTGTTATTAACTTTATTGCCAGTAGCAGCAATGGCCACTTCAACATCAATCAAAGGTATTGGAAACTACCAAGATTGGGATTTAGTATGTGATAACACGGGCACTTGTCGTATGGCAGGTTATCAAGAGGAAGGAGACGATCCAGTTTCTATTTTATTTACTCGCGCGGCAGGTGAAAATGCTGCAGTGGAAGGAAAGTTCACTATTTTACCATTCGGTGAAGCCGACCGTGATGTTCAAGTCGGTCAAGACATTGAAATTTGGTTAAACGGTAAATCATTAGGCAAAGTCAAGCATATTTCTGACGACGAGCCAGATAAGCTGACTGAAGAGCAAACCAAGGCATTACTTAGCGGATTGAAAAAAGAGAGCGAAATTCGTCTAACCTATGGGAAAACCACGCTTAAAGTGTCAGACAAAGGCGCATCGGCAGCCATGCTCAAAATGGATGAATTCCAACAACGATTAAATACCCCTTCCGCACTCATTCGCCAAGGTCAAGAAAAACATGCGGTATTAGCGCCAAAAGTTAAACCCAAAATTGATGCTGTTAGCGTGAACAACCGCAAAACAATAGAATTAAAATACGGTGAAAAACAATTTAATCATGTGCTAGCACTGTTACGTAAAGCTCACGATGGCTGCTATGATGGAGACCTAGAAAGCCAAAATATAATGATTTATCCGTTAACTCAGAATAAGGTATTAGCTGAAGCGCTTTGTTTTAAAGGCGCTTATCAAAGCACCAACTACTATGCTGTACTCGATGACAAACTGAGCAACGTAGAACAAGTCTTAGCGGAGCAGTACAACGAAGCAGGCTATGATGAAAAACAAGGTTATGCGTTTGTAAGAGGTTCTTACAAAGGTCATGCATTCGGTGATTGTTGGAATGGGCAAGACGCGGTATGGAATGGCAAAATTTTTATCCGCACTTCGGACTGGATGACAGGCGGTTGTTATAAAGGGTTTACCGGTGGCGCATGGCAGTTACCTACTTTCGTCAGTGATATCATCGTAAAATAAACAACACGTGCTTAAAAGCGGTTAGATTTGACGAATTTTTTGCAAAACTTCTTTTAGAGATTCATAAAATGAAAAAATATCTTCTTCTCGCATTACTACCACTTACCGCAATGGCTGCGCCATCGTTAAAAGGGTTTGAAAAGACTTATCACGACTGGGATTTAATTTGTGATAATACCGGCACCTGTAATATGGCGGGTTATCAAGAAGAAAGAGATGGCTCTGAGCATCCTGTTTCGATTTTATTTACTCGAAGTGCGGGTGAGAAAGCACCTGTGACGGCGCAATTAGCATTATTACCCGATGAACTGGGTAATAAAACGGCTGAAATTATCTTAAATGGTCAATCACTCGGTACGATCCAAAATTTCTCAGAAGAGGGGAACGCAAAATTAAGTAAAGAACAAACAACAGAATTACTCACGGCACTAAAAGGAAACGCAAGTATTGAAGTGATTTTTGGTGAGTTTAAGGAAAAAGTATCTGATAAAGGTGCAGCTGCCGCGATGCTCAAAATGGATGAGTTTCAACAACGTTTAAATACGCCTTCCGCACTCATTCGTCAAGGTCAAGAAAAACATGCGGTATTAGCGCCACAGGCTGCACCAAAAATTGAGGCAGTAAGTGTGAATAACCGCCAAACCACGGAACTAAAACGCGGTGAAAAACAATTTGATGCGGTATTAGCATTATTACGTAAAAGTAATGGGACGAATGAAGATGCAGAAAATTACTGTTATGAACTTCATAAAGATGATGTATGGAATAAACAAATCACACTTTACCCGCTAACGAAAGGTAAAGTGCTAGCTCAAGCGATTTGTAGCAGTAGTGCCTATAATTACACTAATTACTATGCCGTGTTAGATGGAAAATTAAGCAAAGTTGAACAAGTACTCGAAAATCGATACAACTATGCTGATTATGATAAAAACACTCACATTTTAAAGATAGAAGGATCATTTAAAGCGCGTGGTCTTGGAGATTGTTGGCATGGGCAGGAAGCCGTATGGAACGGTAAAACTTTTATTCTCACTAAAGAATATCCCTCAGGTTCTTGCAAAGGGTTTCCAGGTGGAGCTTGGGGTCCATTACCAACTTTTGTAAGCGAGCTTAAAGTAAAATAAAAACCACTGCCCACTTGTAAGCGGGCAGATTTTTATGATTTTTTTGCAAATCTTCTTTTAGGAATTGATAACATGAAAAAGGTTATTCTTCTCTCATTATTGCCACTCACTGCAATGGCTACGCCATCGTTAAAAGGGTTTGAAAAGACTTATCAAGACTGGAGTTTAATTTGTGATAATACCGGCACTTGTAATATGGCAGGTTATCCGGAATATTATTCTGAGCATCCTGTTTCGATTTTATTTACTCGAAGTGCGGGTGAGAAAGCACCTGTGACCGCACAGTTGGCATTATTACGTGAAGATGTGGGTAATAAAACGGCTGAAATTATCTTAAATGGTCAATCACTCGGTACTGTTCCAAATATTTCAGAAGATGGGAATGCAAAATTAAGTGAAAAACAAACAACAGAATTACTCACTGCACTAAAAGGGAATGCAAGTATTGAAGTGATTTTTGGGGAGTTTAAGGAGAAAGTCTCTGATAAAGGTGCAGCTGCCGCGATGCTCAAAATGGATGAGTTTCAACAACGTTTAAATACGCCTTCAGCGTTAATTCGTAAGGGACAAGAGAAACATGCGGTATTAGCACCACAAGCTGCACCCAAAATTCAAGTTGCCTATATTAAAAATCCTAGCAAAACAGAATTAAAACGAGGCGAAAAACAATTTGATGCTGTATTAGCATTATTGCGTAAAAGTGCTGATAGTAGTGCAATTGATTACTGTGCGGATCTTCAGGATGATTCTGAACAGAAGACAATTACACTTTATTCACTTACGCATGGAAAAGTTTTAGCTGAGGCAGTGTGTATCAGTGGTAGTGCAGCTTACACCGGCTATTATGCGGTCATGGACAATAAATTGAGCAAAGTAGAACAAGTATTGGAAGATCAATACACCTTTGCATATTATGATGAGAAGCTTAATGCTTTAATTGTAGAAGGATCATATAAATCTAGTGGCCTTGCTGAGAGCTGGTATGGCTACGAAGCAGCATGGAATGGCAAAACTTTCATCACTACAGCGGAATATACTTCTGGTTCTGGTAAAGGCTTTATAGGTAGTGCATGGGGTGGATTACCGACTTTTGTGAGTCATAGAACGGTTAAATAATTTATCTATTTAACCTTTAAAACCTGGAGTAACAAATGATTGACTATAAAATTAATGAACCGATTTCAGTTAAACAATTTATTGGATTGTTAAATAAAACAACATTAGGCGCCCGCCGTCCGTTAGAGGATGAAAAGCGTGTCGCAGCAATGTTGCACCATGCGGATTTATTAATCACCGCTTGGGATGATGAACGATTAGTGGGTGTGGCACGTTCCGTGACAGATTTTGCCTACTGCTGTTATTTATCTGATTTAGCGGTTGATGAACAATATCAAAAACAAGGTATCGGCTTGCAGTTAATTGAACACACCAAACAGGCGTTACATCCACAAGCTAAAATTGTGCTTTTATCGGCTCCGCAAGCCGTGGATTATTATCCGCATATTGGATTTACTCAACACATGAGTGCGTGGACGAAGAGTTAATTTATTAGAATGATATGGTGACAAAAATGAAAAAACTGTTTGTACTACTTACTTCAACTTTGTTATTTGCTTGTTCATCTGGTCCATCTTTAGATCAGTTAGCAGCACAAATGCCAAAAGATAATCGCTCAGTAATGCTTCAAGTTCCAGAAGCAGGAAACCCAGTTTCAAATGGAATGCTTGTAGCAACGATTAGAACCGCAGGTGGTACTTCAGGAAAACGACTCGTATCTCTTTTAGCTACAGATAATTTACACATTGGAATTGCAGGGAACAGTCAATCTGTGAATAAAGCAGTTGCTATGTATGGACTAAATAATGCAGAAAAGGTCGGTAAGGATGTATCTTTATACCTTGTTGGAGATAGTCAAAGTGATAAAGCAGATCTAGAAAAAGCCGCAAAAGCGAAAAATGTAGAAATGCATTACATTATGCAAAAATAAGATATAGATACATTAGATGCGGAGTGACTTTAATGTTGAATTTAGATAATAAAAAATTTGTTGCTGTTGAAAACACCGCAAATGGTGAGGTCAGTAGTCAAACAGAATTTCATTACCATCAACAAGGTAAAATGATTTGGGCAGAATATGGTGGCGGTGAAATTTTAAAAGGCTTTTTAATTGGAAAATGGATTGACGATACTCAAATTGAATTTACGTATCAACATTTAAATCAATCTCTAGAAAATCGTTTGGGGCGTTGCTGTACAACATTTTCTTTAGAAAAAAGTAAACTCGTCGGTCATGAAAAATGGCAGTGGCTAGACACGTTAGAGCAAGGCAGCTCTTTAATTAGAGAAATTTAAAAGAAATTTTGTTATAGAATATCAGAAACAAGGTATCGGCTTGCAGTTAATTGGACACACCAAACAGGCGTTACATCCACAAGCCAAAATTGTGCTTTTATCCGCTCCACAAGCAGTGGATTATTATCCACATATTGGATTTACTCAACATATGAGTGCGTGGACGAAGAGTTAAAAAACGTTTGGAAAAGTAACCGCACTTTTGTGTAGTAAGAAGATAGATTACTGATAGCGCGCTTGTAGATAAAGGCACACGTTGGGAACGTGCGCCATCGTGGGGAAGTTATCACAAGGAGGAAAATTTCCTGTGTAGAATCAATAAAACTTTTTCAAAGATCAGATGGCTTATCTAAAATTTATATCATATTAAATAGGAGAAAAATATGAGTATTTTTGATTTTTTTAAAAAAAAACGTTCCATTGAAAATTCCTCAAAAAATAGTTCAGAACTATCCTCAAAAAATAGTTCTGAACTATCATTAAGAGAATTACCCAATTCGGAATTTGATATATTTTATAATATAGAGTCTTCTCAACAAGACTCCTTTTATAAATTAAAGAGTATATTAGGCGATAATTACTTTATTCAAACTTTATCTATAAAAGAGTTATCAACACAATCTACAGATGATGATTTTTTTGACATAATGAAAATACCTGATCATTATTTTGATCGCAAAAAAGGAGTACTAAATCAAACTTTTTTTGAGGACTTCAATAACCTAGTGATATCTAAATGGAAGCAATTTTATAAAAATAATCAAAATAATAATCGAAATATATCAAAAGATGATTGGTTGAAATTTATTCGGAATTCAATACAGGAGAAAACAATGTCAGTAAAAGGCGACATCGGTGTTATCGGCTTAGCCGTAATGGGGCAAAACCTTATTTTAAATATGAATGATCATGGCTTTAAAGTTGTGGCATATAACCGTACCACGTCAAAAGTGGATGAATTTTTACAAGGTGCGGCAAAAGGCACGAATATTATCGGTGCATACTCGTTAGAAGATTTAGCTTCTAAATTAGAAAAACCACGTAAAGTGATGTTAATGGTGCGCGCGGGTGATGTGGTAGATCAATTCATTGAGGCATTATTACCGCACTTAGAAGAAGGCGACATCATCATTGATGGTGGTAACTCAAACTATCCAGATACCAACCGTCGTGTGGCGGCGTTGCGTGAAAAAGGCATTCGCTTTATCGGTTCGGGGGTTTCGGGCGGTGAAGAAGGCGCGCGCCATGGGCCATCTATCATGCCAGGTGGTAACCAAGAAGCATGGCCATATGTTAAACCAATCTTCCAAGCAATCTCAGCTAAAACAGAACAAGGCGAACCTTGCTGTGACTGGGTGGGCGGTGAAGGTGCTGGCCACTTTGTGAAAATGGTTCACAATGGTATCGAATATGGCGATATGCAATTAATCTGTGAAGCTTACCAATTCTTAAAAGAAGGTTTAGGCTTAAGCTATGACGAAATGCAAGCTATCTTCGCAGAATGGAAAAAAACTGAACTTGATAGCTATTTAATTGATATCACCACCGATATTCTTGGTTATAAAGATGCTGATGGTGAACCATTAGTTGAAAAAATCTTAGATACAGCTGGCCAAAAAGGGACTGGTAAATGGACAGGTATCAATGCATTAGATTTCGGTATTCCATTAACCTTAATCACTGAATCCGTCTTTGCTCGTTGTGTCTCTTCATTTAAAGATCAACGTGTTGCCGCTAATCAATTATTTGGCAAAACAATTCAACCGGTTGAAGGCGATAAAAAAGTTTGGATTGAAGCAGTACGTAAAGCATTATTGGCGTCAAAAATCATTTCTTACGCACAAGGCTTTATGCTGATTCGCGAAGCCTCTGAACAATTTGGCTGGAACATCAACTACGGCGCAACAGCGTTATTATGGCGTGAAGGTTGTATTATCCGTAGCCGTTTCTTAGGTAACATTCGTGATGCATACGAAGCGAACCCAGATTTAATCTTCTTAGGTTCAGATAGCTACTTCAAAGGCATTTTAGAAAACGCATTAAGCGACTGGCGTAAAGTGGTGGCAAAATCGATCGAAGTGGGTATCCCAATGCCTTGTATGGCATCAGCTATTACCTTCTTAGATGGCTATACTTCAGCACGTTTACCGGCAAACTTATTGCAAGCACAACGTGACTACTTCGGTGCACATACTTATGAGCGTACCGACAAACCACGCGGTGAATTCTTCCACACCAACTGGACGGGTCGCGGTGGTAATACTGCATCCACCACTTATGATGTATAAGTAAAAAACTCGTGATAAACTCACCGCACTTTGTTCGCATAAAGTGCGGTTTATTTTTACCTTATTTTGGAGAAACCTATGTTACCTCAATCACGCTTGGATAAAATTTCAGAAATGGAAAACCTTCTCAATGAAGCAGAGAGTTTCTTAGCCGAAGCAGAACAATTTCTTGAAAAATGGCAAGCCTTCTTACCAAAAATGAAAACCTTAGAACACTATTATTTTGATGGTGACTGGAGAGAGGACTATCAAGCTTATGAGGACGGTAAAATCCCAGAGGATATGCCTTGTGGCGTATTAAGTGAAGATTTAGTGTTTAATGCCAGTACAGGGCATCATAGTTTGGCGATTGAATATTTGAAAGTGGTTGCGAAAGTATTAGATCAAGCTAAAGATTAACATTCAATATATTTAATTGTTCAGAAAAACATCAAAAAACACATATTTTTGAACTTTCATTCATCTCCGTTTGTCTTACGGATTACTATCACGATGGATAGTTTTATATATTAAACACGGAGAGATCCTATGAAATTAATTGGAAAATCACTTGTTATCGCGATGACTGTTATTTCTCTTGCAGCATGTGGAAATATGAGTCGTACTCAAAAAAATACAACAGCTGGCGCCGCTATCGGTGGTGCAGCAGGCTATATGCTTGGTGGTAATGCCGCAACCACATTAGGTGGTGCCGCATTAGGTGGCGTAATCGGTAGCCAAGTCAATAAATAGTCAAAAAAATAACCGTACTTAATTAAGTGCGGTTGTTTTTTATTATTTCTCGGCTGTTTTTTCTGCGCTAGGTTTACGGCGTTTGCCAATATTTTTCGTATCTTTATGACGTAGTTTCGCTTTCTTCTTCACGTCTGCTTTTTTCTTTTCTTCACGCTTTTCTTTAATACGTGCTTTTTGCTTTTTAGACATGGATTTTACTTCACCATCTTTCGGTGGTTTAGTGCGAGGCTCTAATCCTTCTAAAATACGCGCTTTCAACAGCTCTTCCGTATAACGTTTAATTTTACCGAGCAATTTGTAATCATGTGCTTCAACAAAAGAAACAGCCGTGCCTTTTTTTCCTGCACGAGCGGTACGACCAATACGATGTAAATATGTATCTGCACTATAAGGTAAATCGAAGTTCATGACATGTGTGACATCATCAATATCAATCCCGCGAGCAGCCACATCAGTAGCCACTAACACGGTGACAATACCGGATTTCAATTTATCAATGGCATTATTACGTTGAGTTTGTGCCATATCGCCTTCTAGATAAGTAGAGCGAATGCCACGTTTACGCAAAGTTTCAGAAAGTTCTCGTACATCTTCACGGCGACGAACAAACACAATACCACGGCTCACTTTCTCGGTTTCGATAAAACGTGCAAGCAACTTAATTTTATGTTCATTGCTATCGGCGTGATAATACCACTGGTTGATTTTTTTACGCTCACGACGGCTTGGCTCTGCATCGATTTTGACTGGGTCATTCAATAAACGTTCTGCAAAATCAACTAATAACTCCCCTTCTAAGGTGGCAGAGAAAAGGAGCGTTTGTTTACGCCAACGCGTTTCAGCGGCAATTTTCTCCGCATCTTGGCCAAATCCCATTTGCAACATGCGATCTGCTTCATCAAAAATCAGCATTTCCACCGCACGACAATCAAAGTTTTCTTCTTTGATGTATTGCAATAAACGCCCCGGTGTTGCTACCACGATATCCTGATTTGAATTAAACACTTCCCCATGATTTTGATACGCCACACCGCCGGTAATGGTTGCAATCTTCAAATGCGTGAACTGTGCTAACTCTTCCGCTTGCTCTGCAACCTGCATCGCCAGCTCACGAGTTGGCGTTAAAATTAAAATGCGAGGTGCGCCTGGTTTACGACGTGGGTAATCCAATAAATGCTGAATCGCTGGCAATAAGAATGCAGCAGTTTTGCCTGTACCTGTTGGTGCAGAACCGAGCACATCACGCTCTTCCATGGCAGCAGGAATCGCTTCTAATTGAATGGCTGTTGGGCGAGTGTAGCCTTTCTTTTCTAAGGCTTTTAATAATTCGGGGGAAAGATCGAATTCTTCAAATGGGGATAAATTCATTATTTTGCGTTAATTTGTTAAAATTGGGGCTGATTATACCTGAAAGTGCGGTCATTTTCCGCAAGATTTTATGAGCAGCTTTACCTTTAAACAATTCCATATTAATCAACAACATTGTGCAATGAAAGTCGGTACGGATGGCATTTTACTGGGTGCTTGGGCGGATGTGTCTGATTGTCAGCGAATTCTTGATATGGGAACTGGCACAGGCTTGGTTGCACTAATGCTCGCCCAACGAAGTCATGAGCATTGCCAAATTGAAGCCGTTGAACTTGATCCCCTTGCAGCACAACAAGCACAAGAAAACTTCCAGGCTTCGCCATGGCACAATCGCCTTCATTTAACACGCCAAGACGTGCAAACTTATTGCCAACAAACAGCACATCAATTTGATTTAATTGTGGCTAACCCGCCTTATTTTGCGCAAGGTGTGGAATGTAAAAATGACGAACGAGCGCTTGCCCGTTATGTTCAACAACGTCATTTAGATTGGTTAAATTGGGCGGCGAGTTGTTTATCCGAAAAAGGAAAAATCAGTTTTGTCTTGCCTTATGAGGCGGGAAAAACATTGATAAATTCAACCGAACTTTATTGTATTAAGCAGACAGATGTCATTACAAAAATAGGGAAAGATCCACAACGAATGTTACTCACGTTTAGCCGAGAGCATTTACCACAGGTAAAAGATAGCTTGGTGATTTATGACGAAAACAATCAGTACACCGAAGCATTTATTGCGTTAACGAAGGAATTCTATTTGAAAATGTAAGGGCATATTACTATGCCCTTTTTTATTGATGTGATTAGTGGCTTTCCACTTTGACGAGTTTCGTCCAGTTGTAATAACCATACAATGAGTTAAGTAAGTAAGCACTATACATTAAATACATCGCTGGCTGCCCTTGCCAAAGCAAAATGGAAAGCACATTTAAGACAATCCATAATAACCATTGCTCACGATAACGCAAAATCATCAATAATTGCGCCGCTACAGTGATAATTGTGGTTAAACCATCTAGTGTTGTAGAACTCCCACCCGCTGCTTTTAAAGCCTGTACAAAACAGAGGGTACCAATTCCAACACTCACAAGCAAAATTGCCCAACCTTTCGGTGTTAAGGCTTTGGCTATCACACTTTCACCACCATTATCGTTTTGCATGTTTTGTTTCCACATGAAATACCCGATAAATTGTGATGGGATATATACATAGAGTGCGGTATTCATTTCACCAAGAAAATTGCTTCCCCAGGAGACATAAAAGTAGGTATAAGCAAAAATAAGCCCAAAGAAATAGTTACTAATTTTTCCTTTACTTACCAATACTACACAGAGAATACCTGCAATACCCGAAATCATGCCTAATGGGCTATCCGGCATAAGAACATAAGCAATAATTTGTGCAGCAAGGAAAATAACTA
Source organism: Parahaemophilus parainfluenzae (assembly GCA_018363335.1). Classification (GTDB taxonomy): domain Bacteria; phylum Pseudomonadota; class Gammaproteobacteria; order Enterobacterales; family Pasteurellaceae; genus Haemophilus_D; species Haemophilus_D parainfluenzae_Y. Next base: position 21,802 of record JAGZOA010000004.1, on the reverse strand, counting down.
CCCATGCCACTTCAAAAGGTTTCCAACCGGATAAAAATTCTTCTTTAAGTCGTTCTGTCCAATTCATGGAACACTCCTATTTTATGAGAAAGTACGTCATTTTTACACCGCACTTTTTTAAAGTAAAGCCTAGGTGACATTTAATTTAATTATTGTGAGAAAAATCACACTTTATTTTTCATGCTTTTAGATGTCCATACCTTGCTTTCCCTTATAATCAGACTACAATATCGCCCCATTTTAAGAGATTCATTAAGAGGAAGATGATGTCATTTGCAATCGGTCAACGTTGGATTAGTGAAACCGAAAATAACCTCGGATTAGGGATGATTACAGCCTTAGATTTTCGCTCGGTTACCCTTCACTTTCCTGCTACAAATGAAACCCGAATTTATGCGGTAGCGCAAGCACCATTAACCCGAATTGTATTGAATAAAGGGGAACAACTTCATCACCAGGCAGGCTGGCAAGGTGAAGTCCTTGATGTTCAAGAAATGAATGGTCTCTTATTTTATTTAGTCAAAAATGCGCAAGGCGAAGAGATTATCGTCAATGAAAAAGAACTTTCTCCGATTATCTCCTTTAGCCAAGCCAAAGATCGCCTCTTTTCATCGCAAATTGACCGCAATGAACATTTTGCGTTGCGTTATCAAACGCTTCTGCATCAACAAGCTCAATTTCAATCGCCTTTGCGGGGGTTACGAGGCAATCGTGCGGGTTTAATTCCTCACCAACTTCATATTGCACAAGAGGTAGGAAATCGTGTTAATCCTCGCGTGCTCTTAGCGGACGAAGTGGGGTTAGGTAAAACCATTGAAGCAGGAATGATTTTGCAAAACCAGCTTTTTGCTGAAAAAGTACAACGTGTATTAATTATTGTACCGGAAACATTGCAACATCAATGGCTTGTCGAAATGCTTCGTCGTTTTAATTTACATTTTTCATTATTTGATGAAGAACGTTGTGAAGATTTTGCCGAACAAGCGATCAATCCATTTAGTACTGAAAGCTTAATTATTTGTGCACTAGATTGGTTGAAAGCTCACCCTCATCGCGTACAACAAGCCATTGAAGCGGAATTTGACTGTTTAATTGTCGATGAAGTGCATCATTTGGCTTGGTCTGAAAATGCACCAAGTACCGCTTATTTATTGGTGGAACAATTAGCGAATGCTATTCCATCCGTTTTATTACTCACTGCAACGCCTGAACAACTAGGTTTGGAAAGCCATTTTGCACGCTTGCGCTTGCTTGATCCTGAACGTTTTTATGATTACCAAGCATTTTTGAAGGAACAGGAAAATTATCAACCTGTTGCGGATGCTGTACAATCTTTACTCTCAGAGAAGCCGCTAAGTGCGGTCGAAAAAAATCATATTTCTGATTTACTTAATGAGCAAGATGTCGAACCATTATTCAAAGCCTTAGACTGTAATAATGACGACGAAAAGCAAGCGGCACGCCAAGAACTCATTCAAAATCTCATCGACAGACATGGCACAAGCCGTATTTTATTTCGCAATACACGCCAAGGGGTGAAAGGTTTCCCGCATCGGGTTTACCATCAAATAACGATTGATGCAGCTGAAGTAGACGAAAAAATTCATTGGTTAATTGATTTTCTAAAATCACACCGAAATGAAAAAATCTTAGTCATTTGTAAAACTGCACAAACAGCAATTCAACTTGAGCAAATTTTACGAGAAAAAGAAGCTATTCGCAGTGCTGTTTTCCATGAAAGAATGTCAATCATTGAACGAGATCGCGCGGCGGCTTATTTTGCAGACGCTGATAATGGCGCACAAGTTTTACTGAGTTCTAGCATTGGTTCTGAAGGTCGAAACTTCCAATTTGCTTGTCATCTCGTACTCTTCGATTTACCAGAGAATCCGGACTTACTTGAGCAATGTATTGGGCGTTTAGATCGTATCGGACAAACGCGAGATGTACAAATTTATGTACCTTGCCTAGCAAACTCTGCGCAGCAAGATTTAGCTCGTTGGTATCATGAAGGTTTAAATGCCTTTGAACAAACTTGCCCTATTGGCATGGCATTGTTTGAACAATATGAAGCTTTATTGAAAGTGCGGTCAGAAAATAAAGCAGATTTTGAGAAACTCATTCTCCAAACGCAAAAACAAGCAAAAGCATTGCGTTTAGCCTTGGAAAAAGGTCGTGATCGTTTGTTAGAATTAAATTCTAATGGTGGTGAAAAGGCACAACGACTTGCGGGAGAAATTGCTCAAACAGATAATTCGCCACAATTAGTCAATTTTGCACTGAATTTATTTGATATTATTGGCGTAGAACAAGATGATTTAGGTGAAAACAGCATTGTTATCACACCAACGGGCACCATGCTTGTTCCTGATTTTCCAGGGCTAAAAGAAGAAAGTGTTACAGTAACCTTTGACCGACAACTTGCCCTTGCTCGTGAGGAATTAGAATTTCTTACCTGGGCTCACCCAATGATTCGTCAAGGCATTGATTTAATCGCTTCCGGCGACATTGGCAAAGCAGCAATGGCATTATTAGTCAATAAACAACTGCCTGCTGGCACGCTACTGGTTGAATTGATTTATATGATTGAAAGCCAATCACCAAAAGGCTTGCAACTGAATCGTTTTCTTCCACCTACACCAGTTCGATTATTGATGGATAACAAAGGAAATGATCTCGCCGGACAAGTTAATTTTGATACATTGCAAAATAAACTTAAGCCGCTAGGCAAAGACATTGCGAATAAAATGATCAAAATGGCTCGTCCAAATATTGAGCAATTAATAAAAATAGGTAATCACAAAATAACTGAAATTGCACAAGCTCAAATTCGAGAAGCTAGTAGATTAGCAGATCAAACATTGAGCACTGAGCTCAATAGACTTATAGCCTTGAAAGCAGTAAATAAAAATATTCGCCAAGCGGAAATTAATGTATTAGAAAAACAACGTGTGCTTTCTCTGGAAGAGTTAAGTAAAGCAAGCTGGCGATTAGATAGCCTTCGGGTAATAGTGACAAACAAGGAATAATATGGCACTTATTGAATACCATCCCCCTTTAGAACCGTATTTAGATATTATCTACCAAGATAATCATATCTGCGTGGTAAATAAACCAAGCGGTTTACTTTCAGTTCCTGGCAATCAACCTGAATACTATGACAGTGCTATGAGCCGGGTGAAAGAGAAATTTGGATTTTGTGAACCCGCACACCGTTTAGATATGGCCACTAGTGGGATTATTCTGTTTGCATTGAGTAAAGCAGCAGATAAAGAGTTGAAACGTCAATTCCGTGAACGTGAGCCAAAAAAATATTATCAAGCATTAGTGTGGGGACACTTAGAACAAGATAGTGGGGAAATTAATCTTCCTATGATTTGTGATTGGGAAAATCGCCCGCGTCAACGAATTGATTTTGTATTTGGTAAAAGAGCGGTCACGTTTTATGAAGTTCTAGAAAGATTACCGACTAACTGCACTCGAGTTAAACTGACACCAATCACAGGACGTTCACATCAACTACGTTTACATACACTCGCACTAGGACATCCTATTTTAGGTGACAAATTTTATTCTCACCCACAAGCTAAAGCGATGTCACCTCGCCTATGCTTACATGCAGAAGAACTTATGATTACGCACCCCATCACAGGTGAAAAAATGACATTTAGAGCTGAAGCTGAATTTTAGGAAAGCAAGATATAAAAAAGGCTCACTAATGTGAGCCTTTTTATTTTATAACAAATTATTATTCCGCTGCTGCTTCAGCAACTTCTGGACGATCAACTAACTCAATGTATGCCATTGGAGCGTTGTCACCTGCACGGAAACCACATTTTAAGATACGGGTGTAACCACCTGCACGTTGAGCAAAACGTGGACCTAATTCATTGAATAATTTCGCAACAGTTTCGATGTTACGAGTACGAGCGAATGCTAAACGACGGTTTGCAACGCTATCTTCTTTTGCTAATGTAATTAACGGTTCAACTACACGACGTAATTCTTTAGCTTTTGGTAAAGTAGTCTTGATGATTTCATGACTAACTAAAGCACTTGCTAAGTTACGGAACATCGCTTGGCGATGGCTGCTATTACGGTTTAGTTGACGACCACTCTTACGATGGCGCATGATCTTATCCTTCTCAGAAAAATCTTAACCTATGACCAAACTAGTCTTCAGCAATACTTGCTGGTGGCCAATTCTCAAGGCGCATACCAAGTGACAAGCCACGTGAAGCGAGAACGTCTTTAATTTCAGTAAGAGATTTCTTACCAAGATTAGGCGTTTTTAATAACTCAACTTCTGTACGTTGTACTAAGTCACCGATATAGTGAATTGTTTCTGCTTTCAAACAGTTAGCAGAACGAACTGTCAACTCTAAGTCATCAACAGGACGTAACAAAATCGGATCGAATTCCGGTTTTTCTTCCTTGACTTCAGGTTGACGAACATCACGCAAATCAACGAATGCATCGAGTTGCTCTGCTAAAATTGTTGCTGCACGACGAATTGCTTCTTCCGGATCAATAGTCCCGTTAGTTTCTAACTCGATAACTAGTTTATCTAAGTCAGTACGTTGTTCAACACGTGCTGCTTCAACATTGTAAGCAATACGGTCAACTGGGCTATAACAAGCATCCACTAATAAACGACCGATTGGACGATCTTCATTTTGTGAATGAGTACGAGCAGATGCAGGTACATAACCTCTACCACGTTGAACACGAATACGCATATTAATAGATGCATTTTCGTCTGTTAAGTGACAGATTACATGTGATGGATTAACAATCTCAACATCACCATCATGGGTGATATCAGCTGCAACAACAGGGCCAATTCCAGATTTATTTAATGTCAGAATAACATCATCTTTATTCTGTACTTTAACCGCTAGACCTTTAAGGTTTAAAAGAACTTCAAGAATATCTTCCTGAACACCTTCTTTACTACTATATTCGTGCAGTACGCCATCAATTTCTACTTCAGTTACAGCACAACCTGGCATTGAAGACAGAAGGATACGACGTAATGCATTCCCTAGAGTATGACCAAAGCCACGCTCTAACGGTTCTAAGATCACCTTAGCATGAGTAGAGCTAATTTGCTCGATATCTACTAAGCGTGGCTTTAAAAATTCTGTAACAGAACCCTGCATTTTATCCTCTCTTTGCTTTTAAGCTTAACTATTATTTAGAGTAAAGCTCAACGATCAGATGTTCGTTAATGTCTGCTGATAAATCAGAACGTTCAGGAACACGTTTGAACACACCTTCCATTTTTGCAGAATCAACTTCTAACCAAGTTGGTTTTTCTCTTTGTTCTGCTAATTCTAATGATGCTTTAATACGTGCTTGTTTTTTAGATTTCTCACGAACAGCAACTACATCATTTACAGAAACTTGGAAAGATGGGATATTTACAACACGACCATTTACGACAATCGCTTTGTGGCTCACTAATTGACGAGCTTCTGCGCGAGTTGCAGCAAATCCCATGCGATAAACAACGTTATCCAATCTACCTTCTAATAATACTAGTAAGTTTTCACCAGTATTACCTTTTAAACGGTTTGCTTCTTTATAGTAGTTACGGAATTGACGTTCTAAAATACCATAGATACGACGAACTTTTTGTTTTTCACGTAATTGACTACCATAGTCAGACAAACGCGGTTTACGAGCACCGTGTTGACCTGGTGCTGTATCAATTTTACATTTTGAATCAATCGCACGCACACCTGATTTAAGGAATAAATCAGTGCCTTCACGACGGCTGAGCTTGAGTTTAGGGCCCAAATATCTTGCCATTTTCTTTCTCCAACTATCCTATTACGCCATTAAACACGACGTTTTTTCGGTGGACGACAACCGTTATGAGGAATCGGAGTCACATCAGTGATGTTCGTGATACGGAAACCCGCTGCATTTAATGCACGGATTGTTGATTCACGACCCGGACCCGGACCTTTAACCATAACTTCCAAGTTCTTTAAGCCGAATTCTTTAACGATTTCAGCACAACGTTCTGCAGCAACTTGTGCAGCGAACGGGGTAGATTTACGAGAACCACGGAAACCTGAACCACCTGCTGTAGCCCAAGCTAAAGCATTACCTTGACGGTCAGTAATGGTAACGATTGTGTTATTGAAAGATGCGTGAATATGTGCTACGCCATCTACAACTTGTTTTTTTACACGTTTACGTGCACGAACTGGTGTTTTAGCCATTCTTTATTTACCCCGACTATTTTTTGATCGGCTTACGTGGACCCTTACGGGTACGCGCATTAGTTTTAGTACGTTGACCACGTACCGGTAAACTACGACGATGACGTAAACCACGGTAACAACCTAAGTCTAAAAGACGTTTGATGTTTAGTGTTACTTCACGACGTAAGTCACCTTCAACGGTAAATTTACCAACTTCGTCACGCAGTTTGTCAATCTGCTCTTCAGACAATTCGCTGATCTTAACATCTTCAGCAATACCCGCTGCAGCACAAATGCTTTTAGAACGAGTTTTACCGATACCGTAAATTGCAGTTAAAGCGATTACAGCGTGTTTGTGATCAGGAATGTTAATGCCTGCAATACGGGCCACTATGCACTCCTATTATTTTAACTAATTTGGTATTCTGATCTTGAAAAGCCCGTTTTCAGGATACTCAAACAGAATACCAAGGACATAAATGAGTTGAGTAGTATAACTACTCAACCGGTTCTTTGCAAGAAGAAATGTTAATTAACCTTGACGTTGTTTATGTTTAGGGTCGCTACATAATACGCGAACAACACCTTCACGTTTAACAATTTTACAGTTACGACACATCTTCTTAACGGAAGCACGAACTTTCATTGCTTATCCTTTTTACTTAAATGAACAATTACTGTCCAAAACCTTTAAGGTTTGCTTTTTTTAACGCAGATTCATATTGAGACGACATTAAGTGACTCTGAACTTGCACGATAAAATCCATAATTACAACAACAACGATTAATAAGGAAGTACCACCGAAGTAGAATTTAACATCCCATGCTGATGTCATAATATAAGGGACTAAACATACGAACGTTACATAAAGACCGCCGATTAATGTTAAGCGAGTCATTACTTTATCAATGTAACGAGATGTTTGTTCACCTGGTCTAATTCCTGGGATAAATGCACCAGATTTTTTTAGATTATCTGCTGTATCACGTGGATTATATTGCATTGCAGTGTAGAAGAAACTGAAGAAAATAATCGCTACCGCATAAACAAGGAGATATAGAGGTTGTCCTGGATTCAACAACATTGATAAGTCATTTAACCACTCAAACTTATCATTCTGACCAAACCACTGTGTCAATGTAGCAGGGAATAAAATAATGCTTGAAGCAAAAATTGCTGGCATTACGTTTGCCATATTAACTTTTAATGGTAAGTGAGTTGAATGACCACCTAAAATTTGACGTCCTTGTTGACGCTTAGCATATTCAACACGAATTCTACGTTGTCCACGTTCTACGAAGACAACAAAGTAAGTTACTGCAAAAACAATAGCAGCGATTAGTAAAAGAACTAAAGGATGCATTTGTCCTTGACGAGCTTGCTCAACTGTTTCGATGATTGCATGTGGCAATCCTGCAACAATACCACCAAAAACAAGAATTGAGATACCGTTACCAATACCTCTTTCAGTAATTTGCTCACCTAACCACATTAAGAACATGGTTCCGGTTACAAGACTCACTACTGCCGTGAAGTAAAAAGTAAAACCGATATTTGGCACTAGCTGTGGCAACATATTCGGTAAACCGGTAGAAATAGCGATTGCTTGGATAGTAGCAAAAACCACCGTTGCATAACGAGTATACTTGGTGATTTTTCTTTGTCCTGCTGCACCTTCTTTTTTCAATTCTGCTAAGGCAGGTGAAACCGTAGCAAGCAATTGCATCACGATAGATGCCGAGATATACGGCATAATACCTAATGCTAAAATTGATGCTCGGCTCAATGCACCACCAGAGAACATGTTTAACATATCAATGATGGTGCCTTTTTGTTGTTCAACTAATTGAGCTAGCACGGCGGCATCAATACCAGGAAGCGGAATAAAAGAACCAATACGATAAACGATAAGTGCACCTAATACAAAAAGCAATCTGCTTTTTAGTTCACCAGTACCACTATTAGTACTTCTGCTTTGATAACCTGGTTGTTTAGCCATTTGCTAATTATTCCTCAACTGAACCGCCAGCAGCTTCGATTGCTGCTTTTGCACCTTTAGTTACACGTAAACCACGTACAGTAACTGCAGATTTCACTTCACCAGCTAAGATAACTTTAGCGAATTGAATATCTTTAGTTAAAATGTTTGCAGCTTTTAATGCTTCTAAAGTGACAACATTTCCTTCAACTTTTGTTAATTCGTTTAAACGAACTTCAGCAGTTACAGCTGATTTCATTGAAGTGAAACCAAATTTTGGTAAACGACGGTATAATGGCATTTGACCACCCTCGAAACCACGACGAACACCGCCGCCAGTACGAGATTTTTGACCTTTATGACCACGACCACCAGTTTTTCCTAAACCTGAACCAATACCACGACCAAGGCGTTTTGCACTGTGCTTAGCACCTTCAGCCGGAGATAGAGTATTTAAACGCATTCTCTTACTCCTCCACTTTAACCATGTATGAAACTTGGTTAATCATACCACGTACTGCCGGAGTATCGATTAACTCAACAGTATGGTGCATATGGCGAAGACCAAGACCACGCAAGGTAGCTTTGTGCTTCGGTAAACGAGCAATTGAGCTACGAACTTGAGTTACTTTAATAGTTTTAGCCATTATCAATTACCCCAAAATTTCATCAACGGTTTTGCCACGTTTAGCAGCAACCATTTCTGGTGATTTCATATTTGCTAATGCATCAATAGTTGCACGAACAACGTTGATTGGGTTGGTTGAACCATACGCTTTAGAAAGAACGTTACGTACACCAGCAACTTCTAACACTGAACGCATTGCACCACCTGCGATGATACCTGTACCTTCGCTAGCTGGTTGCATAAATACGCGAGAACCAGTGTGAACACCTTTAACTGGGTGTTGTAATGTACCCTCATTTAAAGCGACATTAATCATATTGCGACGTGCTTTTTCCATCGCTTTTTGGATCGCTGCCGGAACTTCACGAGCTTTACCATAACCAAAACCTACGCGACCGTTACCATCGCCTACTACTGTTAAAGCAGTAAAGCTCATAATACGACCACCTTTTACAGTTTTTGATACACGGTTTACTGCGATTAGCTTCTCTTGCAGTTCACCAGCTTGTTTTTCGATGTTTGACATCTCAATTTACCTCATTAGAACTGTAGACCAGCTTCACGTGCAGCGTCCGCTAAAGTTTGGACACGACCATGATATTTAAAACCGGAACGGTCAAAAGCAACGTCTTTAACGCCTTTTGCTAATGCACGCTCAGCAACAAGTTTACCTACTACTGCTGCGGCATCTTTATTACCGGTATATTTAACTTGCTCACGAATTGCTTTTTCAACAGTTGAAGCAGCGGCAAGCACTTCTGAACCGTTTGGTGCAATAACTTGTGCGTAGATATGACGCGGAGTACGGTGAATAACTAGACGAGTTACACCTTGCTCTCTCATCATATGACGTGCACGAGCTGCACGACGGATACGAGCTGATTTCTTATCCATAGTGTTACCTTAATTATTTCTTCTTAGCCTCTTTCATACGTACTACTTCATCAGAGTAACGTACACCTTTACCTTTATAAGGCTCAGGACGGCGATAAGCGCGAATATCTGCTGCAACTTGACCAATTAACTGCTTGTCTGCACCTTTTAAAACGATTTCCGTTTGTGAAGGGCATTCTGCAGTAATACCTGCTGGTAAAGTGTGCTCCACAGGGTGAGAGAAACCTAAACTTAATGCAACTGCGTTGCCTTTAATTTGAGCTCTGTAACCAACACCCACTAGTTGTAATTTCTTAGTGAAGCCTTCAGTAACACCGATAACCATTGCATTAACTAATGCACGAGCTGTACCCGCTTGAGCATTCGCTCCAACAAAACCTTCACGTGGAGTGAAAGTAAATTGACCATTATCTTGTTTAACTTCAACTGAGTTATGAATTGTGCGAGATAACTCGCCATTTTTACCTTTTACTGTTAATAGCTGACCGTCGAGTTTAACTTCAACGCCGGCAGGAATATTAACAGGTGCTTTTGCAACACGAGACATTTTCCTACCCCTCTATTAAGCTACGTAACAGATGATCTCACCGCCTAAGCCCGCTTGACGAGCTGCACGGTCAGTCATAACACCTTTAGATGTAGAAATTACAGCAACACCTAAACCACCCATAACTTTTGGTAATTCGTCTTTACGTTTGTAAATACGAAGACCAGGACGGCTTACACGTTGGATGCTTTCTACAACCGGTTTGCCTTGGAAATATTTTAAAGTAATTTCCAATTCAGGTTTTGCACCTTCTAAAACTTTAACGCTTTCGATATAACCTTCAGCAGCTAATACGTTGGCAATTGCCACTTTTAGCTTGGAAGAAGGCATATTGATTGCAACTTTGTTCGCAGCTTGACCGTTACGAATACGAGTCAACATATCTGCGATTGGATCTTGCATACTCATTGTACTTTTTCTCCGATTCCAAAATAAAGTGGTATATTACCAGCTCGCTTTTTTAAGGCCTGGGATCTCACCGCGCATAGCAGCTTCACGAACCTTAATACGGCTTAAACCAAACTTACGTAAAACGCCGTGAGGACGTCCAGTTTGGCGGCAACGGTTACGTTGACGACTAGGGCTAGAATCACGTGGTAAAGTTTGTAACTTCAACACTGCATTCCAACGATCTTCGTCAGAGGCATTGACATCAGAAATGATTTTCTTTAATTCTGCACGTTTAGCGAAGAATTTTTCAGCCAATTTAACGCGTTTTACATCGCGTGCTTTCATTGATTGTTTTGCCATTATAACCTGCCTTATTTACGGAATGGGAAATTAAAGGCAGCAAGTAGTGCTTGACCTTCTTCATCATTCTTAGCAGTAGTTGTGATAGTGATATCTAAACCACGTACACGATCTACTTTATCGTAATCGATTTCAGGGAAGATGATTTGTTCACGCACACCCATGCTGTAGTTACCACGACCATCAAATGATTTCGCGCTTAAACCGCGGAAGTCACGAATACGTGGAACAGCAATTGTAATTAAACGTTCAAAGAACTCCCACATACGCTCACCGCGTAGTGTTACTTTACAACCGATTGGATATCCCTGACGGATTTTAAAGCCAGCAACAGATTTACGAGCTTTAGTTACTAAAGGTTTTTGACCGCTAATTGCTGCTAAGTCCGCTACTGCGTTGTCTAGCAATTTCTTATCGGTCAATGCTTCACCCACACCCATATTCAGGGTAATCTTTTCGATTCGTGGGACTTGCATGACAGATTTGTAGCCGAATTTATTTTTTAACTCGTTTACTACTTGATCTCTGTAGTAATCATGCAGTTTCGCCATCGCATTACTCCAGTTTGTTAGATAATTTCATTGTTAGATTTGAAGAAACGTACTTTTTTGCCGTCTTCGAATCTAAAACCTACACGGTCAGCTTTGTTTGTTTTTGGATTGAAAATCGCAACATTAGAAGCATCAATAGCTGCTTCTTTTTTCACTAAACCACCAGCTTGTCCTAAAGCAGGAACTGGTTTTTCATGTTTAGTGATGATGTTGATACCTTCAACAAACACTTTACCGTTTGGTAACACTTTGGTTACCTTGCCACGCTTGCCTTTATCTTTACCGGCAAGTACGATTACTTCATCGTTTTGACGAATTTTTGCAGCCATTTCTCACTTCTCCTTACAGTACTTCTGGTGCCAAAGAAATGATCTTCATGAATTTCTCAGAACGAAGTTCACGAGTCACCGGTCCAAAAATACGAGTACCGATTGGTTGCTCTGTGTTATTGTTTAAAATTACACAAGCGTTACCATCGAAGCGAATGACTGATCCGTCTGGGCGACGAACACCCTTCTTGGTGCGCACAACAACTGCTTTTAATACATCACCTTTTTTAACTTTACCGCGTGGAATTGCTTCTTTCACAGTAACTTTGATGATATCACCAATAGCAGCATAACGACGGTGCGATCCACCTAGAACCTTGATACACATTACGCTGCGAGCACCAGAGTTATCGGCAACATCCAGCATAGTCTGTTCTTGGATCATATTTTATGCTCCGTTAAGTTAATAATACACCCTTGCGGGACGAACCTATCCATGCCTTATAAAGATATATGGCGGATAGGTGGCGGAGTTTACCAAAATCAAGCTAGAAACGCAATCAAAATTTTATGCTTAAATTAGCCTATTTAAAGTGCGGTCAAATTTTTATGACTTTTTAGCAAGTCTTGGAAAGAAAAAAGCCAACGGTATAACCATTGGCTTTTATTTTTTAACTTGTTAATTAAGCAATAACAGCTTTCTCAACAACACGAACTAAAGTCCAAGATTTGGTTTTAGAGAGAGGTCGACATTCGCGAATCTCTACTACATCACCTAATTTGGCTTCGTTGTTCTCATCGTGTACGTGTAATTTAGTTGTACGACGGATAAATTTACCGTATAACGGATGTTTTACCTTACGTTCAATAGCAACAACGAAAGATTTTTCCATTTTGTCGCTAACAACTTTACCTTGTACGCTACGAATTTTATCAGTCATTACTCACCCGCCTTCTCAGTTAAAATGGTTTTAACGCGTGCGATATCACGACGCACTTGTTTAGCCTGATGGGTTTGTTGAAGCTGACCGGTGGCTGTTTGCATACGCAATTTGAATTGTTCACCTAAAAGGTTTACTAATTCATCATTCAGCTCTTCAACACTTTTTGTACGTAAATCTTGAGCTTTCATTACATCACCGTCTTAGTTACGAAGGTAGTCTTGATTGGCAATTTAGCAGCTGCTAATGCAAATGCTTGTCTTGCGATCTCTTCAGACACACCATCCATTTCATAAAGTACTTTACCCGGTTGGATTAAGGCTACCCAGTACTCAACGTTACCTTTACCTTTACCCATACGGACTTCTAATGGTTTTTCAGTAATTGGTTTATCTGGGAAAACACGGATCCAGATTTTACCTTGACGTTTAACTGCACGTGTCATTGCACGACGAGCCGCTTCAATTTGACGAGCGGTTAAACGACCACGACCAACTGCTTTTAACCCGAATGTACCGAAGCTAACTTCAGTACCACCCGCGATACCACGGTTACGGCCTTTGTGAACTTTACGGAATTTTGTACGTTTTGGTTGCAACATTTAGCGTTTCTCCTTACTTACGACCTTTGCCACGCGGAGCCTTTTTAGGCTTGTCGGCAGGTTGTTGTTCTGATTGCGCAACTGCAGCCATTCCACCCAAAATTTCACCTTTGAAGATCCATACTTTAACGCCGATTACGCCGTATGTAGTATGAGCTTCTGCAGTGTTATAATCGATGTCCGCACGAAGAGTATGTAGAGGTACACGACCTTCACGATACCATTCAGAACGTGCGATTTCTGCACCACCTAAACGACCGCTAACTTCAACTTTGATACCTTTAGCACCTAAACGCATTGCGCTTTGTACCGCACGTTTCATAGCACGACGGAACATTACACGACGTTCTAATTGAGAAGCGATGCTGTCTGCAACTAATTTTGCATCTAATTCCGGTTTTTTCACTTCAGCAATGTTGATTTGAGCCGGAACGCCAGCGATTTGAGATACTGCGTTACGTAATTTTTCAACATCTTCACCTTTTTTACCGATAACGATACCAGGGCGAGCTGTGTGAATTGTTACACGAATACTTTTAGCTGGACGCTCAATAGTAATACGTGAAACCGAAGCGTTTGCTAATTCTTTATTTAAGAATTTGCGTACTTTGAAGTCACCGTCAAGATTGTCGGCGAAATCTTGTGTATTCGCGAACCAAGTAGAGTTCCAAGGTTTTACAATACCTAGGCGAATACCATTTGGATTTACTTTTTGACCCATTGCTATTCCTCTACTTATTAACGATCTGACACAACCACAGTAATGTGGCTAGTACGTTTTAAAATACGATCTGCACGACCTTTAGCACGTGGCATAACACGTTTCATGCTAGGACCTTCGTCAACGAAGATTTTAGCAACTTTAAGATCATCGATATCTGCACCATCATTATGCTCTGCGTTAGCAATAGCAGACTCTAATACTTTTTTCACTAAAGCCGCAGCTTTTTTGTTAGTAAAAGTTAAGATTTCTAATGCTTGCGCAACTTTTTTACCACGAATTAAATCGGCAACTAAGCGAGCTTTTTGGGCAGAAGTGCGAGCGTAACGATGTTTTGCGATAGTTTCCATCTATTTACCTCTTATTTCTTAGCTTTCTTATCTGCCGCGTGACCGCGGTATGTACGAGTCGGTGCAAATTCACCTAATTTATGGCCGATCATTTCATCAGATACATAAACAGGAACGTGCTGACGACCATTATGGACTGCGATGGTCAATCCGATCATTGAAGGAATGATCATTGAACGACGGGACCAAGTTTTGATTGGTTTTTTATCCCCGCTTTCCACCGCCTTCTCTACCTTCTTCAACAAGTGTAGGTCAAGGAAAGGACCTTTCTTGAGAGAACGTGGCATGGCTTATCCTCTTATTAATTTAAATTATTTGCCACGACGACGTACGATGAATTTATCAGTACGTTTGTTGTGACGAGTTTTCTTACCTTTAGTTTGAACGCCCCAAGGAGTTACTGGGTGTTTACCAAAGTTACGACCTTCACCACCACCGTGTGGGTGATCTACTGGGTTCATTGCAGTACCACGAACTGTAGGGCGAATGCCTCTCCAGCGGTTAGCACCAGCTTTACCCAATACGCGAAGCATATGTTCTGAGTTACCAACTTCACCGATTGTAGCAACACATTCAGCTAATACTTTACGCATTTCGCCTGAACGTAAACGTAAAGTTACGTAGTTGCCTTCACGAGCGATGATTTGTACATAAGCACCAGCAGAACGAGCGATTTGACCGCCTTTACCTGGTTTTAATTCAACGTTATGTACTGTTGAACCAACTGGGATATTACGCATTGGTAACGAGTTACCCACTTTAATAGGTGAGTTAACGCCAGATTGGATTTGATCGCCAACTGACAAACCTTTAGGTGCTAAGATATAACGGCGTTCACCATCTTTATAAAGCACTAAAGCAATGTTAGCTGAACGGTTTGGATCATATTCTAAACGTTCAACAACCGCTGGGATATCTAACTTGTTACGTTTGAAATCGATTAAACGGTAATGTTGTTTATGACCACCACCGATGTGGCGAGTGGTAATACGACCATAATTGTTACGACCACCAGTTTTAGATTTAGTATCTAGAAGAGGAGCGTAAGGTTTACCCTTGTGTAATTCAGGGTTCACGATTTTAACAACGTGACGACGACCAGCGGAGGTCGGCTTACATTTAACGATAGCCATTCTCTAATTTCCTCCGATTACTCTGCACTGTCCACGAAGTCCAAGTTTTGGCCTTCGGCTAAAGTTACATAAGCTTTTTTCCAGTCGCTGCGACGACCCATTTTGTTACCACGGCGTTTAGTTTTACCTTTAACAACCACAGTACGAACTGAGTCAACTTTTACTTCAAATAATTGAGCAACAGCAGCAGCAATTTCAGCTTTGTTCGCATCTAAAGCAACTTTAAGTACAACAGTGTTAGATTTTTCAGCATTGTTAGTTGCTTTTTCAGAGATGTGCGGTGCACGTAGCACGCTTAGCAAACGTTCTTGACTCATGCTAGGATCTCCTCAATTTGTTTCACAGCGTCAACAGTAACAATCACTTTATCGAAAGCGATTAAGCTAACTGGATCGATACCTTGAACATCACGTACATCAACTTTATATAAGTTACGTGCCGCTAAGAATAGATTTTCATCTAAGCTTGCTGTGATAATTAACGCATCTTCAACTGCTAAATCTTTTAATTTTTGTACTAATACTTTAGTTTTTGGTGCATCTAATTCGAATTTTTCAACAACAACCAAACGGTCTTGACGAACTAATTCAGAAAGAATGCTTTTGATAGCACCACGGTACATTTTCTTGTTCACTTTTTGGCTGTGATCTTGTGGTTTAGCCGCGAAGGTTGTACCACCAGAACGCCAGATTGGTGATTTGATATCACCAGAACGAGCACGACCTGTACCTTTTTGACGCCAAGGTTTTTTACCTGAACCAGACACTTCAGCACGAGTTTTTTGCGCACGAGTACCTTGACGAGCACCTGCTGCATAAGCAACAACAACTTGGTGAATCAAAGCTTCGTTAAACTCACGTCCGAAGGTAGTTTCAGAAACAGTTAGTGCGTTTGCACCTACAACTTGTAATTCCATCTCTATCTCCTAGACTTATGCTTTAACTGCCGGCTTAACGATAACATCGCCATTGATAGCACCAGGTACAGAACCTTTTACTAATAGCAATTTACGCTCAGCATCTACACGAACAACTTCAAGTGATTGAACGGTTACACGCTCAGCACCTAAATGTCCTGCCATTTTTTTACCTTTAAACACACGACCTGGAGTTTGGTTTTGACCAATAGAACCAAGTACACGATGTGATAAAGAGTTACCGTGTGTAGCATCTTGAGTACGGAAGTTCCAACGTTTAACACCACCTTGGAAACCTTTACCTTTAGAAGTACCAGTAACATCTACTTTTTTAACATCTGCAAAGATGTCAACATTGATTTCTTGACCTAAAGTGAATTCTTCACCTTCAGTACGAAATTCCCATAAACCGCGACCAGCTTCAACACCTGCTTTCACGAAATGACCTGCTTCAGGTTTAGTTACACGATTCGCTTTTTTAGAACCAGTAGTAACTTGAACTGCAGTATAGCCATCGTTTTCAAGAGTTTTAACTTGAGTTACGCGGTTGGCTTCGATTTCGATAACGGTAACTGGTACAGAAACACCGTCTTCATTGAAGATACGGGTCATACCAACTTTACGACCGACTAAACCAATCATTGTAATAACCTCTTAATTAACCTAGGCTGATCTGCACGTCCACGCCGGCAGCCAAATCTAAACGCATTAATGCATCAACAGTTTTTTCTGTTGGCTCTACGATATCTACTAAACGTTTGTGTGTACGAATTTCGTATTGATCACGCGCGTCTTTGTTCACGTGTGGAGAAATCAACACGGTGAAACGCTCTTTACGAGTTGGTAAAGGGATTGGACCACGAACTTGTGCACCAGTACGTTTAGCTGTTTCTACGATCTCCGCAGTAGATTGATCGATCAAACGGTGATCGAAAGCTTTTAAGCGGATACGGATTCTTTGGTTCTGCATTAGACCAGAGCTCCAATAAAATTTAGCTAATAAAAAACTAACACCAATCACAATTCTAACTTCAAAATAGAAAAGGAGGTGTAAGTTACCTGTTATATAGTCTCCAAATCGGAAACATTGTTAGTATTACATATCGCAATACTCGTCTAATAAATGATTACATTAAACGGCTTTCAATATCTGAAAGCCCGTGGATATTACACAAAAACACCTAATTATGCAAGCTTTTTTGTTCAATTAATTTCCACATACAAAAAGTGCGGTCATTTTCCCGAATGTTTTCCAGCTGAAAACACGACAAAAAATGACCGCACTTTAATATAAATGAAATCTATAGTTTGTTATCTAACATTGCAATATGTCTTGTTGCTGCAATCCAAGCGCCAACATAGCCCATAATCAAGCAGCTGACTAATAAGAAGATTAGCTCACCAACGCCTAATCCATTGAGCTCAAATGTAACCGCAAAGATATCCGTCACATACTTCACCGCTGAAGTAAAGTATCCGACAATAAGACTGCTAAACAGCGCTGCAATCAATCCGCCCAACACCGCGTAAATCATGCCTGTATAAAGATAAGGACGAAGAATGAATTGATCCGTTGCGCCTAATAGTTTCATCACATCAATACTTGCCCGGCTACTATAGACATCAGAGCGAATACTATTTCCGATGACTAGGAATACCGCAATAGTCATCAAAACCGTGCAGAAAATTGCCACATGCGCAAATAGCCACGAAAGTGCGGTCAATTTTTCCATCCAATCATTATCTAAACGAACTTCTTGCACACCTTTAATTTTATTTAAATTGGTACGTAACTCTGCTCGTTTTTCTGATTCATTAAACGCTTTAGACGGTTTCACCATCACCACTGCCGGTAATGGATTGTCATCTAAAATTTCTAACTCTTCACCAAAACCAGACCAACTTTTAAATTCTTTCAAACTCTCTTGACGAGAAACATAATTTAACGATTCCACACCTTCTTGCTGACGAATTTTTTCCACCACCAAGTTAGCATCTTCTTCACTTAAATTTTTGTGTAAGTAGATTGTGAGTTCGCTTTCCGGATAAAATTGGGTCGTCGCTAAATGTAAATTTTTCCATAACAAATAGCTCACCGTTGGAATCGTTAAAGACACGGCAATGACTAAAATTGTTAGCAATGTACCAAATTTACGTTTTACCAAATCGCCCCAAACAGAACGCAAAGTATAGGCAGTTTGCACGCCAAAAGAAGCATCAATACGTCTTGTCATTTTTTATCCTTAATAGCGTAAATAGCCTTGTTCAAGTACAAGACATGGTTTTGGTTTTTTTTGAATTAAATTGATATCGTGTGTCGCAATCAATACAGTCATGCCTAAACGATTGAACTCTTCAAAAAGATTAAAAATCCCTAAGGAAAGTTCATCATCAAGATTGCCTGTCGGCTCATCCGCTAATAAAAGTTGCGGTTTATGTACGATTGCACGCGCGATATCTACGCGTTGTTGCTCACCACCTGAGATTTGTGGCGGCATATAATTGGCCTTACTACGTAAGCCCACACGATCTAATGCAACCAATGCTCGCGTATGTGCTTCTTTCGGGTTCATTCCCGCAATAATCAATGGCAACGCCACATTTTCTGCTACGCTACGATCCGTTAATAGACGGTAATCTTGGTGAACCATACCGATTTGGCGGCGTAAAAATGGGATTTCATATTTCGACAAACGCGTAATATCATGACCATTAAACCAAATATTTCCGGCATTCGCCTTTTCCATTCCCATGATTAATTTAAGCAAGGTACTTTTACCCGCGCCAGAATGCCCAACAAGATAAGTCATACTTCCGACAGGAAGATGAAAATTCAAACCCTGCAAGGCCGGCTGAGTCGCACCGTGATAAGCTTTAGAGACATTTGAAAATCGAATCACTTTATTATTCCTTTTTATTCTTCATTTTCGTGAACAAACAATGCTTCAATAAATTCTTCTGCATTAAATTCGCGTAAATCTTCAATTTTTTCACCCACACCAATATAACGAATTGGTAAATTAAACTGATCTGCAATGGCGAAAATTACCCCGCCTTTTGCTGTTCCGTCTAATTTGGTTAATGAAATACCGGTTAGTCCAACTGCTTCATCAAAGAGTTTAGCTTGGCTAATCGCATTTTGTCCTGTGCCCGCATCAAGAGTAAGCATAATTTCGTGCGGTGCGGTTTCATCGTATTTTCTCATGACACGAACAATTTTCTTCAATTCATCCATGAGATTATTTTTATTTTGTAAACGTCCTGCCGTATCCGCAATTAAAATATCAATGTTACGTGCTGCGGCAGATTGCATTGCATCAAAAATCACCGACGCAGAATCTGAACCCGTACTTTGTGCCACCACCGGAATATTGTTTCGCTCACCCCATACTTGAAGTTGTTCTACTGCTGCGGCACGGAAAGTATCCCCTGCTGCTAACATGACTGATTTACCTTCATTTTGGAATTTACGAGCCAATTTACCAATTGTCGTTGTTTTACCTACACCATTTACGCCCACCATCAAAATGACATAAGGCTTTTTAGTCGTATCAATGACCAACGGTTTTGCAACCGGTTTTAGAATTTCTACCATTTCAACTTTAAGTTGTTGGTAAAGCAATTCCGCATCTTGTAACTGTTTACGACTTGCGTGCTCCGTTAAATTCTTAATGATTTTATTAGTTGTTGGCACACCAATATCGGCAATTAAAAGTTGCTCTTCCAACTCATCAAACAAATCATCATCAATTTTTTTGCCTAAAAAGAAAGATCGGAAACCCGCACCAATATTTTGCTTGGTTTTGAGTAAGCCTTTGACTAAACGACTGAAAAAGCCGCCTTCACTTGGTTTTTCTTGCGTTTCGGTATTGATATCTGAACGTAATTCGTCTTTAACATCGTCAACAATTTCAGGCTCAATCTCCGCTTCAACCACAGGAAGATCTTCAATGACATTATCTTGTTCAATAATGCTTTCTGCTGGCTCTTCCGCAGGAAGTGCGGTAGAAATTTCTTCTGTTTTTTCTGTCTCTTCAGCCGTTGCCTCAATCACCGGTGTATCTAAAACTGGCTCAATATTGACCGCACTTTCAGGTGAAATCACTTCTTCTACAACAAGTTCAATATGCGCAACAACGGTATTCTCAGCTTTATCCTCTTGCAGCTGTTCCGCTAACTCCTGTAATTCTTCCTGTTCAACTTGTTCTAATTGAACGTTCTCGCTATTGTGAACAATCTCTTCCGTAGGCGAAACATCGGCAGATTCAACAGATGACTCTTCAATAGTTGGCTCAATTTTTTGTTCTTCTTGCTTTTTATTGCGACCAAAAAGAGAGGCCCAAAACCCGCCTTTTTTCTTTTCTTCTGACATAAATTCTTCTCTTAAACACAAATCTTTAAAAAATACTGCCTATTCTAGCAAAAAATCGTCTAAACTAAGCACAATTTTCACTAAAAATCTGTTTCTTTATGAAAAAAATGCAAGTTCAAAATGCCAAAGGCGAAGTTCGAATCATCGCGGGTCTTTGGCGTGGACGAAAATTACCGGTTTTAAATGCGGAAGGTTTGCGTCCAACAGGCGATCGCGTAAAAGAAACCTTATTCAACTGGTTGATGCCTTATATTGTGGATAGCCATTGTCTTGATTGCTTTGCGGGAAGTGGCTCACTTGGCTTTGAGGCTCTTTCTCGACAAGCGAAACAGGTAACGTTTTTAGAGTTGGATAAAACCGTGGCGAATCAATTAAAGAAAAATTTGCAAACGCTAAAAACGACGAATGAACAAGCCCAAGTGATCAATCAAAATAGCTTAGAATTTTTAAAACAAGCGCAAAATCAACCGCACTTTGATGTGGTATTTTTAGATCCACCCTTTCATTTTGGTTTAGCTGAACAAGCAATTACCCTATTAGAGGAAAAGAATTGGCTCTTACCTCATGCGTTGATTTATGTTGAAACAGAAAAAGACAAAGCGCTAAGCGTGCCTGAAAATTGGCAATTACTAAAAGAAAAAACCACAGGTATGGTGAGTTACCGCCTGTATCAAAAAGATTAGGAAATCATTATGTTAGATATTGTGTTATACGAACCTGAAATTCCGCAAAATACGGGAAATATTATTCGTCTTTGTGCCAACACTGGCTTTCGCCTTCATTTGATTGAGCCACTTGGCTTTACCTGGGATGATAAAAAATTACGTCGCTCAGGTTTGGATTATCATGAATTTGCTGAAATCAAAAAACATAAAACCTTTGAAGCCTTTTTAGAAAGCGAAAAACCGAAACGTCTTTTTGCACTCACCACTAAA
>JAGZOA010000038.1:0-15662 GCA_018363335.1 Parahaemophilus parainfluenzae | reverse complement strand
GATCGTATCTTGATCAAAATTGCTTCAACATGGCAAGGTATCCGTGCGGCAGAAATTCTTGAAAAAGAAGGGATTAACTGTAACTTAACCTTATTATTCTCTGAAGCGCAAGCGCGTGCGTGTGCTGAAGCGGGTGTTTACTTAATTTCACCATTCGTCGGCCGTATTTTAGACTGGTACAAAGCAAATACCGATAAAAAAGAATATGCTCCGGCAGAAGACCCAGGTGTAATTTCTGTAACCAAAATTTATAACTACTACAAAGAATATGGTTATAAAACGGTGGTGATGGGCGCAAGTTTCCGTAATGTAGGTGAAATTACTGAATTAGCGGGTTGTGACCGTTTAACTATTGCCCCTGCGTTACTTAAAGAATTACAAGAAAACACAACTCCACTTGTGCGTAAATTAGAGTACAAAGGTGAAGTAAAAGCGAAACCTCAACCATTAACTGAAGCTGAATTCTACTGGCAACATAACAGCGATGCGATGGCTGTAGAAAAATTAGCAGATGGTATTCGTAAATTTGCAGTAGACCAAGAGAAATTAGAAGAAATGCTTTTAGCAAAACTTTAATTTAAAAGAGAAGAAAGTGCGGTTAGAAATAACCGCACTTTTTGTTTATGCAGAGAGCAAAAGTGATTTTTTGAAAACTAAAAAATACGATTTCAATAATGGCTAACAGAAAGAGCAATATTAAGGCTTAAATAAATTCTTTTGTAGTTATCTTTCAAGTTGGTTAGAATGAAGACAATTTTTTGTAATAGGAAAGTGGAATGAAAAAAGCACCTTTACTTGCGGTAGGCTTAATGGCAACGACTATTTTAACAGGTTGTGCAACCAAAGCTGATGGTGAACGCAATGATAAATTAGAAGGTTTTAACCGTACGATGTTTGATTTTAACTATAAGGTCATGGATCGCTATGTGTTGGAACCAGCAGCAAAAGGCTGGCGTGATTACGTGCCGACACCGGTCACAAAAGGTTTATCCAATGTGGCAAACAACTTGGATGAGCCAGTGAGCTTTGTTAACCGTTTATTAGAAGGTGAACCGAAAAAAGCTTTTGTTCACTTCAACCGTTTTTGGATTAACTCAACCTTTGGTATCGGTGGTTTATTTGACTTTGCAAGTGCAAGTAAAGAATTACAGGTTTATGATCAACGTAGCTTTGGTGAAACATTGGGCACCTACGGTGTAGATGCGGGAGCCTATATTGTGTTACCTATCTATAATGCGACGACACCTCGTCAATTAACAGGGGCAGTAGTTGATGCAGCTTATACCTATCCGTTCTGGAATTGGGTAGGTGGTCCGTGGTCACTTGTGAAATACGGTGTGCAAGCGGTAGATAAACGCTCGAAAACATTGGACCAAACCGAGTTGCTCAATCAAGCACAAGATCCTTATGTCACCTTCCGCGAAGCTTATTATCAGAATTTAGAATTTAAAGTAAATGATGGTAAAGTGAAAGAAGGTTCACAGAAAGAACTCTCTGATGATGTATTAAAAGAGATTGATTAAGAATACTCATATAAGTGATTAAGACGCTTATATGTTAGGATAGTAAGCGTGTTTATACGTCAAGATTAAAGGAGAATATCATGACTAAAATCATTCATACAGAAAAAGCCCCTGCCGCAATCGGCCCTTATGTTCAAGCGGTAGATTTAGGTAATTTAGTTTTAACATCGGGACAAATTCCCGTTAATCCGGCGAATGGTGAAGTGCCGAAAGATATTGTGGCACAAGCGCGTCAATCTTTAGAGAATGTGAAAGCGATTATTGAACAAGCAGGTTTGACCGTAGGTGATATTGTGAAAACTACTGTGTTTGTGAAAGATCTTAATGATTTTGGCGCAGTAAATGCAGAGTACGAGAAATTCTTCAAAGAAAATAATCATCCGAATTTCCCTGCGCGTTCTTGTGTAGAAGTAGCTCGATTACCAAAAGATGTAGGTGTGGAAATCGAAGCAATTGCTGTAAGAAAATAATCGCAAAGTGCGGTTAAAATCCGCAGATTTTTTCTACAATAGACTTTACAAGAGCGAGATTAATCACTATAATCTCGCTCCTAAATTACGCTTAGCGTAAAATTTCTGGTTGGTGCTTGACCTATTCAAGCCCCGTCCAAGACCGTAGGGAATGGTTAGCAATAATCGTCTTAATAATCCTACGTAGATGGTGAACAGAATAAGAATATTTCTTGCTTCTGGGCACCGAAGTCGTCCTAGTCTGAAAGATAACTCTTTCGATGAGGTAAATTAATTCCGAGAAATCGGAGTGTATTCAGGAGCTAAAAGCCAATGGCATTAAATCTTCAAGACAAACAAGCAATTGTTGCTGAAGTAAATGAAGCAGCCAAAGGTGCACTTTCAGCAGTAATCGCGGATTCTCGCGGTGTAACTGTTGATAAAATGACTGAATTACGTAAAGCAGCTCGTGAAGCTGGTGTAACAATGCGCGTTGTTCGTAATACTTTATTACGTCGTGCGGTTGAAGGCACTGATTTCGAATGCTTACAAGATACGTTTGTAGGTCCAACACTTATCGCATTCTCTAATGAACACCCAGGTGCAGCGGCACGTTTGTTCAAAGATTTTGCTAAAGCAAACGATAAGTTTGAAATTAAAGGTGCAGCCTTTGAAGGTAAGATCCAAGATGTTGAATTCTTAGCAACATTACCAACTTACGAAGAAGCAATTGCACGTTTAATGGGCACAATGAAAGAAGCTGCGGCAGGCAAACTTGTTCGCACTTTTGCGGCATTACGCGACAAATTACAAGAAGCAGCTTAATCATTAAGCGTTTCTTACTTCATTTAACTTTATTAATTTTAGGAATTGATTGTTATGTCATTAACTAACGAACAAATCATTGAAGCGATTGCTTCTAAATCTGTAACTGAAATCGTTGAATTAATCGCAGCGATGGAAGAAAAATTCGGCGTTTCTGCAGCAGCAGTAGCAGCAGCTCCAGCAGCTGGCGGTGCAGCAGCAGCGGCAGAAGAAAAAACTGAATTCGACGTAGTTCTTGCTGAAGCTGGTGCTAACAAAGTAGCAGTTATCAAAGCAGTACGTGGTGCAACTGGTTTAGGCTTAAAAGAAGCTAAAGACTTAGTTGAATCTGCTCCAGCTAACTTAAAAGAAGGCATTTCTAAAGAAGAAGCTGAAGCACTTAAGAAAGAATTAGAAGAAGCTGGTGCAAAAGTAGAAATCAAATAATTTTTGATTTACTTATGTCCTGTTTCTCAGGCTTAATGGCTGGTGGTTTACCATCAGCCATTTTGTGCTATCAAAAACAGCACAAAAAACAGATAGGCATTTTCCGTTTAATGGTATCTGTTTCCACTTAAATTAATCAGACGTTTTAATTTAAGTAGCCCACTACAGAAGTAAGGTTCAGAGTGCGGTATCCGAAACGGCGTCAATCTCCGATATAAATAAAAGCGTCAATCAATTTGACCGCACTTTTTTATATCAACTCGGTCTCACTAAAATTTACAGAGGAAAACCAATAATGGGTTACTCCTATACTGAGAAAAAACGAATTCGTAAAGACTTCGGCAAACGTCCGCAAGTTTTAAATGTACCTTATTTATTAACCATCCAATTAGATTCTTTTGATAAATTCATTCAAAAAGATCCTGAAGGTCAACAAGGCTTAGAAGCTGCATTCCGTTCTGTTTTCCCAATCGTAAGCAATAACGGTTATACAGAATTACAATATGTTGATTACCGTTTAGAAGAGCCAGAATTTGATGTACGTGAATGTCAAATTCGTGGTTCAACTTATGCAGCAGGTTTACGCGTAAAATTACGTTTGGTCAGCTACGATAAAGAATCTTCATCACGCGCAGTCAAAGACATTAAAGAAAGCGAAGTATATATGGGTGAAATCCCATTAATGACTGACAACGGTACTTTTGTTATCAATGGTACTGAGCGTGTTATCGTTTCACAATTACACCGTAGCCCAGGCGTATTCTTTGATTCTGACAAAGGTAAAACACACTCTTCAGGTAAAGTGCTTTATAACGCACGTATTATCCCTTATCGTGGTTCTTGGTTAGATTTCGAATTTGATCCAAAAGATAACTTATATGCGCGTATTGACCGCCGCCGTAAATTACCGGCAACCATTATTTTACGTGCGTTAGGTTACACCGTTGAAGAAATCTTAAACTTATTCTTCGATAAAGTAACTTTCGAAATCGCTGGCAATAAATTACTCATGACATTAGTGCCAGAACGTCTACGTGGTGAAACAGCGACATTTGATATTGAAGCAAATGGCAAAGTCTATGTAGAACGTGGTCGTCGTATTACAGCTCGTCACATCAAAGCATTAGAAAAAGATAATGTGACACAAGTTGAAGTGCCAACTGAATATATCGCAGGTAAAGTTGCAGCGAAAGATTATGTAGATCTTGAATCTGGTGAAATCATTTGCCCAGCAAATGGCGAGATTTCTTTAGAAGTGTTAGCGAAATTATCGCAAGCAGGCTATAAAGTGATCGAAACATTATTCACCAATGACTTAGATTACGGTCCATATATCTCTGAAACATTACGTGTTGATCCAACTTACGATCGTGTAAGTGCGTTATATGAAATCTATCGTATGATGCGTCCAGGTGAACCACCAACACCAGAATCTTCAGAAGCATTATTCAATAACTTATTCTTCTCTGCAGAACGTTATGATTTATCTGCAGTGGGTCGTATGAAGTTTAATCGCTCGTTAGGTATTCCTGAAGGCGAGGGGACGGGTATTTTAAGTAACGACGATATCATTCGTGTGATGAAAAAACTCATCGATATCCGTAATGGTCGTGGTGAAGTGGATGATATCGACCACTTGGGTAACCGTCGTATTCGTTCTGTGGGTGAAATGGCAGAAAACCAATTCCGTATTGGTTTAGTTCGTGTAGAAAGAGCGGTTAAAGAGCGTTTATCTTTAGGCGATTTAGATGCGATCACGCCACAAGACTTAATTAATCCGAAACCAATTTCTGCGGCAGTGAAAGAATTCTTTGGTTCTTCACAACTTTCGCAATTCATGGACCAAAACAACCCATTATCAGAAGTGACACACAAACGTCGTATTTCTGCATTAGGTCCAGGCGGTTTAACGCGTGAACGCGCAGGCTTTGAGGTGCGTGACGTACATAACACCCACTATGGTCGTTTATGTCCAATTGAAACCCCTGAAGGTCCAAATATCGGTTTGATCAACTCACTTTCTGCGTTTGCTCGTACGAACGATTATGGTTTCTTAGAAACCCCATATCGTAAAGTAGTTGATGGTCAAGTAACCGAAGAAATCGAATATTTATCTGCAATTGATGAAGCAAACTACATCATTGCACAGGCGAACTCAAATCTTGATGAGAACAATCGCTTTACAGATGCATTTGTTACTGCTCGTGGTGAACGTGGTGAATCTGGTCTTTATAAACCAGAAGAAATTCACTATATGGACGTTTCAACCCAACAAGTGGTATCTGTGGCAGCAGCGTTAATTCCATTCTTAGAGCATGACGATGCGAACCGTGCCTTAATGGGTGCGAACATGCAACGTCAAGCGGTTCCTACTTTACGTGCTGATAAGCCGTTAGTGGGTACAGGTATGGAAAAACCAATCGCACTTGACTCAGGTGTGGCGGTTGTAGCGAAACGTGGTGGTATAGTTCAATATGTTGATGCTTCTCGTATCGTTATTAAAGTAAATGAAGACGAAACTGTAGCAGGCGAAGCGGGTATTGATATTTATAACTTAATTAAATACACCCGTTCTAACCAAAATACGTGTATCAACCAAATTCCTTGTGTGAATTTAGGCGATCCAATTAACCGTGGTGAAGTCTTAGCAGATGGTCCTTCGACAGACTTAGGTGAATTAGCATTAGGTCAAAATATCCGTGTGGCGTTCATGCCTTGGAACGGTTATAACTTCGAAGACTCAATGTTAGTTTCTGAGCGTGTTGTACAACAAGACCGCTTCACGACAATCCACATTCAAGAATTATCTTGTGTGGCGCGTGATACTAAATTAGGTTCTGAAGAAATCACTGCAGATATTCCGAACGTAGGTGAATCTGCATTAAGCAAATTGGATGAATCAGGTATCGTTTATGTGGGTGCTGAAGTGAAAGGTGGTGACATCTTAGTCGGTAAAGTAACCCCTAAAGGCGAAACGCAATTAACACCAGAAGAAAAATTGTTACGTGCAATCTTCGGTGAAAAAGCATCTGACGTGAAAGACTCTTCATTACGTGTACCAAATAGTGTAAGCGGTACTGTAATTGACGTTCAAGTCTTCACCCGTGATGGCGTAGAAAAAGACAAGCGTGCATTAGAAATTGAAGAAATGCAGTTAAAACAAGCTAAGAAAGACCTTTCTGATGAATTGGAAATCTTAGAAGCTGGCTTGTTTGCTCGTGTGCGTAATGTACTTATCGCTGGCGGTATTGATGCGGCTCAATTAGATAAAATGGATCGCACCAAATGGTTAGAACAAACCATTTCAGATGAAGAAAAACAAAACCAATTAGAACAGCTTGCTGAGCAATATGAAGAATTACGTAAAGAGTTTGAACACAAACTTGAAGTAAAACGTAAGAAAATCATTAAAGGCGATGACCTAGCACCAGGCGTGTTAAAAGTGGTTAAAGTTTACCTAGCGGTGAAACGTCACATCCAACCGGGTGATAAAATGGCGGGTCGTCACGGTAACAAAGGTGTTATCTCAAAAATCAACCCTGTGGAAGATATGCCATACGATGAAAACGGCCAACCGGTTGAAATCGTATTGAACCCACTGGGCGTACCGTCTCGTATGAACATCGGTCAGATCTTAGAAACCCACTTAGGCTTAGCGGCGAAAGGTATCGGTGATCAAATCAATGCGATGATCAAACAAAAACAAGATGTTGAGAAACTTCGTGGCTATATGCAAAAAGCATACGATTTAGGTCATGGCGCACAAAAAGTGGATTTAAGCACCTTTAGTGATGACGAAATCATGCGTTTAGCAGAAAACCTACGTAAAGGTTTACCGGTAGCAACACCAGTATTTGATGGTGCGGATGAGCAAGAAATCAAAGAAATGTTGAAACTTGGTGGCTTACCAACTTCAGGTCAGATCACATTATATGATGGCCGTACAGGTGAGAAATTCGAGCGTCCAGTAACCGTAGGTTATATGTACATGCTCAAATTAAACCACTTAGTTGATGACAAAATGCATGCTCGTTCAACAGGTTCTTATAGTCTTGTTACTCAACAACCACTTGGTGGTAAAGCACAATTCGGTGGTCAACGTTTCGGTGAGATGGAGGTATGGGCACTTGAAGCATATGGTGCGGCCTACACCTTACAAGAAATGTTAACCGTGAAATCCGATGATGTGAACGGTCGTACGAAGATGTATAAAAACATCGTTGGCGGCAACCAACAAATGGATCCGGGTACACCGGAATCTTTCAACGTAATTATGAAAGAAATCCGTTCACTTGGTTTGAATATCGAGTTAGACGAAGAGTAATCGACAAACCTGTCTTCCCCTGTTCGCAGGGGAAGCAAAAGGAAGAAATCGCCGAAGTGCGGTTAAAAAACAAAATATTTTTGACCGCACTTTGAAACCCTTAACTCCGACAGGAGACTATTTGTGAAAGACTTAGTTAAGTTTTTAAAAGCACAATCAAAAACGAGTGAAGATTTTGATGTGATTAAAATTGGGTTAGCTTCTCCAGACATGATCCGTTCTTGGTCATTTGGTGAGGTTAAAAAACCTGAAACAATCAACTATCGTACGTTCAAACCTGAGCGTGACGGTCTTTTCTGTGCACGTATTTTCGGGCCTGTAAAAGATTACGAATGTTTATGTGGAAAATATAAACGCTTAAAACACCGTGGTGTGATTTGTGAAAAATGTGGTGTTGAAGTAACACAAACTAAAGTGCGTCGTGAACGTATGGGCCACATTGAATTGGCTTGTCCAGTTGCACACATTTGGTTCTTAAAATCACTTCCGTCCCGTATCGGCTTATTACTTGATATGCCATTACGTGATATTGAACGTGTGCTTTATTTTGAAATGTACATCGTGACCGAACCGGGTATGACCGATTTGGAACGTGGACAGTTATTAACTGAAGAACAATTCCTTGATGCTGAAGACCGTTGGCAAGATGAATTCGAAGCGAAAATGGGTGCTGAAGCAATTCAAGATTTACTTAAAGGTATTGATCTTGAAGTGGAATGTGAAAAATTACGTGAAGAGTTACAAGAAACTAACTCTGAAACAAAACGCAAGAAAATCACTAAACGCTTAAAATTATTAGAAGCTTTCCAACAATCTGGTAACAAACCAGAGTGGATGGTGATGACTGTATTACCAGTACTTCCACCAGATTTACGTCCATTAGTACCATTAGATGGTGGTCGTTTTGCAACTTCTGACTTGAACGATTTATATCGTCGCGTGATCAACCGTAACAACCGTTTAAAGCGTTTATTAGATTTAATCGCACCAGATATTATCGTGCGCAACGAAAAACGTATGTTACAAGAATCTGTTGATGCGTTATTAGATAATGGTCGTCGTGGTCGTGCGATTACGGGTTCTAACCGTCGTCCATTAAAATCGCTTGCGGATATGATCAAAGGTAAACAAGGTCGTTTCCGTCAAAACTTATTAGGTAAACGTGTTGACTATTCAGGCCGTTCTGTAATCACTGTAGGTCCATACTTGCACTTACACCAATGTGGTTTACCGAAGAAAATGGCATTGGAATTATTCCGTCCGTTTATCTATGCAAAATTAGAAAGCCGTGGTTATGCAACTACAATTAAAGCGGCTAAGAAAATGGTTGAGCGTGAAGACGCGATCGTTTGGGATATTTTGGCAGAAGTTATTCGTGAGCACCCAATTCTATTGAACCGTGCACCGACACTTCACCGTTTAGGTATCCAAGCGTTTGAACCACTTCTAATCGAAGGTAAAGCAATCCAGTTACACCCACTCGTTTGTGCAGCGTTCAACGCGGACTTCGATGGTGACCAAATGGCGGTTCACGTCCCATTAACGCTTGAAGCGCAGTTAGAAGCGCGCGCGTTAATGATGTCAACCAATAACGTACTTTCACCAGCAAACGGTGATCCAATTATCGTTCCATCACAAGACGTGGTATTGGGTCTTTACTATATGACCCGTGAAAAAGTAAACGGTAAAGGCGAAGGCATGTTATTGCAAGATCCACGCGAAGCTGAAAAAGCGTATCGCACAGGTGAAGCAGAGTTACATTCTCGCGTTAAAGTACGTATTACTGAATATGTGAAAAATGAAGCTGGCGAATTCGAAGAGAAAACCACATTAACCGACACCACTATCGGTCGTGCAATCTTATGGATGATCGCGCCGAAAGGCATGCCTTATTCATTGTTCAACCAAACATTAGGTAAAAAAGCAATTTCTAAACTCATCAACGAAGCGTATCGTCGTTTAGGTTTGAAAGAAGCGGTAATGTTTGCTGACCATATTATGTATACTGGTTTTGCTTATGCTGCACGTTCAGGTTCTTCTGTGGGTATCGACGATATGGTTATCCCAGAGAAAAAATACGAAATTATTTCTGCAGCGGAAGAAGAAGTGGCAGAAATTCAAGAACAGTTCCAATCTGGTCTTGTAACAGCTGGCGAACGTTATAACAAAGTCATCGATATTTGGGCGGCGGCGAATGAGCGCGTAGCGAAAGCGATGATGGAAAACTTATCTCAGGAAGAAGTCATCAACCGTGAAGGTAACCCTGAGAAACAAGCTTCTTTCAACAGTATCTTTATGATGGCTGACTCAGGTGCGCGTGGTTCAGCAGCTCAGATTCGTCAGTTAGCAGGCATGCGTGGTTTGATGGCGCGTCCAGATGGTTCGATCATCGAAACCCCAATTACAGCTAACTTCCGTGAAGGTTTGAACGTACTTCAGTACTTTATTTCAACCCACGGTGCGCGTAAAGGTTTGGCGGATACCGCATTAAAAACAGCAAACTCTGGTTACTTAACTCGTCGTTTAGTTGACGTAGCACAAGACTTAGTGATCGTTGAAGATGACTGTGGTACGCACGAAGGCTTAGTCATGACTCCATTAATCGAAGGTGGCGATGAGAAAGTTCCACTTCGCGAATTAGTGTTAGGTCGTGTTGTGGCTGAAGATGTGTATAAACCAGGTACAGAAGAAGTCTTAATTGCACGTAACACTTTATTAGATGAAAAACTTTGTGATGTGTTAGATGCAAATTCAGTGGACAGCGTAAAAGTACGTTCTGTTGTAACTTGTGATACTGACTTCGGTGTATGTGCGAAATGTTACGGTCGTGACTTAGCGCGTGGTCACCTCATCAACCAAGGTGAAGCAGTGGGTGTTATTGCTGCTCAATCTATCGGTGAGCCAGGTACACAGTTAACCATGCGTACGTTCCACATCGGTGGTGCAGCTTCTGCAGCAGCGAAAGAATCTAGCGTACAAATTAAAAACAACGGTACTTTACACCTTACTAACGCAAAATTCGTTGTTAATGACGAAGGTAAATTAGTTTTAACTTCTCGTAATACTGAATTAACCGTTACAGATGAATTTGGTCGTACGAAAGAACACTATAAAGTGCCTTACGGTACTGTGTTGAATAAAGCAGATGGTCAAGAAGTATCAGCAGGTGAAACAGTGGCAAACTGGGATCCACATACCATGCCAGTTGTCTCTGAAGTATCTGGTTTTGTGAAATTCATCGATATCGTTGACGGTTTAACTGTAACTCGTCAAACTGATGAATTAACTGGTCTTTCTTCTATCGTGGTACAAGACGTGGGTGAACGTGCAACTGCAGGTAAAGATTTACGTCCAACTATTAAATTAGTTGATGCAAAAGGTAACGATATCTTCTTACCTGAAACTGACGTTATTGCACAATACTTCTTACCAGGTAAAGCAATCGTAAGTTTAGATGACGGTGCGGAAGTGAAAGTGGGTGAGCCACTTGCACGTATTCCACAAGAATCTGTAGGTACTAAAGATATTACCGGTGGTCTTCCACGCGTTGCTGATTTATTCGAAGCTCGTAAACCGAAAGAGCCTGCTATCTTGGCAGAAATTTCAGGTATCGTGTCCTTCGGTAAAGAAACCAAAGGTAAACGTCGCTTGTTAATCACCCCAACTGAAGGTGAAATCTATGAAGAAATGATTCCAAAATGGCGTCAGCTCAACGTATTTGAAGGTGAGATGGTAGAACGTGGAGACGTGATTTCTGATGGTGCAGAGACTCCACATGATATCTTACGTTTACGTGGTGTTCGTGCTGTCACTGAATATATCGTGAACGAAGTGCAAGAAGTTTACCGCTTACAAGGGGTAAAAATTAACGACAAGCACATCGAAGTAATCGTACGTCAAATGTTACGTAAAGCAGTCATCACTAAAGCTTATGACAGCGAATTCCTCGAAGGGGAACAAGTTGAAGTGGCTCGTGTGAAAATTGTGAACCGTAAACGTGAAGCGGAAGGTAAACCACCAGTTGAATTCGAACGTGAATTACTTGGTATTACCAAAGCGTCATTGGCGACAGAATCCTTCATTTCTGCGGCATCGTTCCAAGAAACCACTCGCGTGCTTACTGAAGCAGCGGTGGCGGGTAAACGTGATGAATTACGTGGTTTGAAAGAGAACGTAATCGTAGGTCGTTTAATCCCTGCAGGTACTGGTTTTGCGTATCACCAAGGTCGTCATAAAAAACGTATTGTAGATGATGTTGTGATTAAATTGTCTGAAGACGATGAAGCAGCAATTGCTGATGAATTCGTGATGACAGCAGATGATGCAACAACTAACTTGGCAGAAATGCTTAATATGGCAGATGATGCAGAGTAATCGCTAATCGATAAAATAAAACCCGAGTTTAGGCTCGGGTTTTTTATTATCTCAATAAAGAAAGTGCGGTCAGTTTTTAATGAATTTTTCTTTTGGAAAAGTATTGTAAAAACTGACCGCACTTTCTTTTCATCAATAAAAGGCCACCTTGTTGGTGGCCTTAAAATATTGAGTTTAAGCTAAGATTACCAGCCTTTTACAACACCATCTTTAAAGTGTTTTTTCGCTTCTTGGTAAACTTCTTCAGTTTGGTATGCTTTCACGAAATCTTGGATCGCTTTGCTGTCTTTGTTATCAGTACGTGCAACGATGATGTTTACGTATGGAGAATCTTTGTCTTCTACGAATACGCCGTTATCTTGTGCATTTAAGCCAACTTGACCCGCATAAGTGTTATTTACAACAGCAAGATCAACATCATCTAATGCACGAGCTGCAACAGAGGTATCTACTTCAGAAATTTTTAAGTTTTTCGGATTTTCAACGATATCTGCGACAGTTGAAAGAAGATCGTTAGAATTTTTAAGTTTGATTAAACCTTGTTTCTCAAGAAGGATTAATGCACGGCCACGGTTTGATGGGTCATTTGGCACCACAATTTTCGCGCCATCTTTTAATTCATTTACATTTTTGATGGTTTTAGAATAGCCAGCAAGCGGGTAAACAAAGGTGTTACCAACGATCACTAAGTTGTTCAAGTTCTTCGCTTTTACATCTTCATCTAAGTAAGGTTTGTGTTGCATTGCGTTAGCATCTAAATCGCCTTTAGATACAGCAGTATTTGGTAATGCGTAGTCATTGAATAAAACAAATTCAACATTTAAGTTGTATTTGTCTTTTGCTACTTTTGCCGCGGTTTCGGCTACTTGGTGTTCAGGACCCGCCATTACACCAACTTTGATTGATGTTGCTGCAGGTGCAGTTGATGCTGCATCTGCTTTTTTCTCTTCTTTACAACCTGTTAATACTAATGCTGACGCGATAGCAGTGATAGCAAATAAGTTTTTTAATTTCATGTTTTTTCCTTGTTGTGAATAAAATGGTATAGAAAATAATTAACGGTGATCCACTCGTTTTGCGAGCGTGTCGCCCAATTTTTGACTGAGCATCACGATAATCACGATAACAATCGTTGCAGCCCAAGTTACCGATGGCATATTACGATAGACGCCATAGTTAATGGCGAGGCTTCCTAAACCGCCACCGCCTTGTGTTCCTGCCATTGCGGTATAGCCAATTAATGTCACGAAAGTGAGTGTAATCGCATTGATAAGCGTTGGTAAAGATTCAGGCAAATAGAATTTACGAATAATTTGCCAATTGGTTGCGCCCATGGCTTTTGCGGTTTCAGTCAAACCGGTTGGAATCTCAAAAAGCGCATTACTCGTAAGACGTGCAAAAAATGGCGTTGCAGCTGCACTTAATGACACAATCGCAGCATTAGAACCAATACTACCGCCAGGGAGTAGCCAGCTCGTTAGCGGAATTAAAGCGAGTAATAAAATAATATAAGGAATTGAACGCCCGATATTAATAATGACGTTTAAAAATGCATTGAGCTTTTTGTTTTCTAAAATCGCCCCTTTATTGGTTAAAAAGGTTAAAAAACCCAGTGGTAAGCCTAATAAAGCCGCAATTAATGTCGATAATACTGACATATAAACCGTTTCAACGGTCGATACGGTTAATAAACTCGCAAAATTATCGGGGAATTGTTGGCTAAATGTTGCCCATAAATCATTGAACATAGCCTAGTACCTCTACTCGAACGTTATTTTCCATTAAATAAACTTTGGCTTGTGTAATCGCATCTTCATCACCTTCAACCTCCGCAATGGTAAAGCCAAATTTTACCCCACCGGCATAATCAATTTGTGAGGTTAAGATACTGAGCTCTACGCCAAATTTTTTCGATGCTTGAGAAAGTAATGGCGCATCGACGGAGCGACCAGTAAATTCAAATTTGATGATCGGATACGATTTGGCATGTTTTGGTGTATCAGATAGATTTTCTAAATATTCTTCCGGCAAGGTAATGTGGAAAGTCGAACTGATAAATTCTTGGGCCAATTCTGTTTTCGGATTAGAGAAAATTTCGCTAACTGTGCCTTGTTCAATCAAACGGCCTTTATCAATTACGGCAACTTGATCGCAGATGCGTTTAACCACTTCCATTTCATGGGTAATAAGAAGAATGGTGATACCTAAAGTGCGGTTGATTTCTTTTAATAATTTTAGAATGGATTGAGTTGTAGCCGGATCTAATGCGCTGGTGGCTTCATCACAAAGTAAGACTTTTGGATCGCTTGCTAGTGCACGCGCAATCGCTACTCGTTGTTTTTGACCACCAGAGAGATTAGCAGGATATACATTATGTTTATCACTTAATCCAACAAGCGCTAAAAGTGCGGCCGTTTTTTCTTGAATTTCTGCTTTTGATTTATTTTCTAATTCAAGTGGTAATGCTACGTTTTCAAAAACGGTTCGAGAGGTCAATAAATTAAAATGTTGGAAAATCATACCGATTTGGCGGCGGGTTTTCACTAATTCAGCGTCAGAAAGTTGAGTCAGATCCACATCATCGATGATCACCGCACCGTGAGTCGGTCTTTCTAATAAGTTTACACAACGGATAAGTGTACTTTTACCTGCACCAGAGGCGCCAATGACACCGCAAATCTGTCCCTTAGGCACATGTAATGAAACATTATCAAGTGCGGTCAGTTTTTTATCCGGAAGTGTAAAAATCTTCGTAATGTTATTTAGCTTAATCATATAAGCCCTTGTTCTCAGTTAATATTTGAATTTCATTTGTATTCTAGACGTCTAGAATGCTGTGTCAATATCTAAAGGGATCTTTTTTAGACAGATCGGTTATGACTTATTATTGCTTATATTAAGGATAAAAGGGATAATTTTGCCTTAAGAAAAAGATAAATGAGAAAATATATGAAGAAAGCTGTTTTTTTAGATCGCGATGGCACTTTAAATATCGACCATGGTTATGTTCATAAAATTGATGATTTCCAATTTATTGAAGGCAGTATTGATGCATTAAAAGAATTGAAGGAAATGGGATATCTTTTAGTTTTAGTGACCAATCAATCAGGCATCGCACGTGGATATTTTTCAGAAGATCAGTTTTTGCAACTTACAGAATGGATGGATTGGTCATTAGCCGATCGTGGTGTCGATCTTGATGGAATCTACTATTGTCCTCATCATCCAGAAGGGAAGGGTGAATATAAGGAAGACTGTGCATGTAGAAAACCAAAATCAGGTATGCTATTAGAGGCAATTAAAGCGCTGAAAATCGATCCTGCACAATCTATTATGGTTGGCGATAAGATTGAAGATCTTAAAGCGGGCATCGGCGCAAAAGTGAAAACAAATATTTTAGTACGAACAGGCAAACCTATTACAGAAGAGGGAGAGAACCTTGCTGATTATGTTTTGGATTCTATTGCAGATTTGCCAAGAATAGCAAAACGATTAATTAAGTAACAAAAATGATCTATTTTTTGTGCGAATAGGCGAAAAGATCTTCAATCAATAAAAAATTTACATTTTTTTACAAAAAGATCTTGCAAAGGAGTCTGAAATGCCTATAATACGCCCCACACAACGACGCGCTGTTGTGACTCTTAAGAAAAACCAGTGCGTCGTTCTTTTTTGCTCTTTAACAATATATCAGACAATCTGTGTGGGCACTTGTTGATTGACTTGTTTTAAAAATATTTT
>JAGZOA010000037.1:0-16556 GCA_018363335.1 Parahaemophilus parainfluenzae | reverse complement strand
TATAAAAATAAACTCAAGTCTCTCTTTCTTCTATATAATAGCCTTATCACAAGGAGGCGAATATGACAGCTCAAACTCAACAATTAACACCAGAATTAACGTTAGAACATATCAATGAAATTCCTGTTTTAATCTTACATCACTCCGTAGGTTCAGCTCGAATTGCATTACAAGGGGCGCAATTATTAAATTGGCAACCTAAAGGGGCAGAGCAGGATATCTTTTGGTTAAGCGATATCGAACCTTTTACGAAAGGTGTCGCTATTCGAGGCGGTGTACCACTTTGTTACCCTAGGTTTGGAGGTGTTAAACAGCCTTCACACGGTACAGCACGTTTACGTTTATGGCAATTAAGTGACTATGATCTGCAAGCGAATAAAGTGCGGTTAGAATTTTCGCTCTTTTCTGAATATGGTGTGATTGAAGCCAAAATGAAAATGGAATTTACCGATAAATGCACAATGACTTTAACGCATTTAGGGCAAGAGCCAGCTCAAGCGGCATTACACAGTTATTTTAATATTGGTGATATTTCACAAATTGAAGTCCAAAATTTACCAAGCCGTTGTTATGACTCATTACAAGGTAAACATACAGATGTTCCTTCGATTAGAAGAATAGAACAAGGCGTCGATTGTATTTATACATTAGAAGAAGATAAAACATTCTTGGTGGATAAAGCATTTAATCGACGTATTCAAATTACCCATCATCATGCCGATTCAATTGTGCTATGGAATCCTTGGGAAAAAACGCCAAGTGCAATGAAAGCAGATGGATATCGAAATATGGTGTGCATTGAAACTGCAAGATTAGAGAAATTACTTCAATTTGGTGAAAGTATTTCGGCTGAAATAACTGCTTTACCTGCTGATATTTAAAGGAATAGAAATCCTTGTTGCATAAACGTGGCAAATACTATAAAATTTTGCCCGTTTTTTGTTTGTTTTTATAGCAAATGATTTAATAAATCTTCTGTTTGAATACAGTTCGATTTTTTCTTAAATAAATAGAAGGAATAACATTATCAAAACCGTAAAAAAAGCTCCGGCAGCTAACCGCCCGAATCGCATTAACGATGAAATTCGAGTAAAAGAAGTTCGTTTGATTGACCAAGATGGTGAACAAGCGGGGATTGTATCCATTCAACAGGCCTTAGACATGGCAGAACAAGCAGCGCTTGATTTAGTTGAGATCAGTCCGAATGCCGAACCACCGGTTTGTCGTATTATGAATTACGGCAAGTTCCTCTATGAGAAGAGCAAAACTGCAAAAGAACAGAAGAAAAAACAAAAAGTCGTACAAGTAAAGGAAATTAAATTCCGTCCAGGTACAGACGAAGGCGACTACCAAGTTAAATTACGTAGCTTAATTCGTTTCTTAGAAGATGGCGATAAAGCGAAAATTACCGTACGTTTCCGTGGCCGTGAAATGGCTCACCAAGATATCGGTTTAGACGTATTAGAACGTGTTAAAAACGATTTGGCCGACATTTCTGTGGTGGAATCTGCACCAGGTAAATTAGAAGGTCGCCAAGCGGTAATGGTGTTAGCACCTAAGAAAAAATAATTTTTTATTTAGATCTAATCTAGATAATCGAATTTTCACTTCGGTGAGAATACAACTGCACATTGGGCAAACTACGCAGCCTAATTGCTTTTGGAGAAGGGCAATTCAATTTGCCATATTGGAATAATTAGTGCCTACAAGTAATCTTCGGATTCGCCTAATTATGTGTTTAACTTAAAATGCGGAGTTATTTTAACAATGCCTAAAATTAAAACAGTACGTGGTGCTGCTAAGCGTTTCAAAAAAACAGCTTCTGGCGGTTTCAAACGTAAACAATCTCACTTACGTCATATTTTGACTAAAAAGACAACTAAACGTAAACGTCATTTACGTCATAAATCAATGGTTGCGAAAGCAGACCAAGTTTTAGTAGTAGCTTGCTTACCATACGCATAAGCCGTTATTTAAGCAAAACGTACGATTAGTTAAATTAGTTAAAATATTACATAGGAGATTAAATAATGGCTCGTGTAAAACGTGGTGTTATTGCAAGAGCACGCCATAAGAAAGTTCTTAAGGCTGCTAAAGGTTATTATGGTGCACGTTCACGCGTGTATCGCGTTGCTTTCCAAGCGGTGATCAAAGCTGGTCAATACGCATATCGTGACCGTCGTCAACGTAAACGTCAATTCCGTCAATTATGGATTGCACGTATCAACGCTGCGGCTCGTCAAAATGGTTTATCTTACAGCAAATTCATCAACGGCTTGAAAAAAGCGTCAGTTGAAATCGACCGTAAGATCCTTGCTGATATCGCTGTATTCGACAAAGTAGCGTTTGCTGCATTAGTTGAAAAAGCAAAATCTGCACTTTAATTTTTTAAAGTTTAGATTCAAAAATTAGGACGCTGAAGAGCGTCCTTTTTTATTACCTCCAAAAAAGAAAAAACCGCTACTCAAAACTTGAATAGCGGGGAGGTCTTAATTATAAGAAACTTCAAAAAGATAACTGCAATATGCAGTGCACTAGCAATGTATCAGACTGTGTGTTTTTGAAATAGTTCGATATTTTTGAAAAAATTTTTAAAAATATCAAAATTAAACCAAAATGAACGAATTTAGCCCTTTATAAAGGCAATAATTTGCTCTTCAATCCCTTTTTCATCTAATTTAATTTCAGCAAGCGCTTCTTGTTGTGTACCTTGCGGGATAAAGAAATCGGGTAAACCTAATTGTAAAAGTGCGGTTGTTTTTCCATGAGAATTTAGCACTTCGGAAACAGCAGAGCCTGCACCACCTTGAATCGCATTTTCTTCCAATGTCACAATGAAGTCGTGGGTATCCGCCATTTCTAGAATGCGAGATTCATCAATTGGTTTCACAAAGCGCATATCGACAACAGTTGCATTGAGTTTTTCTGCCATAGATAAAGCAGCAGGTAAGAGTGTGCCAAAATTCAGAATCGCGATTTTTTCACCCTGACGAACTATTTTTGAACAACCAATTTCTAATTCTGCAAGTGGGGTTAATTCTACGCCGATTGCATTTCCACGCGGATAACGTACCGCAGCTGGTTTACCACATTTATAACCAGTATAAAGCATTTGGCGACATTCATTTTCATCACTTGGGGTCATAATGATCATGTTCGGAATGCAGCGCATAAAGCTTAAATCAAAAGCACCTTGGTGAGTTTGACCATCAGCACCTACAATACCAGCTCGGTCAATGGCAAAAAGAACTGGTAAGTTTTGAATGGCAACATCGTGAATAAGCTGATCATAAGCACGTTGTAAGAAGGTAGAATAAATTGCCACAACAGGTTTATAACCGCCAATTGCAAGACCCGCTGCAAAGGTAACAGCATGTTGTTCAGCGATGGCAACATCAAAATATTGTTGCGGGAATCGTTCTGAAAATTCTACCATGCCAGAACCTTCACGCATTGCAGGAGTAATACCGACTAATTTATCGTCTTGTTCTGCCATTTCACATAACCAATCACCAAAGATTTTTGAATAAGTTGGTTTGGCATTTGATTTAGGAAGTTGACCGCTTGTTGGATCAAATTTTGGTACGCCATGGAAACCAATAGGGTCTTTTTCTGCAGGCTCGTAACCTTTCCCTTTTTTGGTTTTAATGTGTAAGAATTGGGGCCCTTTGAGATCGCGCATATTGCTTAAAGTAGCAATTAATTCATCAATGTTATGCCCGTCAATTGGTCCAATATAGTTAAAACCGAGCTCTTCAAAAAGCGTACTTTCTGGAGAGAACATCACGCCTTTCATGTGCTCTTCGGTTTTCTTCATAAAGTTTTTAACAGTTGGTACTTTATCTAAGATTTTTTTACTGCCATCACGAACGGTTGAATATAAGGAACCAGAGAAAATACGGGCAAGGTGATTATTTAATGCACCGACATTTTCAGAAATCGACATTTCATTGTCATTTAAAATGACCAACATATCAGTATGTAAAGAACCCGCATGGTTTAAGGCCTCAAATGCCATACCCGCAGTGATTGCACCATCACCAATTACACAAACGGTTTTGCGCCCTGCATTTTCACGTTCTGCCGCAACAGCAATACCCAGTCCTGCACTGATTGAAGTAGAAGAGTGGCCAACACTTAATACATCAAATTCACTTTCTTCACGCCAAGGGAAGGGATGAATACCACCTTTTTGGCGGATGGTGGACATTTGATCTCGACGACCTGTCAAAATTTTATGTGGATAAGCTTGATGGCCCACATCCCAAATTAATTGATCAAAAGGGGTTTTGAAAATGTAGTGTAGTGCAACAGTCAATTCAACAGTACCAAGACCTGATGCCAAATGACCACTAGTTTGACTAACGGACTCCAACAGATAACTCCGTAATTCCTGACAAAGCTGCGGAAGCTGCTCTTTATTCAACAGACGCAAATCTTCCGGCGAATTAATTAAGGATAAAAGAGGAAAGTTGTTCATATATTTGTTAGTCCTAAAATGTGAAAAAAGTGACCGCACTTTGAGAAATCAAAATAAGTGCTGTCACCATTAACTTTTACGATTGACAATAAATTCAGCTAATGCACGCAATGCAGTGGTATCAAAAGGTAAATTGTCTAATTCATGTAAGGCGATTTGATAGAGTTCTTGCGCTTTTTGTTTCGCGCCCTCTAATCCTAACAGTTTTGGATAAGTGCTTTTATCTAAGCCTAAATCAGATCCCACCGGTTTACCGATTTCCGCACTGTCGCCTTCAATATCTAAAATGTCATCTTGTACTTGGAAAGCCAGACCAATAGCTTGTGAATAACGTTCTAGTTGTTTCTCTAATTCTTTGTTTTTAAAGTGAGGCGAACAGATAAAACCCAGTTTTAATGCAGCCGTTAGCAACGCACCGGTTTTATTGCGATGAATAAGCTCTAATTCGGCTAAGTTAACTTGTTTGTGCTCTGAAATTAAATCTAAACTTTGTCCTAAACACATGCCTTGTACGCCAGATGCTTGAGCTAATATTTTTACCAATTGCAATTTTTGTTCTGCAGAAAGAGAAGGGGCTTCAGTAAGAATTTCAAAGGCAAAAGTTTGTAATGCATCGCCGGCTAAAATGGCCGTGGCTTCATCAAAAGCGATATGACAAGTTGGTTGACCTCGACGAAGTTCATCGTTATCCATTGCAGGCAAATCATCATGGATTAAAGAATAGGCGTGAATAGATTCAATGGCTGCCGCCGCGTAATCTAAAGCAGGCGTTTCTGCACCCAGCATTTTACCTGTTGCATAGACAAGGAAAGGACGAACGCGTTTGCCGCCTAGCAATAAACCATATTTCATGGCATCGCGCAAAGGGGCATTATAAGAGTCAATTTCTTCAAATTGATTGGCTAAAAACTGATTAATGCGATCTTGAACTTGTTTGAGTTCAGTGCCGAATTGATAATTCATGGATTACTCATCCCCTTGATAATCACTTAATGGGGCGGTTTCGCTTTTTTGTAACAAAATTTGAATACGTTGTTCTGCTTGTTGTAAGCGTTCTTGGCCAAGTTGAGCCAATTTAATGCCATTTTCAAATTCTTTCAGCGCATCTTCTAATGGTAATTCACCGCTTTCAAGTTTTGTCACAATGGTTTCTAATTGTGCAAGTGTTGTTTCAAAATCAGGTTCAGCATTTGCTGGTTTACGCGCCATTAAATTATCCTTTTCAGATGAATAAATTGCTCCGTATTGTACTTGATTTTTATAGGGATGTTAAAAACTTATTTCAAAGTGCAGTCAGTTTTTCGTGAGAATTTGAACTTTGTGGGATCTGGAATTTAGCGTACAATACGGCCATTTTTTATTATTCACTGATTATTATGAAATTTATCGTTAAACTTTTTCCTGAAATTATGATTAAAAGCGAAACTGTGCGTAAGCGTTTCGCAAAAATTTTGACCTCTAATATCCGCAATATTTTACAGAAATATGACGAAGAGACCGCTGTTGT
Source organism: Parahaemophilus parainfluenzae (assembly GCA_018363335.1). Classification (GTDB taxonomy): domain Bacteria; phylum Pseudomonadota; class Gammaproteobacteria; order Enterobacterales; family Pasteurellaceae; genus Haemophilus_D; species Haemophilus_D parainfluenzae_Y. The sequence goes on along the minus strand of JAGZOA010000037.1, from coordinate 10,569 downwards.
GCGTCATTGGGATTACATCGAAGTGCGCTCAAAAAATGAAGCCAATCGTGAAGAGTTGATTGCACTTTTACAACGTATTCCAGGGATTCATCATTTTTTAGAAGTAGAAGAAAAACCGTTTACCGATTTACATCATATCTTTGAGTTGACCTTAGCAGATGTCGCAGCTCAACTTGAAAACAAAACCTTTTGTGTACGTGTAAAACGCAAAGGGAAACATGATTTCAGTTCTATTGAAGCAGAACGTTATATTGGTGGTGGTTTAAATCAGCATATTGAAAGTGCAAAAGTACGCTTAAAAAATCCTGATGTTACGGTGCGTATTGATATTGAAGATGACAAAATGATGCTGGTAAAAGCCCGCCATGTTGGTCTTGGTGGTTATCCAATTGGGACACAAGAAGACGTGCTTTCATTGATTTCTGGTGGCTTTGACTCAGGCGTATCCAGTTATATGCTTATTCGTCGTGGTTCACGTGTGCATTATTGTTTCTTCAATTTAGGTGGTGCAGCCCATGAAATTGGCGTGAAACAAATGGCTTACCATATTTGGAGCCGTTATAGTTCATCCCATAAAGTCCGCTTTATTGCCATTCCTTTTGAAGGCGTAGTGGCTGAAATTTTAGAGAAAGTGGATAACGGCCAAATGGGCGTCGTGTTAAAACGAATGATGGTACGCGCAGCAAGTAAAGTCGCACAACGTTTTGATATTCAAGCTATCGTTACCGGTGAGGCGCTCGGACAAGTATCTAGCCAAACTTTAACCAATTTACGTTTAATTGATGAAGCATCCGATGCATTAGTCTTACGTCCACTCATTACTCATGATAAAGAACAGATTATCGCGATGGCGAAAGAGATCGGTACGGATGATATTGCCAAATCAATGCCGGAATTCTGTGGGGTGATTTCTAAAAATCCAACGATTAAAGCGGTACGTGAAAAAATTCTTGAAGAAGAAAATCACTTTGATTTTGGTGTGTTAGAAAGTGCGGTTGAAAATGCACAATATTTAGATATTCGTCAAATTGCAGAAGAAACTGAGAAAGAAGTGGTGGAAGTGGATACCATTTCAGTGCTTGGTGAAAACGATATTATTTTAGATATTCGCAGCCCAGAAGAGACAGATGAAAATCCATTTGAATCAGACGAGCATCAAGTGATGCAATTACCATTTTACAAATTATCTTCACAATTCGGCTCATTAGATCAAAGTAAAAACTATGTGCTTTATTGTGAGCGAGGCGTGATGAGTAAACTGCAAGCGCTTTATTTAAAAGAAAATGGTTTTGCAAATGTGAGAGTTTTCGGGAAAAAATAAGCTAAAAAATGACCGCACTTTTAACATGCGGTTTTTTTATTCGTAATCTAATTCACCCACTAATTCATCGATAGCTTTGGCAAGTAATGTTCGATCGTGACGATAGCTGACATCATCTGCATTTAAACGTTTAGCTAAGATTTTAACAGAAGAAATGGCAGACAAATCGACCGCACTTTTTTCGCGATAAGGGGTAATGACACCATCAATGACGGGTTCGCCAACAATTTCATGAATTTTCTGAATTCGATCAGCTAGTGAAAGCTGAGAGGCAGCGCCAATTTCTACCCCTAAGTTATCAATAAAAATCACTTTCGCTTTGCTATCACGCAGGGCAGTAGCTAATTCAGGTAGCAATAGCGGAGGCATAATGCTCGTCATGAAACTTCCTGGACCAAGTAAAATGACTTCCGCTTGTTCTAATGCACTAATCGCTTCCTGTGCAGCTTTAACCATTGGCACTAAGAAGAGCGATTGGGGTAATTCTGTTAAATTATCAATGCTCACTTCACCGACAATACTGGAGCCTGAACCTAAACTCGCGGCAAGATGAACAGGTTCTTCTGACATGGGAATAATGTGAGATTTTACTTTGAGTAATTCACGAATCAAGTTGATGGCTTCAATGGGGCGAATATGCATATCTTCTAAGGCTTTAAGCATTAAATTGCCTAAATTATGCCCAGAAAGTTCACCTTCGCCAGTAAAACGGTATTCAAATAATGCGGAGGCCGTGCTTGGCTCAATGATGATCTGGTTTAAGCAATTACGTAGATCGCCCCACGCAATACCACCTTGTTCTTGACGAATGCGACCGGTTGAACCGCCGTTATCTGTGGTGGTGACAATACCAGTTAAACGCTCTTTCATAAAACTAAGTGCCGATAATACACGCCCTAATCCATGACCACCACCAATGGCCACAATATGTTTGATTTCGTCTAAATGTTCATGACGGCTGTGACGAGATAAATTAGACATTTTTCTTCCTTTTTTACCTATAAATAATTATAAAAAATAATGTTATATATTTTTTTATATAAGTTAATGCTGTTATTTTTATTAATATAGTCGGGTTATTCTACCAAATTATTGCCATTAACCGCTTGCTTTTATTACAATACAGACACAATTTATTTTTAACGCATAACTCCGAGCTTGTTTAGCCTAAGTTTCAGAAGAAATACGGCGGCAAGCCAATAACGCGGTATGTTATTCAGGGATACGCTGGAAACGGTTTATCCTCTCCATATTTAGAAAGGTGTAAAATGCAATCCATTCCTATTAAAAACGTGGGAGAGTCTCGCTTGGTCGATCCTTTCCAACGTCAATATTACTATCTACGACTGTCGATTACCGACCAGTGTAATTTTCGTTGTACTTATTGTTTGCCGGATGGCTATCAACCCGAAGCTAACAAGCCAAGTTTCTTAACATTAAAAGAAATTACACACCTAGCTCAAGCCTTTGCTGAAATGGGCACAGAAAAGATCCGTTTGACCGGCGGAGAGCCCACTCTACGCAAAGATTTTATTCCTATTGCAGAAAGTATTGCGAACATTGATGGCATTCGTCAATTGGCTGTTACGACTAACGGCTACCGTATGGCAAAAGATGTCGCTGATTGGAAAAAAGCAGGGATTACCTCTGTTAATGTGAGTGTGGATAGTCTTGATCCAAAAATGTTCCATCAGATCACCGGCATCAATAAGTTTGATGACATAATGCGTGGTATCGATCGTGCATTTGAAGTGGGCTACAACAAAGTCAAAGTTAATTCAGTTTTGATGAAAAATTTGAATGACAAAGAGTTTGAACAATTCCTTGTTTGGGTGAAAGATCGCCCAATTCAAATGCGTTTTATCGAACTCATGCAAACAGGCGAAATGGATAGTTTCTTTGATAAATTCCATCTTTCAGGACAGGTATTAGCGGATAAATTGCTGCAAAATGGTTGGCAATTACAACACAAATCCCATACTGATGGTCCTGCTAAAGTATTCACGCATCCTGATTATGCAGGCGAAATTGGCTTAATCATGCCTTATGAGAAGAATTTCTGCGCAAGCTGTAATCGTCTCAGAGTATCAGCGAAAGGCAAACTTCATCTCTGTCTATTCGGCGAAGAAGGCATTGAATTACGTGATTTATTGCAATCCCATGAACAGCAAGATATTTTGCAAGCCCGTATTTTTGCTGCGCTTCAAGGTAAACGTGAACATCATTATTTACATATCGGTGATAGTGGCGTAAGAAACCATTTAGCTTCTATCGGTGGCTAAATGTAAATAAGTGAATAAACGATTCACTTATTTTGCTTTTGTCACATATGTAAAACATTCAATATTTTAACCGCACTTTATTTTATTATGACTACATTTACGCATATTAATTCTCAAGGCGAAGCCAATATGGTGGATGTTTCTGCAAAGGCAGAAACTGTTCGTGAAGCTCGAGCTGAAGCCATTGTGACTATGTCAAAAGAAACGCTTTCCATGATCGTGGAAGGCAAACATCACAAAGGCGATGTATTTGCTACTGCTCGTATTGCTGGCATTCAGGCCGCGAAACGTACTTGGGAACTTATCCCGCTTTGTCATCCCTTATTACTTTCTAAAGTGGAAGTGAATTTAGAACCGTTACTTGAAACCAATCAAGTTCGTATTCAATCCCTTTGTAAATTAACCGGAAAAACCGGCGTAGAAATGGAAGCATTAACCGCTGCAAGTGTGGCAGCTTTAACCATTTACGATATGTGTAAAGCCGTACAAAAAGACATGGTGATTGAGCATGTTCGCCTGTTAGAAAAGCGTGGTGGAAAATCTGGTCATTTTATTGCGGAGGAAAAATAAGATGTTAAATATTTTATTTTTTGCTCAAACTCGCGAATTAATTGGGGAAGATTCTATTCAGCTTGAAGGCGATTTTGCGACAGCGGAAGCGGTGCGTGAACATCTTGCTCAAAAAGGTGATAGATGGGCGTTAGCGTTAGAAAAAGGGAAGCTTTTAGTCGCTATCAATCAAACTTTGATGCCATTAGAAAGTGCGGTCAAAAATGGCGATGAAATTGCGTTTTTCCCACCGGTAACAGGGGGCTAAATGACGGATATTCAAATTTCAGTACAAGAACAGCCCTTCGATCAAAATGCCGTTTACCAATGGCTTTCTGAGCAACATTCGGTTGGCGCAACGGTTATTTTTGTGGGTAAAGTACGTGATCTTAATTTAGGTGATGAGGTATCCAGCTTATACTTAGAACATTATCCCGCCATGACAGAAAAAGCCTTGCGTGAAATTGTAGAACAGGCGAAAGCGCGTTGGGATATCCAGCGAGTCTCTGTAATTCACCGTGTGGGACTTTTACATACTGGCGATGAAATTGTTTTAGTTGGTATCAGTTCCGCTCACCGAGGTGATGCCTATCATGCCAACGAATTTATTATGGACTTCTTAAAATCCAAAGCACCATTCTGGAAAAAAGAACAAACCAATCAAGGTGAGCGTTGGATTGAAGCAAGAGAGAGCGATAAAGAAGCGTTAGAGAAGTGGTAATTCAATATAAAAAACATGGTCATTTTTATGACCATTTTTTATTTTTAATAAAAATATATAAATAGCAAAGATGTTGATTTAATTTTTTGATTTAAGCTTTTGATTTATAGTATTTTTTTTGTAAGGTCTATTTTTATAAGCTTTTGTAAAATATTGTAAATTATATACTAATTACTGAATTATGTATTATACTTCTACAGAATCAAGATTTTGTTTTTCTTGACTAGTTATTTTTAGATTATAGGAAAATTTATTATGAATCACATCTTTAAAATTATTTGGAATACAGTAAACCAATGCTGGATTGCTGTTTCAGAACTAAGCAAATCTGTGGGTAAATCATCTCAAACTGACAAACGTAAAGCATTAAATGTAATTATTGGCGCTGCAGTTTTAGCGGGTGTAAGCACAGCTGCAATGGCTGAAACCAATGTAGTATTAAATAATGATGGAAATATTGTTGGTGGAACTGATGTGAGTGCTGTAGCCGGAGTTGGTACAACAGGAGATTCTGTCGTTTTAGGTAAAAAAGCAAAATCAGAAGCAACAGAGAGCATAGTAATTGGTAATAACGTGACAAACAAAGCACGTTGGTCAATAACATTAGGAAATAATGCAACAAGTCAATCAGGATATGGTGTCACTCTTGGTGATCGCGCATCAAGTGGCACAGGTTCAAACTCGGTTGCTATCGGTTTGATGGCAAAAACCTCTAATGAGAAAGCGGGTGGAAATAGCCAAACTGCAGTAGGGGTTGCATCTTATGCTGATGGTGAAGGGGCTTCAGCCTTTGGTGCAACAGCAAATGCAACAGGCGCTCTAGCAACCGCTGTTGGTAGAAACTCAAAAGCTCTTGCAAAAAGTGCATCAGCTTTTGGGGATAGTGCATCCGCTTCTGCATGGGGTGCGACTGCATTAGGCGTTGGAGCATCTGCTAGAGCAGATAATTCGATTGCAGTTGGTTCTCAAGCAGTAACCGAAGGGCGAGAATCCACTGCGTTAGGTCGCCGCTCTTATGCGGGCGCTCAAAGTGCCACAGCTTTAGGTACTTTAGCAAATGCAAGTGCAGTGGTTTCGACCGCTGTAGGTAATGGTGCTAAAGCAAGTGCTATTCAAGCTTCGGCATTAGGTAACGGCGCAGAAGCTACTGGTGGAAGCTCAATAGCTATAGGTGCTAAAGCAAGGGCTTCGGGTAGTGATGCATTGTCATCTGGCTCTAATGCTAATGCTTCATCAAGGAATGCCGTTGCGGTTGGTAAAGATAGTAATTCCTCTGCTGTTAATGCTATTGCTCTTGGTACATCTAGTAACGTCTCTGGAGTTAGTGCGGTAGTGATTGGTACTCAAGCTAAAGGTATACATGAAAACTCTGTGACATTAGGTTCTTATTCAAGTAGTGCAGCCAATGAATTTGATAAAACAGCAAAAGCTTTATCTTCTTTTGACGATGATGCGAAAGTCACAACGGTTAACTACAATGGTACTTCTTCAACTCAAAAAGGCGCAGTATCTGTAGGTGATGGCTCTCTTGTTCGCCAAATCCAAAATGTGGGTGCAGGTCGAATTACGGCTGAATCAAACGATGCCGTAAATGGTAGTCAATTATACCAAGCTTATTACAATGCAGGCTTTAACATTAAAAATAATGGTGAAGAAACATCACGTATTAATACCCATGGCAAAGTAAATTTTGTGAATGGTAAAAATACCGAAGTGGTTGTTAAAGACGGTGAAAATGCTGCTGATATTACAGTGAATTTAAAAGATGATATTACTGTTAATAATGTTACAGCTAAAAATGTCACCGTGGGGCCTGTTACGATCAATAAAGATGGTATTAATGCAGGTGATAAAAAAATCACGAATGTATCAAATGGTACAATTTCAGCAAATAGTAAAGATGCTGTGAATGGTAGCCAATTATATGCAGCGAAGAACGAGCTTAATACCAATATTACTAAAGCCGCAGCGGCAGCTAAAACAGAAGTAAAAGCTGGAACAAATGTAGAGGTGACTTCTGAAACTGGTGCGAATAATCAAACGATTTACACTGTTAATGCAAAAGATACTTCAGCTTCTGTTGAAGCTGCTTCTGATGCTGTTACAGTAACAGTTGGTGAAAAAACAGAAGTTAAAAATGGTATTTCTGTTACAACAGTAACCAATTACAAAGTAGATCTTTCACAAAAAACCAAAGATGAAATCAAAAATGCAGGTGGTCGTGGATTTAACGTGACTGCAAGTGCATCTGAAGGTACTGTTGTAAATGAAGTGGCAGAAGAAACGGTTCAATCTACTGCAACAAAAATGGATAAGTTAACACTTGATGCGGGTAAAAATATTAAATTAACTCACAAAAAAGGAAAAGTGTTAAGTGTTGCAGTATCTGACACACCGACATTCAAAAATGTGACAACAACGGGTGATATCAACGTTGGTGGTAAAGTCCATGCACACGGTGGCTTGGATGTTCACAACAATCGAATTGTGAATGTGGCCGATCCTAAAGACCCAACTGATGCAGTAAATAAACGTTATGTTGATAATGCAGTGAAAAACATTAATAACAACATTAATCGTTTAGACAATAAAATTGATCACGTTGATCGTCGTTTACGTGCAGGTATCGCAGGTGCGACAGCGATTTCTTTCTTACAACGTCCAAATGAAGCAGGTAAAAGCTTAGTTTCTGTTGGTGTTGGTGGTTATCGCAATGAAAATGCAATAGCGGTTGGTTATGGTCGAAATTCTGATAACAACAAAATTTCGATTAAAGTTGGTGCAAGTATCAATACCCGCAGTGATGTAAACTGGGGCGGAAGCATCGGTTACCAATGGTAATTATTTGATAAAAAGGCAGAGTAAAATCTGCCTTTTCTTTTGGTATGTTGAAATGAAAAAAAGTGCGGTCAAATTTAACCGCACTTTTTGTTTTTATTGATTAAAGCACTTTAACGATGCTTTCGCATAAATAACGAATATTCTCTTCGGTGATACCAGCCACATTGATACGACCAGAACGAACAGCATAAATCGCAAATTCTTCTTTTAAGCGATCAACTTGTTCAGGTGATAAACCGCTGAAAGAGAACATACCGTTTTGTTCCATGATAAAGCTGAAATCTTGTTCTGCACCGTATTCTTTTAATAACTGAACGAATAAATGACGCATTTTTTTGATACGTTCACGCATTTCAGTCAATTCATTTTCCCATTCTTGACGAAGTTGTGGATCATTTAACACCGTTGCTACGGTCGCCCCGCCGTGAGATGCAGGGTTAGAGTAGAGTGTACGAATAATTGATTTCACTTGTGTTAATGCAGTTGAAGCAATTTCTGCATTTTCAGCCACAAGGGTAAAGGCACCGACACGCTCATTGTATAAACCAAAGTTTTTAGAGAATGAACTCGCCACTAATAATTCTTTATGATTTGCCGCAAAAGCACGTAAACCGTAAGCATCTTGGTCTAAGCCATTGGCTAAACCTTGATAAGCAAAGTCAAAGAGTGGTAACCAGCCATTTTTCGCTGAAAGTGCGGCTAATTCTTGCCATTGCTCAGGAGTTGGGTCAATACCAGTTGGGTTGTGGCAGCAACCGTGTAAAAGCACCACATCACCTTCGCTTGCTTGGCTTAAATCTTCAAGTAAATGTTCCCAGTCAAGGGCTTTGCGTTCAGCATCATAATAACGATATTCACGAATTGTCATACCTACCGCATTGAAAATGGCATTGTGGTTTGGCCATGTTGGCGTACTAATCCACACATTTTGTGCTTTGGTTTGGCGTTTGATGAACTCCGCAGCAATACGTAATGCACCTGTACCGCCTAAGCTTTGTACCGTTCTTGCACGATTCGCTTTAATGACTTCTGAATCTTTACCGAAAAGGAGTTCTTTTGTGCGTTCGTTATAGTCAGCAATACCATCGATAGTCAGATAGTTTTTCGTTTTTTCGTTATCAAATAAGCGTTTTTCTGCTTCTTTCACTGCACGCATAATCGGCGTTGTACCTTGTGCATCTTTATAAACGCCAATACCTAAATTGATTTTATTTTCACGCGTTTCAGATTTGAATGCTTCGCCTAAGCCTAAGATAGGATCGGCCGGAGCCGCTTTGATATGTTCAAACATAGCTTTTCCTTATGTATGTGTTGTGGGATGAGTAATTTTATACTTCAGCCGATAGATTTTATCAAGAAGAACCTGATAAAAATCAACCGCACTTTGATGTTTTTAGATATTCATCAAAAAGTGCGGTTGTTTTTTCAATTATTTTAATTTATCAATCGCCCAATTTAAACCAGATTGGTAGTCTTCAGGGAGTTCGTGGCGAAGTTTTTCGAGCTGTTGAATAATGATCGTTTTGTCTGGATGCGTAATATTGATATGACCTAATTTTCTACCAGGACGAACTTCCTTACCATACCAATGTAGCTGAGAGAAAGGCGTGTTCAACCATTGTGGATTATGTTCTGTACCAATCAAATTGACCATGACACTTGGTGCAATGGGCTGTAATGACGGTGTAGGTAAATCCAACAAGGCTCGTAGATGCAATTCAAATTGACTAATAGCGCAACCTAGTTGTGTCCAATGGCCACTGTTATGCACACGAGGAGCAAGCTCATTAATCAATAATTTCTCTCCCACCACAAAGCATTCCATCGCCATTACACCCACATATTCAAGCTTGTCCATGATTTTTCCTAGCATAGATTCTGCCTGAGTTTGTTGGCTTTTTTGTTGAGGGAATGAAATATCTGTCACACTGTAACGTAAAATGCCATTTTGCTGCAGGTTATGTGTCACCGGATAGAAACGTTTTTCACCATTTTTAAATCTTGCGCCTACAATAGACACTTCGTAATCAAAAGGAATAAATTTTTCTGCGATAACTTCACTGAATAAATCGTCTGTAATATCACGTTGATTATTTTCAGTGATAATCCATTGACCTCGGCCGTCATAACCACCGGTACGACGTTTAACAACAACTTTTTCACCCACGTTTTTAAATACTTCAGACCATTGCGTTTTATCTTTTAATAAACACCATGGTGAGGTAGAGAGATTGAGTTCATCCAGTAAAGATTTTTGGGTAAAACGATCAGCCAATAAGCCAAAAACATTCTGATTAACGAAATTCTTATGATGACCTAATAATTCAGTTAAAGGTGTTTTTTCCCAACGTTCAATTTCCGCGGTGATGATGGCATCTTTGGGTAAATCAAATACGGGTGCATTAAACTCAAGCGGTTGAACGTGAATATCTAATGGCGCGCCTGCATAACGTAACATTCTGCCGAGTTGACCATTACCAAGCACATAAACGGTAGGATAGAGGGTAGAGTTTTGCATAAAATTTCTCATCAAATCTAGCTAAAAAAACAACCGCACTTTAAAAAGTGCGGTCAAATTAAAAGGTGTTTTATGTACGTGGATCAGGATTATCCAATACCACATTAGTTTGATTTTCGCGGAATGCTTGTAGGCGAGCAAATAACGCATCATCCCAACCGGCAAGAATTTGTGCGGCGAGTAATCCTGCATTAGCAGCACCAGCAGGGCCAATTGCTAACGTACCAACAGGAATACCTTTAGGCATTTGCACGATAGAATAAAGGCTATCAACACCGCTTAACATCGAGCTTTTAACAGGGACCCCCAATACGGGCACAAGCGTTTTGGCTGCAAT
>JAGZOA010000036.1:0-17162 GCA_018363335.1 Parahaemophilus parainfluenzae | reverse complement strand
AATCCTGCTCCGTGCAATAAATTAATCACGGGTTCTAAAGCATGTGCCACATAAGGGTTTTCAGGTAAGAAATACGCCAATAACAATACCAAAATAGCAAATGCAATGAGTGATGGAACATAACGCCATTTGAAATACACTAAAATGCTCACAACTGATAACAGAAGGAATGTACGTCCTGAAATTAATCCGATACATAGCATAAAAAACACTAAAATACTTGGAAGTGTATTATGTTTAGCGTTGTAAGCCAGTAAGAAATGCAACAGCATTAAATAGAATAAACTCAGTTGGAAAAAGGCGGTTGCGGTGATGTTATATAAGCGATATTCCTGCTCTGAACCATAAAAACGTGCAGGTAACACCGCATTGGTCGAAAGCAAGAAATCGATCATAAATGATGCGCCGAGCAAGCCAATGATGCCCACAACAAATTGCACCACAACGCCAATTTGCAAATCTCTCACGACTCGTTGTTGTCCGTTTGCATTGGCATAAAACGCATTATAAAGTCCCACGCCTAAGAGGAATAAAATCAATTCCTTCACATACATGGTGATAACAGAAAGATCTTTTGTGCCATTAAGCAATAACGGAATCACACTGAAAACAATCAATCCCCCTAAAACAGCAAGACTGTCTAAAGGCAAAATGATGCCTTGCGGCTTCTGCTTTTTAATGTACTGATACGCCAAAACAACCAGTGCTGCCAAGCCCGCGACGAATGACATTCGTACGACATGGAACAACCAAGGATCGTAAAGATAAAAAAGGTTAAAAAGTGCGGTCATTTTTTACGTTATTTTCCTAAATTCTTTTTCACCGCTAAGATTTTTTTGAGCGGATATTTAATTAATTTCTTCACTAAATTATTGGATTTTGAACCGCGAATCGCTTCCAAATTACTCACTAATTGTGGGTTTTCAATGACTACAAGCGGACGAACCACATTGTTATTAATCTGGAATTGGGTTTCAAATAATAAGAAATCATCAGCAAGCCAAAACGGTTTTTCTTGTTCAAGTTGTTTTAAAAATGCACGTGCCGCTGATTTTTTAATTAAGTATGCTACCGTGCCCGCAAAATAACTTTTATATGGGTAAGCCACGGTGACATCACCAACAACTGTTTGACGTAAAAATGAGAAAGTTGTCGGATAATTAATTTCCAATTCCACATCATCAAATTCCGCAATTTTTGATTGCCCGATTAATACAATATCTGCATCACATTTTTCGGTTAAAAGTGCGATCGTTTTTGGTGATAAATTTGCATTAAATAACGCATCATCTTCACAGACCAAAGCATAGTCATTTTCCGTCACATTTTGATCTTCTACGATCTGGCGATAAACCGCTAAATGGCTTAATGTACAACCAATTTCGCCTTTTGTGACGTTGCGTCCATAATGCTGTTCAAACTTCGTTGGATTGAATACTTCAGCTAATTCTTCCCATTCTTTTTGCATGGTATTAATGGCTGAAAATACAGCAAAATCAGCGGTATCAGGTTGAGCAAAAAACAGCTCACGACGCTGAATATCTTTATCTAGTGAAATCAAATATTTATTCATAATTATCTCAATTTTGGGTTTTGCAGTATTTTGATTACAACAAACGGAAATAGTTGCAAATTATACTAAAGAAATAGGCCAATGGCATGGCTTTTAATACGACTTTAAAAATCCTTAAAAAAATAACCGCACTTTAAATGCTTAAAGCGCGGTCTATTTTAAATAGATTAGTATGTTATTTCTTTCAATTAGAAAATTGCAGTCGCTAAACCCACAACAACACTTAAAGAAAGTACTACAGCTAACATTGCATAACCAAAATCACTCATTTTAATTTCCCACTTATTTAGTTAAAGATAGCCCATTCTAACAATAAAGTACGTTTTTTCAAAAATTTTTTATAATTTGCTTAACCTATTTGGTGACAGTCTTTATAATGGGAAAAATTCTCTAGAGGCAAAATTATGGCAACAATTAAAGATGTCGCGAAGATGGCTGGTGTTTCTACCACCACAGTTTCCCATGTAATTAATAAAACCCGTTTTGTAGCAAAAGAAACTGAAGAGGCGGTGATGCAAGCCATTAAAAGCTTGAAATACTCACCAAGTGCTGTTGCGCGTAGTTTGAAAGTCAATACGACAAAATCTATTGGGATGATTGTTACCACTAGTGAATCTCCTTATTTTGCTGAAATCATTCATGCCGTTGAAGATCATTGTTATCGTCAAGGTTATTCACTTTTTTTGTGTAATACACAAAATGATCCTGAAAAAATTAAAAATCACGTCGAAATGCTCGCCAAGAAACGCGTAGATGGTTTATTGGTGATGTGTTCTGAATATACGCAACATTCACTTGATGTGCTTTCAGGTTTCTCTTCCGTACCAATGGTGGTGATGGATTGGGGCCCCAATGCTGATACCGATATCATTGAAGATAACAGCTTTACGGGCGGTTATATTGCGACTAAGCACTTAATTGATTGTGGTCATAAAGCCATTGGTCTTATTGCAGGGGAATTGGATAAAACTACCGCAAAAACACGTTATGAAGGTTTTGTGAAAGCCATGAATGAAGCCAATCTGCCAATTCATGAAAATTGGATTATGGAAGGCTTCTTTGAGCCAGAAGACGGTTACGAGTGCATGAACAAGATCCTTTCACAAGACAGCCTACCTACTGCGGTCTTCTGCTGTAATGACGTGATGGCATTAGGTGCAATTTCCGCAATTACGGAAAAAGGCTTGCGCGTACCTGATGATATTTCGATTATTGGCTATGACAATATTCACTCATCACGTTTCTATGCACCGCCACTCACAACAATTCACCAATCTAAATCACGTTTAGGCGCACAAGCGGTTAATCTTTTATTTGAGCGTATTGCGAATAAAGATAACGACAGCCACGAAAAACATCGTATTGCGATCCATCCAGAATTGGTACTACGAAAATCAGTTCGTACACTTGCATAAACATTAAATTTTTTGACCGCACTTTAAATTTTATCTAAAAAAGTGCGGTCTTTTTTTTACTTATTTTTAGCTTTTTTGATTTAATACAAGTTTTCGACGTATAGCATTTGATCCCGATACATATTTTTGGTTATATCTCTCTTGGTTTGATTTTATTTTTTCTTTATCGGAGTTCATATGACTGATGAGTATCGCACTCTCCGCCATAATATTAATATGTTAGGGCGTTTTCTTGGAGAAACCATTAATGATGCACAAGGCGAAGACATTCTTACCTTGATTGAAAATGTTCGCCAATTGTCCAAACAATCTCGAGCTGGCGATAGCCAAGCACGTAAAACATTGTTGGATACCCTTTCCACCATTTCAAATGAAAATATTATTCCTGTTGCACGAGCATTCAGCCATTTTCTTAATTTGACGAATATCGCTGAACAATACCAAACGGTCTCTCGCCAACATAAAGATTTACAATCTTCTAATCGTTCATTAAGTGCTTTATTTCAACGTTTAAAAGCACAAAATGCCTCAAAAGAAGAGGTTTACAAAACCGTTGAAAACCTGCTTATTGAGCTTGTATTAACGGCACACCCAACCGAAACTACACGTCGTTCTTTAGTCCATAAACATGTTGAGATCAATAAATGCTTAAGCAAATTAGAGCACGATGATTTGACACCGAAAGAACGCGGCATTATTGAACGCTTGCTACTTCGTTTAATTGCTGAAGCGTGGCATACCAATGAAATCCGTACTGTTCGCCCTACCCCATTCGATGAAGCAAAATGGGGCTTTGCCATGATTGAAAATAGCCTATGGCAAGGCGTACCGGAATTCTTACGTCAACTAAATGAACACGCTCGTGAATTCTTGGGCTACGATTTACCTGTGGGCTTACGCCCTGTTAGAATTTCTTCTTGGATGGGCGGTGACCGTGATGGTAACCCATTTGTTACTTCAAAAATCACCCAACAAGTCCTCTATCTTGCCCGTTGGAAAGCAGCGGATTTATTCTTAAATGACATAAAATCCCTTGCCGATGAATTATCCATGGTGAAATGCACGCCAGAATTTACCGCAAAATATGGTGAACATTTAGAGCCTTATCGTTTTGTGGTCAAAGAACTTCGTGCAAAACTTATCGCCACCCTTGATTACTTTGATGATTGCATGGCAAATCGTCCACCACGCGTAAGCCAAGCGGATATCATCATGGATGATAATCAACTTTGGGAACCACTCTATGATTGCTATCAATCATTGATGGCATGCGGCATGCGGATTATTGCCAATGGATCTTTATTAGATATTTTGCATCGCATTCGCTGTTTTGGGGTTACCCTTTCACAAATGGATATCCGTCAAGAAAGCACGCGTCATACAGATGCGATTGCAGAAATTACCCGTTATCTTGGTATTGGCGATTATGCACAATGGAGCGAAGCAGAGAAACAATCTTTCTTGGTACGTGAATTAAATTCTCGCCGTCCATTAATTCCAACCCATTGGGATCCCTCGGCTGAAACCCAAGAGATTTTAGAAACGTGCAAAGTCATTGCACAACAAAAACAAGGCGTGATTGCTTGCTATATTATTTCCATGGCGAGAAGTGCCTCTGACATACTTGCTGTGCATTTATTATTAAAAGAAGCGGGCGTGCCTTATCACATTCCTGTCGTGCCACTTTTTGAAACCTTAGATGACTTAGATGCCTCTGAAGGTGTCATGCGTCAATTGTTTAATATTGGTTGGTATCGTGGCGTGATTAACAATCACCAAATGGTGATGATTGGTTATTCTGACTCAGCTAAAGATGCAGGAATGATGGCAGCTTCATGGGCACAATATCGTGCACAAGAAGCATTAGTCAATTTAACCGAAGAACTGGGTATTGAACTCACTTTATTCCATGGTCGTGGCGGTACGATTGGTCGTGGTGGCGCACCCGCACATGCAGCATTACTTTCTCAGCCTCCACGTTCACTCAAAAATGGTTTACGTGTGACTGAACAAGGGGAAATGATCCGCTTTAAACTTGGTTTACCTGAAGTCGCAGTTGAAACCTTTGATCTTTACGCGAGTGCAATTTTAGAAGCAAACTTACTTCCACCGCCAGAACCAAAAACAGAATGGCGTGCTGTGATGGATGAGCTTTCCGCTACTTCATGTGACATTTACCGTAGTGTTGTTCGTGGTGATAAAGACTTCGTGCCTTATTTCCGCAGTGCTACACCGGAACAAGAACTGTCTAAACTGCCACTTGGATCTCGTCCTGCAAAACGTAATCCAAATGGTGGCGTAGAAAGCTTACGTGCCATTCCATGGATTTTTGCTTGGATGCAAAACCGCTTAATGCTACCGGCATGGCTTGGTGCAGGTGCGGCAATTCAAAAAATTGTAGATGAAGGCAAAGGTCATATTATTGAAGAAATGTGTAAAGCGTGGCCATTCTTCTCGACTCGTGTAGGCATGTTAGAAATGGTGTTCAGTAAAACCGATACTTGGCTTTCTGAGCAGTATGATCATAACTTGGTGAAAAAAGAACTTTGGTACTTAGGTGAGAATCTGCGTAATCAACTCAATGCGGATATTAAAACCGTGCTTTCGCTTTCTCACAAAGATGAACTAATGGCTGACTTGCCGTGGATCGCAGATTCTATTGCGTTACGTAATGTTTATACAGATCCACTCAATCTACTTCAAGTAGAACTACTCCGTCGTTTCCGTGAATCGCCTGAAAACCCAAGCCCTGATGTAGAACAAGCCCTGATGATTACCATCACAGGTATTGCCGCTGGTATGCGAAATACGGGCTAGTTACGGCAACTAAAAATAAGTGCGGTCAAAAAACAACGATGATTTGACCGCACTTTTTGTTTTGTGTTTCTTGCGGTATCATACGCGCAATTTACTTGATGAAGGAAAACCCAATGACAACTGATATTCAAAAACTCGATCCCGATGCAGCGATTGATCTTGCTTATGATATTTTCTTAGAAATGGCGGGCGAAAATCTCGATCCTGCAGATATTATGCTATTCAATCTGCAATTTGAAGATCGTGGTGCGGTCGAGTTTGTCGAAACGGCTGATGATTGGGAGCAAGAAATTGGGGTGTTAATCGATCCTGATGCTTTTGCTGAAGTTTGGGTGGGCTTAGTGAATGAGAAAGATGAAATGGATGATGTGTTTGCGAAATTCTTAATTTCACATCGAGAAGAAGATCGTGAATTCCACGTTATTTGGAAAAAATAACTCCCCTTCTCACACCTATCAATTCACAAACTAAAACCGGTTTAATTAAAAATTAAACCGGTTTTTGCTTAACAAATTCGTGGTAAAGGTTCGTTACGTGGCAAGTCTAACAAACGACTTTGACCGAAAAGACCAACTGCACGAACTTTACCATCAGTCGTCACTTCACCGATTACAGCAGAGTTTTCACCTAATGGGTGACCACGAAGTGCGGTCAGAATTTCAGCTGTTTTTTCTTTGTCTGCCACAATCACTAGTTTGCCTTCATTGGCAAAATTCAATGCATCCAAACCGAGTAATTCACAAATACCGCGTACTTCCTGACGAATTGGTAATACCGTTTCATCAATTTGAATCCCCACTTTCTGAGCTTGTGCAAATTCATGGAGTACTGCATTCACACCACCACGGGTCGCATCACGTACGGCTTTTACCCCTTCAATCGGACGAATACAATCAATAAGCGGGGCAAGCACGGCACAATCACTACGTAAGTCCGTTTGAATACCAAGATTTTCGCGTAAATTTAAAATGGTTGCACCATGATCACCTAAAGTACCACTCACGATAATCTGATCGCCTGGCTGAATACGATGCACGCCCCAGTCGAGTCCGTTTGGAATCACACCAATACCTGCCGTATTGATAAACACTTTATCTATTGCGCCTTTTTGTACCACTTTGGTATCGCCCGTTACTACTTGAATACCCGCTGAATGGCAGGCTTTTGCCATCGATTGAATCAATTTTTTTAAAGTTTCTAGTGGTAAGCCTTCTTCCAAAATAAAACCACAAGATAAATATTTTGGTACAGCACCGCACACCGCTATGTCGTTAGCGGTACCACATACAGCGAGTTTACCAATGTCGCCACCTGGGAAAAAAATCGGATCAATCACAAAACTATCGGTAGAAAAAGCTAATGTTCCGCCCAAAGCATTCATTTCTTGTAACGCAATGCGAGCCTGATCTTCGCCTTGTGAAAGTATCGGGTTATCAAAGGCCTCGACAAAATAATCGCGGATCAATTCTTGCATTGTGGCACCGCCATTTCCGTGTGCCATCGTAATAAAATCAGTCATTGTTTTATTCTCGTCTGTATTGATAATAGGCCGCACATGCCCCTTCGGAAGACACCATCAACGCACCATAAGCATTGTCTGGATTACATTTTTTAGCAAATAATGGGCAATCAGCCGGCTTGCATTTACCGATTAATACATCACCGCAGCGAGAATCAGGATCATCGGCAACTTGATGTGGCTGACAAGCAAAATGGGCTTCTGCGTCAAAGCATTGATAATCATCTGTCAGTTCTACACCAGATTCGGCAATTTCGCCCAATCCACGCCATTCGCTGCTGGCTTTCAAGCGGAAGACTTCGCTTATTGCTTGTTGAGCCAACACATTGCCATGTTGGTGCACAATGCGTTTATACTGATTTTCCACTTCACAGCGTTGTTTAACAATCTGTGTCACCAACATTAAAATTGCTTGTAGGATATCTAAAGGCTCAAAACCAGTGATCACAAATGGCTTATGATAGGTGTCACACAATTCTTGGTAAGGCTCAGAACCAATCACCATGCTGACATGACCTGGCGCAATAAAGCCATCAATTTTGACTTGTCCCTGTGACAATAAGCTGTGTAATGTCGGGATGATGGTAATATTTTGGCATACCACAAAAAAGTTGTTTACCTGCTGTTTTTTCGCTTGTTGCAAGGTAATCGCGGCACTCGGCATCGTCGTTTCAAAACCGAGTGAAAAGAACACGACTTTTTTGTCTGGATTATTTGATGCGATATTCAATGCATCAAGCGGTGAATAAACGATTCGAACATCTGCGCCCTGTGCTTTGGCTTCCAATAATGAGCCTAGACGTCCGCGTACTCGCATCGCATCACCGAAAGTACAGAAAATCACTTCTGGACGACGAGCAATCTCAATACATACATCAATTCGCCCCATTGGTAAGACACATACTGGACAGCCTGGACCATGAATAAATTCAATACTTTTCGGTAATAAACGATCAAGCCCAAATTTAAAAATGGTATGAGTATGTCCGCCGCAGACCTCCATCAGATATAGCGGATTTTCTGGCGTAAAGTGCGGTTGTTTTTCCATTATTTTTTGTAGTCGCTGCAACAGACTTTTTGCCAGTTCAGGATCACGAAACTCATCAACAAACTGCATTTGATGCTCCTATCGTTCTTGCGCTTTTAACCAGTCTAGCCACTGCTGTAATCCTTCTCCACTTTGAGAAGACAACTGGATAACCTCAATTGTCGGATTCACTTGTTTCGCATAAGCAATACATTTTTCCACATCGAAATTCAAGTAAGGCAGTAAATCCACTTTATTTAAAATCATTAATTTAGAAGCCGCAAACATATGTGGATATTTCAGCGGTTTATCTTCGCCTTCTGTCACGGATAAGATCACTACTTTAGCATGCTCGCCTAAATCAAACTCTGACGGACAAACTAGGTTTCCGACATTTTCAATAAACATCAGACTATTTTCCTGTGGCTGTAATTTCACTAAGGCATTACCAATCATTTGTGCATCTAAGTGACAACCTTTACCCGTATTAACTTGAATCGCTGGTACACCTGTTTGACGAATACGATCCGCATCGTTTTCTGTTTGTTGATCGCCCTCAATCACATAACAAGGATAGTCATTTTTTAATGCGTTTAATGTGGTCGTCAACAAGGTTGTTTTGCCTGAGCCTGGACTTGAAACAAGATTAAGTGCCAAAATATGCTGATTCGCAAAAAAACGACGATTCATATCGGCCAATTGATTGTTTGCACCGAGAATATCTTGTTCTACTTTCAGTAATCGTTGCTGTGTTTCTTCTTGTTGCGGCGTGTCTGGCATACGGAAGGAGGAGTGAGAAAAATTAGGTAGTTTGGTCGCATGTTGTGCGTTGGAATCATTATGAACATGCGGTAATTCACCGATTCTGACTTGGTCTGGATGGCCACAGCCACAGGTTGTACACATAAGTCACCTCAATAATTTTTCGTTTATTCTGTAAATGTTAGAATCTATGGTAATTCATGTGCGTTAGAATACCATATTCTCAATGTTAAATATATTCTTTGACGAGGGATAAATGCATATTATCAATCAGTTAGCGTGTTTTATATTCAAAAGTCAGACGATATTCTGATCAATTAAAATACTATCTATTTTACGGCGATTTCTTTCACTCTAAATTCTGTGCCGCTTCGACGTTGTAAACATGCACTGTGACAATGTGGACAGCAATCTTGATAGGCCTCAATCTCAACTTCCTTTTGACATTGCCAGCACCATGCAATCGCAGGTAAATGAATAAAATGTAACTGACAGTTTTCAGCAACAGTATCTTTGCGCATAATTTCAAAGCAAAATTCTACCGCACTTTGCTCGACACAAGACAGTGCCCCAATTTCTAACCAAATATCTGTCACTTCATGGATGTCATGCTTTTTCTGTTGTTGATCAATAATTTCCATAATATTCTGACAGAGAGACATCTCATGCATGATTTTCTCCTTAAAATAAAAAAGCAGTCTGTTCCAATTCTACTCTTTTTTGATGTTTATTTTCAGCGTTTCTGTGTTTCGTTGTTCGATATTTAAACGTTATTTGAAAAATTTTTACCGGTACTCGTGCTAGATATCATTTTAGCGGCACAAAATTAATGCCACTGTGCTGCAATAAAGTGTTCATTAAATCATTATTTTGCTCAAAGTGACTACATTTGCCTTTGAGCTGAATTAAGCGAATTCGTAAGTGAGCTAATTCATGGATCCGTTTTGATACTTCTCGAATATGTCGATCTAGCAGCTCATTGATTTCTCTTTCCTGTTCTTGAGTGGCACATTGAGGATTCAGTAACATTTTGATTTCTTTTAGCGAAATATCCAAACTGCGACAATAACAAATAAAAGAAAGTTGCTTCAAATGCTCTTCCGTATAAACGCGAAAATTACCACTTGTTCGTTTGGCGGGTTCGATTAATCCTTGCTTTTCATAGAAACGTACGGCTTCCACCGTACAGCCAACGATATTGGCTAGTTGACCAATTTTCATTTTTTACTAAATTACACTTGACTCTGAAGTTACTTCATATTTTATACTTTATCACAGTATCTACATGTTAGAAAAGGAGAACTTCCATGAAAAAAACAGCATTACTTATCTCTGCACTATTCGGTGCTTCACTCGCTAATGCACATAATGTTTGGTTGGAGCCTGTTAAGGATGCAAAAGGGCAATATGTGATTAAATTTGGTCATGAGGAAACTGAAACCTATCCTCAAAGCAAATTAAAAGCGGTACGTCTACTCGATGCTAAAGGCCAATTACAAAATGCTGAGGTCACCTTCAAGCAAGGCGAAGCTTACTTTGCCGCTCCTGAGACTGCTATTGCATTTATTCGCTTTGATAATGGTGTTTGGTCAAAATTACCTAGCGGTAAATATGTCGAAAAAACCAAACAACAGGTACCTGAAGCTGTACGCAGTGTTAATCCGATCAAATTCGGTAAAGCGATTTTACACTGGGATGCTCAAGCAAATAAATCACACAACATGGATTATGAATTAATCCCTCAAAGTGAACCGAAAGCGGGACAACCACTCGATATTCTCGTGTTAGTAAAAGGTAAACCTGTACAAGGCATCAAAGTGGGGTTAGGCGAAGATCACCCATTCAATTTAACCAATGAAAAAGGTATCGCACAATTCACCCCTAAAGCGGGTTATAACAAAGTTTGGGCTGAATTTGACGAGCCAGTTAAAGAAAACCCTGACTATACCGAGCGCAGTGTTGAATATATGCTGACTTTTGATGCGAAGTAATGAAAAGAGTTGTATTTTTAACCGCACTTTTCACCTGGCTGTGCGCGCCATCAGCATTGGCTCATAGTTTGCATGTTTTTGCACAATATGATGGACGCACAGTCTCTGGTAAAGCCTATTATTCCGATATGACCCCTGCGGCAGAAACCTATATGGAAATTTTGCAATCTGGACAGGACTCCCCTCTGTTGGAAGGCAAAACGGATCGCGATGGGCAATTTTCCTATCCGATCAATATCACTACCGAAGGTGCCATTAAAGTTGTTATAGAAGGTGAAGAAGGACATAAAGCCTCAATTGTTGCCAACAGAGTATCCGCGCAAACCACAAATAATAGCGACAATTCGTTGATGTTGGTACGCGAAGATATCTCTAAATTGAAAGACAAAATTTACCTACACGACATTATTGGTGGTATTGGTTATATTGTCGGTATTTTTGGCTTATGGGCATTAGTTCGTACATCAAAAATGACGCGTGCATCACAATCTAAGGAAAGATAATATGCATTTATCGGAAGGTGTACTGCATACGCCAGTCTTACTTGGTGGAGCGGCTGTGGCATTAGTCTGCGTAATGATTGGTCTGAAACGCCTTAATTCTCAGCAATTACCATTAACGGCATTATTTGCTGCTGCTTTTTTTGTTGCGGGTACCATTCATGTACCAGTAGGCATTGGCAGCGTGCATCTCATCTTAAACGGCATGGCCGGCCTGTTTCTCGGCTGGGCCGTTTTCCCTGCCTTTTTAGTCGCATTAGTCCTACAAGCCCTGCTCTTTTCCTTCGGGGGATTTGCCGTATTAGGTGTCAATTTATGCGTAATGGCACTACCCGCCCTTATCGTACATTGGCTATTTGCAAAAAGACTTGAGCATGACAACTCCCGTCGTACCCAAATTACAGCAGGAATTTGTGCAGGTGTAATCGGTGTTGGTGGTGCAGCCTTGCTCGCCTCTTTAGTCTTAGCTCTAGATGGCGGTAAAGCCTATAGCGATCTGATTATGCTACTGGTGATATCACATATCCCCGTGTTTATTATCGACAGTATCGTCAGCGTTGGCGTAGTCTTATTGTTAAACAAAATGTATCCAACAGCGCTCAGTGTGGTGAAATGAATTTCCTTGCTATTTTTCAACCGCACTTACGATTAATTTATGTGTTTTTGTGTGGACTTATTGTCAGCACAATGATACATATTCCGACGCTTATTATCCTTAATCTGATCGTATTCAGCGGGTTAGTTGTTGCGCTAATACGTTATCAAAAATCCCTTACCAGCTATTTCAAATATTGGTTGAAACTGAATTTCTTCACTTTGCTTGTTTGGTTAACTTTAAGCTGGAAAATCACCGAACAAGGCTTAACATTAAACCCAATGGGCATTCAACTCTCGCTACTCATCACGCTACGTTTCAATTTAATTTTAAGCTTAACTCGCCTCTTGTTAATTGATATGAACGAGAGCCTTTTATTGCAAGCATTGTGTCGTTTGCCATTGCCTGAAAAACTACTTCACCTATTTGTTCTGACCGTTCGTTATATTTCTGTACTTGGTGATGTACATAAAAAAATGGATATGGCGATGCGCGCGCGCGGATACCAGCCGAAACTTAACGGCAGAACCTTATTCATTGCATCACAACGTGTGGCATTATTATTAATTCATGCTCTCGTTAAAGCAGAAAAAACAGAAATGGCGCTAAAAGCACGTGGCTTTCAGCTGCATGATGTTAAAAAAACACAGGATAAATCTTAATGAACGTCCTTGAAGTCAAACAATTACAGATCATGCGCGATCAACGCGTGATTATTAATAACCTTTCTTTTGATCTCCCTGAAGGTCATC
Source organism: Parahaemophilus parainfluenzae (assembly GCA_018363335.1). Classification (GTDB taxonomy): domain Bacteria; phylum Pseudomonadota; class Gammaproteobacteria; order Enterobacterales; family Pasteurellaceae; genus Haemophilus_D; species Haemophilus_D parainfluenzae_Y. Next base: position 4,211 of record JAGZOA010000036.1, on the reverse strand, counting down.
GTCTTTTTTTACAAGGCGATATTGGTTGTGGAAAATCGACGCTATTACACTGCCTATTAGGGTTTATACCTTACCAACAAGGTGATATTCGCTGGTTCGATAACACCTGTCGCCAAGAAAAAGATTTTGTACCGCTACGTGGAAAGGTAGGTATCTGTTTCCAGCATGCAGGCGATCAACTGTTTGGTCCAACCGTACTTGATGATGTGGCATTTGGTCCACTTAATCAGGGCTTGAACAGAGATGAAGCCTATCAAATTGCATTACAACAATTGGAACGTCTGAATATTGTTGGATTAAAAGATCGCTCTGTGAATACCTTATCTGGTGGTGAACAAAATTTTACTGCATTGGCTGGCGTGCTAGCGATGCAACCAAGAGTGTTGTTGTTGGATGAACCAACCAACGGACTGGATGTAAAAAATATTGCAAAACTGACCGCACTTTTACGCGAGTTACAGTTACCAATGCTTATTGCCTCGCATGATTTACGCTTCAGTGAAACACTAGCCGATTCCTGTTTGTCTTTAGCCAAAGACAACGATGGCTAAATGTGCTCATAATGCATGAGAAAATAATTCAATAAAAAACGGGCAAACCATTCAAGTTCGCCCGTAATTCATTTATGACGCTAATCAAGCCACAAGTGCGGTTTCTTTTAAGCGATTTTTTAATTTCGCGTATTCAGTGACCACATAGCGTTCAGCCCAGGCTTGGTCTTCGATTTTCTCAATACGAACCGCGCTGTATTTATATTCCGGTGTTCTAGAACCAGGGTTCAAATGTTCAGCGGTTAATTCATTACATTTACCGATCCACCATTGATAGGTCATATAACAAGCACCTTTGTTGGTACGGGTGCTCACATCTGCACGAGAAATAACTCTACCACGAGAAGAAGCAATCCAAACCAAGTCATTGTTTTTAATGCCTAATTCTTTGGCATCTTGATCGTTCATTTGTACGAATCCTGGTTCATCCGCAAGTGCCGCAAGTGCACGGCAGTTACCGGTCATAGAACGGCAGGAGTAGTGACCAACTTCACGTACGGTAGAAAGTACCAATGGGAATTCTTCTGAAAGATCTTCCATCGGTGGTTCCCAGTCGCATGCAAAGAATTCAGCTTTGCCGTTCGGACGGTCGAAGATTTGGCCTTTATACAAATATTGCGTACCTTGATCTTCAGGACCTTCGTCCGTACATGGCCATTGGATATAGCCCATACCTTCCATTTTTTCGTAAGTTGCCCCTTTATAAAGCGGACAAAGATCACGCAACTCATCCCAAATTTCTTTGGTATTGTTATAGTGCATTGGGTAACCCATTGCCGTAGCAATTTCGCTAATGATCACCCAGTCATCCTTGACATCGCCGGTTGGTTCAACCGCTTTATAGAAACGTTGGAAACCACGGTCGGCGGCACTATACACCCCTTCATGCTCAGCACAAGAAGTCGCAGGTAATAAAATATCTGCTTCTGCTGCGGTTTGAGTCATGAAGATATCTTGAACGATAAGAAGCTCAACTTTCTCGAAGGCTTTTTTAACCGCATTAATATCAGGCTCAGTTTGTAATGTATCTTCACCCATGATATAGAATGCTTTAATTTTATCTTCCATGATCGCTTCAGGGACTTCACTCAACGGCACACCTGGTTTGGTTGGAATAGATGGCACGCCCCAAGCTTTCGCAAATTTTGCATTAGTTTCTGGATCAGCAAAACTTTGATAACCAGGTAATGTGTTGAATAACGCACCCATATCGCACGCACCCTGTACGTTGTTTTGACCACGTACTGGATTCACCCCAACATTTGGTTTACCTAAGTTACCGGTAAGCATTGCCAAGCTTGCTAATGCACGTACGGTTTCTACACCTTGACGGAATTGGCAAACGCCCATACCCCATAAGATAGTAGCGGTTTCCGCTTTCGCATAAGTGCGGGCAATTTCACGCAACATTTCAGGCTCAATACCTGTGATGTGTTGAGTGGATTCCGGTGTATAAGCTTTCACGGTTTCATAGAACGCATCGAAGTTTTCGGTGTGTTCATCAATAAATTTTTGATCTTGTAACCCTTCTTCCAAAATCACATTCATCATCGCATTCAAGAATGCCACGTTAGACCCGTTAGCAAGCGGTGCATAAATATCCGCAATACGGGCTGTTTCGATTTTACGAGGGTCACAAACAATGATTTTCGCCCCTTTTGCTTTGGCGTGGTTAATCCGACGCGCCACAATAGGGTGTGAAGTGGAGGCATTATAGCCAAAAATAAATACGCATTTGGTATCTTCAATCTCAACAATTGAGTTGGACATTGCGCCGTTACCGACCGATTTGAGCAGACCTGTTACAGAAGGGCCGTGTCACACGCGCGCACAACAGTCAATGTTGTTATTTCCTAATACCGCACGGGCGAATTTTTGCATAACGAAGTTCACTTCGTTACCTGGTCCACGGGAAGAGCCCGTTACCATAATCGATTCGTTACCGTACTTTTCTTTGATTTCACTAAGACGTTTTGCTGTGTAAGAAATCGCTTCTTCCCAGCTCACTGGTGTGAATGGTTCGCCACGTTTGTAGCGGATCATCGGTTGAGTCAGGCGAGGAGTCAGGATTTTTGTGTCATGCACAAAGTCCCAGCCATAATATCCTTTTAGGCATAACTCCCCTTCGTTTGTCTTGCCGTTTGCACCTTCAGCTCCCACAATTTTGTTGTTTTCCACCAAAAGATGGATTTTACAACCTGAGGCACAATACGGACATACGGTAATTACTTTTTTAATAGCCATAGTAACGTCCTTATTTTAGATACAACACGAGGTTAGAGATAGAATTAGAATAATTAATTCTGGGTATATATTATACCCAAAATCAGCTTATAGTCTTACAAAAATCATGGATTTATTGATATAAAACAGGTTTTCGTAATATTTTTAAAATATGTTTAGAAAATCACCCTCACTTTTTCTACAAAACAGGAATCTCTTCAAGCGATCTTCCCTCTTTTAAAAAATCATACATAAATTGCACCGACTCTTTTACGCTGTCTGTCATCGGGAAACCAAAAGAAACCAGAGCAGGTTGAAGCCCCACAAAAACAATTTGTTTAATATCTTGTTCCAGTTGCTCGATGAGGTAATTGAGCGGCATATTATGCGTACTCATGAAAAACATTTCCGCAATGCTCTCTTTTTCAATAATTCGGATTTTACCGGGTGCTAATTCCATATCAGCTGCATCGAAAATTAAAAGCAAATCGGGTTTCATGTCTCGCACGATATGGGCAACATTTTCCGGTGCAGAACCACCATCAAGTGCGGTCCAATTTGGCAATGGATTTTCACTCAATAATTGATAGAGATAAAGCCCTGCGCCATCATCACCCATCATGCTGTTGCCAACGGTTAAGATCACATTATTCGTCACGTCGTTTCACCATAATATACATCACTGGTTCACGCTGAATGGACGCCAGCGTATCCATTAAAATTTCGACCCACTCTTGATGTTGTGGTGTGAAATTAGCTTTGTTTTCATCCATTGCTTTTGCCAATAAATTTACATGGCTTGAATCGATCACAATTTCACCGAATCGCATTAAACCCGCAAATTTGCGTTTAGCATCCCCTTCTGGAAAGCTCTCTACAAAACGCTGATAAGCATCGTAGTCACAAACCAGTAATTTTTTAAAACAATCAATTACGCCAACATGGTGACCAATCGCCAAAGAGTAATACATTACCTGTTTTGCTTGCTCTGGCACTTGTTCATCGTTTTCGACGAAACGTTCGTTTAATAAATAGAAAAAGACTTTCGTTGTCATAACATTCCCATTTTTATAGGGGGCAATCACTTGCCCCATAATTAACTATCCCGAAAACGGCATACTAATCGCATGCAAACGATTGACGATTTCGCTTAAACGCGGATCGGCTTCGCGTTCTAGGTATTCACCTAAACGTACACCAAATGGCACCTTGTCATTTTCTGCCATCATTGCCATAAATTGGTTAGCGATGTTACCGCCTTGACGATAACCGGCAAGACGACGTGCTTCACGTTCAAGGCTAATACGTAAATCCAACGGAATAGTTGGGAAACGTAATTTAGCTTCTGCGTTAGGATCGGCTTTTTCTTGTTTACCTTTGAGCTTTTGATCAAGCAAACCAAGCGCGACAGCAAAACCATAAATGGTGGCGGCAGGT
>JAGZOA010000035.1:0-17214 GCA_018363335.1 Parahaemophilus parainfluenzae | reverse complement strand
TATCTTGGCTTTGTTATTATCGTGCGTTGCAAATGGCGCCCGCCTCTTGGGTTGCCCCTATAGATAAACTCAGTGTCGTGATTGCCATTATTTTAGGCGTGGTATTGTTAGGCGAACCTTTAAGTATGAAATTAGTTATGGGAAGTCTATTAATTCTCTCAGGGGTTTTAGTCTTAGCCTTATAGATTGAGAAATTAGCCCTTTTTCGCTACAATACGCCACTATTTTTATTCAAGCAGAAAACTATGTCTGAAATTAAACTCATCGTGGGGCTGGGAAACCCTGGCGATAAATATGCGGAAACCCGCCACAATGCAGGTGAATGGTTGATTGAGCGTTTGGCTCGTCGCTTTAATGTTTCGCTTAATGCAGAAAATAAATTCTTCGGTTATGTAGGAAAAACACTGATTAACGGCAAAGAAGTCCGTTTTTTAGTGCCAACGACGTTTATAAATTTGAGCGGAAAAGCCGTAGGGGCTCTTGCTAATTTTTATCGCATCAAACCAGAAGAAATTTTAGTGCTACACGATGAATTAGACTTACCGCCGGGCACCGTAAAATTAAAACAAGGTGGCGGACATGGCGGACACAATGGTTTAAAAGATATCGTGGCTCAGCTTGGTAACAGCAACAATTTCTATCGTTTACGCATTGGTATTGGCCATCCTGGACACCGTGATTTAGTTTCAGGTTTTGTGCTTAACAAACCCGCGCCAGCAGAAAGAGAAGCGCTCGATAAAGCGTTAGACGAAGCCACCGATTGCATTGAATTGCTTTTCAAAGAAGGCATGGTGAAAGCTACCAATCGCTTAAACAGTTTTAAAATTTAACTCAAAAGTGCGGTGAAAAAACACCATAAATTTTAACCGCACTTACGCTCACAATAAGGAAAACATCATGGGATTTAAATGTGGTATCGTTGGTTTGCCAAATGTCGGTAAATCTACCCTTTTTAATGCATTAACCAAAGCCGGTATCGAAGCGGCAAACTATCCGTTCTGTACAATCGAACCCAATACTGGCGTGGTACCAATGCCGGATCCGCGTTTAGATGCGTTAGCGGAAATTGTTAAACCTGAACGTGTGTTGCCAACCACCATGGAGTTTGTGGATATCGCTGGTTTGGTTGCGGGTGCAAGTAAAGGTGAAGGCTTAGGGAATAAATTCCTAGCTAATATCCGTGAAACTGATGCAATTGGTCATGTTGTTCGTTGTTTTGAAAATGATGACATCGTGCACGTTGCGGGTAAAATCGACCCATTAAGCGATATCGAAACCATCAATACCGAATTAGCCCTTGCTGACTTAGACAGCTGCGAACGTGCAATCCAACGTTTACAAAAACGTGCTAAAGGCGGTGATAAAGACGCAAAATTTGAGCTTTCTGTGATGGAAAAAATTCTTCCTGTACTTTCTGAAGCAGGCATGATTCGTTCTGTTCCTTTAGATAAAGATGAGTTATTAGCAATTAAAAGCTATAACTTCCTCACATTAAAACCAACCATGTACATTGCGAACGTAAATGAAGACGGTTTTGAAAATAACCCGTATTTAGACAAAGTACGTGAGTTTGCAGAAAAAGAAGGCTCTGTTGTGGTGCCTGTATGTGCGGCGATTGAAGCAGAAATTGCTGAACTTGATGACGATGAAAAAATCGAATTCTTACAAGATCTTGGCATTGAAGAACCTGGCTTAAACCGTGTAATTCGTGCTGGTTATGCCTTATTAAATCTTCAAACCTACTTCACTGCGGGTGTGAAAGAAGTACGCGCATGGACGGTTTCTGTGGGTGCAACCGCTCCTAAAGCAGCAGCCTTAATTCACACTGACTTTGAAAAAGGCTTCATCCGTGCAGAAGTGATTGCTTACGATGACTTCATCCAATTCAAAGGTGAAAATGGTGCAAAAGAAGCGGGTAAATGGCGCTTAGAAGGTAAAGACTACATCGTCCAAGATGGTGATGTCATGCACTTCCGCTTTAACGTATAAAAACGCTTCAGACCGCATGATTATGCGGTCTTTTTGTATTCATAAAAGGAAAAAACAATGTCAGATAAATTAAATCAACTCATCGAATTGTTAAAATTAGAAAAAATTGATGATCTTATCTTTCGCGGAGCCTGTGAAGACTTAGGTTTTCGTCAAGTGTTTGGTGGCCAAGTCGTGGCGCAATCTCTTTCTGCCGCGATGCAAGTTGCACCACCTGAGCGCGTACTCCATTCCTGCCATGCTTACTTTTTAGCACCTGGCGACAGTCAATACCCGATTATTTACGATGTGGAAACTTTACGTGAAGGGCGAAACTTCTCTGCATTACGCGTAAAAGCCATTCAACATAAAAATGTAATTTGCCACGTCACTACGTCATTTCAAGTCCCTGAAGAAGGCTTCGACCATCAATCCGTTATTCCTCAAGTGCCTGGTCCTGAACAATGTATTGATGAGCACGAAATCATGTTAAAAGTGGCACAAACTTTGCCTGAAAGCCTGAGTGAAAAATTTGCTCAAGAGCGACCATTTCAGATTCATAGCCGATATTTGAACAATCCATTTGATGGGCGAAAACTGCCGCCAGAACAATATGCTTGGTTTAAAACCAATGGAGAAGCACCATTAGATTTACAGACGCAACAATGTCTCTTGGCCTATTTTTCTGATTTTCACTGTATTTTGACCGCACTTCACCCACATGGGAAAGGCTTTTTACAGAAAGGGATGAAAGTGGCCACGATCGACCACAGTATTTGGTTCCACCGCCCTTTCAATTTAAATAATTGGCACTTACATGCTATTGAAAGTAATAATGCTTTTGCAGGTCGTGGTTTAGCGAGAGGACAAATTTTTGCTGCAGATGGCACATTAATTGCCACCACACAGCAGGAAGGGTTAATTCGTTATCAAGAATAACCGCATGTTAAAACCAGGTGCAGACTAGCCTTCATAACCGATATCTTCGAAAGTTGGGTTTTCTGCACCTTGTTTAGCTAATTCATCACAAATTTCATTTTCACGATGGCCAGAATGGCCTTTCACCCACTGCCAATTAATGTTATGAGTTTGAATCGCCTGATCTAACGCAATCCACAAATCCTGATTTTTTACCGCTTTGCCCGTGCTGGCTTTCCAATTGTTTTTCTTCCAATTGTAAATCCATTGCGTGATGCCATTTTTCATATATTGGCTATCGCTATAAAGCGTTACATGGCAAGGCTCTTTCAAGCTATTTAAGGCCTCAATCACAGCTCGTAATTCCATGCGATTATTGGTGGTTTTGAAATACCCTTTTGAAATATGTTTTTCGTGCTGTTTATAGCGCAGGACAATCCCTATTCCCCCAGCGCCTGGATTGCCTAGACAAGAGCCATCCGTAAAAATTTCAATCTGTTTTTGCATAACTAATTCGAGCTTGTGTAAAATAGGCAGTATTTTAAAGGAAACAAATAGGTAGAACAATGATAAATCCGGATCGCCAAATTGTACTGGATACTGAAACCACCGGTATGAACCAAATTGGTGCGCATTACGAAGGACATTGCATTATTGAAATTGGCGCGGTGGAAATGATCAACCGTAAATACACGGGCAATAATTTTCACATTTATATTAAGCCGGATCGTTTGGTTGATCCCGATGCCATTAAAGTTCACGGTATTACAGATGAAATGCTGGCGGATAAACCGGATTTCAAAACGATTGCACAAGACTTTATTGAATACATTCGTGGTGCCGAACTGCTGATTCACAACGCCCCCTTCGACGTGGGCTTTATGGACTATGAATTCCGTAAACTTGGGTTAGATATCAAAACAACCGACATTTGCCTCGTTACCGATACGTTGCAAATGGCGCGCCAAATGTACCCAGGAAAACGTAATAGCTTAGATGCCTTGTGTGATCGTTTAGGCATTGACAACAGCAAACGAACACTCCACGGCGCGTTACTGGATGCGGAGATTTTGGCCGACGTTTATTTATCCATGACGGGCGGTCAAACCAGTCTATTTGATGAAGATCATTCTGATAGTTCAATGATCCAAGCTGGCGCCAATATGCAAGATCTTCAAAGTGCGGTCAATTTTTCGCAGAATTTAAAAGTGTTACAACCCACTGATGATGAACTCCAAGCTCATTTAGATTTCCTTAAATTGGTCAATAAAAAAAGCGATGGGAAATGTTTTTGGTCGATTCGTACGGGTGATGAAACCTCACATTAATCGGTCATCTATTAATCAGATAAACATAAAAAAGAAAAAAAAGATTGACGCTTTTAACGTTCATCATTATTATACCCAGCACTTAGCGGAGTGGTAGTTCAGCTGGTTAGAATACCTGCCTGTCACGCAGGGGGTCGCGGGTTCGAGTCCCGTCCATTCCGCCAATTTAAAACTTGTCTTAATATACTCACGGAGTGGTAGTTCAGCTGGTTAGAATACCTGCCTGTCACGCAGGGGGTCGCGGGTTCGAGTCCCGTCCATTCCGCCAATTAAGCCGAGATAATGAAGCACCAGAAGGTGCTTTTTTTATGCCCGAATTTTACCTGCCAGCCAACATTCGCTATAATTAACCAAATTTACACTTTACAGAGATATTTTTATGACAACTCCTGTCGTTGCCTTAGTGGGTCGCCCAAACGTAGGCAAATCCACCCTATTCAATCGTTTAACTCGTACTCGTGATGCGCTTGTCGCTGATTTCCCAGGTTTAACCCGAGATCGTAAATACGGCCATGCCAATATTTCTGGCTATGATTTCATTGTGATCGATACTGGCGGTATTGATGGCACTGAAGAAGGTGTTGAAGAAAAAATGGCAGAACAATCCTTATTAGCGATTGAAGAAGCCGATGTCGTGCTTTTCTTAGTGGATGCGCGCGCAGGTTTAACGGCTGCAGACATTGGTATTGCCAACTACTTACGCCAACGTACGAATAAAACAACCGTGGTTGTGGCAAATAAAACTGATGGTATTGATGCAGATTCACACTGTGCGGAATTCTATCAATTAGGCTTAGGTGAAATTGAACAAATTGCGGCATCACAAGGCCGTGGCGTGACTCAATTAATGGAGCAAGTACTTGCCCCTTTAGCGGAAAAATTACAAGAAAATGAAGCAGCAAATGACCGCACTTCTAATGAAGAAGAAAAAGATGAATGGGATCACGAATTTGACTTCGATTCAGAAGAAGATACGTCATTAATTGATGAAGCATTAGACGAAGAGCTTGAAGAAGAACAAGATAAAAATATCAAAATTGCGATTGTTGGCCGTCCAAACGTCGGTAAATCGACATTAACCAATCGTATTTTAGGTGAAGATCGCGTGGTGGTTTACGATATGCCAGGCACAACACGCGACAGTATCTACATTCCAATGGAACGCGATGGGCAACAATACACCTTAATTGACACAGCTGGTGTGCGTAAACGTGGTAAAGTGCACTTAGCCGTTGAGAAATTCTCTGTTATTAAAACGTTACAAGCGATTCAAGATGCAAACGTGGTGTTACTCACAATTGATGCGCGTGAAAATATTTCAGATCAAGATCTCTCTCTACTTGGCTTTATCTTAAATGCCGGACGCTCGCTCGTGATCGTCGTAAATAAATGGGATGGCTTAGATCAAGATGTGAAAGATCGCGTCAAATCCGAATTAGATCGCCGTCTTGATTTCATCGACTTTGCCCGTGTGCATTTTATTTCTGCTTTACACGGCAGTGGTGTGGGTAATCTTTTTGATTCGATTAAAGAAGCTTATGCTTGTGCGACACAAAAAATGACGACTTCCCTTCTCACCCGCATTTTACAAATGGCAACAGATGAGCATCAACCACCAATGATTGGCGGTCGTCGTATTAAATTAAAATATGCTCACCCAGGTGGCTATAATCCACCAATTATCGTGGTGCATGGTAACCAAATGGATAAATTACCGGATTCATACAAACGTTATTTATCTAATTATTATCGTAAGAGTTTGAAAATTATTGGTTCGCCAATCCGCTTGCTATTCCAAGAAGGTTCAAACCCATTCGCGGGTAGAAAAAATAAACTCACACCAAACCAATTACGTAAACGTAAACGCTTGATGAAGTTTATCAAAAAAGCGAAACGCTAATCTTAACAAACAAAGAGCGGTCAAAAATCACTGTGAATTTTGACCGCTCTTTTTTATTGTAAAAACAACATAAAAACCACATTAAAAAATGAGTAATATAAAGTTATCAATTTGTTTTTTGATGAAAGTTTTAATTTTCAGGTGGTATTATAAAAATATAATTTACATTATTTAAAAGAATGTTTAGACTAAATTTTAATCCATCCAAAGCACATTCAAATATGAAAAAACGTAATATCATTTTCTTACTTATCCCGCTAATTACTGCTTGCGGAGTAAATTCATTTTCAGCATCAGACCGTAACGATACTCAAATACGCTCAACACCCAAAGCGTTTGACCCCAAACGCACAGAATACACCTGCGCCACTTGGACACCACCGTCCCCGCCCGACGCCGAATCTCATCTCTGGTATCGTGCTGCTACATTAATTCATGCTGAAGGTTGGCGTAAGAATACGCGGCGGGCTCAGGATATGATTATCTTGTACGAAGCAGCCGCATCGAGGGGACATTATCAGGCAATCAATAACCTTTATTTGCTTTATACTAATGGACATGGTGCGAGTGGGACATTGTATGCTCCCCTTCCCAGTCGTGCCCGAAAATGGCTGCACTACGGTCTGGACAAAAACTGGGCAATGGCAAACTACTGGTTGTTTGATGCGCTGTATGAAGGAAATGCAGGCTACCACCACAATCCGAAGCTTGGTCTTGCATACTTACAAAAAGCAGTAGATTTAGGAGTACCGCTGGCGCAATATGAGTTATCCTTAATTTATGATAAAAAATTTAAGGATATGAAAAATCGTGAATTGCTACTTGAATGCGCCGCTAGGCAGGGCTTTTCTGCAGCTATGAATGAATTGTCTAGGGTTAAGCGGATTCGTTATGGTAATTTAAAAGAATCCTTGCAATTAATGCATAATGCATTGCGACATGGTGGTGAAGGAGGAGGAGAAGCCGCCTTAAAGCTAACAATGGTTTATGCCAAAAATAAGTCACTTATGGATAAATTTATTGCTACCCCTGCCGATCCTGTCCGCGAAGCAGCTTATGCCGAGTTGGAAAAAGCCCTTATGGGGACAGGTACCAAAAGTGGCAACACTTTCTATACCTTCCCACGCCTAGACGAAGTCCTCCCTCTTCCACCAGCCAAAACTCATTGGAAAGGCATCTACTCCGCAATGAGTAAAGAAGACGCAGCGTTCTACCAAAATCCGCCTGACACCGCCGCCCTTGCTGCCGATATTCTCAAACGCGGTATTGTCAAAAAAGAAGACATATATTGGCCACCGCGTAAAGACTAAAGAACAGGCCGTCTGAAATCTGGAAGGGTTATTGTCAGACGGTCTTAACACAAACAAATCGATATCATGAAAAAATTTATTTTTGTCTCCTTACTTGTTCCCCTGTTGGTTTCCTGCACTTCGGTTTCGCCGTCTCAATCCCAACCGGCACCCGAAGCCTTTGATTCCAAGCGTACCCAATACACCTGCACGACTTGGACGCCTCCATCTCCACCCGATGCCGAATCCCATCTTTGGTATCGTGCCGCTACTCTGATTCATGCCAAAGATGGACGCAGGAATAAACAGGAGCTGCAGAATATGATTATCTTGTACGAAGCGGCTGCATCAAAAGGACATTATCAGGCAATTAACAACCTCTACTTACTCTACACTCACGTACAAGGTGCAAGCGGTACATTGTTTGATCCTTTGCAGAAACGAGCACGTAAATGGCTGCATTATGGTCTGGACAAAAATTGGGCAATGGCAAACTATTGGCTGTTTGACGCTTTGTATGAAGGTAATGCAGGCTATAGCCATAATCCCAAACTTGGACTTGCCTACCTGCAAAAAGCAGTAGATTTAGGTGTGCCGCTGGCACAATATGAATTGGCGCGGATTTATGAAAATAAAATGAAAGATGTAAAGACTAGTGAGTCATTGTTTAGCTGCGCAGCCAAACAAGGTTTCTCTGCAGCAATGGACGAATTATCCATATCTAAGAAGATTGATGGAGATCTAAAAGAATCATTGCTGCTGATGCATAATGCAATACGTTACGGTGGTGAAGGAGGAGGGGGCGCTGCTTTACGCTTGGGGTTGGTTTATGGTAATTCAAAGTCCTATATGAAAGAATTTGAAGCGACTCCTGCGGATCCTATCCGTCAAGCAGCCTATACTGAATTGTATAAGGCACTTAAAGGCACAGGCACCAAAAGCGGCAACCCCTTTTACACCTTCCCGCGTCTGGACGAAGTCCTTCCCCTTCCTCCAGCCAAAACCCATTGGAAAGGCATCTACTCCGCAATGAGTAAAGAAGACGCATCGTTCTACCAAAATCCGACTGACACCGCCGCCCTTGCTGCCGATATTCTCAAACGCGGTATCGTCAAAAAAGAAGACGTATATTGGCCACCGCGCAAGGATTAATCGTTAACAAGCATTAAAAAGGCGGTCAGATTTTAAAAGCAATTTGCTTGAAAATCTGACCGCACTTTTATGTTTAAAATATGACTAAATTATTCGTCTATAACCACTTTGCCAATATAGCCTAAGTTGCGATAACGTTGTGCGTAATCAATGCCATAGCCGACAACAAATTCATCCGGAATAGAAAAACCAATCCATTCAACGGGTACTTCCACTTCTCGGCGAGAAGGTTTATCTAATAAGGTACAAATCGCCAAGCTTGCAGGATCGCGTAAATTTAAAATACCACGTACTTTTTCGAGGGTGTAACCCGTATCAATAATGTCCTCAACAATCAGCACGTGTTCATTACGAATATCCCCTTCAAGATCTTTCGTAATTTTCACATCGTGATTACTTGTCATTCCGCAACCATAGCTTGAAGTTGTCATAAACTCCACTTCTACCGGTAATTTTAATTCACGCACCAGATCGGCCATGAACATAAATGAACCACGTAAAAGCCCAACAACAATCAGTTTATCAATAGCTTGCTGTTGATAAAAATGCGTAATTTCTGCGCCAAGTTCAGTAATGCGGCTACGAACATCCGCTTCTGAAATTAAAATATCGACGTGGTGTTTTTTCATGGTCTTTCCTTTTTAATTTAATCGTTTGCGTATTCTACAATAAAAAAGGCTGAAGTTTAAACCTTCAGCCTTTTTAACCCTAACGAATTTACTTTCTACTCTACCTGTTGGAGCAATCTGCAATCGCTGCTAAACAGATGTGCGTATAGTAGCAGAAAGAAATTACATGTCAATAAGAATTATTATCATTTTTAAAAAAATTTATTAATTTCCTGAAATTTTCATCTTATCTAACAAGATTGAACCGGTCTGGATATTGGATCGATGTTCAATATCATCTGCTACTGCCACGATATTTTTCAACATATCCTGTAATTGACCGGCAATGGTAATTTCAGCAACTGGATATTGGATCTCGCCATTCTCCACCCAGAAGCCTGCTGCGCCACGGGAATAATCCCCCGTCACAATATTTACGCCTTGCCCCATGACATCTGTCACCAATAAACCGGTGCCCATTTGACGTAAAAGTGCGGTCAATCCGCCCGTTAAATTTGGTTTCACAAGCCAGTTATGAATACCGCCTGCATGACCGGTACTTTGCATGCCCATTTTTCTGCCGCTGTAACTGGTGAGCAAATAGGTTTGCAATACGCCATCTTGAATAATTTCAAGATCCTGTGTTCGCACCCCTTCGCTGTCAAAAGGCGTGGAGGCTAAACGTTTTAACAAATGGGGACGCTCACTAATTTGGAACCAATCTGGCAATACTTGTTTTCCAAGATGATCAAGCAAGAAACTGGATTTACGATATAAGCTACCGCCACTAATCGCCCCCGTTAAATGAGAGATTAATCCTGTTGCCACATCATTTAAGAAAATCACGGGCACTTCACGTGTTGTTAATTTTTGTGGATTTAAACGCGCGATCACTTTTTTCGCACAATTCTGCCCTACCCAATCCGCTGAAGAAAGGGCATCAAACTCACGTGAAACCGTGTACTCGTAGTCATTTTCCAGTTGATCTAGATCGCCACCAATCACCGAACAAGATAAAGAATAACGGCTAGATAAGTAACTTTGTAGCATGCCGTGTGTATTGCCATAAACACGCACGCCAGTATGTGAATTAAAGCTTGCACCGTTACTATTCACAATTTTTGCATCGTATTCCAACGCTGATTTTTCAGCTTCTAAAGCTAATTTTGTAGCCCGTTCGACATCGACACTTGCCCCATGATAAAGCGCTAAATCGGGTGCTTCAAAAGCCATTAGTTCTTTATCCGCTAGCCCTGTACAATCATCTGGTGAGGTATATTTTGCAATAGCAAGTGCTGCTTCAACGGTGTTTTTAATGGCTTCTTCGCTTAAATCTGAGGTAGAAGCATTGCCTTTTTGTTGGCCTAAATAAACGGAAATGCCTAATGCCCCATCGTTAGTAAATTCAACATTTTCAATCTCTTGCAGACGGGTTGAAACCGATAAACCACTCACTTTTGTCACACCGACTTCAGCGGTTGCCCCCGTTTTCTGTGCAGTTTCAATCGCAAAACTGACGGCATCACGTAATGTTTGCTCTTGAGATTTTAAAAGTGCGGTTAAATTTTCTGCTGTTTTCATGATGATAATCCTATTAAAAATTTGCGCCATTTTATCTTATTTTGAAAGTTTATGCTAAAATGCACCAAATTTTTCATAAGGTAATAGAATGGCAAAACGTAAAAAAAAAGAAGCCTTTGATTGGGAAGATGAAGACCAAGAAGAGATTATTTGGGTAAGTAAAAGTGAAATCAAACGCGACGCTGAGGATTTAAAACAGCTCGGCGAGAAATTGGTGAACTTAACCAAAGCAAATCTGACTAAGGTTCCACTAGACGATAGCTTGAAAGATGCCATTGAATTAGCGCAACGCCTGCAAAAAGAGGCGCGTCGTCGCCAATTACAATATATCGGTAAGCTCTTACGCTCAATTGATGCAGAGCCTATTCGTGAAGCTTTAGAAAAAATTGAAAACAAACATAATCAGCAGCAAGCGATGTTGCATAAATTGGAAATCTTACGTGATGAGTTGGTTGCGAAAGGTGATGCAGCACTGACTGATTTGTTAAATGAGTATCCTTCTGCAGATCGCCAACAATTACGTAATTTGATTCGTGCAGCACAAAAAGAGAAGGAACAAAATAAGCCGTCAAAAGCTTATCGCGAGATTTATCAGATCTTAAAAACACTCATTTTAGAAGACTAAAACACGGCTATTTTTGACCGCACTTTGTATCAAAAAAGTGCTATGATTAGCTACCCTTTTAAGAAGGAAAAAACGTTATTTATGAATATTCGTTGGAATATTATTTTAGGTGTCATCGCCCTCGCTTTATTAGGCTGGTATTATTCGCTTAATCAAGATCATAGCGATTTACAAAGCCTCATTAAAAAGCCTGATAGCCCAGAATACGTCGGCAATAAAATGGAAACTACCGTATTCTCGCCTGAAGGCAAAAAGCAATATCTCGCGATTTCCGACAAAGTGGAATATTACACGCAAGACGGTCATACGGATTTTATTTCACCGTTAGTCTATCTTTTTGATGTTTCTTTGGACAATAAAGACAAAGAAGCAAAAACCGATAAAATTCAATTAGAAAAACAAAATTGGAAGCTTAGCGCGAAAAAGGCAAAATTAACAAAAGATCAAATACTCTATCTTGAAGGCGGCGTGGTTGCCGAGAGTCTTGATCCTTTATCTCGCCTGCAACGTGTTGAGACTGAAGCGGCAGTGATTAATTTAAAAACACAAGACATTACTTCCGATACACAAGTAAAAATTAACGGATTAAACTTTAACTCAAGTGGATTGAAGCTCGTCGGAAATTTACGTCAGCAAGTTGCAACTCTAAAGGAACAGGTAAAAACATATTATGAAATCAACAAACAATAAAATTCTGCTTTTAACGGCGTTAATGATGACTTCTTTATCTGCTTTTGCGTTAAAAGACGATACTAATAAACCGATTAATATTGTCTCAGATAATCAATCTTTAGATATGGAAAACAGCGTGGTAACCTTTACAGATAACGTTGTGATTACACAAGGCTCCATTTTGATTAAAGCCAATAAAGTGGTTATTACTCGTCCACCAGAAAATTCAGGTAAAAAAGAAACTGTTGAAGCCTTTGGTAGCCCTGTTACTTTCCACCAACAACTTGATGATGGTAAGCCTGTTGATGGTAAAGCCAATAAAGTTCACTACGATTTAGGCACAGAATTCTTAACATTAACCGGTAAGGCTGAATTAAAACAATTAGATAGCAAAATTAACGGTGAACTCATCACTTATGATGTGAAAAAACAACAGTTAAAAGCCAATGGTAATGGAAAATCACGCGTGCAAACCGTCTTAATTCCGACCCAATTACAACAAAAAGGTAAAAAATAACCGATGTCTGTATTACAAGCTGAATTTCTCGCAAAAAGCTATAAAAGCCGAAAAGTGGTTTCTGATGTGAGTTTAACCGTAAACTCCAATGAAATTGTTGGCCTACTTGGTCCAAATGGTGCAGGTAAAACCACTACTTTCTACATGGTCGTCGGTTTAGTGCGTCATGATCAGGGAAAAATCACCATTGATGGCGATGATATTAGCGTATTACCTATGCATGAACGTGCTCGTCGAGGAATTGGCTATTTACCACAAGAAGCCTCTATTTTCCGTCGTTTAACTGTGTATGAAAATCTTATGGCGGTATTAGAAATTCGCAAAGATCTCACTGCAGAACAACGCAGAGAGAGAGCGGATGAGTTAATTGATGAGTTCAATATTGGCCATATTCGTGATAGCCTGGGGCAATCTCTTTCAGGTGGTGAACGTCGCCGAGTAGAAATTGCACGAGCCTTAGCGGCAAATCCTAAATTCATTTTATTAGATGAACCTTTTGCCGGTGTTGACCCAATTTCGGTGACAGATATTAAGAAAATCATCACAGATCTCCGTAATCGTGGCTTAGGTGTGTTAATTACCGACCATAACGTACGCGAAACCCTTGATGTTTGTGAACGCGCTTATATTGTTGGTGAGGGGAAAATTATCGCGACTGGCACACCGGAAGAAGTCATGAATGATGAGCACGTTAAACGTGTCTATTTAGGCGAACAATTTAAACTATAACCTATGAAATTTACGACATTGCTCTCCCCTGATGATATTCGTCAGGGGGTTGCTTTTTCTAGCAAGAAACGATTATTTGAATCTATTGCCGCTTTCGTTGTGGAAAAACTTCACTGCGAAAATGGTGAACAGGCTTGTTTTGAATGTTTATTTGAACGGGAAAAGTTAGGCAATTCAGGATTAGGTAATGGCGTTGCCATGCCTAAAGCCAAGTTACCTGCGACTGTCTCAGATAAAATCCTAACGGTATTTATGCAATTAGAAACGCCTGTCGAATATGATGCTGCCGATAATAAACCAGTGGATATCGTTTTTGCTGTGCTCGTACCCGAAAATCACTGCCAAGAATATATTCCTGTTCTGGCAGAACTCAATGAAAAATTAACTGATAAAAACTTAATTAAACAACTTCGTTCAGCACAAAGTGCGGATGAAATTTGGCAAATTTTTGAATGTGCTGATCATTCAGAGGAATCTGAAGACGACACAAATTTAGATAATATTGAACCTCAAGAGGTATAACCTAACCAACTAACCATAAGGAATCACGCAGATGGAAATTATTATTATCAGCGGTCGCTCCGGCGCGGGGAAATCTGTCGCATTACGAGCTTTGGAAGATATGGGCTATTATTGCGTGGATAATCTCCCACTCGACTTACTTCCTCAACTCACCAATATTCTCGCCAAAACTCAAACGGCTGTTGCCATCAGCCTCGATATTCGAAATCTTCCCCATTCCAGTGCTGATTTAGACAAGATTCTGACAGATATTCAAGCTACTTATTCCGTCAAAATTATCTTTCTAGATAGCGATCGCAGTACACTTATTCGCCGTTACAGCGATTCACGTCGTCTTCATCCCCTTTCAGCACAAGATCTCCCTCTTGAATCCGCGATTGATTTAGAGTATCAACAACTTGAGCCTTTAATTCAACATGCCAATTTTATTATTGATACTGCGCCACTTTCCACTCATGCGTTATCTGAACGTTTAAGAGAAGTTTTACGCGGTAATACAGATAAAGAACTTAAGATCGTGGTTGAGTCGTTTGGCTTTAAATATGGTATTCCGCTAGATGCCGATTATGTCTTCGATGTGCGTTTTCTGCCTAACCCACACTGGAATCCAGAACTGCGCCCAATGACGGGGCTTGATGAACCTGTTGCACAATTTTTACTTGCGCATGATGAAGTGAATAATTTTATCTACCAAACGCGTAATTACATTGAAACGTGGTTACCGATGTTAGAGCAAAATAATCGAAGCTATCTCACTATTGCCATTGGTTGTACGGGGGGTAAACATCGTTCTGTTTATATCGCTCAACAAATTGGTGAATATTTCCAAGCCAAAGGCAAGAATGTGAAAATTCAACATAAATCCTTGGAAAAGAATAAAAAGAATTAATCAAACCATAAAAAAACGCAGCGACTCGCTGCGTTTTTTGTTAAACCACATATTGCTCAAAAATCTCAGGCAAGTGTGTAATTAACGTTTCTTTTCCTGCCACGATTTCATGCTTCCAAACCTGCAATAGTACATCTGGCGTAAATAATCGTGATGCCTGCTCTGCCAGCGGTAAATAGCTAATATGCCAAGGCTCTCGGCCGATTTTTTTACCTTCTGGCTGACTGATAAATGGCAAAACAAAATCAAAGTGCGGTAGATTTTCAGTAAGAAATTCACTCAATTCAAAGAAATAACCACCTTGTTCATATTCCCAAGGTTCAAGTTGTAAAGATTGACCTTGAGGCAAAAGATCAGGATCAAAAATATCAATTTCTGTTCCCCAATGATGACGACTTCCCCCTGGAAGCGCTGACCAACGTAAAATGGCTTGTGCTTTTTGCCAATCATCTAACGACGCTAAATCTAATGGATTTCCCGCATCATCATGAACCTTGCGTTCACCATTAAATTTACCATTCCAAATGAGTTGTTGACGTTCAAAATCACGAAAGCTACTCGCAGGTTGCAAATTAAAGCCATTTTTGACCGCACTTTGTTGCAATCCTTGAAACGCTTTCATTACTTCTGCTTGCAAAAAATGATTTGGAGAATGAGGTGTAGGCAAATTGATCAAATGTTCACGAGATTTGCCGGTTAACATTTCTGGCGTTAATTTCATCTTACTTATCCAATAAATTCACTAACATTTGATGATAAATCTGACCGCACTTGGCAAGATCATCAACGTTTACACATTCATTCACTTTATGAATCGTTGCATTAAGCGGCCCAAATTCCACAACTTCAGCGCCCATCAATGCAATAAAACGCCCGTCAGAGGTACCACCGCCAGTTTCTGCTTGCGGTGTAATACCAATTGTTTGCTCAATTGCCGTCGTTAATGCATCTAATAATTTGCCCGGTTTCGTTAAAAATGGTTTACCCGATAAATTCCAATCAATACGGTATTTCAAAGCATATTTTTCGAGCATTTCCGCCACTTTCTGCTTAATGCTTTCGTCAGTGACTTCCGTACAATAACGTAAATTGAATTGCACATAAAGCTCACCAGGGATGACATTATTACTCCCTGTGCCTGCATGAATATTTGCAATTTGTAAACTGGTCGGCGGGAAAAATTCGTTACCGTTATCCCATTGATAGGTGGTTAACTCCTGCAAGAAAGGCGCTGCTTTATGTATTGGGTTTTCCGCTAAATGAGGATAAGCCACATGACCTTGAATGCCTTGAATGTAGAGGTTACCTGTAATCGAACCCCGACGACCATTTTTAACTACATCACCTAATGTTTTCGAACTAGACGGCTCACCTACCATGCAATAAGTAATTTTCTCACCACGTGCCATTAAGGTTTCGACAACTCGTACTGTACCATCTTTCGCGGCCGCTTCTTCGTCAGACGTAATCAACAAAGCAATCGTCCCCTTATGATTCGGATTAGCTTTCACATATTCTTCCGCCGCCACAATCATTGCTGCTAATGAGCCTTTCATATCTGCCGCACCACGACCATAAAGCATATCATCCACAATTTCGGCAGAAAACGGCGGATAAGCCCATTGCGTTTCATCTCCCGTTGGTACCACATCGGTATGCCCTGCAAAGGCGATGACCGGCTCACCAACACCATGCTTTGCCCATAAATTTAATGTGTCGTTGAAAGGCATCCATTCAATTTCAAAGCCGAGTTTTTCCAAACGTTCCGCAATTAGTTGCTGACAGCCCTCATCATTTGGGCTAATAGAGGGGCGACGAATTAATGCTTGTGCAAGCTCAATAGTTTTTTGTTTCATAATATTCAGTGACGACTAAAAGTGCGGTCTAATTTAACAAAATTTTCCTTCAATTTAAATCTGTTCAAATAAAAAACGGATAACCTCGTTATCCGTTTTTATTAGTTTATAAAGAATCCTAGAATTGAACTTGTAAACGTAACCAATATTGGCGTCCTGGCTCGTTCACTCGAACAGTTTGAAGCCCCGCTGAAGGATCTGCGCCTTTACTTACAAATTCTGCATAGGATTTATTAAATAAGTTATCAATTCCGCCCTGCAAAGTGGCATATTTATTAATTTTCCACCCTGTATTAAAGGATAACGTTCCAAAGCCTGCTGAAGCACCGATGTCCTGCCCAATAATGTTGCCTTGTCCTGTTGCATAGCGTTTTTGTGCCGAAACCACTCGCCATAATACTCCCGCACTCAAGGTTTCATTATCCCAAGTTAATGAGTTTTTCCATTCTAATGGCGGTGTTTGAGCGAGTGGACGGTCGTCCGTGCGATTTTTACCATAGGTATAAGCGAGACTACTACCGATTTCCCAGTGACGAGCAAACTTCCATTTACCTTCAATTTCGCCGCCTAATCGAGTTGCCTTGATATTACGAGCCGAGACATCTTTACCTACTCGTTCTAACATAATGAAATCGTGGACATCGCTACCAAATAACGATA
>JAGZOA010000034.1:0-17483 GCA_018363335.1 Parahaemophilus parainfluenzae | reverse complement strand
TTTCTTTAGCAAAAACTGGCTTTAAAGATGAGCTTCTATCAAATAAGATTGCTGGGGGCGCTCTTCCTCCTCATCTACATTTCGATGATGTTTCTTTATCTGCTAAAATTCAAGGCAATAAATTTAGTGGAACAAGCGAGAAAGGTGTTCATGCTGAAGGTGGGTTCTATGGAAAAGACGCTGAAGAAGTCGCTGGAACTTACAAAGGAAAAGATGCTATGGGTGTCTTTGGTGCTAGAAAAAATTAGAAATTTTCTGTCAATTTAAAAGCAAGCCTTGCGCTTGCTTTATTTTTATACTTGAGATAGCAATAAATATCTAATTTAGATTTATAATGGATAAAATTTTTTAACAGGAACTCAGAATGGAACTTTCACAACGATATAAACAAGCAGCCAAAGAGGCGCGCTGGGCATTAGGTTTAGCTATTTTTTATGTCATAGGATGGTGTGTTTGTGCTTATTTACCCAAAGACTCGCCTGGACCGATAGGTTTTCCGTTGTGGTTTGAATTATCCTGTATTTATTTCCCCATTTTGTTTGTAGTCATTGGGTATTGGATTGTCAAAATTGTTTTTTTAGATATCCCGCTAGATGTTGAGTCAAAGGAGAATAAATAATGAATTTAGGTATTATTCTCCCATTAGCTATCTATTTAGTCTTCATCTTTGGCGCGGCATTATTTGCTTATGTAAAACGCAGTAAAGGTGATTTCCTTACGGAATATTATGTAGGAAATCGCTCCATGACAGGCTTTGTCCTTGCGATGACAACGGCTTCCACTTATGCTAGTGCCAGTTCTTTTGTTGGTGGACCAGGGGCTGCTTATAAATATGGGCTAGGTTGGGTATTACTCGCCATGATCCAAGTGCCGGCTGTGTGGTTAGCCTTAGGTGCATTGGGCAAAAAGTTTGCATTACTTTCTCGTGAGACCAATGCGCTTACTATCAATGATTTATTTCTCTATCGTTATAAAAATAAATATCTCGTTTGGATTTCCAGTCTAGCATTGTTGCTTGCCTTCTTTGCTGCCATGGTTGTGCAATTTATTGGTGGGGCGAGATTGCTCGAAACCACGATAGGTATTCCTTACACTCATGCCTTGCTTATTTTCGCCTTAACGGTTGGTATTTATACGTTTATTGGTGGTTTCCGAGCAGTCGTGTTAACCGATACGATTCAAGGTACGGTAATGATTTTGGGTACAATCGTGCTATTAGTCGGGGTGGTTTACCATCTTGGTGGTGTAGAAAGTGCGGTCAATAAATTAACTGAAATTGATCCGAGTTTAGTCAGTCCTTACGGCCCAAATGAGATGCTTGATTTTCAATTTATGGCCTCATTTTGGATTTTAGTTTGTTTCGGTGTGGTTGGTTTACCGCATACAGCAGTCCGCTGCATGGCTTTCAAAGATAGTAAAGCCTTACATCGGGGGATGCTTATTGGTACGATTGTCCTTTCAGTCATTATGTTTGGTATGCATTTGGCGGGGGCTTTAGGAAGAGCCGTTGTGCCTGATTTAACGGTATCAGATAAAGTCATTCCAACCTTAATGTTGGAAGTGCTCCCACCTATTGTTGCAGGGATTTTCTTAGCGGCGCCGATGTCTGCGATCATGTCCACAGTTGATGCACAACTCATTCAATCCTCCTCAATTTTTGTGAAAGACTTATATCTTGCAAGCAAACCTGAAGCAGCGAAGAATGAAAAACGAATTAGCCGTATTTCATCAGTCATCACACTGATTTTATCGGCGTTGCTAATTCTCGCGGCACTGAATCCACCAGATATGATTATTTGGTTGAATCTATTTGCTTTCGGGGGATTAGAAGCCGCATTCCTTTGGGTGATTGTATTAGGCATTTATTGGGATAAAGCAAATGCAGCAGGGGCAATAAGTTCAATGGTGGTGGGATTAAGCAGTTATGTGCTTCTGACTCAATTTGGTATCAAACTATTTGGTTTTAATGCGATTGTGCCTGCACTTGTATTTGGTTTGATAGCTTTCATCTTGGGTAACCAATTCGGTACAAAAAAACAGTAAAAACGGACCGCACTTTATGGTTTATCAAATCCTAGCATTGTTTATTTGGAGTAGTGCCTTTGTAGCCGCTAAATACACCTTTACAATGATGGACACCATTTTGATGATCCAAGTTCGTTTATTAATGGCGGCAATTATTGTGATGCCACTCTTTTTTCGTCGTTGGAAAGGCGTGTCTAAACCGATGCGAAAACAGCTTTGGTGGCTAGGTTTTTTTAATTATACGGCCACCTTTTTGCTGCAATTTATTGGTTTAAAATATACAAGCGCGGCGAGCGCAACGACCATGATTGGATTAGAGCCATTATGTGTGATTTTTATTGGGCATTTTTTCTTTCAAGATCGTGCGAAATGGTATCACTGGTTGTGTGGCGCTTTTGCCTTTTTAGGCGTGGCCATTTTAATTCTAGGTGGGCAGGGCAATGAAGGCTCAAGTGAAATTAGCTTATTGGGCTGCTCATTAGTGGTTGCGGCAAGTATTGTATTTGCTTGTTGTTTACGTTGGACGAAAAAAGTGGTAGCAACGGTTTCTGCTCAAGCCTATACATCGATTTCTATCGTATTAGCGACCATCACCATGCTGCCATTTACTTTATTACTGACGGAAAGCTGGGATATCCATTTTAACTGGCTTGGTTTCTTCGGTTTGATTTATCTCGGCGTAGCATGCAGTTGGTTTGCCTTTTGGTTGTGGAATAAAGGCTTAAATTCAGTAGATGCAAAAATCTCTGGAATTTTGACCGCACTTGAGCCGATTTTCGGTGTCTTTTTGGCGGTATTATTGCTTAACGAAGAGGTTTCACTTGTTTCAGCACTTGGGATTATCATTATTGTGGCTTCAGCCCTAGGCGTAAGTTTATTACCGAAATGGTTACATAAAGAAATTAATTAAAAGGAAAAGAAGATGGCGTGGATTCAAATTCGCTTAAATAGTACAAATGAAAAAGCTGAGAAAATTAGCGATTTTTTAGAAGAAATTGGCTCAGTTTCGGTCACATTTATGGATAGCCAAGATACGCCGATTTTTGAACCACTTCCAGGCGAAACGCGTCTGTGGGGAAATACCGATGTGATCGCCTTGTTTGATGCAGAAACCGATATGAATGAGATTGTGAGTTTGCTTAAACAAGCGCATCATTTAGATGAAAATACGCCTTACAAAATTGAGCAAATCGAGGATAAAGACTGGGAACGTGAATGGATGGATAACTTCCACCCAATGCAATTTGGCAAACGCTTATGGATTTGCCCAAGCTGGCGTGAAGTACCGGATCAAAATGCGGTTAATGTAATGCTTGATCCTGGTTTAGCTTTCGGGACAGGTACTCACCCGACAACCGCACTTTGTTTAGAGTGGTTAGATGGTTTGGATTTAACAGGCAAAACTGTCATCGATTTTGGTTGTGGCTCAGGAATTCTTGCCATTGCTGCCCTTAAATTAGGCGCGAAAAATGCGATTGGTATTGATATCGATCCACAAGCGATTCTCGCTAGTCGTAATAATGCAGAACAGAATGGGGTGGCGGATCGTCTGCAACTTTTCTTATCCGATGATAAACCCGAAGATTTAAAAGCGGATGTCGTTGTGGCGAATATTCTTGCGGGGCCATTGAAAGAACTTTACCCGATTATTTCTCAATTAGTGAAAGAGGGGGGCGATCTTGGATTATCGGGTATTTTAGAAACTCAAGCACAATCGGTATGCGATGCGTATGCGCAATCGTTTAATTTAGATCCCGTAGCGGTAAAAGAGGAATGGTGCCGCATTACAGGTAAATTAAAATCGGCTTAATTTCTTTTTGTCAATTAAAAAAAGTGCATTTTTTGAACAAAATTCACTTTGCAAAAAAAAGAAAAATGCGTAATATAGCACCCCTTGTCGGTTGCTATTGTTGCCTGACTTGCTGGAGATAGGACTTGTAATTGGGGATAACATAAAATGCGAATTGGTTCTTACGAATTAAAAAATCGTATTTTATTGGCACCCATGGCAGGTATCACGGATCAACCCTTTCGACGTTTATGTGCCCATTATGGCGTGGGATTAACGTTTTCAGAGATGATGTCGACTAATCCACAAGTTTGGCATACAGAGAAATCGAAACTTCGTTTAGCGCATAGTGAAGAGTTAGGATTAAATGCGGTGCAAATCGCAGGTTCTGATCCTTTAGAAATGGCCCAAGCTGCAGCAATTAATGTAGCCTATGGTGCTGAAATTATCGACATCAATATGGGCTGTCCCGCAAAGAAAGTAAATCGAAAATTAGCGGGCTCTGCACTGCTTCAATTTCCTGATTTAGTGGAAAAAATTTTAAAAGAAGTAGTGAATGCCGTTGATGTGCCTGTGACGTTAAAAATTCGCACAGGTTGGAATAAGGCAAACCGAAACTGTGTGCAAATCGGCAAAATTGCAGAACAATCTGGTATTCAAGCTTTAACCATTCACGGGCGGACGAAAGAATGCTTATTTGAAGGGGAAGCGGAATACGACAATATTCGAGCAGTCAAACAATCAATTTCAATTCCAGTCATTGCGAATGGTGATATTGATTCTGCCTCGAAAGCGAAAAAGGTACTTGAGTATACAGGTGCCGATGCAATAATGATCGGTCGTGCCGCACTAGGCAATCCATGGCTTTTCCAAGCAGTGGGAGCACTAGTAGAACATGATACGATAATTCAAACACCAAGTTTACGTGAAAAGTGCGGTCATATTTTGCGTCATATTCAAGAACTTCATCAGTTCTATGGCGAACAAAAAGGCTATCGAATAGCCCGCAAACATGTCGCTTGGTATTTACAGGGAATTCAACCCGATTCCGTTTTTAGACAGACTTTTAACGCAATTAATGAACCGAAAGAGCAATTAATTGTGCTGGAAGATTTTTTAAATTCAATTTTGGATAAAGAAAAATGTTAGAACAACAACGTAGTCCGTCTGAAGCGTTAACCGTTTCAGTTTTAAACTCTCAATCACAAGTAACAAACAAACCATTACGTGATTCAGTAAAACAAGCTTTACGCAATTACTTATCACAATTAGATGGTCAAGATGTGAATGATCTTTACGAATTAGTATTAGCGGAAGTTGAACACCCGATGTTAGATATGATTATGCAATACACCCGCGGTAACCAAACCCGTGCAGCGAACATGCTCGGCATTAACCGTGGTACATTGCGTAAGAAATTGAAAAAATACGGTATGGGCTAATTAAGCTTAGCAAAAAAAAGGCGAACATTATTGTTCGCCTTTTTATTTATCTATTGAATAGTGAAGCTGATTGGCACACTGACTGAAGAAGCAAATCCCGCGGGTTTTGGACCAACAGGTCTCGCACTTCTCACAGCCTCAAGCGCTGCATTATCTAAGCTTTCATCACCAGAGGACGTTGTTACACGTTCTCCTGACAAGGAACCATCTGCCCCTACGCTAAAACTCACGCTCACAACACCTTGTTTACGCATCATTTTTGCACGAGCTGGATAGCGTTTGTGGCGTTCAATTTCACGTCGAATCGCTGCACGATAAGCATTCAGTTCATCCGTATTAGTACCAGAACCACCTTGAACACCATTTGTACCAAGTTGGCCTGTAGTCGTTGCTTTAGAATTCGCCGTAGCCGTTGAATTGATATTCTTATCACCAATCGGTAAATTCTTTGGCATCTCTACCGGTTTCTCTGTTTTTACCTCATTTTTAGGTTTTTCTTTGGGCTTCTCTTTCGGTTTTGGTTTCGGTTTTTCAATTGGTTTTTCTGGCTTTTTCTCAGGCTCTTTTTTCTTCTCTGGTTCCGGTTGCTTTGTCGGATCCGCGACGGTTTCCTGTTTTTCCGGTTCAGGCTCTGCCTGTTGAGGTTCAGGTTCCGGCTCTGAAGCCGGTTCTTCCACTCTCATTCCTTGAATCATTTCCATTGAAATCGTTGTAGAAATTTCGCCTTCCGCATTACTTGCCGCTTCACTTGGCTTATGCCAATTCCAAAGCAATGCGCCTACAATGGCACCATGAACCAATAGAGAAATAACCAAACCTAATAATGATCGTTTCGCTTGTTGGCTGTTCATTGATTATGTCCTACTCCAACGCCTCCACGTGCAACTCCGCCTAGTGTTGGCGTATTTTTTGTTTCATTTTCCTGCGTTGTTTTGTTTGGTGAACCTTTATCTTTCATCGAAACAATCGCGATATTTTTAATGTCGTTTTTCGATAACATGTCAGTAATCGTCACAAAATCCTGGAAAGAGGCTTCTGCATCAATTTTTAATGTGACTTTCTGATCTTTATTCCAGCTCGCGATCTCTTTTTCAAGGGCTTCTTGGGAGATCGGTTTATCATTAAAATAAAGTTGTTTATCTGCCGTCACGGTTAATAATTTGGCTAATTCATCGGATTTGAATGCGACCGTTGAACTGGCTTTGGGCACATTGACTTGAATTTTTCCTTGAGAAATAAAGGATGCGGTGATCAACACTATCGCTAATAACACCAACATAATGTCGATGAAAGGAATAATGTTGATTTCATCAAATTTTTTCACAATTATTCCTTATCTTTTTGAGCGTTTAACACTTTCCATTTTAAGCGGTTAACTTCCACTTTACGACCTAAACCGTTATAGAAAATCATGGAAGGGATTGCCACTAAAATACCCAAAGCCGTTGCTTTTAAGGCAAGAGAGAGATGCATCATGATTGCGCCCGCATCAACATCACCGCCCGCCTGACCGATTTGATAAAAGGTTAATAAGATACCAATTACCGTTCCTAACAAACCCACATAAGGTGCGTTTGCGCCAACGGTTGAAATGATTGTCATGTTGCGATTTAAATCAATTTCAAGAGCGTGGATATTGGAATATTTAGCGACATTGACACGGCTTAAAAAGATAAAACGTTCAATCACAGTAGCAAGCATGATTACACTCATAAGAAGTAAAAGTCCGATAATGATGTAATCACTATATTGTTGTAAAAACTCAAAAAGTTTTGGCATCTGATAATCCCTTTGTGTGTTCTAAAAAATAAAAATGAATTGAGAATTAATTTCAATTGGGAGAGGATTCTATCAAATGGAAAATAGAGCGTAAATATAAATCAGAAAAATGATCATTTTTTTGGCCGCACTTTGAGATAAATCATCGAAAGTGCGGTTGTTTTGAGAGTGGTTTTAAAGAGATTGTAGGTAATCTAAGACAACTTGATGATGTTCGCCTGTTTTAAATTTATCAAAAACGTGTTGAATGTTGCCTTGTTCATCAATGAGGAAGCTAATACGATGGATGCCGTCATAGGTTCGTCCCATAAATTTCTTTTCCCCCCATACACCAAATTGCTCAGCAACTTGATGATCTTCATCAGAAAGCAAGGTGAAATTGAGCGACTTTTTCTCAACAAATTGAGCAAGTTTTTTGGGGGAGTCTGTACTGATGCCTAAAATAACCACACCTAATTTTTCTAATTCACTTTTGGTATCACGCAAACCGCATGCTTGAGTTGTACAGCCTGGTGTTAAAGCTTTTGGATAAAAATATATGAGTACTTTTTTGCCTTTAAAGTTGCTAAGTGAAACCGGTTGATTGTCTTGATTTAAAAGTGTGAATTGTGGTGCTAAGTCACCCACTTGTAATGTTTTCATAAAAAATCCTTAAAAATGTAAAAAATGATTTGTAAATTAAAGCTATTTTAGCGATTATAATCAAATATTTTCAAATGTTATTATTGAAATGCAAAATAGATGTAAATGGAGTGCCTTATGACTACGCAAACCCCCTTATTTTCAGGCAGTATTGTTGCTTTAGTAACCCCGATGGATAACCACGGAAACATTGATTTTGAAACATTAGAAAAACTTATTGAGTTTCATATCAATGCGGGTACAGATTCGATTGTATCTGTGGGTACGACGGGAGAGTCCGCCACATTAAGTATTGAAGAAAATGTGAAAGTGATTGAAAAGACGGTTGAGTTAGCAAAAGGACGTATTCCAATCATTGCTGGCACCGGTGCTAATGCAACGAGTGAAGCCATTGTGATGACAAAATTATTACGTGATAGCGGTGTTGCAGGTTGTTTATCTGTTGTTCCTTACTACAATAAACCAACTCAAGAAGGCATGTTCCAACATTTTAAAGCGATTGCAGAATGCACGGATTTACCACAACTTCTTTATAACGTACCAGGTCGTACCGGTAGTGATATGAAACCTGAAACTGTAGCACGTTTAGCACAAATTGATAATATCGTTGGGATTAAGGAAGCTACTGGAGATGTAGCACGAGTTACTGTAATTAAAGAGCTTGCAGGTAAAGATTTCATTGTGTTAAGTGGTGATGATGCAACAGGGCTAGAAGCGATGAAATTAGGTGCAGAGGGTGTTATTTCTGTGACAAATAACCTTGCAGCAAAAGATATGGCCGCGATGTGTCGCTATGCTTTAGCGGGCGATTTTGCGAAAGCGGAAGAAATTAATTCACGTTTAATGCCTTTACATCAAGATTTATTTATTGAATCAAACCCAATTCCAGTTAAATGGGCTGCATATCGTTTAGGTTTAATTAAGACTCCACACTTACGTTTACCACTTACTGTGTTAAGTGAAAGCGCGCAAGTAAAAGTAGAAGAAGCATTAAAAATTGCTGGCTTAATTTAATGAATTAAAGGGTTGTTTTTACAGCCCTTTAAACTTTCGACTTTTTTATTTGTCAAAGAGCGGTCATTATTTTAATTATTTTTATTGAAGGATTTAAGGAATGAAAAAAATCGTACTGAGTTTAGTCGCAGCAGTATTGTTATCGGCGTGTTCAAACAGCGTAGAAAAAATGCAGACGGCTAATGACACTTATCAAAATTCTGATCGTGAAATACCGAGCTTTTCTCCTTTAGCAAGTGGTGGTGTAACATTGCCGCAAGCCGATCCGACTTATGAACTTCCTCAGCTTAATGCGAAAAAAGAACGCGTGGATATTCGTCCGCCTTCAACCCCATTAGCGATTATCAAAAATTCTTTGACACAATTTGATGGTGAACGTGCATTGATTGTTTATACGGATGCACAAGCAGAGCTTTATAATCTCAAACAAATTGAGCGTTTATTGAAAGAAGAAGGCACAAATTCGACGTTAAATGGTGCGGTATTAATTAGCGATTGGGCGCCAACGGGTCGTGCAGATGATAAAGCCAACACAGAGATTCGTTATAAAATTGAACAAGTTATGGCACAAGATGCGAGTGCGTTAGCGGTTTCTGTGGAGCAAATGCGTCGTGATGGTGTGATTTACACACCAAATCAAGCAGATAAACAACGCTATGCATCAGATCGTTTAAATCGTTTTGTTGCTGCGCTTACTAACGCTTATAACAAGCAACAACAAGATTTAAATAATGCTTCTGCAGGACCTTTCCAATCAGGTTTAATTACTGATACGAACGGTAGAATGGCATTAGGTATGGATGCAAGCTTTGGTCAAGCATGGCAACGTTTAGGTTTAGCTTTACCGAAATTAGGCTTTAAAGCTACATCTGAATCAGCTGGACGAGGTTATCGCGAATTGAAATATAAGCCATTAGATAAACAAGAGTGGTTACGTTTAGGTGTGAATCCGCCTAATCTAGAAAAAGGTGTTTATCAAATGCAAATTTCTGCAGTGGGTAAACAAAGTGCGGTCGTGATCACTGATGAAGATGGCAAGGCATTACCAAATGAAGCGGCTCAATCCTTGTATTCAGCATTAGGTGTATTACTTGCACAATAATATGAGTTGAGAAATAAAAAGTGCGGTTAAATTTGACCGCACTTTTTTATTGGTAGAGACGTTATTCAGCTTTTACGCCTAAGTTACCTATTTTTACCCCGAGGTTACCGAGTGAAACTGGATCCAGATAATCCCCTAAGAATTTGAATAACTCACCTAATTCCGTAAATGAGCGTTTGATTTTTACTTGATCTTCTACTTTACGCACAAATTCATAACGCACATTTTCGCCTTCAAAATAAGCCGTGAGCGTGAGATAAATGGTTTCAAAAAAGTGGCTTTGAGCACCTTCTTCACCTGGATCACTGATACGGACATTCCAAGTATTGTTAAATAAAACTTCTGTTTTGATTGACATATAGACTTCCTCTGTTTGTTATTTTTTATACTGAAATTGAAACGAAAAACCCGATGATAAAATTTCTGAAATCAAAAACTTTATCATCGGGCTTTTCAAACCAATTGCTCGCATATTTTGCTTTGCGTTGGTAACTGCCTTTGCCTTTGCGTTTTTTCTCAACGCGTTGGTGGAATAATTTGTCGTGTAATAGTGCCATCACGGCATTATCTTTCACGACACCTTTGGTGTGTTGATAAATGGGCTGATTTTCAACCGCACTTTTTGTTTTTTTCGTCATCTTTACCTCTAAAAAATTGCCGTGAAGTCGTTCACGGCAAGTCATTATAGCGAAAATGAATAGAATTACAAAATGGTGAGTACGCTTTCAGGCGGTCGTCCAATTTTAGCCTTTTCACCTTTTACCACAATCGGGCGTTCTAATAGAGCTGAATTTTCACTGATGGCTTTTAATAAATCATCATTCGTTAATGCGGGATTAGCTAACCCTAATGATTGATAAAGCTCATCTTTGGTACGCATCATTTTTCTAACATCATCTAATCCTAATTTATTAGCCAGTTGCTGTAATGCTTCAACAGAGTAGTGTTGTTGCAAATAAAGTTCAATCGTCGGTTGAATGCCTTTTTCTTCTAATAAAGCTAAGGTTTCACGGCTTTTTGAGCAACGCGGATTATGATAAATCGTCACAGACATAACGTTTCCTTCTATTTTATGTTGAATGAGTGGATATAGGATTGATTCAAATTTTAACTTATAATGACAAAAAATACTTGTTTAGGAAGACTTTATGTTAGAAATGCTAAAAAATTGGTATAGCCGTCGCTTAAGCGATCCGCAGGCGATGGGGCTACTTGCCATTTTGTTGTTTGGCTTTATTGCGATTTATTTCTTTAGTGATTTAATTGCCCCCTTGCTGATTGCCATTGTATTAGCATATTTATTGGAAATGCCGATTAATTTCCTGACGAAAAAATTAAAATTTCCCCGGATGCTCGCCACGCTAGTCATTTTTGGTGGATTTATAACCTTGGCGTTATTAATTTTCTTCGGGCTTGTGCCAACATTATGGAATCAAACCATTTCCTTATTAAGCGATTTGCCGGCCATGTTCAATAAGTTACATGAATGGTTGTTAGCCCTTCCTGAGCATTATCCTGAACTCATTGATTACACCATGATTGACACCTTTTTTAGTGCTGCTCGTGCGAAGATTTTGGGCTTCGGTGAATCAGCGGTGAAATTGTCGATTACCTCATTAATGAACCTTGTATCACTGGGTATTTATGCGTTTTTAGTGCCATTAATGATGTTTTTTATGCTGAAAGATAAAACTGAGCTTCTTGCTGGCGTGAGCCGATTTTTACCTAAAAATCGGCTTTTAGCCTCTAAAGTATGGAATGAAATGCAGCAACAAATTGCGAATTATATTCATGGTAAGCTGTTGGAAATTTTGATTGTCGGCGTGGTGACTTACATCATCTTTTTAAGCTTTGGTTTAAATTATCCGCTCTTACTTTCTGTTGCCGTTGGGTTGTCTGTATTAGTGCCTTATATCGGGGCGGTATTAGTGACGATCCCTGTTGCGTTAGTGGCGATGTTCCAGTTTGGCATTTCCCCAACGTTTTGGTATTTAATTGTGGCCTTTGCGGTGAGTCAACTTCTAGATGGAAACTTGTTGGTACCGTATTTATTCTCTGAAGTCGTTAATTTACACCCTTTAGTCATCATTATTTCAGTGCTGATTTTTGGCGGATTATGGGGATTCTGGGGCGTATTCTTCGCGATTCCATTGGCAACGCTCGTCAAAGCTGTGATAAATGCATTGCCGGATTAGACAGAATTAAAGAGATAAAAAGAAAGCTGACGAAAGTCAGCTTTTTTGTTCTTTTAATTTCTGGATATCCAGAATCTCGACACAATCTGTTGTCCCCGCTTTAATACGCCATTTAATATTAAATTCGTACAGACTAATACCGTAAACGCGATCGGTTTCTTTACCTTGTTGATAAGCGGGACGGGGATCTTGTGCGATCACTTCCGTAATGAATCTTGCTAAGTGCGGTCGATTTTTATGATATTTTTCCACCGCACTTTGGGCGATTTCTGTAAATTCAACGCTTAATTTCGCAGGTGGTTTTTCTTGTGCAAAACTTGATTTTGCCTCAGGCTCGCTATCAGCATAGGCAATATAAGGTTTAATATCAAAAATAGGTGTACCATCGACAAGATCCACAGAGCCCAAATGTAGAAAAACACGTCCATGAATACATTCTACTTGGCGTAATTCTACTTTGGATAAGCCTAGCGGATTTGGACGATGTGTAGCGCGAGAAGCAAATACGCCGACACGTTGATTGCCGCCTAAACGAGGGGGGCGAACGGTGGATTGCCATTTCCCATGGGGTACTTTGTCGAATTGGAAAATAAGCCAAAGATGGCTAAATTGCTCTAAGCCTCGCACTGCCTCTGGCGAATTATACGGGGGGAGCAATTCCACAATACCAATACCATCTTGTACTAAATCAGGCTGACGAGGTACCGAGAATTTTTCTTTGTAAGGCGTGTGAATCACCGCAATTGGGTGAAGAGTCAGTGTTAAATCATTCATAAAAAGGCAATTTCCGTGTAGAATACGCCCTTTATTGTAATCAAAAGTGCGGTCAAAAAAAATGACAAATCATAAATTGAAAATGTGGTGGGAAACCGCTCGCCCAAAAACCTTGCCTTTGGCATTAGCTTCTATTTTTACTGGTTCAGCATTGGCATATTGGGCAGATAAAGAAAGTTTTAATCTCACCGTGATGTTACTTTGCTTACTTACCACCATTTTATTGCAAGTACTTTCCAACTTTGCTAACGATTACGGCGATCATCAAAAAGGGTCAGATACCGAAGAACGCATTGGGCCTTTACGCGGCATTCAGCAAGGTGCAATTTCCGCGAATGAGCTTAAATGGGGCTTAATTTTAATGGCGGTGGGGGCGTTTTTCTCAGGTGCATTCTTAATTGGTATCGCATATCAAAGTCTTACTGATTTATTGGCCTTTGCTGGTTTGGGTATTCTTGCCATTATTGCTGCCATTACTTATACCGTAGGCGCTAAACCTTATGGTTATTTAGGTTTAGGCGATTTGTCTGTTTTGCTCTTTTTTGGACTATTAGGTGTAGGTGGAACTTATTATCTACAAACTCACAGCATTGATAGCTTAATTACTTTACCTGCGTTAGGCTCAGGTTTATTAGCAACAGCCGTTTTAAATATCAATAATTTACGTGATATTGAGCAAGATGCGAAAGTAGGGAAAAATACTCTGGTTGTGCGTATTGGCCCGAAGAAAGGACGTATTTATCATTGTATTTTATTAAGCGTTGCCGCTTTATGTTATGTGCTATTTGCGGCCTCAACAGCGTTTAGTCCTTGGCATTTCTTATTTTTGCTGGCATTTCCACTGTTATTAAAACACGCATTATTTGTTTATCGCAGCAAAGAGCCCGCAGTGTTGCGTCCGATGTTGGCTCAGATGTCTATGATTTCTTTATTTATCAATATCTTGTTTAGTTTAGGCTTGCTTATCGGCTAAATCGGCTTATACTAGAGAAAAATTTTAACGACAAGGGGTACATTATGTATATCGATACTTCAGAACTTTGTGATATTTATGCTGATCAAGTGGATGTGGTTGAGCCAATTTTTTCTAGCTTTGGTGGCGTCAGCAATTTCTACGGCAAAGTGACGACAGTAAAATGTTTTGAAAATAATGGATTAATTGCCGAGATCCTTGAAGAAAATGGTGAAGGCAGAGTGCTTGTCGTAGATGGTGGTGGTGCAGTTCGCCGTGCTTTAATTGATGCTGAGCTTGCACAACTTGCCGCAGATAATGACTGGGCGGGCATCATTGTTTATGGTGCAGTGCGTCAAATTCAACAACTTGAAAATATTGATATCGGTATTCATGCGCTTGCTCCAATTCCAGTTGGCGCAGATGAAAATAATCATGGTGAAAGTGATCTTCCGGTCAATTTTGGTGGCGTGACGTTCTTCCCTGAAGATTATATTTATGCTGATTTAACAGGTATTATTCTTTCACAAGAAGCATTAGATTTAGAAGATTTCGAAGAATAAATTTGAAATTATTGACCTTTTTAAAGTGCGGTTAGAAATAACCGCACTTTTTTTGTTAAAATTTTTTTGAACAAGATCACATTTTAAACATTTGTTGGTTGAAAGTTTGTAACATTCATTTAACATCGCAAATAGTTCATCTGTAATCAGTTTGGAGGGACTCATGAACGAAACAAACACAACAAAAAATTATAAAAGTGGGATTATCTTTCTGCTAGCGATAGCCTGTTTTTTTATTTTACTTAAAGCCTTACCTTTTGCACCTAAGGAAAATGCAGGTTTAGCATTATTAGCTTTGGTAGCAATCCTTTGGTTAACTGAAGCATTACATGTAACAGTTACCGCGCTATTGGTGCCATTGCTTGCGATTGCACTTGATTTGGTGACAACCAAACAAGCTTTAGTGGCGTTTGCTGATCCAACCATTTTCTTATTCTTTGGTGGTTTTGCTTTAGCGACAGCTTTGCACATACAAAAACTCGATAAAATGATTGCCAATAAAATCATGGCAATGGCACGTGGTAATTTGTTTGTCGCTGTGATGTATCTTTTTGCTATTACTGCTTTCCTTTCCATGTGGATGAGTAACACAGCAACAGCTGCCATGATGTTACCTTTAGCGATGGGGATCTTAAGCAAACTTGATAAAGAAAAAGAACATAATACTTATGTCTTCGTCTTATTAGGGATTGCGTATAGTGCAAGTATTGGTGGTATGGGAACATTAGTAGGTAGCCCACCAAATGCTATCGTTGCAAGTAACTTACATTTAACTTTCTCTGATTGGTTATGGTATGGTTTACCAATTATGCTCATTTTGATGCCGTTGATGATTGGTACACTTTTCATTGTCTTTAAACCAAGACTTCATTTACATTTTGAACAAAACTTTGAACGTATTGAAATGAATGGCCAACGTGTTTTAACGCTTGTGATTTTTGGTCTCATTGCGCTTTGCTGGGTATTTAGTAGTTATATTAATCCAATCATTTCAGGTGTATTTGGTCTTGCTAAAAATATCGGTAGTTTTGATAGCGTTGTCGCATTGCTTGCTGCTGTCATTATTTGTTCAACTGGTGTGGCAAATTGGAAACAAATCCAAGAAAGCACGGACTGGGGTGTATTAATGCTTTTCGGTGGTGGCTTAACTTTAAGCGCCGTGTTAAAAGATTCTGGTGCAAGTAAAGTATTAGCTGACGGTATTGTATTCTTAGTTCAAGGACAACATTACTATCTCATTGGTTTATTGGTCGCAACCTTCATTATTTTCTTAACTGAATTTACGTCCAATACTGCGAGTGCAGCATTATTAGTGCCAATCTTTATTTCTATCGCGCAATCTCTTGGTATGCCAGAAATTGGTCTTGCCTTAATCATCGGTTTAGGTGCTTCTTGTGCCTTTATGTTACCAGTGGCGACACCGCCAAATGCAATCGTATTTGGTACGGGACATGTTCGTCAGAGTGATATGGTGAAAGCTGGGTTTATCTTAAATATTGTGTGTATACTCGTTATCGCGACAATAGGATATTATTTCTGGTTGAATTAATCGTATAAAAGAAAAGGGCGTGTTGGATATATTCAACACGCCCTTTTATTATTTTTTACAAAGATTATGCTTTAATTTCTGAGCGGCTTTTTAAGAAAAAGAGTGCGACTGTTGAGATCAGCATAACGAAGCCAACGCCAACATATAAGCTCTGTTTGTCCCAGCCCATATCTAATAATCGACCCGCAATCATAGGGGCAAGAATCGCACCAATACGACCGATACCAATCGACCAGCCCACACCGGTGCTACGAATATCGGCATCATAAGTAAGTGGGTTTAAGGTATAAAGCCCGCTGATACAGCCATTCATGAGCGCACCAACTAAAATACCGAATACCATCGCAATCCATAAAACGGATGAAGATAGGATAAAGGTGATAATCGCAGCGGAAGATAACACAGTGAATAAAATTAACACGCCTCGTGCCGTCCAACGGCTAGCCAGTAAGCCATAGATTAGGGCGCCACAAGTGCCACCTAATGAAATCATAATCCCTACGCTCACACTTTGCTCTGTCGTCATGCCCGCTTCTTTTAATAAGGCTGGTGTCCATGAGCTAATAAAATAGAAACTGAACATGATGGAGAAGAAAGCCGTCCAAATTAACAGGGTAGAATGTAAGTATTTTTCGCTGAATAATTGGCTAATAGGTAATTTACTTTTAACTTTTTCTACTTTTGCAGGAAGTTTCCAATCACCGGCTAAACCAATTTTTTTTGCGATTAAATTTAACCGCACTTCTGCATTTTTAGGTTGTTTGGAAGTGAGGAAATCAATGGATTCCGGTAACCAAATAAATAACACCACTAAAAGTAAACCGGTTAAGATAGCACCTGCTAGGAACACAGAACGCCAGCCATATTCACCTTGCAACATCACGGCGAACATACCGCCTAATACCGCACCGATACCAAATCCTGCTGCATAGACACTGATCGCAAAACTGCGCCATTTACGAGAAGAATATTCACTGGTGATCACGTTTGTACCCACTAAAATACCGCCGACACCAAGCCCGGTGATAACTCGCCAGAAACCGAGCCATTGATATTGTGAGATAAATGCTGAACCTAACATCCCAATAGCGGAGAGTGATACTGCCATTAATAACAATGGACGACGACCAATTTTATCCGCAAGTGGAGCAAGGAAAAGTGAGCCGGCAGTCATACCAAACAAGCCGGCACTTAATAAATAACCCAACTCAATCCCCGTGAGTCCAAATTCGCCACGAATGGCTGTTGCAGTAAAGGCCAGGGCTAATACATCAAAGCCATCAAGTAAATTCATGATGGCAGCCATCACCACAATCATCCATTGATAAGCCCCCATTGGGCTTTGTTCTATTTTGGCTCTAAGAGAAAGGGTTTCAGTCATTTTATTTCCTTAAGTTAAGCAAACTGGCGAGAGCTTGCGAGAGATTGAAGTTTACGCAAAATCATGCTGAGTACCACGCCATAAGCGGGAACAAACAAGACAATGCCGACAAATAATTTAAATAAGTAATCGACGAATCCAAGGCTAAACCAATGTTCTGCCATAAATGGATCACTACTTTTATAAAATGCTACACAAAAGAACATAAAGGTATCGGCAAGGGAACCAAATGTCATGGAGCTGCTCGGGGCAATCCACCATGTTTTTAATTGGCGT
>JAGZOA010000033.1:0-17508 GCA_018363335.1 Parahaemophilus parainfluenzae | reverse complement strand
GGAAATGATGACCTTACACTCAGCAAAAGGCTTGGAGTTTCCACGCGTATTTATGGTTGGGGTAGAAGAGGGCGTATTTCCAAGTTTCCGTTCATTTGAAGAGCCAGGACGTTTGGAGGAAGAACGCCGTCTTGCTTATGTGGGCATTACTCGAGCTAAGCAAAAACTGACGATTTGTTATGCGGAAAGCCGTCGTGTTTATACGAAAGAAGAACGCCATTTGCCTTCACGTTTTATTACAGAATTACCATCAGAATGCATTCAAGAAATTCGTTTGCGTGGAACAGTAACCCGAGCATTAAACCAAGCGAAAGTAGGGAGTTTAAGCATGAGTTTGCCAGAAAATGAATGGAAAATGGGGCAAAAAGTGAAACATGAAAAGTTTGGTTTTGGCACTATCATAAACGTTGAAGGCTCAGACAATAACACCCGTTTACAAATCGCTTTCCAAGCTCAAGGCATTAAGTGGCTGATTGCGCATTTGGCAAAATTAGAAAAAGTGCGGTAGAATCGGGAGGATTTTATTGCAACGAGTATGAATATTAGTGTTCATATTCAATATGCCAGTGCGAAAACGTTCGAAGAAACGACCGCACTTTTATCATGTGGGAAGTAGATGTTTAAATTTATTTTAAAACGTATTTTAATGGTGATTCCTACCTTTATCGCCATTACTTTTGTGACTTT
The DNA here is from genome assembly GCA_018363335.1 of Parahaemophilus parainfluenzae. Taxonomy (GTDB): domain Bacteria; phylum Pseudomonadota; class Gammaproteobacteria; order Enterobacterales; family Pasteurellaceae; genus Haemophilus_D; species Haemophilus_D parainfluenzae_Y. Next base: position 16,821 of record JAGZOA010000033.1, on the reverse strand, counting down.
TGCTCTCATTCATTTTATTCCGGGTGATCCCGTGGAGATTATGATGGGAGAGCGAGGTTTAACGCCAGAAGTACATCAACAAATGATGAAGCAACTTGGTCTTGATTTACCGTTGTATCAGCAATATTTCAATTATATTGGCAATGTGATACAAGGCGATTTTGGTGAATCATTCCGTACTCGACAACCTGTTCTGAGTGAGTTTTTCACGCTCTTTCCTGCTACGTTTGAATTAGCTTTCTTTGCACTATTTTGGTCGTTAATTGCGGGTATTACGCTCGGAACGATTGCGGCCGTCAAAAAAGATAGTTGGATTTCTCATACTGTGACGGCCATGTCATTAACGGGTTATTCCATGCCAATTTTCTGGTGGGGATTGATTTTGATTTTATATGTTTCACCTTGGTTTGGTTTGCCACAAGGGGGACGTTTAGAAGACAGTTTCTGGATCGATACACCAACCGGTTTTATGTTAATCGATACTTGGCTTTCAGGTGTACCAGGTGCTTTTGAAAATGCAGTTAAGTCATTGATTCTCCCTGCTGTTGTGCTAGGTACCATTCCACTTGCGGTGATTACCCGAATGACTCGCTCCTCAATGTTGGAAGTATTAGGGGAAGATTATATTCGTACCGCAAAAGCGAAAGGCTTAAGTTATACCCGAATTGTAATTTTTCATGCGCTGCGCAATGCACTTATCCCTGTTGTAACCGTTGTGGGCTTGATTGTAGGACAATTATTATCCGGTGCGGTTTTAACCGAAACAATTTTCTCATGGCCGGGCATTGGTAAATGGATTATTGATGCTATTACCAATCGCGATTATCCCGTCTTACAAGGCGCAGTGTTGATTATTGCTACAATTATTATTGTGGTGAATTTGACGATCGATTTACTTTATGGCGTGGTAAACCCACGTATTCGCCATCAATAAGGAGCCTTATTAATGACGGAACAAACTTTACCTATTGAAACCTTCGCACCTCGCACACCGTTGCAGGAGTTTTGGTTTTATTTCAAACAAAATAAAGGGGCGGTGATTGGGCTCACTTTTATCCTTGCTGTGGCATTAATCAGTATTTTTGCCCCTTGGATAGCACCTTTTGATCCTATCGAACAAAATCGTTCAGCTTTATTGTTACCGCCAGCTTGGTATGAAGGTGGTAATTCAGCTTATTTACTGGGTACAGATGACATTGGGCGAGATATTCTTTCTCGTATTATTTATGGTACGCGCATTTCTGTTTTTGCGGGTTTCATTATTGTGATTTTATCTTGCATTTTAGGGACGAGTCTTGGCTTGCTCGCAGGCTATTATGGTGGAGCATTAGATACATTAATTGTTCGTTTTATTGACATTATGTTGGCTATTCCAAACTTGCTTTTAACTATTGTGGTGGTGTCAATTTTAGAGCCTTCTTTAACGAATGCGACGTTGGCGATTGCCGTGGTTTCGATTCCAAGTTATGTGCGCTTAACACGTGCAGCAGTATTAAACGAGAAAAACAGAGATTATGTCACTTCTTCACGAGTGGCAGGAGCAAGCGTATTACGTTTAATGTTTATTGTCATTTTACCGAATTGCCTTGCGCCTCTCATCGTACAAATGACAATGGGGATTTCTAACGCGATTTTAGAGCTAGCGACCTTAGGTTTCTTAGGTATTGGGGCAAAACCACCAACACCGGAATTAGGGACGATGTTATCTGAATCACGTAGCTTTATGCAGGCGGCAAACTGGTTGGTTACTATTCCTGGTTTAGTGATTTTATCGCTTGTTTTAGCATTTAATTTAATGGGTGACGGGTTGCGTGATGCACTCGATCCAAAATTAAAACAATAGGGGGCAGAATGGCATTATTAGATGTAAAAGAGCTTTCTGTTCACTTTGGTGATGAAAAAGCACCTTTTAAAGCGGTGGATCGTATTAGCTACCAAGTTAATCAAGGCGAAGTATTAGGCATTGTTGGCGAGTCTGGCTCGGGGAAATCCGTGAGTTCCCTTGCAGTGATGGGCTTGATTGATTTTCCTGGGCGCGTTTCAGCGAAAGGCTTAGAATTTGAAGGAAAAGATCTCTTAAGCTTACCGCCAAAAGAAAAGCGGGAATTAGTTGGCGCAGATATTGCCATGATCTTCCAAGATCCGATGACAAGCTTAAATCCTGCTTATACAGTCGGTTTTCAAATTATGGAAGCAATTAAGGCACATCAAGGTGGCAGCAAAAAAGAACGCCGTGAACGCACTTTAGAGCTTTTACGCTTAGTCGGTATTCCTGATCCTGAATCGCGTATTGATGTCTATCCACACCAGCTTTCTGGCGGGATGAGCCAACGCGTTATGATTGCTATGGCGATAGCTTGTAAACCGAGATTGCTCATTGCAGATGAACCAACTACAGCACTGGATGTGACTATTCAAGCACAAATTGTAGATTTGTTGCTTGAGTTACAGCAAAAAGAGTGCATGTCGTTGATTCTGATCACGCACGATCTTGCGCTAGTCGCAGAATCGGCACATCGCATTATTGTAATGTATGCAGGACAAGTAGTAGAAGAAGGGCGAGCAGAAGATATTTTTCGTGAGCCAAAACATCCTTACACTCAAGCGTTATTACGTTCTTTACCTGAATTTGCCGAAGGTAAATCTCGTTTGCAATCTTTACCCGGTGTGGTGCCAGGTAAATACGATCGTCCACAAGGTTGCTTGTTAAATCCACGTTGTCCGTATGCGACCGATCTTTGTCGAACTGTTGAACCTGAATTACGTCACGTAGGAAATCGACAAGTTAAATGTCATACCCCATTAAATGCCCAAGGAGAACCAAGCAATGTCTAATGTCGCACAAGAGAATGCTCCATTGCTCAATGCCATTGGGTTGAAGAAATATTATCCTGTGAAAAAAGGGATGTTTGCAAAAACACAGCAAGTGAAAGCATTAGATGGCGTATCTTTTTCCTTAGAACGTGGCAAAACCCTTGCTGTAGTAGGTGAGTCTGGTTGTGGTAAATCAACACTAGGTCGTCTTTTAACGATGATAGAAGAACCGACAGAAGGTGAGTTGTATTACAACGGGCAAAATTTCTTAGAGAATGATCACGAAACGAAAGCATTGCGTCGTCAGAAAATCCAAATCGTGTTTCAAAACCCTTATGCATCACTAAATCCGCGTAAGAAAATCGGCACAATTTTGGAAGAACCATTAGTCATCAATACCAATCTATCGGCTAAAGAACGTAAAGAAAAAGTGTTATCCATGATGGCGAAAGTGGGATTGCGTGCAGAGTTTTATGATCGCTACCCACATATGTTTTCGGGTGGACAACGTCAGCGTATCGCGATTGCTCGTGGTTTAATGCTTGATCCTGATGTGGTTGTAGCGGATGAACCTGTTTCAGCGTTAGACGTATCTGTTCGTGCACAAGTGCTGAATTTGATGATGGATTTGCAAGCCGAGCTAGGTTTATCTTATGTGTTTATTTCACATGATCTTTCGGTGGTTGAGCACATTGCTGATGAAGTGATGGTGATGTATTTAGGTCGTTGTGTCGAAATGGGTACAAAAGCACAGATCTTTAATAATCCTCAGCATCCTTATACACAAGCTTTGCTTTCAGCGACACCAAGATTATCGCCTGAATTACGTCGTCAACGGATTAAATTAACAGGAGAATTACCAAGTCCAATTAATCCGCCAAAAGGTTGTTCATTTAATCCGCGTTGTTGGAAAGCAACGGATAAATGTCGAAATGAACAGCCTAAATTAGAAAAATATCCTGATGGTAAACTTATTGCTTGTTTCCATCTCGATTAGAAAAGAGAAAAGAAAATGACCGCACTTGTATAAGTGCGGTCATTTTTTTAGGCGTTTTGAGAACGATAGCGGAAATTGAAGAAGACAAAGATGCCGAGTGCAATCATCGCTAATGCTGCACCGCTAAATCCAATATATTCAAGACCAATGTGACGTGTTATTTGGTTACCAAATAGTGCGCCTGCACCAATACCTGCATTAAAAATACCTGAATAAATGGCGCTCGCTACGTCAGTTGCATCGGGCGCAAGTTGCAGTACACGCATTTGTAATGCGAGTCCGATACAAGAGATTCCTATACCCCAAACAAAGGCCAAGGCAAACATTGTTGCGGTATAACCTGCCGAAGTAAGCATAAAGCCTAAGGAAATAGCTAATAACAGAATTGCATGGATAATAAATTGTGTGGCGCCAAAACGGTATAATCGGTTAAAAATCACACTCGCTGTCACACCTGAAATACCAAAAACTAAAAGAATCATCGTGGTAAGATTAGGATCCATTTGCCCGATTTGAACCATAAATGGCTCAATATAGGTATAAGCGGTAAAGTGTGCTGAAACGATAAGTACCGTTGTGGCATAAAGTCCAATGAGTAATGGACGTTTTGCCAAAATCGGTAGGCTAGAAAGTGAGCCGGCATTTTTACTTGGTAGATTTGGCAATAAACGCATAATCAATATCATCACCACTACAGCTAATGCAGCAATGATTGCAAAAGTAATACGCCAGCCAACTAATTGACCGACTAGACGTCCTAATGGCAAGCCCAAAATAGTCGCAAGGGATGTACCGATAGCTAGCATACCAATTGCTTGTGTTTTCTTATTCTTCGGCGCAACACGCATGACTAATGATGCTGTAATTGCCCAGAAGAGTGAATGCGCTACCGCAATACACATACGGGCAATAAGAAGAATCCAGTAATTCCAAGCGATGACCGAGATAATATGGCCGATAATAAAAATCACGAAAAGTTTCAGTAACAAACCTTTACGTTCCATATCACCTGTCGCGAGCATGGCGGGTAAAGACATAATCATAACTGTCCAAGCATAAACGGTCATCATTAAACCCACATTGGAGCTTTGCATATCAAAACTTTGTCCGATGTCAGTGAGTAACGCAACTGGCACAAATTCCGTGGTGTTAAAAATAAAAGCGGCGCAAGCCATGATGACTACGCGCCAATATTGGGTTCTTTCTGCTTTCTGATAAAATGACATTATTTTAATTTCTCTTTAATTAATTCTTTCAATTGATGACGAAAGTTTTGGTCAATATTTACCTTATACTGTGGTGAGTAGCAACTATCGAAAAAGCGAATAGGCAATGCCAGCTTTTTGTATTTTTCGTTAGTGGATCTTAAGGTTAAATTGACATCACATTGTACATTATCTAAATCAATGGCTCCAGAACCTTCACCTAAAAGTGCGGTTGTTTTTAAGCTTATTTTATCTACTTTAAGTAAGTGGTTTTCAAGCGAAAGATTTGATTCAAAACGCTCGTAAGGCGTATTCATATTTCTGCTCGCAGTTAAATCACTGTTGTAATTAATTGGTAAATACTGTGCCGCCATATCTAATAAATTCAATCCTAAAAGCTCGCCATCACGCGCATTAAAATCAAATTTCCCTTCGATTAATTCTGAGTTTGTAAAGGCTAATTGAGTGTTAAAATCACTCGTACCTGTCATGGTTTGCGGGAAATTAAGTAAAGCTAACAACTGAGTTAAAGGAAAATTTTTACCAGAAAAATTGACCGCACTTTTTTGTAGATAGCTATCAAATTTGAGTACAGCAAGACAATTTGTGGTGCATCTAGGCTTAATGTAAGCAATGGCACGTTTCTGTGGCTTTGTTAAATCTGTATGAATTTCAATATAGCCCAAGTCTTGCTGATTGAATTGAACATGATCAAATTGAATAAGTGATTCACTTTCCCGACGGAGGGTAACATGACCTTTGATAAAACGAAAATTAAAGATTCTATTACTGCCATAAAGTGGTTTTGCTAGTTCAACAGTAATGAGAGTTGTTGTGCTAAATGGAATATCATCACTAGTAATATAATTAAGTGGGAAACCGTTGAAATGCACTTGAACATTTGCTGAGTTTTGTGCCTTTGGGGATAACTTGATATTTTGAGCAACTAATTCTTGTAGTTGAGCATTACCCAAAACTAATGATGGCAGAGAAAATTTTCCAGTTATTTTTTCAATACTTATTTGATTATGTTGAACTTTGTCAAAGGAAATATACGGCTCAGGGAAAATGCCCACATTAAACTCTTGGAAGGTAGTTTCATGCTGAGCTAGCGTAGTAGTAATAACTGTTTCTAGTTTTTGAATTCGTGCATAAAAAAAAGCAAAGATCGCAAACAGCACGATCAACAGGCTAATTGCGATCTTTTTCATGGATTAATCCTCATTAATTCGGCTAGCCACCGCATTTTGCTGATGTTTATATTTTGCATCTTTACGGCTAGTGTAAGGGCGCGCTGCCGGGCCGCTTAACACCTCAAAACTCAATGCTCCAATCACCATATTTGGACGCAATGCTAAAGGTAATTTGCCGGAGTTGTAGAATTCCAACACAATTTTGCCTTCCCAACCTGGATCGATACGATGTGCGGTTACATGTACCATTAAACCTAAACGAGCAAGTGAAGAACGACCATCTAACCAACCGATAATATTGGCAGGGAGTTTCACAGACTCTAATGTGGTCGCTAACGCCAACATACCAGGATGTAAGAAGAAAGCTTCATCATCACCGATAATGATCTCATCACTCATCACCGATTCAAGTTGAGCAGAAACTTCTTCTTTCGGACCGCTTAAATCAATATAAGGGGCTGAATGCTCACGAAATACGCGAAATGAATTGCCTAAACGTACATCAATGGTTGCCCCATTGATTTTGTCGTTGTCAGGACGAGGCGTTAAAGAAATAATGCCATCATCTAGATAGCGTTCGATATCGGTATCGCAAAGACGCATGATTTTTCCTATTTTTCGTTTAATAAATGAAGAATTTGAGCTTTTAACATATTAATCGCAATACGGTTTTTACCGCCACGAGGAATTACGATATCCGCATATTGTTTTGATGGCTCAATAAATTGTAAGAACATTGGACGAACAGTTGCGCGATATTGGTCAATAACAGATTGTAACGAACGACCACGCTCTTCCATATCACGTTGTAAGCGGCGGATAAAACAAATGTCTGATGGCGTATCCACGAAGACAGAAATATCAGCTAATTGGCGAACTCGCTCATCAGTAAGCAATAAGATGCCTTCTAAAATAACAATTTTTTTCGGGGTGAAGTGTTTGGTTTCGCCTGTTCTGGTATGATCAACATAACTATAGACAGGAATATCTACGGCGGTTCCGTTTTTTAAGTCTTTTAAGTGTTGAATGAGTAAATCTCTATCCATTGAATTAGGGTGGTCATAGTTTGTTTTTATGCGCTCACTCATCTCTAAATGGCTTTGATCTTTATAGTAGCTGTCTTCAGCAATAATCCCAATTTCTTGGCATCCTAATTCATTACAAAGTTCTTTGTGAACGGTAGATGCAATGGAGCTTTTCCCTGAAGCGGATGCCCCCGTGATAGCAATGATGATACAAGATGAGTTTGACATAAAACGTCCTCAAAAAACGGAAGGTAAAAATTAGTGGGATTATAAAGAAAAATCAGTTTAAATTCACCTTTCTTTTTTATTTAAATTTTTTAAATTTGTGAAGTAGTTCACGGAAATTTTTTTCGTTTTCGCTTACGATGTGCTCGTTTTTATTATTTCATCAGTGTTATTTATGAGGAGTGTACGATGAAAATGAATAAAATTTCTCTCTCTATGTCAACCGCACTTTTAGCCGCAGGCTTCATGACATCATCAGCCGTTAATGCTCAAGGGCGTTTAGTGGTGTATTGTAGTGCGACCAATATTCTTTGTGAAACGACAACGAAAGCCTTTGGCGAAAAATATGATGTGAAAACCTCATTTATTCGCAACGGTTCAGGCAGTACTTTTGCAAAAGTTGAAGCAGAAAAAAATAACCCGCAAGCAGACGTATGGTTTGGCGGTACATTCGACCCTCAAGCACAAGCGGCTGAATTAGGCTTAATCGAACCTTATAAATCTAAACACATTGATGAAATTGTTGAACGTTTCCGTGATCCAGCGAAAACTAAAGGACATTATGTCTCTGCGATTTACATGGGGATCTTAGGTTTTGGCGTGAATACCGAACGCTTAGCAAAATTAGGGATTAAAGAAGTACCAAAATGCTGGAAAGATTTAACCGATCCTCGCTTAAAAGGCGAAGTGCAAATTGCTGACCCACAAAGTGCAGGTACAGCTTATACTGCATTGGCAACTTTCGTTCAACTTTGGGGCGAAGAAAAAGCCTTTGATTTCTTAAAAGCATTACATCCAAACGTATCTCAATACACCAAATCAGGTGTTACCCCATCTCGTAACGCAGCACGTGGTGAAACCGCGGTAGGTATCGGCTTCTTACACGATTATGCACTTGAAAAACGTCAAGGTGCACCATTGGAATTAGTCGTACCTTGTGAAGGTACCGGCTATGAGTTAGGTGGCGTAAGTATCTTAAAAGGTGCGCGTAACATCGATAACGCAAAATTATTTGTGGATTGGGCATTATCTAAAGAAGGTCAAGAGTTAGCGTGGAAACAAGGTGACTCTTTACAAATCTTAACCAACACCACAGCGGAACAATCGCCAACTGCGTTTGATCCAAACAAACTTAACCTGATCAATTATGACTTTGAAAAATACGGTGCAACTGAACAACGCAAAGCCTTAATTGAAAAATGGGTTCAAGACGTTAAATTAGCGAAATAATGTTTAAAGTGCGGTTGAAAAACATGAGATTTTTTGACCGCACTTTTGCCATTTTAGCCCCACTAGCTAGGTTTTACGTGGGTTTCTACGATGAGCAAATTAGCTCATCTTATTTTATAAACACAGGAGTGGACCAATGAAAATGTCTAACGTTGCTTTAGCACTTTCTGGTGTTGTATTTGGTGGCGTGTTGCTAAGCTCTCACGCATCTGCTGCAGAAGGTCGTTTAGTGGTTTATTGTAGTGCACAAAATACGATGTGCGAGCAAGAAACCATGGCTTTTGAGAAAAAATATGGTATCAAAACCAGTTTTATCCGTGGTGGCACAGGCACAATTTTAGCCAAAATTGATGCTGAGAAAGACAACCCTCAAGGGGATGTGTGGTATGGCGGTACGCTTGATCCTCATTCTCAAGCGGGTGAAATGGGCTTACTTGAAGCGTATAAGTCACCAAATCTCGCGCAAATTCCTGAACAGTTTAGAGACCCTGCTAAAATTAAAGGCAACTATTCCTCCGCGATTTATCTCGGTGTATTAGGCTTTGGTATCAATCCAGAACGTTTGAAAAAACTCAATTTACCGACACCAAAATGTTGGAAAGATCTAGCTGATCCAGCTTATCGTAATGAGATCCAAGCGGCAGATCCTCAAAGTTCTGGAACAGGTTACACTCAGTTAGCCACCTATATCCAACTTTGGGGTGAAGATGAAGCATTCAAATATCTCAAAGAACTGAATAAAAACGTTTCCCAATATACCAAATCTGGTAACACGGCGACCCGTAATACGGCACGTGGTGAAACTGCAATCGGAATTGGTTTTTTACATGAATATTCTTTAGAGAAAGCAAAAGGCGCACCAGTTGAATTAGTTGTTCCTTGCGAAGGTACAGGCTATGAAATTGGTGGTGTGAGCATTATTAAAGGTGCAAGAAACCTTGAAAATGCAAAATTATTTGTGGATTGGGCGTTATCAAAAGAAGCGCAAGAGTTAACCTGGAAAAAAGGGGAAGCGTATTCTATTTTAACCAATAGCACTGCTGAGCAATCGCCTTATGCGCTCGATTTTAAAGCCATCAATTTAATTAATTATGATTTTGACAAATACGGCTCAAGTGATTTACGTAAACGTTTGATCACAAAATGGGTTGATGATGTTAAATTAGCAAAATAATGATGTATACATAGCGAAATAATAGCTATTATATTATTTCGCTTTTTTCTTTTATGCGAGGTTGTATGAACGCAAATAAACTTCCTATTATCCAATCTGCTAACTTTTGGATAATTCTTGCTGTTATTGCATTTCTTCTTCTGCCTTCCCACGCTTTAGATTATGGCTTGTTTGAAAGCACAAGCGATGAATACTTAGGTGCAATGGGTTGGTCTTCGTTAAATATTACGGCATTATGGTTTTTATCGGTTATTTTATACGGATTGATGCCACTTCTTAAATTACCGAAGGATACGCAAGCGAAAGCTGAGCTGTATCTTATTGCAGCAGCGACATTATTTATCTTTGTCAGTGCGACAATTTATAAAGTCAGTATGGGTTATTCGGTGATTGTATTAATCGCGAGTTTAACCGCATTGGCGACATTTTCCTTCGCCAAATTAAAAGTAATGCAAGGGGATAAATTTATTATTGCCTCTTTACTTTGCATTATCTTATTAATTTTCTTCTTCATCGTTTATCCAACATTGGCTATCTTTGTTTCAATGTTCTATGACGGTGATACTTTTGCACCGCAACAAGTGATGCGAATTTTAACTCAAAGCTATATTGTACGTGTTATTAGTAACTCGCTATTCTTGTCTGGCTTTGTAGGAATCGTATCAACGATTTTCGGTTTGGCATTTGCGCTTTATACCACCCGTATTGCACGTAGAACGGCATTTATTGGTAAAATTTTCTCTATTTTACCAATCGTCACACCGCCATTCGTTGTGGGCTTAGGGGTAACATTAATGCTTGGCCGTTCTGGTTATGTGACAGAGTTCTTATCCACAACATTTGGATTTGAGAACCATAACTGGTTATACGGTTTCAACGGGATTGCCATTGCACAGATTCTTGCTTTTGCGCCGATTTCATTCATGATTTTAGATGGGGCATTAAAATCGGTTCACCCGTCAATTGAAGAAGCGTCTTATACCTTACGTGCAAATCGTTACCAAACATTCTTTAATATCATTTTCCCATTACTACGTCCGGCATTGGCAAACTCGTTCTTAATCGTGTTTATCCAATCCTTAGCCGACTTTAGTAACCCATTAGTACTGGGCGGTAGCTTTGACGTCATCGCGACACAAATCTACTTCTATATCGCAGGCTCACAATTAGATTATGCGTCAGCAAGTACTTTAGGTTCGATGCTTTTAATCTTCTCATTGGCCGTATTTATCATCCAATATATTTGGATTGGTAACCGTTCTTATGTAACCGTTTCAGGTAAATCCTATCGCGGTGACGTACAAGATTTACCAACCGGCTTAAAATATACCATCATCGGTATGCTTGGTTTCTGGGTACTCTTTAACTTAGCGTTATACGGCAGTATTTTCTACGGTAGTTTCACCGTAAACTGGGGTGTGGATTACACCTTAACCTTGAAAAACTATGCGATGTTATTCGGACAAGGCTTAAGCGATGGGGCATGGCCATCATTGATTAACACCTTAATCTACGCAGGAATTGCCGCACCATTGACTGCACTTTTCGGTTTATTAATTGCGTATATTGTGGTGCGTAAAGATTTCCAAGGTAAAAAATCTCTTGAGTTCTTAACCATGCTTTGCTTCGCCGTACCAGGAACCGTTGCAGGGGTATCTTATATTTTAGCCTTTAACAATGCGCCACTTTACATTACAGGTACTAGCATTATCGTGATCATCTCAATGGTGATGCGTGATTTACCAATCGGTATGCGAGCAGCGATTGCAGGTCTTGGTCAATTAGATAAATCACTCGATGAAGCATCTCTTTCTTTAAAAGGTAGCTCATGGAAAACATTATGGTTTATCGTTTTACCATTGTTAAAACCAGCTTTACTTTCTGCATTGGTCACCAGTTTCGTTCGTGCGATGACTACCGTAAGTGCGATTATCTTCTTAGTCACCGCTGATACACGTGTGGCAACAGCCTATATTTTAAACCGTGTAGAAGATGGTGAATATGGTATTGCTATCGCATACGGTTCGATTTTAATCATCGTAATGATGGCCATTATTTTATTCTTTGACTGGATTGTGGGTGATACCCGAATTTCCCGTTCTAAAGCGAAAAAAATGAATTAACTCGTTAAGTTGTAGGTAAATATTATGAGTAATAATGATTTCTTAGTATTAAAAAATATCACTAAATCTTTTGGTAAATCCACAGTCATTGATAATTTAGATTTAACCATTAAACGTGGCACTATGGTGACCTTATTAGGTCCATCTGGTTGCGGTAAAACCACGGTGTTACGTTTGGTGGCAGGCTTAGAAAATCCAACTTCAGGTCAAATTTTTATTGATGGTGAAGATGTAACCAAATCATCTATTCAAAATCGTGATATTTGTATCGTATTCCAATCTTACGCTTTGTTCCCACATATGAGCATTGGCGATAACGTGGGATATGGTTTACGTATGCAAGGTGTGGGAAAAGAAGAACGCGCTAAACGTGTAAAAGAAGCCTTAGAGTTAGTTGATTTAGCAGGTTTTGAAGATCGTTTTGTGGATCAGATTTCAGGTGGTCAACAACAACGTGTGGCATTAGCACGTGCGTTAGTGTTAAAACCAAAAGTATTACTTTTTGATGAACCATTAAGTAACTTAGATGCAAACTTACGTCGTTCTATGCGTGAAAAAATCCGTGAATTACAACAAAGTTTAGGTATTACCTCGCTTTATGTGACTCACGACCAAACCGAAGCATTTGCGGTATCCGATGAAGTTATCGTCATGAATAAAGGTAAAATCATGCAAAAAGCACCGGCAAAAGAGCTTTATTTGCGTCCAAACTCTTTATTCCTTGCAAACTTCATGGGGGAATCGAGCATCTTTGAAGGTAAATTGGAAAATAACACCATTGACGTGAATGGCTACAAATTACCATTAAGCAATGCGGCACAATTCAATTTACCAGATGGTGAATGCTTAGTAGGCGTACGTCCTGAAGCAATTTACTTAAAAGCAGAAGGCGAGGCAGCACAACAATGTGAAATCAAGAGTGCAGTCTATATGGGTAATCACTGGGAAGTGGTGGCAATTTGGGCAGGCAAAGAATTGCTCATTAATACTAAACCTGAAGACTTCAATGCTAATCTGAAACAAGCTTATGTGAATTTCTCTGAACAAGGCATTTTCTTGCTGAAGAAAGAGAAATAATATCAATCTAAAGGCGTATGGAAACATACGCCTTTTCTTTTAAAACCCTTTCAAAATTGACCGCGCTTTTCCTTTCATTTTTACTTTATCCAACAGAGCTGTATAATGTCTCGCTTTTGAATATAAACGATATGGGGGAAAGCTCATGATTAAAACCGATACCTTACCGCAATTTTTGCGAAACAAAGTGGCGGAAAACGATGCCTTTGGTCTTGTGGAAGGGCTGTGCCAATTATTACGTAATAGCCCCACAGAAAAAATTTCTCCAACCTTACATTTATTTAAGTTTATCTTAAAGAACGACAAAGAATTAGGCTGTTCTGTTTCGAAATTATTATGTGGTTGGTTATGTGGTTTACGTCTTTATCCCTTGTTTATTAGCAGCGGGATTCTTACTCGTGGCGGTTTTGGACAGGAAATGAAAACGCGTATTTATGAGCGTTTTAATCCTTCTTTTAAAGATATTAATGATTTACGTGATATTTTTTATTTATTGTTCAGTGATAAAAATGATGCCCGCTGGATTGATGCCATTCCCTTAAAAACGTGGCGAGGCGTATTTGGAGTTTTAACCCGTTATACAGAACAAAAAGATCGTGAACGTTTAAGAAACCATATTGAAAGTGAAGGATTATTTGCCATTGAAATGCTTTCAATTTGGATTGCGGCTGAAGATATGGATCCTGAACTGATGCGAATGGAACCCTCTCTGCTGAATGCTGATTCCCCTTTTGTGGCATTGCACCATGAAGTGGTGAATTGGTTACAGGCACGCCGCCAATCAACGGTTTTTGATGATAGCCATTTACAGGTAATGTTTAGCCAATGTAAAAAATTGATTGAGCGTTTGCAAAAACGTGGGGCAGTGGTGGGCTCTTCCTTAAATACAGCGTATTTATTGGAGCGTCTTTCTCAGACTTTAGAGCGATTGGAAACCTTGATGGCGATTTTTGTTTCAAATCGCTATTTACCACGCCGAATATTGTTATTAACAGGCTGTTTTGCTCGCGCAGCAGCAGAAAAACATAGCATCACTCGATTATGGAAACAAAGCTCAAGATTAATTTCACGTAGCATTACCCAAAATGCAGGCGATCATGGCGAGCATTACATTACTCGAGATAAAAAAGAGTATTGGGCAATGTTTTACTCCGCGGCAGGTGGTGGTGTATTAATTGCACTGATGGCGCTATTTAAAATCTATCTAGGCAGCATTATTGATGACAAAGTCTGGAAAGGGATTGCCGAAGGCTTAAATTACGGCTTAGGTTTTATGGTGATTTTTATGTTGCATTTTACGGTTGCAACGAAACAGCCAGCCATGACTGCCGCCCGTTTTGCTGAGGCTGTTGAGAAAACGCCTCAAGGTAAAAGCGTCAATATGAAATTAGCCCAATTATTAGTGGATGTATTTCGCTCTCAAAGTATTGCGGTGCTAGGCAATGTACTTATTGCAATGGGATTGGCCGCATTGATTGCGTTTGGTTACCAATATAAAACAGGTGAGCCGTTGATGAATGCCGATCAAATCGCTTATCAGTTGCATAGCATTGATCCTTTTGCGGGAACCTTATGGTTTGCAGCCATTGCGGGTGTATGGTTATTCTGCTCGGGGATTATTTCGGGCTATTTTGATAACCGCAGCAATTATTTGAATATGCGCATGCGTTTAACCCAACATCCGTTATTGAAAAAATTAATGTCTGAGAAGACTCGCGTTAAATTTGCTAATTATATGCATGAGAATTATGGCTCGCTAATTGGTAACCTTTGCTTTGGCATGCTGCTTGGGATTACCGGTGTGGTGGGGTACTTAACGCATCTTCCGTTAGATATTCGTCATGTGGCATTTTCATCGGCGAATGTAGGCTATATTGCCGTGAGCGGACATTTCACCTATTCATTGCTTTTACAATGCATTGCTTTTGTATTGTTGATTGGTTTAGTGAATTTAATTGTCAGTTTTTCATTAACGCTTTGGGTTGCCCTGCGTTCTTTAAATACGGAAATTGATAGCTGGTGGCCAATTTGGCATGAAGTTTGTCAAATTGTGAAAAAACGTCCATTAAGTTTATTTCTTCCCATTCAGTTAGATAAATAATCGTCTTAAGTGCGGTCAAAAATATTAACGTTTTTGACCGCACTTTCTTTTCGATAAATTTAATTTGCGTTATCATGATACTCATCTAATGCGATAACTTTATGAATTATTCTAATGAAACCAACATTTCTTGAACTTCGTCACCTAAGAACCTTGCTTGCTTTGAAGGAAACGGGCAGCGTTTCGATGGCGGCAAAACGTGTGTATTTAACACAATCAGCACTCTCTCACCAAATTAAGTTAATGGAAGAGCAATTCGGATTACCTCTATTTGAGCGTAAAAGTAATCCATTGCGTTTCACGGCGGCAGGCGATCGCTTGATTCGTCTTGCCAATGAAATTCTTCCGAAAGTGGTAGATGCAGAACGTGAACTTGCACGCGTAAAACATGGTGATGCAGGGCAATTACGAATTGCAGTAGAGTGTCATACCTGTTTCGACTGGTTAATGCCGGCGATGGATGAGTTTCGTCAGCATTGGAGTTTAGTGGAATTGGATATTGTGTCTGGTTTCCACACTGATCCGGTTGGGTTGTTATTATCTCATCGTGCAGATTGGGCGATTGTATCCGACATTGAACAAAACGATGATGTTTTATTTAAGCCGCTGTTTTCTTATGAAATGGTGGGGATCTGTTCTAAAGATCATCCATTAGCCAATAAAGAGGTTTGGCAGGCGGAAGATTTCGCTGAAGAAACTTGGGTAACCTATCCCGTGCCTGATGATATGTTAGATTTATATCGTCAAGTATTGAAACCGAAAGGTATTAATCCACCTCGTCGTACAACAGAGCTAACGATCGCTTTGATCCAGTTAGTAGCGAGTCGTCGTGGCATTGCTACCGTGCCTTATTGGGCAGCATTACCTTATTTAGAAAAAGGGTATGTGGTGGCGCGTAAAATTACAGAAGAAGGGTTGTACAGTAACCTTTATGCGGCAATTCGTAAAGAAGATGCTAATTTAGCTTATATCGAAGATTTCCATCAAACAGTAAAAGCACAAAGTTTTTCGACCTTACCTGGTTTGTCTGTTTTAGAGTTGTAGTAGGTCAATATGTCAGAAGTAGTGACAGAAAATCCCATCAAAGCCGCAGCAAAAGCGGCATTTCCTTACAGCATGCCAATGCTTGCCGGCTTTTTATTTTTAGGCATAGCATACGGTATTTACATGAAAGCACTTGGATTCGGTGTTTGGTTCCCTGTGGCAATGGCAGCACTCATTTATGCGGGATCAGTGGAATTTATTGCCGCTGCCGCCTTAGTTATGCCTTTTTCGCCTTTAAGTGTTGCGTTGGTTACGCTGATGGTCAGTGGGCGCCAAATTTTTTATGGCATTTCCATGTTAGAAAAATATGGTGCTCAACTCGGGAAAAAACGTTGGTATTTAATTAGTACCCTAGTCGATGAAAGTTTTTCCCTTAACTATATGGCGAAGATCCCCGATCATTTAGATAAAGGCTGGTATATGTTCTTTGTCAGTTTTTATCTCCATCTTTATTGGGTTGTAGGAGCCGGATTAGGTAATCTATTTGGTTCAATCATTCCTTTTGATTTAAAAGGGGTAGAGTTTGGTATGACTGCACTTTTTCTGGTGATTTTTGCTGAAAACTGGCTCAAAGAGAAGTCTCATGAAAGCTCATTATTAGGTTTAGGTGTGG
>JAGZOA010000032.1:0-17852 GCA_018363335.1 Parahaemophilus parainfluenzae | reverse complement strand
CATGATGAAGAAATCTTTTTTACCATGACGCATGGTAAGCAATTCAGTAATTCCTTTTTCAGCGACAGTAGTATTCACCGAATCATCCACTTTAACGGTAATTGAACCAATTTTTTTGCTACCCGAAATACGATTCATCACAGTGGTATAAGGGGCATAGAGATTAAGTGAGCTACTAGCCCCGCCCATTTGTTTATCAGATACTACGCCAATAATACGTAATGGACGTTTATTAAACATCACAATTTTGCCGATGGGATTTTCATCTGGGAAAATCGACTTTTTCGCACTTTCATCGATTAAGACTACTTGGTTGTTATCAGCAACATCTTGAGCAGAAAATAAATTACCGGATTTTAGTTTTAAGCCATCTACATCAAAATATTGTTCGCCTACACCTTTTAAACTGGTCGAGGAGAAAGTTTGGTTGCCATAAATCAATGTGCCACTTGATGAGCTATTCGGGGTGACACTTTGTACATAGCTTTGTTGATTTAAGGCAGTGGCATCATTAATTGTGAGATTCTGCATTTGTTCAGCCCGACGATCGCCAAAGCCTGTACCATTAAAAATGGTCATGGTACTTGTACCAATGCCTTTAATATTCTCTAAAATTTTTTGCTGTGAACCATTTCCCAATGCCACGACGGAAACCACGGAGGTAATCCCGATAATAATTCCGAGCATGGTTAAAAGAGAACGCATTTTGTGGGCGATAATCGCACTCACAGACATACGAAAGGCTTCGACAAATTGATCTTTGCTAAACCCAAAGTGCGGTTTAGATTTGGTTGGATTTTCGACCGCACTTTTTACTGCTTCTTTTTGTGTATCGCCAATGATTTCACCATCTTTAATTTCAATTACGCGATTCGCACTGGCAGCAATTTCTCTGTCGTGGGTTACCATAATAATAGTGTGGCCTTCTGCGTGTAATTGACGCAGAATTTCCATCACATTTTGACCACTTTGCGAATCTAATGCACCAGTGGGTTCATCGGCTAAGATAATTTCACCGCCATTCATCAACGCACGGGCAATACTCACACGCTGTTGCTGACCACCAGAAAGCTGGCTGGGTTTATTTTGCCATTTATCACCTAAGCCTAATTTTTCTAAAAGTTGCTTCGCACGAGAAAGACGTTTTTCTTGCGACATTCCCGCATAAATTGCAGGCAAAGCAACGTTCTCAGCGGCCGTCAAACTCGACAATAAGTTATAGCGTTGGAAAATAAAGCCGAATTTTTGGCTACGTAAATCTGAAAGCTGATCTTTGCTTAATTCAATAGTTTCTTTACCATTGATTTTGTAAGAACCACTGGTTGCCGTATCCAAGCACCCGATGATGTTCATCAAGGTCGATTTACCGGAACCCGATTGCCCAATAATCGCGACAAAATCTCCTTTTTCAATATTTAAAGAGACATTCTTTAAAATATGAACGCGATTTTCACCTTCACCGAAGTAACGGTTGAGATCCTTAATTTCAATAATATTCATTAATTTTCTACCGCACTTTTAGAACATTCTTGGACCACGAGGCATAGAGCCTACTTTTTCACCATTGGCCACTTGTGACACGATAACTTTTTCACCTTCGTTTAAACCCGATTTGATTTCAGTTTTGAAATCATTTTGAACACCGGTTTCAACTTCACGCGGCTCAGGTTGATTTTTATCATTCAATACATTTACAAAGCTTTTGCCATCACGTTTTTGAATAGCCATATTGGAAACTAATAACACATCTTTCGCGTTGGCAATTTTGATGTTGTTTTCTGTCGTCATTCCGATGCGTAAAGTACGATCAGGGTTATCAATCAAAACATTGGCGTAATAGTAGATCGCACTGGTCGTTGAGCTGCTACTTGAACTTGTCGAAGATGATGTTGAAGAACTATCACTTGTCGTGGTATTGGCTGGATCAACCGAATCAATGACGGAGTGATACACAGTTTGACTATCCGATAAAATAGTGAAGCTGACTTCTTGGCCTGCCTTAACTTTAGTAATATCGCCTTCTGAAATTTCAGGCTTAATTTTCATTTTGCTTAAATCGGCAATGGTTACAATTGTTGGAGTCGTTTGGTTGGCATTAACGGTTTGACCTTCAGAAACAGGCACGGAAATAACGGTACCGTCCATTGGAGCGGTGATTTTGGTGTAGCCCACATTGGTTTCTGCGGTATTCACTTCAATTTCAGCTTGTTTGATATTGGCTTCAATGGCTTCCATTTCAGCTTTCGCATTATCAAGTGTGCTTTTTGTAGTATTCACACTATCCAAAGAAGTCGCTTTTTGTGTATAAAGTTTTGATAAACGGTTATAACTTGAAAGAGCAACATCATAAGCGGTTTTCTTCGCTTTTAATTGTGCTTGATAGCTAACCAATGCAGCCTTTTTGGTATTTAAGGTATTAATTTGGGTTGTAGAATCAATATCTGCGATCATTTCGCCTTTTTTGATTTCTTGTCCTAATTTGACATAGAGTTTGGTGATTTTACCCGAGGCTTGGGCACCGACATCAACTTCATTCACGCTTTCAACTGAACCAGAAGCGACAACCGTTTTTTCCACATTGCCACGGGTAACCGATTCAGTAAGATAGGTGGTTTCTTGCTTGCTATTGCTAGAGAAAAAATAATAAGCTGTGCCAGCAGCAACGAGTAATCCGAGTAAAATAAAAAAGCGTTTTTTCATAAAGACTTTGTCATCCTAAATAAAAAAATGAACGTTTGTTCAGTGAGAGTGTATTCTAAAGGTAAACTTTTCAGTTTGCACGAAAAATCTTCAAGTTAGCCCTAAAAATCCTAAAAAATTCAGTCTTAATTTAATGAAAGTGCGGTTAGTTTTGGGATCAAATTCACAACGTCAGACTTTTCGTATAGAATGGGGTAATTATTTTCAATTTATTGAGAAATTTATGAGCAATACAGAACACACTCTAGAAAATGCGGAAAATACCCGCACACACAATTTCATTACTCAAATTATTGATGAAGATTTAGCTTCGGGTAAACACAAAAGTGTTCATACTCGTTTCCCGCCTGAGCCAAACGGTTATTTGCACATTGGCCACGCAAAATCGATTTGCTTAAACTTTGGCTTAGCAAAAGAATATAACGGTTTATGTAACCTACGTTTTGACGATACCAATCCGGTGAAAGAAGATGTGGAATATGTGGATTCCATTAAAGCCGATGTGGAATGGTTAGGCTTTAAATGGGAAGGCGAACCGCGTTATGCGTCTGATTACTTCGATGCACTTTATGGTTATGCGATTGAGTTAATCGAAAAAGGTTTAGCGTATGTGGATGAACTTTCTCCAGATGAAATGCGTGAATATCGCGGTACATTAACTGAGCCAGGTAAAAACAGCCCATATCGTGATCGTAGTATCGAAGAAAACCTCGCGTTATTTGAAAGAATGAAAAACGGTGAGTTTGCCGAAGGTACATTAAGTCTTCGTGCGAAAATCGACATGGCCTCACCATTTATGGTCATGCGTGACCCTGTGCTTTATCGTATTAAATTTGCGAGCCATCACCAAACTGGTGATAAATGGTGTATTTACCCAATGTACGATTTCACTCACTGTATCTCTGATGCGATTGAGCGTATTACACACTCTTTATGTACATTAGAATTCCAAGATAACCGTCGTTTATACGACTGGGTGTTGGAAAATATTAGTATTGAACGTCCATTACCGCATCAATATGAATTCTCACGTTTAAATTTAGAAGGTACATTAACGTCTAAACGTAAATTATTGAAATTAGTGAATGAAGGCATTGTGGATGGTTGGAATGATCCGCGTATGCCAACGATTTCAGGTTTACGTCGTCGTGGTTATACACCTGCTTCATTACGTGAATTCTGCCGTCGTATTGGTGTGACGAAGCAAGATAACGTTGTCGAGTATTCTGCGCTTGAAGCCTGTATTCGTGAAGATTTAAATGAAAACGCACCACGCGCAATGGCGGTGATTGATCCTGTTCGTGTTGTGATTGAAAACTTTGAAGGTGAAGAAATCTTAACGGCACCAAATCACCCGAATCGTCCTGAATTAGGTGAACGCCAATTACCGTTTACGAAAGAACTTTATATTGATCGCGCAGACTTCCGTGAAGAAGCAAACAAACAATATAAACGTTTAGTATTAGGTAAAGAAGTGCGTTTACGTAACGCCTACGTGATAAAAGCTGAACGCGTAGAGAAAGATGCAAATGGTGAAATTACTACGATCTTCTGTACTTACGATCCCGAAACGTTAGGTAAAAATCCAGCGGATGGTCGTAAAGTGAAAAGGGTAATTCACTGGGTATCTGCAGTGCATAATCACCCAGCGGAGTTTCGTTTATACGAGCGTCTTTTCACCGTACCAAACCCAGGTGCAGCAGAAGAAATCGAAAGTGTGTTAAATCCAACCTCTTTAGTGGTGAAACACGGTTTTGTAGAACAAAGCCTTGCTAATGCAGAACCAGAAAAAGGTTACCAATTTGAACGCGAAGGTTATTTCTGTGCGGATAACAAAGACAGTCGTCCAGAGCACTTAGTGTTTAACTTAACCGTAAGCTTAAAAGAAGGCTTCTAATTCTAAACAACAAAGTGCGGTCAAAAATCACGTAAATTTTGACCGCACTTTTTTATTGGTTTCACTATGCAATTTGAATCTCATTTTTGGCAAAAAAAATCGCTCCTTGAAATGACGGAATCCGAATGGGAAGCCTTGTGTGATGGCTGCGGAAAATGCTGTTATCGAAAATACATTCAAGGGCGGGGTAAGCGTGAAAAACTCTATTACACACGCATTGCTTGCAATCTATTAGATGTGGAAACAGGAAAGTGTCGTAATTATCCTGAACGTTTTAAAATCGAAAGTGATTGTACGAAATTAACCAAAAAGAATTTGCCTGATTTTGGTTGGCTGCCGAATACCTGTGCATATCGTTTATTGTATGAGGAGAAACCTTTGCCCGAATGGCATCCATTAGTCAGTGGTGATCCTGATTCTGTGAAAAAAGCAGGTGTTTTAATTCAAGATGGTGTGCATGAAGAAGAGGTCATTGATTGGTTTGAATTTGTAATTGAAACCGAATAATTCTGATTTAGGTGCTTTTTTATTCTCTTCAAACTTCGTTTTTTGATTTAGGTCACAATTTGCGAGATTGGCAATTGTATTTCAACCCTGCTTACCTATAATACTTAATAAGTATTATGTAGATGTATTATCAGGTGTATGCAAATGACCTCATCCATTAAACAATCCGCTGAAAAACTTGGCATTTCACTTTCCCATTATGATATTGACGGGCATTTAATTTATGCCTCGCCAAGCTCTATTGATTATTTTATCGAGCAGTTGCAATTTCCGCCGAATATTGGACAAAACCAGCCGTTCCAAGATGTAATTTGTGCCTTTGAAAACGAACCCATTCATTATGATTTAACCGCGTTTTCTTCTCCTCCTGATGCTTCTTTGCGTTATCAATTGCTCGACGAGCAAAACCAAATTCAGTTTGAAAAAACAATTCCATATTCAACCGCACTTTCGTTGCCTGCTTTGCCTTTTGGCTACTATCGTTTGGTCATTTTTATCGCCCAACAAACTTTCTCGGTTCAAATTTTGGTTTCACCAAGAACAGCGTATCAACCGCCTTTATTAGAACAACAAAAAGCCTGGGGTGTGAATGTTCAGCTTTATAGCCTACGTTCAAAACATAACTGGGGTATTGGTGACTTTTCAGATTTAGCGTATTTGATTGAGAAAAGTGCTGAGCATGGTGCGGATTTTGTTGGAATTAATCCGTTACATTTACTTTATCCATCTGTACCAGAATGGGTGAGTCCTTATAGCTCTTCCTCTCGTCGTTGGTTGAACTTTATTTATCTTGATGTAACGGCATTGCCTGAATTTAAATTGGCAAAATCAGTGCAAAATTGGGTTAACTCTGCGGATATCGCTAACTTAATTCAATCTTTACGCGATCAAGATACGGTCAATTACAGTGCGGTAACTGAATTAAAACTAACCGCACTTGAGCAACTCTTTGCCTTTAGTCAACGCAGTAAATCTGCTGCAATCATCAAACGTCGTGAAGCGTTTAGAGCTTATCAAAAAGAGCAAGGGGAAGCGCTAGTTTTACAAGGCCTGTTTAATGTTTTAGACAAAATTGAGCATGCCGATCAACGAGCTGAAGAAAACACTATCGGTTGGTTAGGTTGGCGTGAAGAATGGCAACATCTCACTGCTGCAAAACGTAAAGCATTAATCAAACAACATAAATCGGAAATTGACTTTTTCGCTTGGTTGCAATGGCTAACCGAACAACAATTGAATGAGCTAAAACATCTTTGCCAAAAAGTAGGCATGCGTTTAGGCATCTATGGTGATTTAGCGGTAAATAGCTCACGCGGTAGTGTAGATGTATGGTCGCAACCTGAGCTTTACTGTGTGAAAGCCTCGGTAGGTGCACCACCAGATCCACTTGGTCCAGTCGGTCAAAACTGGAATTTACCGCCTTACAATCCAAGCCAATTAAAAGCCACAGGCTTTGCTGCAGTGATTACAATGCTTCGTGCGAATATGCAGCATTTCGGTATTTTGCGTATCGATCACGTAATGGGCTTGTTCCGTTTATGGTTAATTCCAGAAGGCAAAACAGCGGCTGATGGCCTTTATGTGCATTATCCGTTTGATGAGTTGATGGCAATTCTAGCCATTGAAAGCCAACGCAATCAATGTTTAATCATCGGTGAAGACTTGGGTACGGTACCAGATGAAGTGCGGTGGAAATTAAACGAGTTTCGTATTTTCTCGTATTTTGTGTTGTATTTTGCTCAACGCAATCACCAATATCCACATGCGAATGAATTCCCACGCAATGCTTATGCGACGATTGGTACACATGATGTGCCTTCCTTGCAAAGTTTCTGGCATTGTCGTGATTTAGTGTTGTTTGATGAACTCAATATTTTAAAAGGCGATGTACTAAAAGAAAAATATGATCAACGGGTCATTGATAAGCAAGCCATGATTGATAGCTTACATCGCGATGGCTATTTACCACCAGATTATCACGGTGACGCTTTAAGTATGGCAATGCACGATAATCTTAACCGCCAAATTCATCGCTATTTGGCCAACAGTCAAAGCGCTTTAATTGGTGTTCAATTAGAGAACTTAATCGGACAAGAAATTTCATTTAATCTGCCGGGTACTTCCACAGAATATCCAAACTGGCAGAAGAAGCTCGGACAATCCTTAGAGCTGATTTTTAATGACGAAAACTTAAAGACATTTTTTGTTCAAATTAATCAAGCTCGCAAAGCATAAAGGAGTATGTAATGACGAAATTAGTCGCCCAATCAGTAATCAATTCATTTTTTGATGGCAAACAGGCCGATCCTTTTGCTGTATTAGGCATGCATGAAACCCACAATGGTATTGAGATCCGCGCTTTATTACCTGATGCAGATAAAGTCGAAGTGATTGATAAAGAAACTCAATCCATGGTGGTTGCTTTAGAAAGAGTGGATGAGCGTGGCTTTTTCTCCGCTATAGTGCCAGATGTGAACCACTTTTTTGCTTATCAATTTAAAGTGTATTGGGGATCAGATGTCCATCTTATTGAAGATCCTTACCGTTTCCATCCAATGATTAATGATTTAGACCAATGGCTGTTGGCTGAAGGTTCGTTATTACGTCCGTATGAAGTATTAGGTGCACACTTTACCGAATGTGATGGTGTGCCAGGTGTGAATTTCCGGGTATGGGCTCCGAATGCGAAACGCGTTTCGTTGGTTGGTGATTTCAACTATTGGGACGGTCGCCGTCATCCAATGCGTTTCCATCCAGCAAGTGGTGTGTGGGAGTTATTCTTACCAAAAGCTAGCCTTGGTCAACGCTATAAATTTGAATTAATTGATTGTTATGGCAACCTTCGTTTAAAAGCCGACCCTTATGCATTTAGCTCTGAATTACGTCCGGATACTGCATCAGAAATCAGCATGTTGCCTGATGTAGTAGAAATGACAGAGGAACGTCGTAAGGCGAACCAACGTAACCAACCAATTTCCATTTATGAAGTACATTTGGGATCATGGCGCCGTAATTTAGAAAATAATTTCTGGCTAGATTACGACCAAATTGCCGATGAGCTTATCCCTTATGTAAAACATATGGGCTTTACCCATATTGAGTTTTTACCGATTTCTGAATTCCCATTTGATGGTTCTTGGGGCTATCAACCGATCGGTTTGTATTCTCCAACTAGCCGTTTCGGTACGCCTGAAGGCTTCAAACGCTTAGTCGAAAAAGCACACAAAGCAGGCATTAATGTGATTTTAGACTGGGTGCCAGGACATTTCCCAAGTGATACTCATGGTTTGGTAGCATTTGATGGTACAGCCTTATATGAGCACGCAGACCCTCGTGAAGGCTATCATCAAGACTGGAATACTTTGATTTATAACTATGGCCGTAATGAAGTGAAAAACTTCTTATCCAGTAATGCACTTTATTGGTTAGAACGCTTTGGCGTGGATGGTATTCGTGTGGATGCAGTAGCGTCAATGATTTATCGCGATTACAGCCGTGCTGAAGGGGAATGGATTCCGAATCAATATGGCGGTCGTGAAAATTTAGAAGCCATTGAATTCTTAAAACATACCAACTGGAAAATCCATTCTGAGGTGTCTGGTGCTATTTCGATTGCGGAAGAATCCACTTCTTTCGGTGGCGTAACCCATCCGACAGAAAACGGTGGTCTTGGATTTAATTTCAAATGGAATATGGGCTGGATGAATGACACCCTAAGTTATATGAAACTTGATCCCGTTTATCGTCGTTATCATCAC
Source organism: Parahaemophilus parainfluenzae (assembly GCA_018363335.1). Classification (GTDB taxonomy): domain Bacteria; phylum Pseudomonadota; class Gammaproteobacteria; order Enterobacterales; family Pasteurellaceae; genus Haemophilus_D; species Haemophilus_D parainfluenzae_Y. Next base: position 8,990 of record JAGZOA010000032.1, on the reverse strand, counting down.
GACAAAATGACCTTCGGGATGATTTATCAATACAGCGAAAACTTTGTATTGCCACTTTCTCACGATGAGGTGGTACACGGCAAATGTTCGTTACTCGGTAAAATGCCGGGTGATACATGGCAAAAATTCGCTAACTTGCGTGCTTACTACGGTTATATGTGGGGCTATCCAGGCAAGAAATTATTATTCATGGGCAATGAATTTGCTCAAGGTCGCGAATGGAATTATGAAGAAAGTTTAGATTGGTTCTTGCTTGACGAAAACCATGGTGGCCTATGGCATAAAGGCGTATTGCAATTAGTCAAAGATTTGAACGGAATTTATCAAAAAAATGCACCGCTCTTTGAATTAGACGGTGAACCGGAAGGCTTTGATTGGTTAGTGGTAGATGATGCGGAAAATTCGGTCTTTGCTTTTGAACGTAAAAGCAGTGATGGTGAACGCATTATCGTGATCAGTAACTTCACTCCGGTGCCACGCGAAGGTTATCGCATCGGTGTGAATGCTGCGGGTGAATACGAAGAAATTTTAAATACGGACTCAATGTACTATCAAGGTTCAAATGTAGGTAATTTCGGCTTGGTAGAAAGCGAAGAAATCGCAAGTCACGGACGTGATAATTCGATTAGCGTGACTATTCCACCACTCGCAACAATCTATTTAAAATATAAAGCATAACAATAGCGAAGAACACGATGTTTAGTATTTATAACAATGGTAAACCTTCCCCAATGGGATATTCGCAAACGCTGGAAAACGGAGTAAAAATTTCTAATTTTGCGCTGTTTTCTAGTGCGGCGGATGCTATTGAACTTTGCTTGTTCCGTGATGGCAAAGAAAGCCGTTTTGCTATGAGCAGAACCGATGATATTTGGCATGTGGCAATTGAAGGCGTTGAGTTAAATGATGAGTATGCGTTCAGAATCACTGGCAAAAATGACCGCACTTTAGCTAATCCGCAAAAGTTAATGCTTGATCCTTATGCCAAAGCAGTAAGCCATAAACCAGATTTAAGTTCATCAGAAGCCCGTTCGATTTTTTTATTAAATGATGAACGAGATAATGCAACAGTTGCACCTAAAGGTCGTATTGTGGATGAACATTTTGATTGGTCAGGGGATTGTAAGCCGTCTATTCCTTGGGCTCAAACCATTGTGTATGAACTGAATGTTAAAGGATTTAGCCAATTAAATTCCCGTATTCCAGAAAATATTCGAGGCACTTATGCGGCTTTAGCTCATCCTGAAAATATTGCGTATTTTAAATCATTGGATATTACCAGCCTTGAATTGCTTCCAGTGAATTTCTTCATTGATGAACCGCATTTGCAAGAAAAAGGATTACGTAATTATTGGGGCTACAATCCACTAGCCATGTTTGCTTTAGAACCGAGTTACGCAGCTGATCAAAAACAGCCTTTGAACGAGTTTAAGAGCATGGTGAAAGCCTTGCATCAAGCGGGCATTGAAGTGATTTTAGATGTGGTGTTTAACCATACGGCTGAATCCGAAAAAACATTTCCGACATTTTGTCAGCGCGGTATTGATGATGAAACCTATTACTGGCAAAACGAGTATGGTGATTACATTAACTGGACAGGCTGCGGCAACATGCTCAATCTTGCCAATGATGTTACTCGCAAATGGATATTAGATTGCTTGCGCTATTGGGTAGAAGAGTGTCACGTGGATGGTTTCCGTTTTGATTTAGCCACCGTGCTTGGTCGTGAAACACCTGATTTCAATCCAAATGCACAATTGTTTGCGGAAATGGAACAGGATGACGTTCTACAACAAATTAAATTAATTGCTGAACCTTGGGATATTGGTCATTACGGCTATCAAGTCGGGTATTTCCCCGCTTATTTCTCTCAATGGAATGATCGTTTCCGTGATGATATGTGTCGTTTTTGGTTATGGCAAAGTGGTGAAGTGGGGGCATTTGCAGAGCGTTTTGCGGGGTCTAGCGATATCTTTAATCGCGAAGGTCGATTACCGCATGCTAGCTTGAATTTTATTACAGCCCATGATGGTTTTACGTTGCGAGATTTGGTGAGCTATAACCATAAACATAATGAAGCTAATGGCGAAGAGAACCGTGATGGACGGAATGAAAATTATAGCTACAATCATGGAATTGAAGGTTCTCAACTCGATTTAGCAGATGAATGGCAAAGTGCGGTCGAAAATAACCGTGTTTTATCAGAAAAAGGCTTATTAGGCTCTTTATTACTGGCAAATGGTGTACCTATGCTGCTTGCCGGAGATGAGTTCGGCAACAGTCAATATGGCAATAACAATGCTTATTGCCAAGATAACGAAATTACCTGGTTAAAGTGGGATGATTTTAACCAAACCTTATTTGACTTTACCAAGCAAACCATTGCATTACGAAAAAAAATTCAAAGTTTGCAGCAGGACGCTTGGTGGTCGGATGAAAATGTCGCGTGGTTGAATTGTGGTGGAAGCCCGATGACCCTAGACGATTGGCATAATCGGGAAAGAAAAGCCTTACAAGTGATGTTGGATGGTCGCTACCTTTTCTTAATTAATGCAAAAACTGAAGCGCAATCTTTTTATTTACCAAATGGAAGATGGAAAAAGATTGCAGAAATTGGAAACAGAGTGATTCAACAATGTGATGTGAGTGGTGTGGCATTTGAAGTGTTGGAACATATGGAGGATTAAAACTATGGAGTTTGTTATGAAAAGTGATCTTAATAAATATGAATTGGTTAAAGATACTTTAGTGCTTATTTTAGCCGGTGGTCGTGGTTCTCGTTTACATGAATTAACAGATAAACGTGCGAAACCTGCATTATATTTCGGCGGTAATCGTCGCATTATTGACTTTGCGCTTTCCAACTGTATTAACTCCGGTCTTAATCGCATCGGTGTCGTGACTCAGTATGCCGCTCACTCTTTATTACGCCATTTACAAACAGGTTGGTCATTCTTACCGCAAGAGCGTGGTGAATTCGTTGATATGTTACCTGCCCGTCAACAAATTGATGATTCTACGTGGTACCGTGGTACAGCGGATGCGGTGTATCAAAATATGGCGATTATCCGTAATCACTATCGTCCCAAATACATTTTGATTCTTGCGGGCGACCATATTTATAAACAAGATTACAGTGTCATGTTGATGGATCATGTGAGAAGTGGAGCAAAATGTACAGTAGGCTGTATTGAGGTACCACGTTCTGAAGCCAGTGAATTTGGTGTCATGGCAGTAAACGAAAACCTTAAAGTGAAAGCCTTCGTTGAAAAACCAAAAGATCCACCTGCCATGGTGGGTAAACCAGACATTTCATTAGCTTCCATGGGGATTTATGTCTTTGATGCAGAATATCTCTATAAAATGCTTGATAGAGAAGTAAACACACCTTGCACATCTCATGACTTTGGTAAAGATGTCTTGCCAAAATGCTTGGAAGAAGGCGTGCTTTATGCGCATCCATTCAGCCGTTCTTGTATGGGCCGAAACACTGAAGGTGAAATTTACTGGCGTGATGTGGGTACGCTCGATAGTTTCTGGCAAGCGAATATCGATTTAGTTTCAGAGCATCCACAATTAGATATTTATGATCAAAGCTGGCCAATTCGCGGTAATCCAGTGCAGGCTTATCCATCTAAATTCTTCTATAAAAAAGCGAATGTCAAACCGGTAGATAACTCGCTTATCGGTGGTGGCTGTGTGATTACGGATGCATCTATTAGTAATTCAGTGTTGTTTGATAGAGTCAAAATTGATGAAGATTCTTCTGTGGATCACTGTGTCGTGTTACCGCAAGTACAAATTGGTAAAAATTGTACATTAAAAGATTGTATTATTGATCGCCATTGTATTATTCCAGATGGTATGGAAATCGGTGTGGATAAAGCCCTTGACAGTAAACGCTTCCGTGTGAGTTCTACCGGTAAAGTTGTACTTGTAACCTCAACGATGTTGAAAAAATTGCAAGGCGAAGAAGTCACTAACGAAGAACATTTGGATTAAAGTGCGGTCAATTTTGACAGTATTTTAAGTGAAGTAAAAAGATTGTGCTGTTATCAATGACAGCACAATTTTAAGTATAAAAGGAAAATTATGAGAGTTTTACATGTTTGCTCGGAGCTGTATCCCTTACTCAAAACTGGCGGACTTGCCGATGTTTTAGGGGCATTGCCTTTTGCACAAAAAGAAATTGGTATTGATGCACGTATTTTGTTGCCGGCTTATCCAAAAATTTCAGCGGGCATTGAGAATACACATGTTGTGACAGAATTTGATAATTTTGCAGGTCATGTTGTATTACGTTACGGCGAATACAATGGCGTAGGGATTTATTTAATTGATGCACCGCATCTCTATTGGCGGGAAGGGAATCCTTATCATGATACCGATTACAACGATTATGCTGATAACTATAAACGCTTTGCTTTATTAGGCTGGGTGGGAGCCGAGCTTGCGACAGGCTTAGATAGTTGGTGGAGAGCTGAAGTGATTCATGCCCACGATTGGCATGCGGGCTTAGCCGCCGCTTATCTCTTCAATAAAGTCCGTCCAGCAAAATCGGTATTTACGATTCATAACTTAGCTTATCAGGGACAATTCGCTCATCGCCATTTACATGAAATTGGATTGCCGGAAGGTATGTTCCATGTTGATGGTTTAGAGTTATTTGGCCAAATTTCATATTTGAAAGCAGGTCTCTATTATTCTGATATGGTCACAGCAGTGAGTCCAACTTATGCGAAAGAAATTACCACACCAGACTTTGCTTATGGCTTACAAGGCTTGTTAACAGGTTTACGTGAAGCTGGCAAGTTGGTGGGGATTTTAAATGGTGTTGATCAAGAAATTTGGCATCCAAGTTGTGATGCTTATATTCAGCATCACTACAAATTGAAATCCATCGCGGGTAAGAAGAAAAATAAAGCCGATTTACAGGCTTATTTCAATCTACCACAACAGCCAGATGAGCCAGTATTTGTGATGGTAACGCGCTTAACAGAACAAAAAGGCGTGGATTTATTGATTGCGACAGCGGATGAGATTGTGAAACAAGGTGGTCAATTAGCGATTCTCGGTTCTGGTGCTAAACATTTGGAAGAGGGAATTTGCCAATTAGCACAACGTTACCCAGAAAATATTGCAGTAAAAATTGGCTATGACGAAGCGCTTTCACATTTAATGGTTGCGGGTGGTGATGTCATTTTAGTACCAAGCCGTTTTGAACCTTGTGGATTAACTCAATTGTATGGCTTGCAATATGGCACATTGCCGCTTGTTCGTGCAACAGGAGGATTAGCCGATACTGTCACGAACAGTACAAGTGAAACCATTAAAGAGCGTACCGCAACAGGCTTTGTATTCCAAAAAGCCGAAGCAGATGATTTACGAAACGCTATCCAACATGCTTTTGCATTATGGCAAAAGCAACGTGTTTGGGCGATGGTTCGTAATAACGCCATGGCAAAGGACTTTAGTTGGAAAAATGCCGCCACTCAATATGAGCAACTCTATTTAAGCATTTTAAACCAATAATTCAATGGATTGACTCCCCTTCAAAAATAATCGCCTTTGAAGGGGGATTTTTGTTGTTTTTTTTCTAAAAAAGCTTAAAATTTGCGCGATTTTTTTTATTGAGGTTTTACTTTCTATGATCATGGACAATTTTGATTCGCCATTTCTTTATAATCGACCTAGCGTTGATGTTGAAGGCGTAAAAAAAGCAATTGTTTATAAATTAATTTTCTTAATCGGTCGTTCGCCAAAAGAGGCGAGTCAACGCGACTGGTTAAATGCGACCCTTCATGCGGTACGTGATTTAGTGACAGAAGGTTGGATTACGACTGCACGTCAATCTCGTGCAGAAGAAACTCGCCGTGTTTATTATCTTTCTATGGAATTCTTAATCGGCCGTACACTTTCTAATGCGATGATCGCTGAGGGTATTTATGATGTGGCACAAAAAGCCTTGGCTGAATTAAATGTTGATTTAGAAGAGATTATTGAAAAAGAAGTGGATCCTGGTTTAGGTAATGGTGGTTTAGGCCGTCTTGCTGCTTGTTTTATGGACTCACTTGCAACGTTAGCAATTCCAGCAATGGGTTACGGTATTCGTTATGAATACGGTATGTTCCGTCAAAAAATTGAAAATGGTCAACAAGTTGAGCGCCCTGATGATTGGTTAGAAAAAGGGGCACCTTGGGAATTTATGCGTCCATCAAAACGTTTCAGTATTGATTTTGGTGGTCATATTTATTTTGAAGGCAAAAAATGTATTTGGAATCCAGCTGAAAAAGTGACCGCACTTGCATACGACCAAATGATTCCTGGCTATAAAAATGATTCAGCATCAACGTTGCGTTTATGGTCTGCTCATGGTGGTGAGGTGTTTGATTTAGCCGAGTTTAACCGTGGTGATCACTTAGCCGCAGTTGCAACGCGTTCAGCTAACCAAAACCTTTCTCGTGTCCTTTATCCAGACGATTCTACCTGGAATGGTCGTGAGTTACGTTTACGTCAAGAGTACTTCTTAGTATCTGCTTCTTTACAAGATATTCTCCGTCGCCATTTAAGAACACACGGTACATTGGATAATCTTGCTGATAAAGTGGCGATCCACTTGAATGATACCCACCCAGCATTGGCGATTCCTGAGTTGATGCGTATCTTAATTGATTTACACGGTTACTCATGGCAAAACGCTTGGGATGTGACTCGTCGTATCTTCTCTTATACTTGCCATACTTTAATGTCAGAAGCATTAGAAACCTGGCCGGTAGAAATGATGGCGAAAATCTTACCTCGTCACTTACAAATGATTTTTGAAATCAATGATCATTTCCTTGAGTATGTGAAAACTTATGTCACCACCGATATGGAATTTATCCGTCGTGTATCACTTATCGAGGAAGGACATCAACGTAAAGTTCGCATGGGCTGGTTGTCTGTTGTTGGTTCGCATAAAGTAAACGGTGTAGCAGCAATTCACTCAGATCTTATGGTTTCTTCAACCTTTGCTGATTTTGCGCGTATCTATCCTGAACGTTTCACTAATGTGACAAACGGTATTACACCACGTCGTTGGCTTGCAGTAGCAAACCCGAAATTAGCGGCTTTATTTGATCAATATATCGGTTCTGAATGGCGTTGCGATTTAAGCCAAATTGAAAAACTTAAAGCGTTTGCAGATAAAGGTGAATTTAAGCGTGCTGTCGCAGATATCAAATATGATAATAAAGTGAAATTAGCACAATATGTGAAGAAAACACTTAACATCGATTTAGATCCACACGCATTATTTGACGTTCAAGTAAAACGTATTCACGAATACAAACGTCAAATGCTTAATGTGTTACACATTATCGCTCGTTACAACGAAATGTTGGCACACCCAGAAAAAGATTGGCAGCCACGCGTATTTATTTTAGCGGGTAAAGCGGCTTCGGCTTACTATGCGGCAAAACAAACCATTCGTTTAATTAACGATGTCGCGAATGTCATCAATAACGATGAGCGCTTAAAAGGTCGTTTAAAAGTTGTATTTATCCCGAACTACAGCGTAAGTCTTGCACAATTGATCATTCCTGCTGCAGATATTTCTGAGCAAATCTCTCTTGCAGGAACAGAAGCATCAGGTACCAGTAACATGAAATTTGCCTTAAATGGTGCGTTAACATTGGGTACACTTGATGGTGCGAACGTTGAGATTTTAGATAACGTTGGTAAGGATCATATCTTTATCTTTGGTAATACGGTTGAACAAGTGGAAGCATTACGTTGTGAAGGTTATCGTCCGTTTGATTATTATCAAAATGACGAGCAGTTACGTGAAGTCATTGACCAAATCATTCGTGGTGATTTCTCACCGGAAGAACCGAACCGTTATCACTCTCTAATTCAAGGTTTACAATACCACGATTATTATCAATCCTTTGCTGATTTCCGCAGCTATGTGGAAGCGCAAAAAGCGGTAGATAAAAAATATCAAGATCGTGATGCATGGATAGCAAGTACTATTCAAAATATGGTGAATATGGGCTTCTTCTCATCAGACCGTACTATTCTTGAATATGCGAAAAATATCTGGAAAATTGAACCGTTAAAACTCGAGAAGTAAGTTCTTTTCCACTCATAGAAAACCCTGTCGGATTATTTCCACAGGGTTTCTTTTTATGCTAAAATCCACCGTCAAATTTATTGTTCATTCAGATTAGGAAAAAGTATGAAAGTTTTAGAAGGTGCTGTAGCTGCGCCAAATGCTAAAATCGCGGTGGTGATTGCTCGTTTTAACAGTTTTATTAATGAAAGTTTATTAGATGGTGCGGTAGATGCATTAAAACGTATCGGCCAAGTAAAAGATGAGAATATCACAATCGTTCGTGCACCAGGTGCGTATGAACTTCCATTAGTAGCACGTCGTTTAGCTGAAAGCAAAAAATTTGATGCAATCGTCGCACTAGGTACAGTAATCCGTGGCGGTACCGCTCACTTTGAATATGTAGCGGGTGAAGCAAGCAGCGGTTTAGGTCAAGTAGCAATGCAAGCTGAAATCCCTGTGGCATTCGGTGTTTTAACCACTGAAAATATTGAACAAGCTATCGAGCGTGCAGGGACCAAAGCAGGTAACAAAGGTGCAGAAGCAGCATTAACTGCACTTGAAATGGTGAATCTTTTACAACAAATTGATGCGGCATAATTCCAATGACAGAGAAAAAAGAACCTGTAAAAAAAGTATCGCCACGTCGTAGAGCGAGAGAATGTGCGGTTCAAGCATTATATTCTTGGGCGCTGTCTGGTAATGCACCAGAACAAGTGGAACTCACGTTCGTTGTGGATCAAGATTTAAAAGGTGTGGATAAACCTTATTTTAGCCGCCTTTTCCGTCAAACTGTCGCGAATGTGGACGCTGTTGATTTTTCAATGAGCCATTATTTAGATCGCACATTGGATGAATTAGATCCGATTGAAAAAGCGATTTTACGTTTAGCGGTTTA
>JAGZOA010000031.1:0-18927 GCA_018363335.1 Parahaemophilus parainfluenzae | reverse complement strand
TTCCACTGCAGAGCTTGCGGAAGACTTCGCGGATTTATCTGCTTCAGTTGCAGAAGATGCTGCTGATTGCGCGGATTTGTCCGCTTCCACTGCAGAGCTTGCGGAAGACTTCGCGGATTTATCTGCTGCTGTAGCAGAACTTAAAGCCGCTGAGGCTGCACTTTCAATTTTACTTAAATTGCTGGTAACCACTTCCGCTGCTGATGTTGCCGCTGAAGCTGCTGTAGAGGCTAAAGAAACTGCATTACTTGCACTTGAAGCGGCTGTCTTGGCTGTTTCATTTGTTTGATCTAGCTGTGAAGTTACTGCATAAAGTTGTGAACCATTGATCGCTTCTGTTGAAGTCGCGGAAATATTTCCTGCTGCAACATTGATCAATTTACGCTCATCATCTACCGCACCGACGCTTACGAAACTACCTGCACCTGCAACGGTTCCTTTGAAACCACTATAGGTTAAATTTCCTACAGTTGCTTCAGTTACATTTGCAATAGCATGAGAGCCAGTTGTAGTTGAATGATTACCTAATACTACCGCTTCATCTAAACCTGCAGCGATATTCAAGTTATTACCCAATACGGTTGTACCGTTTGATGCAATAGTATTACCGTGTCCAATAATCGTGTTATTTTTAACGCCATCTTTTACGTTATTTGCAACACCTACAGCAATAGTATTTTGGGTGTTATTACCAACAAGGTTATACACCCCTAATGCTGTACCATTTTTTACATTTTCACCAACCCAAGTGCGAGCACCAACTGATGTACCATTTGTTGTGCTGTTATCCACACCAGCGTAATGACCTAATGCTGTACCATCATTTGTATTTGGACGAACATAACTTCTTGAACCTACAACGGTTGCATTCACAGAATCTTTACCCGCTGCAGAGAATTGTCCCACTACAGTCGCATTCACTGAATTTGCTTCGGCCACAGAATTAGCACCTAATACGGTTGCATTTACTGTCCCTGTGCGAGCTGCACTATTAGAACCCACTACCACTGCATCTTCAGATGCTGCTGAAGCACCGTTACCCATAGCAATTGCATTATATGCTGTTTCGGTGGTTGTTGCTCGCATACCTGCTGTAATAGAAAATATACCTTGTGCACCAGCAGACGAACGAACTGAGCCGCCATTAGTTCTTAAACTCTCCTCTGAAGGAAGTCTATCTATATCCTCTGTTCCATCATTTACATGGAAATAAATATTAGCGGCTTGATTAGCTAACTCCAATGCATTGTTTGCTGTAGTCTTTGCCGTTGTTGCAGTAATGCTTGCAGTTGTTGCAATAGTCTGACTGAGATCTGCAACACTTTTTGCCGCTGTTGCTGTAGTCTGAGCATTATCTGCAGTAGTTTGTGCACTATCTGCAGCCGTTTTTGCGGCTGTTGCCGTACTTGCCGTGGAGTTTACGACTGTGATCACGTTATAAAGCTGTGATCCATTAATCGCATCGGTAGAAGTTGCACTAATTAAGCCTGCTGAAACATATTGAACCTGTCTAGCAGAGGTACTATTACCTACTGCGAGAACAGACGTTCCACTCTCTTGACCATTATTACCGACTTCATTTCCGTTAATTGTAATAGAGGTTAATGCATTACGAGCTCCAGTTACTGAGCCAGAACCTAACGCCACATCATCTGTATTTTTTGCATTAGCACTATTACCTAAAGCTATAGAGCTGCCACCACTTGCGGTTGCCTGGTTACCCGCAGCTACTGATTTTTCACCACTTGCAGTAGCTTGATTACCCAATGCCGTAGCGCTATTACCCGCATTTGCTAAACGCCCCAGAGCTACCCCCTGAGTTACTGACTGAGAGTTAGAACCAATAGCTACTGCATCTTGCCCATTAGCCAAAACAGTATGACCAATTGCAACACCTTTGATATTTCCTGTTGCGATTGAACCCGCTCCAATTACTACAGCTCCTGGTGCAGCAGAACTTCTTGCACCGAGTGCAATTGCTTCATATTTGCCATCACCTGCGCCTGCAGGTGCTGATGATGCCGCATATGCAGTGCTTGTGACATCTAAAAGCAGTAAAGACAATGCCGATAATTTAAAAATTCTTCCAAATGAGGCTTTACTTTCTACAGCCTTATTCTCACATGACGCCTTAGCCGCGCCTTTCGCTAATTCGGACGTTACTACCAACGACTGAGTCGTACGATTCCAAATTACTTTAAAAATCTTATTCATAAAAAAATGAAACTCCCTTGCATAAATTTAATAATATAAAACTATGAGCCTGCCTCAAAACACCCAAGCAGAGACCAATCCCCATTATCTAACACACGCTTAATAAAATCTAGGCATTTTCAATATAATTTATGTAAATGTATGTAAATAAATTATCCTAAAAAAACAAACACATATTAATTTTGCTTTTATATCCAAATACTATAACAAAATCCCACTCTCTGCTTTAGCAATACCGACACCTGTTTGTTATGAAAAAACGTCATTAAAATTGACCGCACTTTTATCTAAACAATCGCGGGCATTCTTGAAATAATTCTAATTCACGTTCATAATGAACGGACATTCATATTTTATAGACTGAAGCCTTTTTACTTCAGCATTTTCCAATAAGGCTTGCGTTATGTCCGAACAACAAACAGATACACCAACTTCCTCAAATAATAAATCTCAACAACGTAAAAAAGGGCTTTCCATTTTTATTCTTTTGCTTCTTCTGATTGCAATCGGTTCTGCGGCTTATTGGTTTTTCTTTATTAAAGGTTTTGAAGAAACAGAAGATGCCTATGTCAGCGGCAATCAGGTGATGGTCTCAGCACAGGTGGCAGGAAATATTGCGAAAATTAATGTCGATAATATGGATCCCGTACAAGCAGGCGATGTGTTATTAGAATTGGATGACACCAATGCCAAATTGAGTTTTGAGCAAGCAAAAAGCAATTTAGCCAATGCAGTTCGCCAAGTTTCTCAACTGAATTACACCGTAAAACAATTGAAATCTGCTGTTCGTGCGAATGAAATTACCCTTGCTCAAGCGCAAGGAAATTTGAACCGTCGTGTGCAATTAGTCAAAGATGGCGCAATAGATAAAGAATCATTCCAACACGCGAAAGAAGCGGTTGAACTCGCCAAAGCAAACTTAACGACTTCACAAAACCAACTTGAGGCAAATCAAGCCTTATTGTTAGACGGGCCTTTAAGTGAACAGCCGCAAATTCAAAGTGCGGTCAGTAATTTTAAACAAGCTTGGTTGAATTTAGAACGCACAAAAATCCGCAGTCCAATTAAAGGCTATGTGGCTCGTCGCAATGCGCAAGTAGGACAAGCAGTTTCTGTTGGTGGCGCTTTAATGGCAGTGGTTACCACCGATCAAATGTGGTTAGACGCCAACTTCAAAGAAACACAATTAACCCATATGCGAATTGGTCAACCGGTTAAAATTCACTTCGATCTCTACGGAAAAGATAAAACCTTTGATGGTAAAGTTGTCGGAATTGAAATGGGTACAGGCAGTGCATTCTCATTATTGCCTACTCAAAATGCGACCGGTAACTGGATCAAAGTGGTGCAACGCGTGCCTGTGCGTATTCAATTAGATCCTCAACAACTGGCTGAAAACCCATTACGTATTGGACTTTCTGCCACCGTGAAAGTGGATGTGAGTGATAGCCAAGGCGAAACCTTGCGTAACCAAGCACCAACCACAACGCTTTATTCCACGAATGTGCTGCAATATGATGAAAGTGCGGTCAATAATTTGATCGAATCTATTATTCGCGACAATAGCTATTAGGTTTCGTTATGCCGCAATCTCATTTCAAGCCGCTACAAGGCGGTGCGTTAGCGATGCTCACATTGGTGCTTTCATTAGCCACCTTTATGCTCGTGTTAGACTCCACCATCGCCAACGTAGCCATTCCAACTATTGCTGGTGATTTGGGTGCGTCGTCGAGTCAAGGAACCTGGGTGATCACCTCGTTTGGTGTGGCAAATGCTATTTCAATTCCGATTACAGGCTGGCTAGCAAAACGTTTTGGTGAAGTGCGGTTATTTTTAATCTCAACCTTATTATTCGTGTTGGCCTCTTGGCTTTGTGGCATTTCACACAGTTTGGAAATGTTGATCATTTTTCGTGTCCTTCAAGGTGCAGTAGCGGGTCCCATCATTCCCCTTTCTCAAAGTTTATTATTAAATAACTACCCGCCAGAAAAACGCGGAATGGCATTGGCTTTTTGGTCAATGACGATAGTGGTCGCCCCGATTTGTGGTCCAATTTTAGGCGGTTGGATCAGCGATAATATTCATTGGGGTTGGATCTTTTTCATCAATGTCCCCATTGGATTGGCCGTCGTCTTAATGAGTTGGAAGATTCTAGGCAATCGAGAAAGCCAAATTTCTCATCAACCTATTGATACCGTAGGGCTTGTTTTACTGGTTCTCGGCGTAGGTTGTTTACAATTAATGCTGGACCAAGGAAGAGAGCAAGATTGGTTTAATTCAACGGAGATTATTGTTCTCACCGTGATTGCGGTCGTGTGTTTGATTGCACTCACCATTTGGGAACTCACTGATGACAATCCCGTTGTAGATATTTCACTGTTCAAATCACGCAATTTTAGCGTAGGCTGCCTTTCAACCAGTCTCGCCTTTTTGGTGTATTTAGGGTCTGTTGTGCTTATCCCACTTCTACTCCAACAAGTTTATGGCTACACCGCCACCTGGGCAGGGCTCGCAGCTGCCCCAGTGGGATTATTACCGATTTTACTGTCTCCTATCATCGGTAAATTTGGGCATAAAATTGATATGCGAATTTTAGTCACGATCAGCTTTATGGTTTATGCCCTAACTTTCTATTGGCGAGCCGTGACCTTTGAGCCTAGCATGACCTTTGCCGATGTTGCATTGCCACAATTTGTGCAAGGTTTAGCGGTCGCCTGCTTCTTTATGCCGCTGACCACCATCACGCTTTCGGGTTTACCACCCGAAAAAATGGCTTCGGCATCGAGCTTATTTAATTTCCTCCGAACTCTTGCCGGCTCAATAGGCACATCTCTCACGACATTTATGTGGTATAACCGCGAAGCCGTACATCACACGCAACTCACGGAAGTCATTAATCCATACAATCCGATTTCCCAACAATTCTTCCAAACTATGGGAAGTTTTGGTTTAAGCGAAGAACAAACGGCATTATATCTTGCCAAACAAATCACCGCTCAAGGCTTTATTATTGGTGCTAACGAGATCTTCTTCGTTTCGGCGATAACATTTATTTCCTTGGTTGTTCTCATTTGGTTTGCTAAACCACCGTTCAGCAGCAAACATTAAAAACATCCCCAAAAAATAACCGCACTTTTCCATCTGAAATGACAAGAATTTATAATTTGGTAAGGCTAAAAAGCTAGGATATTTTGTGAAATGTCATTTCTACAAGTCTAAGACATGCACAAAAAAATAGAAAACTTGTGTACGTTATACTAATATGCACAAAATATTTAAAATATTGTGCATGTTATGTAAACGTGCACAAGAAATCACACCTTTTTATGTATAAAGGAAGTCATAATGAACAACTATCAAATTCCAGATTTATTTGCCTTGGGCGAGATAGAAAGTAAAGCGGTATTGAAAGCTTGCAGTGCTGCTCATCAGGCATTAGGTGAGTTAAAAGGCGTGGTACATACAATGCCGAATCAAAATATTCTGCTAGGGACATTACCCTTGCAAGAGGCGAAAGAAAGTTCGGAGATTGAAAATATCATTACCACGCAGGATGATTTATATCAAAGTAATATCTGTACACACCAATTCACTACCGTAGCTGCAAAAGAAGTTCACTACTATGCGCAAGCAATGTCATTAGGCTTTGACTCCGTCCGTTCCGATAAATTAATTACACTCAATCTAATTAAAGAAATTCAAGCTGCATTGGAAGGAAATAATGCGGGTTTTAGAAAGCAGCAAGGAACGGGGCTGGTAAATCAAACGACAAAAGAAATTGTTTATATGCCTCCGCAAAATCCTGCCGATATTGAAAAATATATGTCTGATTTGGAAAGATTTATCAACGACTCAGCACAACTTGATTACGATCCCTTGGTAAAAATGGCTCTGATTCATCACCAGTTTGAAAGCATTCACCCGTTTTATGATGGCAACGGTCGGACAGGACGAATATTGAATATTCTATATCTGATTCAACAAGATTTACTCGATACTCCAATTCTGTATCTTTCCCGATATATCAATCGAAATAAAACAAAATACTACCAGTTATTGCAGTCTGTCCGTGATAGCCAAAACTGGGAGGCTTGGCTAGTATTCATGCTAAACGGCATCACGGAAACCTCAAAACGAACGATTACTTTAATCAATGGAATTAAAGTGTTAATGCAAAATCACAAACAACTCATCCGCAGTGAGTTACCGCAGATTTACAGCCATGAACTAATTAACAATCTGTATAAACACCCTTATACGAAAATTGATTTCGTCGTACGAGACTGCCAAATCCACCGTAATACAGCAAGAACTCGTTTGGAAGCATTGGTCAGAATCGGTATTTTGAAGAAGGAAAAAATTGGAAAAGAAAATTTTTATATTAATGTGGAGCTGTATGGGTTGTTGATGGTACAGTAAGATAGCATTTCGCAAATTATATTAAAATACCATATACTTACAATACATTAAACCAACCAATCAATCTATATATTAATGTAATTATCTTATACCTAAAGAAGCCAAGGAGAAAAAATGTTCTATGATTTTGCCATTCCTAAACATAAAGTATTTTTAAGTTTTCATCATCAAGATGGCTATTATCGTCAACAATTTGAACGGCAATTTTCTAATGAATTTGACCCAGTATTTGTTAATCGTTCTGTTCAAGATGGAGATATTGATCCAAATTATAAAACAGATGCCATTCGTAGAGAGATTCGTGAAAACTATATTTCTGATTCATCAGTAACCATAGTTCTAATTGGCCAAAATACATGGCAACGTAAGCATGTAGATTGGGAAATTGGATATAGTCTAACAACTTCCAAGCTAAATACTCGTTCTGGTCTAATTGGTATATTATTGCCAAGTTATTCTCCACACTATGACTCATATTTCTATTCTAACTGTGTACAAAAACGGACTGAAAATAACAATCGAATTTATACACCTTGCAACATTCCACCACGATTATATGACAATATTCAAAGTGGCTATGCCAAAATCTATTCATATCCAACTTTCCCCTATGAGTTGAAAACGTGGATTCATGAAGCATTTCAAAGAAGAAAAAGTCTATTACATAGAAATAGTCGAGATTATTTTTCAAATAATCGCAGTAGCTCACATTGGTAATTTAAATTTTAAATAGGAATTTGTCTATTATGCATACACAAATCACACCTCCTTTGGCTGTTCATTTTATTTGGCATCCTGATGATAATGAAAATATCTATTCTACAATGATGGAATTTCGTCGTTATCTTACACGGGATATTGAACGTCCATTTTCTAGAGAATTAAATATCCCAACATTTTTATACAGCTCACGAAAACCTAAAACCCCACCATCTTCTACCCCACAGAAACTTGCTGAGAAAGATGTAATTTTTCTTTTTATTAGTAGTAATACTTTGATGGATCCTGGTTGGGAACACTATATAGACTCGTTACCAGAGCAAGATAATTATCATATTGTACCTGTAGCTATTGAACGAGAAGGATTAAACCAAACTTCATCAGGTCGTCTGAAGAATTTAAATTGTATTCGGGCATTTGATTGGCCTTCTGAACTAAAAAAAGAATATGCAATCCTCTTTCTTTCTCATGAGCTATATCGATTTGGTTTAAAAGGTGTTACTGAGAATAGCCTTGGCATTGATTCTTCGATTCGCTTGTTTTTAAGTCATGCTAAAAAAGGAGATACAGGCTTAAAACACGCGGAAGCTATTAAAGACTTTATTGATAACTCCAATATGCAAAGATTCTTTGATGCAAATGAAATATCACCTGGATTTAAATTTGATCACGAAATTGAAAGCCATATTAAAAACTCAACAATCATTGCGATTGAAAGTGATGCTTACTCTTCTCGATATTGGTGTCAAAGAGAAATTTTAAGCGCCAAAAGGGAACGACGCCCTATTATCCTTGTTAATAGCTTGGAGGAATACGAAGATAGAGTTTTCCCTGCGGCATCAAATATTCCTTGTGTGCATATAACTGCGGAGCCATTGGGAAAAAAAGATATTTTAAGGATTCTTATCGCAACATTATTAGAAACAATACGTTTTGAGCATGCACACAAACTGCTACGATATTATCAAGAGCAAGGCTGGATTGATAAATCTGCTGAGATTTTTGCTAGACCGCCAGAAATTCAGCAAATTGTTGATATTTTAGATAAAGGACATAAAGATAATTTAGTTATTTGCTACCCTGAACCACCTTTATATAAAGAAGAAACGGAGTGGACGAATCATTTTAACATTACTGTTTCCACTCCCTTATGGTCATCTAAACAAGAGAATGAAACTAGCTCTAATTTACGTATCGGTCTATCTATTTCTGATTATCTTCCTGATGGTTATGAAACGTACAACCAAGACATTGACGAACTTAAGCGGTTTTCTCAATCTTTAGCGCGACATTTATTAGCTGGTGAGCACACTCTAATTTATGGTGGCGATTTACGGGATGAAGGTTTTACGAAGTTCATTCTCGATGAAGCAACAGTTTTAAGGGATAGGTTGCAGACAGATCAACTATTTGTAGAAAATCACCTAGCTTGGCCTCTATATACTAAAAAAGAAAATACAAAGTGGTATGCAAATTATAAAACTGTAGTAAAACCCGTATCCGCTAATATACCTGATGATGTGAAAGGGTTGATTCAAAATGAAGAACTTTTTCTTGAACCAAATTGTCCTGCAAATAAATATATTTGGTCTAGATGCCTTACCGAGATGAGAGAAAAATCTATTTATTCTTCGGATATAAGAGTTTTTGCTGGTGGAAAATTTGAAAACTACCTTGGAAAAATGCCAGGAGTTTTAGAAGAGTTATTGATTGCTTATAAAGAGAAAAAAGTAATTTTCTTAGTTGGCGGTTTAGGAGGATTAACCAGTAAGTTATGTGATTCAATTAAGAATCAATGCTTGGCTGAAGAGTTTACGGAAGAATGGCAGACTTCTCATAATGCATTCTATAAAGAATTACAGGATATCGCACGCTCTCATGATAATAATGCCAATTATGACGATATTAGATCTATTATTGAAGATATCTCAATCTCAAAACTTGCAACAAAAGCAGGACTAACGACCAAAGAATACGAGAAATTGATGCAGACACCTTTTGTTGATGAATGTGTTCATCTAATTCTAAAAGGGATTAAAAACTTATCTAGCAAAGAGGGCAGTCTTAATGACCAAGCATAAAGTTTTTATTAGTTATCATCATACTAATGATCAGTGGGCAAAGGAGGCCTTGCTTAAGTGTAATGAAGAAAACGATATTTTTATCGATGGTTCTGTTGATACCGGGGATATTAGTGATGATTTATCTGATGAAGAAATTAGAAAGAAAATTCGTGATGAATACTTACGTGATACTACTGTTACAATTTTATTGGTAGGAACGGAAACTAAAAATAGAAAACATATTGATTGGGAACTTTATTCCAGTATGTATGATGGTAAGAAAAATAAAAAATCAGGCATTCTGATAATACAGCTTCCTTCAACAAACCCTCAGTATATTAGGGCAGCACATGGTGATGAGGAAAAAAGAAATTTATATCGATCAGTTACCAATTGGATTAGTATAGATTCTAGAGATGAGTATGAAAGGCGATATCCTTATTTGCCAGAACGTATAATCGATAATTTACTAGCTAGAAATGTAAAAATATCCGTTACAAAATGGGAAGATTTAAATGTTAAAGATTTAAAATTACTTATTGATCTAACTTTTCAAGATAGAGAATCTTGCCAGTATGACATGAGTAGAAAAATGAGAAGAAATAATTCATAAATAACTTATAGGAGATGGAATATGGATTTGCTAACTTAAGTATTTAAAGGCTCTTATGTTAATAGACAAAAAGATAAATATTTTATCAAAAATGTTCTTTCTACATTTAACAGGGACGAGATTACTGGAGTTGGAATAAAAGTAAATAATAACCCTTGGTCATTTGAGGTGTTTATTTTTATTACAATAGATAAAAATTACCTAAAAATGGAAAAGTTTACTGAGTGGTTAAAACAGTTTGATGATAAATATTCTTTACATAATATATTTCTTGGAGGCGTGTCTGAAGGTGGAAATATAACAACATTTATTAATGAAGATACACTAATTTTATTTGATGAGCTTTTTATTTTTTCTGAGCTTAAAGCTAAACTCTTTACTAGATGTAAAAAACTCCCTACGTTATTTTTTGGAGAACGTTCTGCTTTTGAGACTAAATACCCTCAGTATAAAAATGCCAAATATCAGATTCCAGCAATTTTTATTAGTCATTCATCATTAGATAAAGATAAGATAGCTTTACCAATTAGTGATTATTTATGTGCTAAAGAAATACCAATTTGGTTAGATCGTAATGAAATGACTTTAGAAAATAATTCAAGTGAAGAAGTCATATACGAAAAAATTCACTATGACATTTCAATATGTAAGACGGGAATATTCATTGTCACATCAAATTTTATTGAGAAAAGCAAATGGACAAAAGTGGAGCTATCTATTTGTAAAGAGCTTGGTAAAAATATTTTATTACTTATCTTTGATGAAAATAAAGAAAGAGTAGAAAAGTTAAAGAAAGATTATTCTTTAGATGATTCGTCTATTGTCTTAATGAATGGCATAGAGTTTGATTATGAAACTATAAGAAAGAAACTTTTAGAGAATGATTTCATATAAAATTTAGTAAGGGGTCTCATGCCCCCTACTTTTTAACAAAAGCATATGAAAATAAGTAATATGAAATCAGTTAGTGAAGATATCCTGCGATACAATTCAGGCAAGTAGCAACCCTTTTACTTCTAAAGATTTTGCTCCGATAACCATTCAAAAATAGAATTTCGTCCTGATGTTAATTGGTTGTCGTAAAGAGGTAAAAAGACACAATGCGGATCGATTGTTTTTCCCTCTACAATAACCTTTTTATAAATCGTAAACATTAGCATTGTGGATTGCTCATTATGGATTTTTTTAAGGAGATGATGCGTGTTATCAATGGGAACAACTTCATCTAATTCACTATGAACAAGCCATATTTTTTTATCTTTTAAGTGATGCAATTTTTCAGTAGCAGGTAATTTAGCTGGGCAAGCAATTAAAGCGGCAGCAAATAGATCTGGAGCATCTGAAAAAAGTCGCAATCCCTGATATCCACCCATTGATCCACCAACAATATAAATTCTTTTTGGATCAATATTTTGATGTTTCATTAAAGTGTCTTGAATTAAGGATAATAAATCACCCGTATAATCTCGCTCACCATAATAATATCGACCATTTAAAGGAAATTTATCAACCCAAAAACTTGGGCATTGCGGTGCAAGAATGTATGGATAATCCAGCATTTCTTGATGTGATTGGCTAGCAAAAGTAACCGCTATTTTATCGGCTAGAATGTTGCTCTGATTATTTCCGCCCTCACCAGCCCCGTGTAAACAAATAATTAATGGATGCAATAGCGCAGAGGCTTTAGGTTGATAAAAGCTGCAAGTGAGATCTTGATAAGTAAAATGAGTGAAACCTTGAGTATCAAGACAAAGGAGCGGCAAAATATTACATTGAGGCGCTAAAATATGAAGTGCTTGGTCAAATTCAATTTTTAGCTGTAATTCTGACCGCACTTGAGTAAATCGCTCAAGATCAAAATATAATAATTTGGTGGCAAGGCAATGTGCATCTGGTTGAATAAATAAGACAAAATTGCTCGTATTATTTTGATGATAAGTATTTAAATCGAGTTTTACCCATTCATTTTGGGTATTTAAACTCTTCACCCAAACGGAAACTCGCGATAATGAAAACGTCGAAATGGGCTGCGAAAAAGACAGCTCAATGTGTGTAATCTGAGCACCTAAAATATTCACTTTTGCAATAGGCTGGCATTGACAACTAAATGGGTGAAAACATTCCATATTATCCCCCTTTGTTTATATGATGAAGATAATAGCAATCTGTTCATTAACCTTCAATGATCTCGTTAAAAAATAACCGCACTTTAATGATGTTCAAAAGTGCGGTTGGTTTTTCTAGCCTTTTGCTAAGATATCTTTCAGGAATCTCGCGGTATGCGAACCTTTGACTTTAGCCACGTATTCCGGTGTGCCAGTCGCGATAATTTGGCCACCGCCACTGCCTCCTTCAGGACCAAGATCCACAATCCAGTCTGCGGTTTTGATCACATCTAAATTGTGTTCGATCACTACGATGGTATTGCCTTGATCGCGTAAGCGATGTAACACCTCGAGAAGTTGTTTAATATCAGCGAAATGCAAGCCAGTTGTCGGCTCATCCAAAATATAAAGGGTTTTACCGGTATCGCGTTTTGAAAGTTCTGTTGCCAACTTAACGCGTTGTGCCTCACCACCTGAAAGTGTGGTAGAAGACTGACCTAAACGAATATAGGACAAGCCAACATCCATTAGGGTTTGCAATTTACGTGCAATCATTGGGATCGCATCAAAAAACTCGCGGGCTTCTTCCACCGTCATATCTAATACTTGGTGAATAGTTTTGCCTTTGTATCGGATCTCCAAGGTTTCACGGTTATAGCGTTTACCTTTACATTGATCACAAGGTACATACACATCCGGCAAGAAGTGCATTTCAACTTTAAGCACACCGTCACCTTGGCATGCTTCACAACGACCACCACGCACGTTAAAGCTAAAACGTCCTGGGTTATAACCACGTGCGCGCGCTTCTGGTACGCCCGCAAATAACTCACGAATTGGCGTGAATAAGCCTGTATAAGTCGCTGGGTTAGAACGCGGTGTACGACCAATTGGACTTTGGTTAATATCGATCACTTTATCGAAATATTCCAAGCCTTCAATGGATTTATAAGGTGCAAAATCCGTTTTTTCCGCACGATTTAAGGCGTTTTGTGCCAATGGGAATAACGTATCATTAATTAGCGTTGATTTGCCTGAACCTGATACCCCTGTGATGCAAGTAAATAAGCCCACTGGAATCTCTAAATTCACACCTTTCAGATTATTCCCTGTCGCGCCTTTTAATTTTAAAAGTTTGCTTTTATCAAGTGCGGTTCGTTTTTTCGGAATTTCGATTTTTTCTTCACCCGATAAGAACTTACCTGTAATCGAATTTGGGTTTGCCATAATCTCTTTGGCAGTCCCCTGAGCAATCACTTGACCACCATGCACACCCGCCCCAGGACCAATATCAATAATATGATCAGCTTCTCGAATAGCATCTTCATCATGTTCCACCACAATTACGGTGTTACCCAAATTACGCAAGTGAATCAGCGTATTTAGCAAGCGTTCATTATCACGTTGATGCAAACCAATAGAAGGCTCATCCAACACATACATGACACCCACTAAACCTGCACCAATCTGACTCGCAAGACGAATACGTTGCGCTTCACCACCCGAAAGGGTTTCGGCAGAACGAGAAAGGGAAAGATAATTCAAACCCACATTCACTAAAAATTCTAACCGCTCTCTGATCTCTTTCAGGATTTTTTCTGCAATTTGTGCTTTTTGACCTGTTAAGGTGAGCCCTTGGAAAAACTCAAGGCTTTCACCAATGCTTTTCTCTGAAATTTGTGGCAAGTTAATATTACCGATATACACGTTACGAGCTTCTGGACGAAGACGTGAACCACCACAATCAGCACAAGGGCGGTTGCTGATATTTTTCGCCAATTCTTCGCGTACAGACATGGATTCCGTTTCTTTGTAACGGCGTGCCATGTTATTCAAAATCCCTTCAAAAGGATGTTTGCGGATCACCACATCGCCACGGTCGTTCATGTATTGGAATTCAATTTCTTCCTTGCCTGAACCGTGCATCACAATATCTTTAATTTTTTGTGGCAAATCTTCGTATGGCGTTTCAATATCAAATTTATAGTGTTTTGCTAGCGAGGTAAGCATTTGATAATAATAGAAATTGCGACGATCCCAACCTTTCACCGCACCGCCTGCGAGGGAAATGCTTTCATTTTGCACCACACGGCTTTCATCAAAGAACTGCTGAACACCTAAGCCATCACAAGTCGGACACGCCCCTGCTGGGTTATTAAATGAGAATAAGCGAGGCTCTAATTCTGGTACAGAATAGCCACAATGCGGGCAAGCAAAATTCGCCGAGAAAACCAATTCTTCAGCTTTAGGATCATCCATATCAGCCACAACTGCCGTACCACCAGAAAGCTCTAAAGCTGTCTCAAAGGATTCTGCCAAACGTGTGGCTAAATCTGACCGCACTTTAAAACGGTCCACCACCACTTCAATGGTATGTTTTTTCTGTAAAGCAAGTTCTGGCGGATCAGACAAATCACAGATTTCACCATCAATTCTTGCGCGAATATAACCTTGTGCCGCCAAGCTATCTAACAGCTTAACATGCTCACCTTTGCGGTTTTTCACCACGGGCGCAAGCAACATCATTTTGCTTTCTTCAGGCAAGCTTAGGACTTTATCCACCATTTGGCTGATGGTTTGTGCCGTTAATGGCACATCATGATCTGGACAACGCGGCTCCCCTACGCGAGCAAACAGCAAACGCAGGTAATCATAAATTTCGGTGATCGTGCCCACTGTTGAACGCGGGTTATGAGAAGTGGATTTTTGCTCAATAGAAATCGCTGGCGACAAGCCCTCAATCGAATCTACATCCGGCTTTTCCATCAAAGAAAGGAACTGACGCGCATAAGCAGAGAGCGATTCTACATAACGGCGCTGCCCTTCCGCATAAAGCGTATCAAATGCTAAAGAAGATTTGCCTGAACCGGACAAGCCTGTAATCACAATTAATTTATCGCGCGGAATGGTTAAATTGATGTTTTTGAGGTTGTGGGTTCTAGCCCCACGAATGTCGATAGTATCCATAAAAAAAGCGATTGCCTTAAGAAAATAAATTCAAAAATTGCGACCATTATCGCATATTTCAATATCTGTGCAAATATCCAGTTAATTTTTATGGATCTTTTGTTTCTTTTAAGGCAAAATAGCCAAAATTTTTCACCTTATTTCTAAAATATAGAGGATTCTATGGCAGGTATTAATAAAGTAATCATCGTGGGTAATTTAGGTAATGATCCTGAAATCCGCACGATGCCAAATGGCGAAGCGGTAGCAAATATCAGCGTGGCAACAAGTGAAAGCTGGACAGATAAAAACACAGGCGAACGTCGTGAAGTGACCGAATGGCACCGTATCGTGTTATATCGTCGTTTAGCAGAAATTGCGGGGCAATACTTACGCAAAGGTTCACAAGTTTATGTTGAAGGTCGTTTAAAAACCCGTAAATGGCAAGATAACAACGGCCAAGATCGTTACACCACTGAAATCCAAGGTGATAACTTACAAATGTTAGGTGGTCGTAATCAAGAGATGGGCGGTTATACACCTGCACAATCAGCACCACAACCAAGCTATCAATCTCGTCCAGCACAATCTGCGCCAGCGCCACAAGCTGAGCCACCAATGGACGCATTTGATGATAACATTCCATTCTAAATTGTATTAATACAAGATTATCAATACGAAGAGAGACCTTTCATTGAAAGGCCTCTTTTTTATCTCTCATTTTGACATCAATTATTCGTGCGTCTTATCTCGCTCAAGCACTAAGACACAATAAATATTCAATTTATTGCACCGCATCCGAATCTAATATATCTTTATTTGAATACTGGAAAATAGTATAAATATCAAGGAGAACATATCTTAGATAAGCAACATTACTAGAACCAGAAAAAAGAACACGATGTATCTTTGTTTGCTTTATTTCCTCTGAACATCTTCAGGAGTAAGAATATATGGAAAATTTTAAACAAATTCTTTCGAAATTATCTGTTATTTTTTTATTGTTCTATTCGAAAAATATATTTTCCATGACACAAACAGAAATCCAATTGGAAAAAGCCTATTTAGCAGAAATGATTGATATGGCATCTGAAATTATGGAGAAAAAACAATCTGTTGATCCTGATTCATTGCAATATAAACGTAGGAATATCAAGGTTCTTACTCATACAAACATGAAAAACGGTTATACAAGCTACACTTTGGAAAAATCAAAAGTTCATTTGGTTGTACCTAAAGAGTTAAAACAAAATACGAAACTTAATCTCTATTGGGATGAAAGCGAAGGTTCAATAAATATCCTATTTGACAAAGATGAATTGACAAAATACTTTCATCTGAATCTTAAAAAAAGTGAAGAAAAATCAGAAACATTGAAAAGAGTTTTTGATGAAACCACATATTTTTTCACTTCCTATGAATTTTCTATCGATAAATACCCTAACGTTACCATTGAATTTCGTCTCTACCATTCACCCGGTACGACATTCAGATTGGACTACCCGACTGAATTTACGCGGATTTTGATTTATAGAAAAATGTAACAGACGATGTTTACTTATACCGTTTCTAACTTGGGCGATATTGTTCCCACCGACCGCACTTTGCCCTCAAAAAAAGAACCTAGACACCTAATTTTAGGTTCGGATTATTATTCAATTTCGTTATAACTAAAAATCAGTACATATATTTAACAATTCTTTCGGTTTTGCTATGTGCTTTGCTACATTTTTACCGTCTTATTTTAACTAGAGGTACAACTATGCAGCATCGCGATCTTTATCCCCACGAAATCTTACAAGATGTTATTGATAAAAGTTATGCTAAGTCGCAAGGACACCTAAAAACACTCTCTATTTTAAGTTTTTTAGGTGGCGGCTATGTGAGTTTTGGTTATATGGCCTATTTAAAAGTCGTGAGTGGTATTCCTCCTGAGTGGGGAGGGCTGGCGACATTACTTGGTGCGGCTGTGTTTCCTATTTGTTTGATTTGTATATTAATCGGTGGTGGTGAATTAGCCACGGGAAACATGATGATGATGGCATTAGGTCGTTTAACCAAAAGAGTAAGCTTAAAAAAATTATTTCGTAACTGGATTGTCGTGAGTTTGGGCAACCTGCTCGGTGCGCTGTTTATGGCCTATTTCTTAGGGCATTATGTCGGTTTATCAGAAGGTACTGCTGCCGCTAAAACCATCGCGATTGCCGAGGCTAAAGTGCAAATGGATTTTGGTCGCGCCTTTATTTCTGCTATTGCCTGTAACTGGATGGTCTGCATGGGTATTTGGTTCTATTTTGGCGCCAAACAAACCTCTGGTCGTATTCTCGCCATATGGTTCCCTGTGATGATTTTTGTGCTTATCGGATTACAGCACTTTGTCGCCAATATGTTTATTATTCCTGCCGGGATTTTTGCTGGTGCTAATGTGACTTGGAGCCAATTCTTCTTCAATATGATTCCTGTCTTTTTAGGCAATGTCACTGGTGGCGCGGCATTTGTTGGCGCATCTTATCTTTACGCCTATCGTCACTTATTAAAAGAAGATTATTGTATTTAGTAAATGAAAATCTGCCCGCACTTTGGCGTGAAAAAGGTCTTTTGAAATGTCAAAAGGCCTTTTATTCTCTCTAAAATGTATTGAATCTCCTTTTAATTAACCTCCTCCTGAATAGTGTAAAGTTGCACCTTACACTAAAAGCGTGTAAACTCATCTATTAAGATCAATATGGAAAGAAAAGTGTTAGCAGAATTTCCATATTATTTAGCATTCTCAAATTTACAGTAAGGAAGAGCTCACATGCCAAAGATGAAAATTTCTAGATTGATGTTTTATATCACTGTTTTGACTAGTGTTATGTTGTCTTCTTGCAGTCAACATCCCCAAACCCACTCAGCAGTAGAAAATACAGCAAGCAACTATGCTCAAAATGCGGCAACGTATTGGACTGAGCAGCCATTTTGTAGTGGGCGTTACCAAATTAACTTACCATCTAACCGTATAAGTGGGACGGGCTGGCTCAAATACAATGGTTGGCAGATAAGAGTGCGACCAGATTATTGGAATCTGAAAGTAGAATCCGTATTAGAGGTTAAAGAAAAAGGATATAACGGAAACGAGAGTTTTATAGAAAACCGCACGGTTATTCCTAATAAAGCGATAGCGATGGTCACACAGGCTCCTGGTTCATGGGAACACTCGGTGTCAAAGCATCTAAAAGGCATGATCTATTATGTCAATTTCTATTTCAAGTTAGGCAAGAATGATGCCTATTCCATTCAAACCCTTTCAAGCATTATGCCTGTTAACGGCAAAGCTCCCCCAAACCTTAAGCAACTGGAAAAAAGTAAAGCAGATGAAGCTATTAGGCGTATACGGAATGATTTTTTCGACAAGCTGAGAGATCGTAAAGATACTGAAATGCCACAGCAACAAGGTGTCTGTTTAACAGAAGGATTTATTGCCGATAAGGGAACTGAGGCGTTTTTTGGTAGTGCGGGCATCAAAATTAAAGACTATAAAGGCGTTTATGCCGAGCTAACGACGGGTGGATCTTTGGAGGAAGGTGATAAACCGCTATTAGAACGCGATCTTTTCACTAAAGATAGTGCTTTGGATAAACTCTTCTCGTGGGCGAAATACAGCACCATCCGCAAAGGAAAACGCGATATTAATGGTATGGCGGGTAATGAAAAATTGGTGAAATGGCAGGGAAAACGGTATCTATTTATCTGGGAAAAAGATGATGGTAGTGTGAGATTTAAGATGACTTTCGGTGCCAATGAGAAAAATACCAAGGGTTCGCCACTCAGTGAGAAAGAGGCTTTAACCGCTTGGGATGCAATATTG